>JAFSBV010000009.1 GCA_017437125.1 Bacteroidales bacterium | reverse complement strand
TTTCTTTTGTTGCCAGGGCTGACAACACGGATCTGAGATTTGTGCTTTGTCCATTTCTCGGCCAAAGGACCCTCAGGAATCTTAGAAATAAGTTTTTCGGCCATTTTATAGTGTGTTAGTGAAATTTCGGCACAAGTTTAACGAAATTCGGCCGATTTAGCAATTAAATCAGCCGAATACCCCTCATTTATGATAGGTAAAGATCCTTCACTTCGTTCAGGATGACATTTTTTGTCATTCTGAGCGGAACGAAGTGGAGTCGAAGAATCTAAAACAATGTCGGATCATCCATGTTTATATTGCCTTTTTCCAGGCCGAGATGCCTGTAGGCAAGATCAGTGGCCTCCCTGCCCCTCGGTGTACGCATGATGAATCCCTCTTTAATAAGGAACGGCTCATATACCTCTTCAAGAGTTCCCTGATCCTCACCTACGGCCGTAGCTATGGTATTGGCTCCGACAGGACCGCCTTTGAACTTGGTTATGATGGTCTTGAGGATCTTGTTGTCAATGGCATCCAGTCCCCTCTTGTCAATATTCAGTGCATCAAGGGCATAACGTGCTATTCCGAGATCCACATTGCCGTTTCCCATGACCTGGGCGAAATCACGTACACGACGGAGAAGTGAATTGGCTATTCGCGGAGTTCCACGGCTCCTCAGGGCAATCTCATATGCCGCATTCTGATCTATGCTCACCTTCAATATATTGGCGCTTCTCTTGACAATGTTCGTCAAGGTCATGGTGTCGTAATATTCCATGGCACACGTTATTCCGAATCGCGCACGTAAAGGAGAGGTAAGCAGACCGCTGCGGGTCGTGGCTCCGACCAGAGTGAACGGGTTGAGCGAAATGCGCACGGAACGTGCTCCAGGGCCTTTGTCAATCATGATGTCTATGACAAAATCCTCCATTGCGGAATACAGATATTCCTCCACGACAGGTGAAAGTCTGTGGATCTCGTCTATGAAAAGCACGTCACCTTCTTCTAAGGATGTCAGAAGTCCGGCAAGGTCTCCAGGCTTGTCGAGGATCGGACCGGAAGTCACCTTCATGTTCACTCCGAGCTCGTTTGCGATGATATGCGCCAGGGTTGTCTTTCCAAGACCGGGAGGGCCGTGAAAGAGGACATGGTCCAGAGACTCCCCTCTCATCTTGGCTGCAGCCGTGAAAATCTTCAGATTGGACACGATTTTATCCTGACCTGTAAAGTCTTGCAGGTCCTGGGGACGGATTATTCCGTCCAAATCCTTATCTTTGCCCTCATTGATATTGTGGGGATCGAAATCAGCCATGGCGTCAACAACAAAATAATTATATACAAATATAGATATATTTATTTTAATTTGATGATGATTATTTCAATGTTGATATGTTGATAACGGTCTTTCATGATTGAATGACAATTGTTTAGCTGTTTGATATGCTGTTGAAAAACCTGCTGTGAAGTTCTTGAAAAGATTTTTATAAAAGATTTTGACTTTTCGGAGACCGGCCGTAATATACGGATATTTTTATTCCGCCAATTTAGTTTTCATATGTTTTCAACGGGGTTTTCAACCGGTTATCAACAGATTTTAAAGGTAAGATGTTAATAAGTACCGATTCTGTAAACAAACTTGCGGAAAGACTCTCCTCGTCCATGGAGACGTTCTGCAGCGGGCTTTTTCTTTCAGCCCGCTGGTTTGTCGTGTCCCAGCTTGATCATGACGGGATGCAGCTGATAGTTCTTCCGGACAAGGATTCGGCGGAGTATTGTGCTGCCGATCTATATAATCTCATAGAAGGTGACCGCGTGTTCTTTCTTCCTGATTCGGGAAAGAACCTTGAAAGAAGCAATTACAAGTCTTCGCTCGGAGTGCAGAGGACTTCTGCGATAGGAAAGATGCTCGATCATGACGGGGGGCAGCTCTTCATCGTCACATATCCTTCGGCCCTCGAGGAGGGGATTCCTGAAGAGGACAGGATCAGGCAGTCTATTCTTAAACTGTCCGTAGGGGATGAAATAAGTCATGAAAGCATTGTGAATGCTCTTTTCGGCAACGGATTCGAAAGGGTGGATTTTGTAGGCGAGCCAGGTCAGTTTGCCATCAGAGGAGCCATTGTGGATATATTTTCATATTCATGCAGCGATCCTTACCGTATATCCTTCTTCGGCGATGAAATAGACTCCATCAGTTTCTTCGACTGCAATACCCAGCTTTCCAAGGAGAAGGTGGAGGATGCCGAAATATATCCGGATCTTGCTGCTTGCGAGTCGGAAGAAGAGAAGGTCATCTCCATTGCGGATACTCTTCCTGCTGATACTCTTGTGTGGCTGGATTCTTCGGACATGTACAGGAACAGGGATTTCTTCCCTCTGCTCGAGAGATTCAGAAGAATATATATGGAGCTTCCTCTTTCACGTCAGAATGAAGATTCCATAAGATTCAACATAACTCCACAGCCTTCCTTCAACAAGAATTTCGAACTTCTTACAGAAGATATAAGGAAAAGGCTTGAGGAGGGCTACAGAGTCCGCATATATGGAGAAAAGCAGTCGCAGCTCGACCGTTTGCAGTCCATTCTTTCCCAGAACGGAGGAATAATGCCTGAATTCGTTTCAAGGAAGAACATTCATAACGGATTCATAGACAATGACAACAAGGTATGCTGCTACAGCGACCATGAGATATTCGACCGTTTCCACAGGGTGAGCATAAGAAGGACGGTGGAAAAGAGCGAACAGCTGACCATAAACGACCTTACATCTTTCGCAATAGGGGATTATATAGTGCATATCGACTATGGAGTCGGCATATTCGGCGGTCTTGTGCGCATGAAGGACGACAAGGGAAGGATGCATGAGGTGGTCAAGCTTATGTACAGGGATAATGATGTCGTATTCGTTTCCGTTCATGCCCTTCATAAGATATCGCGCTATAAATCAAAGGATTCCGAACCTCCTAAGATCCATAAGCTCGGTTCCAAGGTATGGCAGAATCTCAAGGCCAGCACGAAATCTAAGGTTAAGGATATAGCCAAGGATCTCATTCAGCTCTATGCCAAGAGAAAGAGTGCCAAGGGATTCGCATTCTCGGCAGATACCTTCATGCAGCAGGAACTTGAATCTTCATTCATGTATGAGGATACTCCTGATCAGGAAAAGGCTGTATATGCCGTGAAGAGGGATATGGAGGATGATTGTCCTATGGACAGGCTTGTATGCGGTGATGTGGGTTTCGGAAAGACCGAGGTGGCTGTCCGTGCTGCATTCAAGGCTGTGGCGGACAGCAAGCAGGTAGCCGTCCTTGTTCCGACCACTATCCTTGCTCTTCAGCATTTCAAGACCTTCCAGTCCAGATTGAAGGATTTTCCTTGCAATATCGACTATGTGAGCCGTCTGAGGACTGCAAAGGAAATCTCCGACATCCAGAAGAGACTCAAGGCAGGTACCTTGGATATAGTTATAGGTACACATAAGCTTATTGGAAAAGGTTTTGAATTCAAGGATCTCGGACTTCTCATAATAGATGAAGAGCAGAAGTTCGGTGTGAGTGCCAAGGAAAAGCTTCGCCAGCTCAAGGCTTCCGTGGATACCCTCACACTTACGGCCACTCCTATCCCGCGTACTCTGCAGTTCTCTCTGCTTGGTGCGCGTGACCTTTCCATCATTAGCACGCCTCCGCCTAACAGGATACCTGTCCAGACGGAGATCATGCTTTTCGATCATGATGAGATAAAGAAGATCATCAGATACGAGCTGAACAGGGGAGGACAGCTGTTCTTCGTTCATAACAGGGTGGAGGAACTTCAGTCCATTCATGATATTCTGCATCGTCTTGTGCCGGATATGAAGATATGTGTGGCTCACGGACAGATGGAAGCAAAGGTTCTTGAAAACAAGATACTTGATTTCATGGCAGGTGATTACGATATGCTTCTCTGTACCACCATAATCGAGAACGGACTTGATATTCCGAATGCCAATACCATGATAATAAATCAGGCACAGAATATAGGTCTGAGCGATCTCCATCAGCTCCGCGGACGTGTGGGAAGATCGAACAAGAGGGCGTTCTGCTATCTTATAGTGCCGCCTCTCCTTTCTGTCACAGAAGATGCGCGTCGGAGACTCAAGGCCATCGAGTCCTTCTCTGATCTCGGAAGCGGATTCAACATTGCAATGCAGGATCTTGACATCAGAGGAGCCGGTAATCTCCTTGGAGCCGAACAGAGCGGATTCATCACCGATATGGGATTCGAGACATATCAGAAGATCCTTGCCGAAGCTATGGAAGAATTAGGCATGGAGACCGGCATGACTGTAAAGAACAGTTCGGACAGTTATGTTACCGACTGTACCATCGAGACTGACCAGCTTGCACTTATTCCTGACAGTTATATAGACGTTACTGCAGAAAAGATAAGGATATACAAGGAGCTTGATTCACTTTCTTCCGAGAAGGACCTTGAAAACATGAAGAAGAGACTGGAAGACCGTTTCGGAAATATGCCGGACGAGCTTGCAAGACTTTTCGATATAGTAAGGATCCGTCAGCTTGGAGTCAGGACAGGTTTTGAAAAGATAATAATAAAGAACGGTGTTATGATAGCGTTCTTCATATCGAATCCGCTGTCACAGTATTACCGTTCCGACAGGTTTTCAAAGGTTTTGGAGAAGATAACAGAGAATCCTAAACTCTTTGAACTGAAGCAGAATGACAACAGACTCAGAATATTCGTCAGGAATGTTGACGGAACAGCAAAGGCTTATTCTATTTTAAAGAAAATATATGGCTGATCTTATAATAGACATAGGAAATACGGCCCTGAAGGCTGCATGGGCCGATGGAATGACATTGGGAAAGACATACCGCTATCAGGGAGAGCGTATGCTTGATTTCATCATATCTCTTACTTCTAAGTCAAGGCCGGAAAAAATGGTACTGAGCAGTGTCAGGACATTTTCTGCCCAGGCGGTCGAGAAATTGAGGAACGAGTGCGGAAAACTCATTATAATGGATGAGAAGATACTTGAAGAATATGGTCTTCCTTCTTATATGACTCCTGACAGAGCTGCATCGGTAATAGCCTCAAGATATCTTTTCAGAGGAAGAAAATGTACCGTATTCGATTTCGGAACCACCCTTACTGTGGATTTCATCGATGAAGAGGGAAGATTTGAAGGAGGAAACGTTTCTCCCGGATGCCGTACGAGGTTCAAGGCTCTGCACAGATATTCGAAGTCCCTTCCGCTTATAGATTCTCCTGACGAAATCATTGAAAAAGGCACGGATATTGCCTCATCGGTCTCTTCCGGAGTTATTTCAGGCATAATGTTTGAAATAGAGGGATATATGTCCCGCTATCCGGAAAATATAGCGGTTTTTACTGGTGGAGACGCAATTTATTTTGCAAAACGAATGAAAAACTCCATCTTTGTAGTTTGTAATCTGGTATTGATGGGATTGGCTTTAATAGCTGACGGATATGATAAGAAAGATTGAAAAGTTAATAGTACTGACAGTATTTCTCGTCATAAGTGTCTGTGTGTCTGCACAGGATGGCACTTATGGCGCGTACTCTCCGTATTCTATATATGGTATTGGCGATATAGCGAAGGAAGGAACTGCATTCAACAAGAGCATGGGCGGTACCGGCATTGCCACAAGGAACAGGAGGTTCATAAATTATACGAATCCTGCCGCGGTTACCGCAAGAGATACACTCTCGTTCATGGCTGATTTCGGACTTTCGCAGAAGAATACATTGTATCGTCAGGGTGACATGAGGTCTGCGAACAATACGTTCAACATTTATGACTTCATCCTGAGTTTTCCTATTTACAGGTCTTCTGCGTTCATGGTGGGAATCACTCCTTATTCGGATGTAGGATATGATTTTTCATCCATCGAGACTGATCCTGACATCATAGGAAATACAGGAAACATCACATATGATTCCTTCGGAACAGGAAGCATATATCAGGCTTTCCTTGGTGCAGGAGTCACATTCTGGAAGAAGCTTTCCATCGGTGCCGAAGCCATATATTACTTCGGAAACATCGACAAGGTTACGAATATGGATTATTCTGACGGTTCGTACAGATCTCTCAACAGCGGAAACGAACTTATGGTGAGAGGAACCACAGGAAAGTTCGGTCTCCAGTATGAGCAGAAGCTTGGCGGGGATGTGTCCATGATAATAGGTGCTACCTATAAGATGGGTACAGGAATGAAGGGATATTCTACTACATTCAGATATGCCAATCAGTCCGGTGTCACAGACTCATTGAGATATACCGTTGACACTCTCGGTGCTTCAGGACTCAGGTTCGGTGATGAGATAGGATTGGGAATATCTGTGAAGAAGGGAGAAAAGTGGAGTGCGGAATTCGACTATCTCAGATCTGATTGGAGAAAGTCGGGATTCGAATCAGCCAAGGGTTTTGCCGTTTCCGGAAGCTCTGTGTTCAGCTCGACTGTATCGCAGTCCTTCAGGGCAGGATTCGAGCTTGTGCCGAACAGAAATGACGTAAGATATTATTTCAGAAGATGTTCTTACCGTTTCGGAATGTATTATGATCAGGCATATTACAAACTGGACGGGAACAATGTCAATTCGATGGGTCTTACATTAGGTATGACGCTTCCTGTCGAAAATGACAGAAAATATAATGGAATCACTCTTGGTGTGGATCTGGGACAGAGGGCAAGTTCAAGAAACAATATGATTCGCGAACGATATGTCATGTTTGTGGTAGGATTCAATATCCATGACATATGGTTCAGAAAACCTCAATACAATTAGGACAATAATTAAAAACACAAAATACTACTATGAAAAGAATTGTACTGTTGATTTCAATTGCTGCTATGTCACTTTTTGCAAGCAGCACAGTTTCCGCTCAAGGAAAGTTCGGTCCTGACAGCGCCGAGTGTATAAAGTATCTGTCTTATTATACAGAGTATTATAAGCAGAAGAATTATGATGCTGCTCTTCCAAACTGGAGAAAGGCTTACAGCCTCTGCCCTCCTACAGCACGTTATTCTATGCTTTCAGACGGAACAACCCTTCTCCGTCAGGTGATTCAGAAGAATCAGAATGATGCTGTTTACAAGATGAAACTTGTTGACTCTCTCATGACAATCTATGATCAGAGAGTCGAGTTCTGGCCAAAATATGCTACAAGCTCACTCAACAACAAGGCTCTCGACATGTATAACTATATGAAGAATGATCCTGAGAGACTTTTCGCTGGTCTTTGCGATGTTGTAGAGAAGACAAAGGAGAATACAAGAGCAAATATCTTCCTTTTCCAGCTCAGCACTGCTGTTGATCTTTATAAGGAAGGTTCGCTTGATCCTGAGAAGGTTATCAATGTATATGAGGATGCAATCAAGTATCTCGGCATGATCACTCCTAAGAACGACGTTGAGGCAAGAAGCATCGCCAAGACTGTCGAGGATGTTGAGAGCCTCTTCATCACAAGCCAGGTAGCAAGCTGCGACAATCTCATCGCACTTTTCGGACCAAGATATGAGGCTGATCCTCAGAACCTTGATCTTGCAAAGAATATCGTGAGAATGATGGGTATGACAGAGGGATGTACAGACAACGACCTCTTCCTTAAAGCTGTCAACACAATGCACACTCTCGAGCCTTCATACACTTCTGCATACTATCTCTACAAGCTTTATGCTGGCAGAAATGACTATGACAATGCAGTCAAGTTTATGAATGAGGCTATTTCTGCAGAGGAGTCTGACGCAGTTACCGACGGTGGTTATTATTATGAGCTTGCTGCATTCAGCTTCAAGAGTTCTAAGTACGCTCAGGCTTATGAGGCTGCTCAGAAGGTCATCGATCTTGATCCTTCACTTGCAGGTAAGACATACATGCTCATGGGTACTATCTGGGGCAGCGTTCCATGTGGTGGAAACGATATCGAGCAGAGAGCTAAGTACTGGGTTGCTGTTGATTATATGAACAAGGCAAAGAATGCTGACGAGACTCTTGCCGAGGATGCAAACAACCACATCAGACAGTATGCTTCTTATTATCCACAGACAGCTGAGGCATTCATGTATGACTTCACAAACGGTCAGTCATATACTGTTTCATGCGGCGGAATGAGAGCTACTACTACGGTAAGAACTCAGAACTAAGCATATTGAAGAATATTAAAAATATGTTGAAGATGATTGCAACCGCTGCGGCGGTTGCTTTCGTCGTTTATTCTTGTAAAGGAAAACTGGGTGAAGCAGAGGCTCTGAATCTTGTTGAAACACCTGTGCAGGTGGTTGATGACATGTACCTCCAGCAGACGGAAAACGGAATAGTCAAACTGAGGGCGGAAGCTCCGAGAATGGAGAAATACGAGAAGGACACCCTTGACTATGAACTCTTTCCTGAAGGATTCTTTGTTTATGGCTTTGATGAATCTGGAAAGCTTGAAACGGAAATCGTGGCTGACAATGCCAGACATATGAAATTTGAGGACGGCAGGGAAACCTGGGAAGCTTTCGGAAACGTGGTTGTCAAGAATCTCATCAATCAGGAGGTTATGGAGACCGATACCCTTTACTGGGATCAGGAGAATGAAAGGATATATACGCATTGCTATGTGAGGATGTATTCTCTGGACGGTTTTGCGCAGGGATATGGAATGGAATCAGACCAGCGTGCGAGAAGCACTATTCTGTATGATAATTTCAATAATTACGCTATCATAGTGAAGGATAGTACGCAGGTTTTGATAGATTCGGTCAATTTTATCGGTCCATTTCAAAAAAAATAGCGACAGATTGAGATAAAATTGCTATCTTCGCCCCCCAATATTGTAATTTACAGGAAAATAATCTAAAAAAGACAATAAAAATGGCAGCACTTGAAACTATTCGTGTCAAGTTCGGTATCCTGATAACAGTGCTTATTGCAGTAGCGCTGTTGTCTTTCATTATCGATCCGACCACACTTCAGTCAGTATCGTCTTCAATGTCTTCAAAGTATGACGTAGGCGAAATTGACGGAAAATCTATCTCTTATACTGACTATCAGGCAGATGTAGAGAAGTTCACAGCAATCAACGAAATCATGACCGGTACTTCTGCTCAGAACGAGGAGCAGCAGCTTTCTATCAGAAATGCGGCATGGCAGTCACTTGTTGACAAGTATCTTTTCGAGAAGAATGCACAGAAGGCAGGTATCCATGTAGGTTCAGAGGAGATGAGCGACATCATCGCCGGTAACATCGATTCTCCTGTATTCACTCAGAATCCTGCATTCCTTGATGAGAACGGAGTATTCTCAGTTGATCTTGTACGTGAATTCCTCAGCTATAAGGATACAGACCAGACAGGTCGTCTCCAGCTTTACTGGAACTATCTCGTAGAGTCAGCCAAGACTCAGGAGTACTATGCTAAGTATCTCTCTCTCTTCACTCAGAGCAACTTTACAAATCCGCTCATGCTTGCAGACCAGATCGCTGAAAACAACAACACATTCAATGTTGAGTTCGTGATGGTTCCTTTCGCATATGCTCCGGATTCTACAATCGTTGTTTCTGACAGCGAGATCAAGGCATATTATGATGCTCACAAGAAGTTCTACAGACAGCAGGCAAGCAGGGATATCGAGTATGTCGTATTCGAGGTTAAGCCTTCAGAGGGTGACATCGCGGCTGCAAACCAGGCTCTCATCGATGTATATGACAACTTCGCTACAGCTACAAACATGAAGAGCTTCCTTCTTGCAAATTCAGACAGGCAGTATGAGGACCGCTGGTACAAGGCTGGCGAGCTTACAACTGTAGCAAAGGTTGTGAATGACTATGCATTCGGTGACAAGGCTTCTGTTTCAGAGGTTCTTTCAAACGGAAACACATTCTATGCTGTACGCGTAATGGAGGAGGGTATGGTTCCTGACTCTGTATATGTGAAGTATGTTCCTGCAACTGAGGAGAATGTTGACAGCCTTCTCAATGTAGTGGAGCCTATGTGGATCACTCAGACTCCAGGTTTCGAGTCTCTCATGACAGCAAAGAAGAACAGCAAGGTTACCATCAGCGGCCTTACATTCCAGGTTCTCGACACTACAAAGCCGGTTGCAAAGAAGAAGGTTGCAGTTCTTGAGAAGACAGCTGTTCCAAGCAAGGAGACTGTAAACGGATACTATGCTCAGGCTAACACTTTCGCTACCAAGACAGCTGGAAAGTATGAGAATTTCCAGAAGGCTCTTGAGGAGGAAGGCGTATATGCACATCCTGTAAACAGAATGTCTGAGAGCGCTGACCGTCTCGGTGCTATCGACAATACAAGAGAGGTTACAAGATGGGCATTCGATGCCAAGGAAGGTGATGCTTCGAACATCATCACTGTTGACAACAACTACTTCATCATCGCTGCCCTCAAGGGTATCCACAATGAGGGTTATGCTCCTATCAGCGATGTTTCAGCTTCAATCAGAAACATTCTCTACAGCGAGAAGGCTGGTGAGAAGAAGGCAGCTGAGGTAGCAGAGAAAATCAACGGTCTTAACGATATGGAGGCTATTGCAACAGCTCTCAATACTACAGTAAGCACCAAGGACGGAATCGCATTCGCTTCAATGGGTGCACAGGGTCTTGATCCTAAGTTCATCGGTGCTGCTTCAGTGGCAGAAGATGGCAAGATCTATGGTCCGCTCGCAGGTTCTATCGGAGTTTATGTTTATAAGGTTACAGGCCGTGATACAGGTGCATTCTTCACTGAGGATGACGCTAAGGCACGTGACGCTCAGATGTCACAGTATTCTACTCAGATGCTTCTTCCTGTAATGATGGAGGAGACTGTAAAGGATAACAGAGCACGTTTCTATTAATAGATTACATCCAACTCTATGATAATAAGAGCAATTGTTAATGCAGTTGCTCTTATTTTTATTATTTTTGCAGCTGGTCTGATAATCACCATACTGTCAGACCGACATACAAAAAATATTGAAAATGATAAAAAGACTGTTATTGATATTACCGTTCATGCTGCTCTTTTCGGCATGTATAAAGGAAGAACCTGCAGGCGCTGATCTGAAGGTCGGTGATGTTGTTCCTGATTTTGTTGTTGTGATGAATAACGGAAAGCTGCTCAGCAATGAGGATCTCAAGGGAAACATATCCGTGATAATGTTTTTCCATACATCATGTCCGGACTGTCAGCAGGCATTGCCTATAATGCAGAAGATTTATGACGAATATAAGCCGGAAGGAGTCTCATTTGCCCTTATAAGCCGTGAGGATCATAAGGAGGATATAGAGTTCTATTGGAATAAAGAGGGGCTGAAAATGCCTTATTCTGCGCAGAAAGACCGTTCGGTCTATGAATTGTTCGCCCAGACCCGTATTCCACGTATATACATAAATGACAGAAACGGAATCATCAGGCATATATACACCGACGATCCCGTCCCTTCATATGATGACCTTAAGACTTCTCTTGACAAGCTTATACGTTAAAGAGGAAGTGCATTATATCTCCGTCCTGAACGACATATTCCTTGCCTTCCACTCCGAGTTTTCCGGCTGCGCGGCAGGCAGCTTCTGACTTCAATTCCACGAAATCATCATATTTGATGACTTCGGCACGGATGAATCCTTTCTCGAAATCAGTGTGGATCACTCCTGCTGCCTTCGGTGCCTTGTCTCCCACATTTATGGTCCATGCACGGCATTCGTCAGCACCTGCAGTGAAATATGTTCGGAGATTGAGGAGGGAATATGCGCTCTGGATAAGTCTTACGACTCCTGATTCCTCCAGACCCATTTCTTCGAGGAACATCTGACGTTCCTCATAGCTCTCAAGCTCTGCAATGTCTGATTCGATCTTTGCAGCAATCACAAGGATCTCGGCATCCTCGTCCTTTACAGCCTCACGGACCTGCTCTACATACTGGTTTCCAGTCTTTGCTGAAGCCTCGTCAACGTTGCATACATACATCACAGGCTTGTTTGTAAGGAGGAAAAGTTCCTTTGCAAGCTGCTCTTCATCGGCATTTTCAGGTTTTACGGTGCGGCATGACTTTCCCTGCTCAAGGGCATCCCTGTATCTGCAGAGAAGGTCGAAAAGCTTCTTGGCATTCTTGTCACCTCCGGTCTGAGCCTGCTTCTGTACTTTTGTAATGCGGTTTTCCACTGTCTCAAGATCCTTGAGCTGAAGCTCCATGTCTATGACTTCCTTGTCACGGACAGGATCCACGCTTCCGTCAACATGTACGATGTTAGGATCGTCAAAGCAACGGAGGACATGGAGGATTGCATCGGTTTCCCTGATGTTTGCAAGGAACTGGTTTCCGAGACCTTCTCCCTTGCTTGCTCCCTTCACAAGTCCGGCGATGTCCACGATCTCTACTGTTGCAGGGATCACTCTCTTAGGGTTGCAGAGGCTTTCGAGCACTTCCAGTCTCTTGTCCGGTACGATTGTGGAGCCTATGTTAGGCTCTATTGTACAGAAAGGGAAGTTTGCGCTCTGAGCCTTTCCCGAGCTCACGCAGTTGAACAATGTTGATTTTCCTACATTAGGAAGTCCTACGATACCGCATTTAAGTGCCATTGCATTATCTCTTTAAATGGTAATTATATCCTGTTTCTTTATCAGCCCGCAAATTTACGCCAACTTTTTCTTTTTCTTTAATTTATTTCTCTTTTTAAGCCTTTATTTTTCTTTTTTTTAAACATTGTCAGAAAAATCATATACATTTTTGTCGTTTGCAAAATAATGATTTATATGAAAATACTGTTGTTTTTTACAATATTGTCCTCGCCCGGGTTGTCTTATGGAAATGCTCGTTCTGATGGTGATTCTCTGTCGGTTGTTTTCTGGAATCTGGAGAACTTCTTTGACTATGTTGACGGAGGAACGGGGGAGTCAGACAAGGAATTCTCATCAATGGGCAGCAGGCATTGGACGAAGAAAAGGTTCTATGCGAAGTGCGATGCTGTTGCCAAGGCCATATTGTGGATAGGGGAAAGATACGGGAGAATGCCTGATCTGATAGGTCTTGCAGAGATAGAGAACAGGGGAGTGCTGACCAAACTTCTACATTCCACGCTTCTGAGGAAATATGATTATGCCGTGATCCATCATGATTCAGGAGACCGGCGCGGCATAGATGCAGCCATATTGTATAGGAAATCTTCCATGACATTGGAATCGGTCTCGGTAAAGACACCGGAACATGAAGGAGAAAAGATGGCGACAAGGGATATCCTTCATGCCGGAATGTGCCTTGCAGACAGTTGCAGGCTTGATTTCATAGTCAATCATCATCCATCGAAATATGGAGGAGAAAAGGAATCACGAGGTCGCAGGGAGGCGGCAATGATGACATTGAAGGAACTTGCAGATTCGTTGGGAAATGAAAATGTCATAGCCATGGGAGATTTCAACGACACTCCGGACGCTTCTTCATTCGGAATCATTGACGGAACCTTGGTCAATCTTGGAAGGACGCTTCATGAAAGAGGTGAAGGTACCATCAGATATGAAGGGAAATGGGATCTCATAGATATGTTCATGGTCAGTCCCCGCCTTTCCGCAAATGCCGTGATGGAAGTCTGCCGTATTCCTTTCCTGATGACGTGGGAAAGAAAACATCCCGGAGAAAAACCCCTCAGGACATATTCCGGACCGAAATATATAGGCGGAGTCAGTGACCATTGTCCGATAATTCTTAAGATATATCATTGATTTATCGGCTGATATTGCTATATTTGAAAGATTTTGATATGTAATATCAGGATTATTATGAATCACGGAACAATAACCAAAGTAATAACATAAATAAGATGAAAACCAGAATAGCTGAAAAATTCCAGACCCTTTTCCAGGCAGAAGGTGAATTCTTTGCGTCTGCAGGACGTATCAACCTTATCGGCGAGCATACCGATTATAACGGCGGTTTCGTGTTCCCAGGTGCAATCGACAAGGGAATGATTGCTGAAATCAAGCTCAACGGAGCAGAGAGAGTACGTGCTTTCGCACTTGATCTCGACGAATATTGCGAATTCGGTCTCAATGAAGAGGATCTTCCTCATCAGAGCTGGGCTCGATACATCTTCGGTGTATGTCGCGAAATCCAGAAGAGAGGCGGAAAGGTAGGCGGATTCGACACAGTTTTTGCAGGTGATGTACCTCTCGGAGCCGGAATGTCTTCTTCTGCAGCCCTTGAAAGCACATTCGCATTTGCTCTCAATGAACTCTTCGGTCTTGGAATCGACAAGTTCGAGCTTGCACGCATCGGTCAGAGCACAGAGCACAACTACTGCGGTGTGAAGTGCGGAATCATGGATCAGTTCGCTTCTGTTTTCGGAAAGGCAGGAAACCTCATGCGTCTTGACTGCCGTTCTATGGAATTCGAATATTTCCCGTTCGATCCGGAGCAGCACGGATACAAGCTTGTCCTTCTCAACTCATGTGTAAAGCATGAACTTGTGGGATCTCCATACAATGACCGTCGCGCATCATGTGAGCGCGTAGCCAAGGTTCTCGGTCAGGAATTCCTCCGCGGAGCTACAATGGATCAGCTCGAGGCCATCAAGGATCAGATTTCTGAAGAGGATTATCTCCGCGCACGTTATGTGATCGGTGAGGAGAGAAGAGTCCTTGATGTATGTGATGCACTCGGAAAGGGTGACTATGAGACGGTCGGAGCACGCATGTATGAGACTCATTGGGGAATGTCGAAGGATTATGAGGTTTCATGCGAAGAGCTTGATTTCCTCGCTACAGTGGCACAGGAATGCGGCGTGACAGGTTCACGTATCATGGGCGGCGGTTTCGGCGGCTGTACCATCAATCTCGTGAAGGCTGAGCTCTATGATGCATTCATCGAAAAGGCCAAGACATCGTTCTGTGAGAAATATGGCCATGAGCCAGTTGTAATTCCTGTAGTGATCAGCGACGGAGCACGCAGACTCTAGTTTTTAAGTCATACCCGACTCGATCGGGGATCTCCCAAAGTGATGTACCAAAAAAGCGCAATATCTTGGTACATCACCCCCGAAAAAGCTGAAAAAACATCAAAAATCAGAACCGATGTACCAAGTTTCTGGTGATTCTTGGTACATCGGTCTTTTTTATGAGATTCGGTTAAACCAGCTTTGAGCCAAGCCACTCCGCATCTATCTTCTCGAAGCCTTCTGCAGGGCGGATCTGAGGGTTGCGCTCGAGGATTCCGGCGCAGTCCTGATATACGTTCCAGCCTATGTTGACTCCGAGCATCTGGCCGTCGAGGGCATACATGAAGGTCAGCACCCTTTCGTCGCCTTCACCCTCTGAACGGTAAAAATGGAATACAGAAGCCATGAATTCCTCCTTTTTACCTGCTTCCACGCTTTTCTGAAGCATTTCAAGCTTGGTTACGTACTTGCACATCTCCAGCACCACATCGTCCAGTCCGGCCTCGGAAATGAGCACTTTCTCCATAAGCGAACCCATATCGTTCACACGTCGCAGAGTATAGCCTCCCATTGCCTTTGTGTGCATGGTTATGGCCTGCATCTGCGTTTCGGAAATCTCTCCGGAAGGAATGAGCCAGAACATGACCTTTGCGGAAGGATCATGATAGAGGGTCTCGTATTTGGCGAGATTCACCTGACCGCAGTGAGGGCATTCCCAGAGGAAGAGTGAACCGTCCATCACCTTTGCCTTGAGTTCGGGATTGTCTGCAATGTTTATGCTTCTATAGACTGTTATCTTATGCTGTTCCCCGCATTTGCTGCATGGGGCTATGGCTTCGTTGATCAGTGACATATTCTTGTTTTTAAAAAGTTACGTTGAAAACAGGTCCGAAGTACCAGCGTCGGATTTCCGTTCCATAATCATCTATCATAGAATCGAAGGCTGATCCTCCGTTATATGAGAATGTAATACCCAAGGTACATGGCCATTCAAGAGTAAGGATACTGTGCAGGTCAAGCTCCACATCGGATCCGGCTGACCACAGATTGTTTCCTGAGTAGAACGTGCAGTCGAAATGCGGGGTCAGGACAAGTCTCTTGATGGAGAAGAAGCTTCCTCCAATGGAAATGTCCCCGATGAATACAGGCAGGGCATAATCTGCTGTGACCTTTGTCATTACAGGATTCCTTACCGAAAGCCAGCTGGTCAGAGATCCGTTCGAACTCATTCCTCGTGGGAGTATGCTGACGACAGCCTGTCCGAAAGCAGAATCTCCGGACAGCTTGATCTGACTCATGGCGGATAATCTTATTCCATGCTCACGCATTATTCCAGGCAGATATCCGTATGCATAGACATAACCCATAGGGGATATGAAATCCCTGCTGTCGATATTTCCCGAAGCACCAGCCTCCATTCCGAATCCCCATCTCGGATATACGGCCGAGTTAGGAGTGCTCTGTATGGCATATGCGCTCAATGAACCGGATACGCTGTGTCTGAATGTATTCTTTCCTTCCGTATAAGCCTGGAACACCGGTCTCTGATAATCTACAAGAACACCGTCGGTTCCAAGACCCATATGATCTTCCATCGTCATTTCGGTCACTCCTTTTCTGAACATATCGTTTCCTATCCTGTAGGTCATACGCGGAGTTACACCTCTGAACCATCCTCCGGAAGAGAATCTGAAAGGAATGTAGGCAGATACCCTACCCTCAACATATGGAACTGCCAGTTCCTGAGAACTGACTTCCATTCCTGTCTTATCTTCCCCAAGCTTGTACCTGAAGACATGGTATTGTCTGGCCGATCTGTCATTGACGTCAACAGAGACTTCGAATATAGGATAAAGACCTGAATATCTGAATCTTGCATGTCCGGAATGTCTCCATCTTTCAGGATTGTATGGATCCTTGTGAGCGGAATATCCGAATTCTCCTGTAGCTGTCGATAGCCTGTTCTGCATTATTCCGGTGACACCGAGCGATGCCGCTTCCCATATCTGTCCGAAGGACATGTTCATTATATTGTCAACATTCACATATACCGGAGCCCAGGAATGCACATTGAACATATGAGGAAGCTTGCGGTAGCGTACAGGATCCGAAATCTTCACATCTTTCATCAGCTCGACACCACGTTTTTCGGCCATTGCCCTTTCCTGAGCCGTCACAGCCTCAGCTATAGGATAAAGATGACGTTCGGTGAAATCGGCAGTACTGTCCATAAGAGAATCCCTGTGAGTCCTGAATATCCTCATTCCTTTCATGGTCTGTGACGAGTAATAGAGCCATTCCCCGTCCTCGCTGTATCTGAAGTCGGAAGCTCCGTAGCGTGTGGATGTCTTCTGTACAAGTCTGCGATCGGAAGGATCGAGATGATACAGTTCGTTCACTCCGGTTCTGTCGCATGTGAACATGAGTTCGTTTTCCCATGTTCCGAAATCCTTTATCATCACCGGCTGAGGAGAAAGAACCTTTTTCCAAGGACCTCCGGTAGAAGCGATGCTGTATATTCCATATCCGTTTTCAGAGATGGCTGTAGCGTAAATGACATCTCCGATCCATGCCGCTTCCACCAGCTGCAGACTGTCCGGAGCATTGAACGAGGCCTTTGCCTCTCCTGAACTTCCATCCATGATTTCAAGAACAGTACGGCCTCCGATCGTATATCTCACAGCTGCCACCTTGCCTTGCGAACTGTCCGGATACGGATTATGAAGGAGTCCTGAACTCCTGATGCTTCCCTTGCCATCCTTTCCGATGTATCTTATCCTGGATTCAGTTTCGAGATTCCACCTCTTGTCAGCCTTTGTTTCGCTCCAATAGATTCTCTGGAGAGGTTCCGACCATTGGATCCTGCCAGCATTGCTGGCGAATGAACTGATCCTGTGTTCCCGTCCTATGCTGTCTATTCGTACAAGGGCAGGAGCATCGACATGTCCTTTCTTTATCGCGTATATGTCAGTTCCGACAATGAGGTTGTCGGTGTAATCTGTATATATACGTGGTTCCGCACTTACCGGCTCGGATGGAATATATGGCCTTCGAGCCTCTGCAGAGGCATTCCAGAGGGTATATAAGGTGTCACAAACCTCCATGAAGGCATGTTTGAACTTCTTTCCCGTGAGTCTCTTGGTTGTGGTGTAGAACGCTCCGAGATTATATGGACGTCGTGCCGCAAGATCATATCCCTCCTTCATGAATTCCGGACAGTCGTACAGATAACGGAAGCCTCCTATCGTCAGATATCCGAGAGAATAATAGTTCGGAGCATTGTTCTTCTGGGATACGAATCTCCATTTGTCCCAGCTCCTGAAATCCCCGTTGTCGAATGCCACCCAATAGTAATTGAGAAAGTCCGCCGTCCTGCCTCGTCCTGAAGGAGTCCATGCGGTTTCGGTAATCACGGCATCTCCTTCCATGTTAGAAATACCTGGATATACCAGTGAGGCAAGTATATTCCACATTTCACCGAGTACCCAGCCGAAAGGCTTCTGTGCCTTCGTCATGCCGAACTGCATCTGGGTCACATGGCGTGATTCATGGACTGAAAGCATTGTGGTCCATGGCAGAGGTTCCGGATCATAGGCAGACGGGATTGTGAAAAGATCCATCCTTTTCGGAGCCCATGCTACCGAACCGTTCGCCGCATTGTATGCATGCATCACGACAGGCATCTTCTTTCCGTCTCCATCTCCTGCGGCGTATCCGGTCGTCAGCGAAACCGGGATGCGGTATCTTTCGATCTTTGCAGCATATTCCCTTGCAAGGGAATCCGCTCCCTCGGGATATATGACTTTGAAATGGTCCGTTTCGATGGAATACCACTTCGCCTTTCCCGGATCATCTCCGGTTACATAAAACTGAGCATGCGACAATAATGGAAATAACATTGCCGCAAGCATCAAAATATATCGTATATGGATATTCTTCATCTTTTTGCCGTAAAATGGTGAGTCATCCAAACGCAAATCTAATTAATTTTTATATTTTTGCGAATTATTCGCCTTATTTAAATAAGCAAATAACATACATAATCATATGACAACTATTCTTAATGTGCTTTCCGTGCTTGGTGGACTCGCTATGTTCCTCTACGGTATGGCACTCATGAGTGAAGGTCTCCAGAAATCTGCGGGTGACCGTCTAAGGTCTTTCATGGCCAAAATGACTTCCAATTCATTCAAGCGCGTTCTTACAGGAACAGTGGTTACAGCTCTCGTGCAGTCATCATCTGCAACAACCATCATGGTCGTGAGCTTTGTGAACGCCGGACTTCTCACTCTCGGAAATGCCATTGGCGTGATCATGGGAGCGAATATCGGAACAACGCTTACCGCATGGATCACATCTCTCGGATTCTCTGTGAACATCGCTCTGTTCGCAGTACCTATGATGGCTTTCGGATTCTTGATGCATTCGTCGAAGAAAGCCTCTCTCAAGAATATCGGCCAGTTCATGATGGGATTCGCCATCATGTATGTAGGACTTACCTTCATGAAGGACTGCTCTAACGCCATCCTTGACAATTACCAGTCAGGTATGATGAACTTCTTCGGAAGCATCAACGGCTTCGGCTTCGGTTCCGTACTTCTGTTCCTCATTGCCGGTGCTGTCCTTACCATCGTGCTTCAGGCATCGAGCGCTACAATGGCCATTACCATGCTCCTCGCTGCATCAGGCCTCATCGACTTCAAGCTTGCAGTGGCTATGGTGCTTGGTGAGAACATAGGAACAACCATTACTGCCAACATCGCAGCTGCTGTAGCCAATACTTCGGCAAAGAGAGCAGCACGTGCGCATACGATATTCAATCTCATCGGTGTAGTCTGGGTGCTTGCACTTCTCAGACCGATCGTAGGTCTTATCTGTGTGATAATGGAGTCTCTCGGATTCTATGATCCTATGGAAGCGAGCCGTCAGCTTGCAATTTTAGCCAACAGCGGTACAGAAGCAGATCCCGCAATGATGGAAATGTACAAGAATTCCATCCTCTATGGTATCGCGATGCTTCATACGCTCTTCAACGTCACCAACACATGCGTACTCATATGGTTCGTTCCACTTATCGAGAAGGCTGTCGTATGGCTTGTGAAGGAGCCTAAGGGCGAGACAGAGGTATTCAGACTCAAGTATATTTCAGGAGGCCCTCTCAGCACTGCCGAACTTTCTCTCAGAGAGGCTCAGCAGGAACTCATACATTTTGCCGAAATATGCCGCAACGGCTTCGGTTATATCCGTCAGGCTGTGAACGAGCAGGATCCGGACAAGTTCGACAAGATCAATGAGAAACTCATCAAATATGAGGAAATCACTGACAGGATCGAGTATGAGATTGCGACATATCTCAATGAGGTAAGCAAGAATGAGATAAGCGAAGAGGCAGCCGATACCATCAAGGCCATGTACAAGATGATCGGTGAGATGGAGTCTCTCGGTGACTCAGGCGAGGCCATCGGACGTATCCTCAAGAGAAAGAATGTTCACGGAAGAGTGTTCGACAAGCCTATTCTTGACCGTCTCAACAAGATCATGGATCTCGTTCAGAAGAGCTACGATGTCATGATCGCAAACCTCAAGAACACTGAACTCAGGGAGATCTCGAATGCAGAGAATGCCGAATATAACATCAATGAGTGCAGAAATCACCTTCGTGAGGAGCATATCGTGAATATCGAGAGCAACAGCTACAACTATCTCACCGGAGTATATTTCATGGATGTGCTTGCAGAACTTGAGAAGATAGGTGACTTCCTTATCAACATTTCTCAGGCCAAGGTAGGAAAATATGAGAGATAATATAATAGTCATAGTGCTTCTTGCGGTCATGGCCGCAGGTTGCGGACAGGGAAAGAAGGCAGAGCAGTTCAAAGCTCTGCCTTTTCCTGATGTCATGCCTCCTGAAATGATGACGGATGCCAATGACAGGGCTGAATACCTTGCCCTGCATTACTGGGACAGGATTGCAGATCCTTCCAGGGATTATCCTTCGGATTCTCTTTTTGTCAGCGGAGTCAGAAAAGAAGACGTTGAACAGAAATTTGCGGACTGGACTACTGTTCTTGAAAGGATTTCACGTTCTTCGGCGGACAAGGCCATAAATGCACTGTATGAAAAGTCTGTGGCATGTGAAAGGAAGGATACCTCTTCCAATGTTTTTGAAACGTTCACAAATCTTGCTGAAAAATATTTCTATGATCCCAATTCTCCGTTAAGGGATGAGGACAATTATCATGTTTTCGTAAAAAGACTTGCGTCTTACGAGGGATTTGATGAGGCAGAGCGTGGAAAATACCGTTTTGAGGCCGAAATGACGGCTTTGAACAGGACAGGTACTATAGCAGCGGATTTCAGATTTGCGGACAAGAACGGCAGAATGCACACTCTGCACGGCATCCAGGCTCCGGTGACACTGCTTTTCTTCAGCAATCCGGGATGCAATGCCTGTATGGAGATCATGAACGTTCTCCGAGGACATGAAATGATTTCTGACATGATATCTGACGGATATCTTGCCGTTGTCAATATCTATATCGATGAAGATATTCAGAGTTGGCGTGAATATATGCCGGCATATTCGGAAGAATGGTACAACGGCTTCGATCCTGACCTTGTCATAAGGAACGAGAATCTCTATCATGTCCGTGCCATCCCTTCGCTGTATCTTCTCGATCATGAAAAAAGGGTCATCCTGAAGGATGCCCCTGAAAACCGTGTATTCAACACGTTACTGTCTCGATGAATATGTTCTTCTGTACTGGAACGGAGTCATTTCCGTCAGCTGCTTGAACCATCTTGAGAAATTGTAGTTCTGTGGTATTCCCACCTTTATTCCTATTTCCTCGATTGACATCTTTTCCTTCGAGGTAAGAAGAATCTTGCTTTCCTCTATCCTGAGGGTGTTGAGCCATATCTGGAATGTCATGTCCAGGTCGTTGTTTATGTACTGCGAGAGATAGTTGTGGTTTGTTCCCATCTCCATGGCTACATCCTTTATGTTGAGTCCTTCCCTGCAGAACTTCTTCTCGTTCACCCATTTATCGACGATCGGCCTCATTTTTTCCGACAGATCCCTCACCTTTTCCTTCTTCTCCTGCTTCGGCTCGTTTTCCAGATAATAGTTCTTTTTCCTTATGTTGTCGATCTTCTTTGTAGCGAAGCTGATGATCTTGAATACCATGTACATATAGACGAAAGGAACGATACAATAGTATGCAAGCTGAAGTGAAGGAATATAGAATACGGCCAATGTGCTGATATACAGAACGGCGGACAGAATCAATGTCATCATCATCCATTTCATGTCCGGACCCTCATCGTAATAGTTCTCTATCTCATACAGACATTTCCTGTATTCCTTGATACAGGTATAGAGCATCCAGGCGCATTTGATTCCATAGATGCATCCGAATATGATCATTATCACTTTCTGGCTGGATGGAATCATAAGGCCTATTACTCCGGATACAGCCATCAGTACCAGTGGAATAAGTCCGTCAGCGACGAAATGCTTTATTATATACCTTGGTGTTTCAATGAGGAACAGGAAAGATACATATGAAAGCCATGAAAACAGCAGAGTGAATGTTACCAGAAGCCAAAAGTCCAAATAATCTCCATGGTGCTGGGGAATGATAAGCCTGAACATGCAGTAAACAGTCATCAGTCCGGTCGCGAGTCCCATGATGTATCGCGATCTTCTGTAACTTTTCAATGCATCTTCTTTTTTCGGCATGTTAAGCAGCATTACTGCGGCAGTAAGGATGCCGAATATCAGAATATAGGCAAAGTTGATAAGAATGTAAAAAGCTTCACTTTCCATTGATATACATACTACGATCTCGCTGCAAATTTAGTTTTTTGAATTCAAATAAATTGTGTTTGCGTTAATTTTTATGTGTAAAAAACATTTAAAAATTGCGTCAGCTTCAATTTTGTGCAAAAAATATTGTTTCAGTGTCAAAAAATGTATGTTCGAAAATAAAAATTGCAGTTGCAGAAAAAGCGTATTGCAAGATTTGGTGACAGGTGTCATCGTACCTACTTTTGTACCAGCTGAGCGGCGGTATAGAATGAGGCATCATACCTCTTTCCGAGGAAATTATCCCTATCGTCACCAGCACTAACCTTTATTAATAACGACGTGCTGATGAAAAAGTATCTGATCATTGTACTGCTTCTTGTCTTCGCTTTCCCGAGCATTTCGAATGCTCAGAAAGCAGGTCTGAAGACAAATGCCCTCTACTGGGCGACTTCTACGCCGAACCTCGGCCTTGAAGTCGGTATGGGCGACCGCTTTTCATTCTATCTTGAAGGCGGATACAATCCTTGGACTCTCGATAGTAATATAGAGGTCAACAGGAAGCTGAAGCATTTTCTTGTAAGTCCTGAAGTCCGTTACTGGTTCTGCGAGTCATTCAACGGTCATTTCATGGGTATCAACGCCAATTACACACAGTTCAACCTCAGCGCGATTCCTGTTCCTGAGATGTTCTACGCTTTGAACGAGCCTGCAGGGATGACTGGAAGCAAGGATAATGTCCGCAACCAGGGCTGGGCTGCAGGAGCCGGTATCACTTACGGATACCAGTGGATCCTCGGCAAGCGCTGGAACCTTGAGGCTACTGTCGGACTCGGCTACTGGTACACAGTATATGACCAGTTCGAGAACCGCAAGTGCGGACTCTTTCAGGAGACATTCGAGCGCCATCTGATCGGACCTACCAGATGTGGACTCTCATTCATTTACCTTTTAAAATAACGGGGGACGGAATCATGAAGAAAGCAATATTGACAGCAATAGCAGTGTTAGGCATGAGCATGGTTGCAGGAGCTCAGTCGAAAATCACAGATCAGAATCTTGTTCATGACGGAAAGGATGCGATAGTGACATTCAATATCGAGACTGACCATAATTCAATCCCGTCAAAGCGCAAGGAAGTCATAATGCCTTATATATATAATGGAAAAGATACATTGTGGCTCGAGACGGTAGAGGTTTACGGAAAGAATCGCTACAAGAGGGAAAGACAGGAGAATCATCTTGACGGCAACAAGGGATGGGAGCTCGAGGAAGGACAGGTGATAAAGGGAGAAGTCTATAGCTACCGTGACACTGCACCTCTCAAAAGATGGATGGCTCCGGCAAACCTCGGTATCAGAAGAGAAATTGTAGGATGTGCATGTGAAGATGAACTGGCAGACGAGGAAGTGGCATCAGCAACATTGTTCCAGGAACCTCCGGTAGAGCCAAGACGCATTCCTAAGGCATACGCTCTTGCAGATGCGACCAGAGAATGGAATTTCGGACAGGACGAGCTTGAGATCATCTTCAAGGTGTCAAAGATAGAGATCGACTCTTCGGTTTTCAACAACGAGGTCACTTTCGGAAAGATCCTCTCAGCAGTTGACAAGATCTATTCGAATCCGAAGTTCAGGGTTGACAAGATTGAGATCGCAGGATATGCATCACCTGAGGGAAGAAGGAGCTTCAACAACTGGCTCGGCCAGAACCGCGCGAAAGCACTTATCGATTACATCATCGAAAACAGGCCTCAGTATAATCTCACAGCGGACAACTTCCGCCTCCGTAACGGAGAAGAGAACTGGCCGGGACTCCGCAGACTCCTTATGGAATCCAGGATCGCCGAAAAGGATCAGGTAGTAGAGATCATTGACATGGAGATTCCTGATGAGGAAAAGAAACTGAAGATCATGGCAATCGACAACGGAAAGGTATGGAAGAAGATGCTTGACCAGGTTTATCCTCACCTCCGTAGCGCAAGATATCTGGCAGTATATTACGATTCGACCCAGGATGAGGCGGTTGACGTGATCAACCAGGCGAACAGGATGATAGGTGAAGGAAGATATGCAGAAGCATATGAGCATGTGAAGCCATACGACGACGACTTCAGGGCATATAACACGATAGGAGTCGCACTCATGATGCAGGGTGAATTCGAGAAGGCTCTTCCATGGTTCGAGAAGGCACTTGAGAACGAATTCAAGGAGGCTCAGGAAAACATAGACGCAATAGACGCGGAACTTCAGTATGAGGAGCAGAAGCGTAAGGAGCGTGAGGAATACCTCAAGAGATTTGAATAAACCTGACTGAAAAACAAGAAAAACATATAAATAATAACCATTAACCTTTAAAATTTAAAAGTTATGAAGATCACAAAATTGATGTTGTCAGCTCTCGTAGCTGCTGCCGCACTTGTTTCATGTAACAAGGAAAACCACTCGCCATCTCTTGATGAAAGTGTAAAGACTGTGGAAATGTCTGTAGCCAACATGATCATGACCAGAGGAGAAGCTGGAGACAAGATCAAGCTTGACGGAACTACAGCAGTTCATGTGAACGATTTCCAGATTTTCCTTACTGATAATTCTTATTCAAAAGATTATTATGAGGGTGTGAAGATCGACGGTGACAACAATGACTACATTGATGCCAAGTTCTATTGGTCAGCTGATGATCTTTCAGCAGGATTCACTTCAATCGAGGAGAACTATCACTATGTTTCTCATCACTGTACAAAGATCATCGCTGTTGCAAACGCAGGAAAGCAGCTTACTCTTGCAGAAGCTCTCGCTCTCAAGTCTGTAATCGGTGAGCAGCAGGATCAGAAGAAGCTTCTTCTCTTTGCTGAGGCAGATCTCGTAGAAACAGGCAGGACTCATCAGACAGAGGCTACAGAGACAACAGAGGCAAAATATTCGGAGGTTTATGAAGCTAATCCTGTACTCAAGCCTACAGTAGCACGCTTTGAGGTTGATGGCTTTGCACTCAATTACAGCGGTGATGAATATACTTCAGTTACTGTAAAGGATATCGCTTTTCAGGATTATATGCCTGCAATGTCTGCAGCTGTAGCACCTTTCAGAGGTCTTCCTGGCGGTGAGGCTGTGATTCCTATCGCAAATCTTGATTCAGATTCTGACGTTTATGGATGGTTCAATACAGGAACAAACAATACCGGCTGGTTCAGAGATTCATTCACAGGTCTCGTACTCGACAAGCCTACAGACGGAACAACACTTGTCAAGAAGGATATAGCTGAAGGACCACGCGCTTATCATTTCTTCGCCCCTGCACAGGTTCCGGACATGATCATCAATCTTTCCGTAACAGGAACATCAGGTACAAATATTCCAGCCTATATCTGGACTGACCAGTTCTCTTATCTTGATGACGAGAATGTTAAGCAGTATCTCACTTCTATCGAGCCAGGTACAGTTTACCGTATGAGCTTTGCTGGTGAGGCTTCCGGTGACGGATCTATTCCATTCGACGAGGAGGATCTTAATGTTGTAGAGCGCTGCCTCGACGTTACAGTTGACGTTCACGATTGGATCGTAGTTCTCGTAACTCCTGAATTCTAGCATTTCAGATAAAGATTTAAACTAAGAAACAACATCAATAAATATATGGAGGGGCTTAGGTCCCGGCCCGCCCCTCCAGTATTTATTAACAACAAACACTAACGTAAAAACATACAGAGATTATGAAAATGAGAAACATTGCTTTATGCCTTCTTCTCGCTGGAGGACTCTCCGCTTCCTGCATCAGAGAAGACAACAGCGATTGCCATAACGTCTATCGTCTTGCCTTGTGCTACAATGGCGACGGTACGACCGATATCTTCCCGGAGAAGATCACCGATGTTGACCTGTATGTTTTTGATCAGGACAGCCGCTGCATCAGTTCATTTGCGCTTTCAGACGCAGAAATCGAGGCACAGCTTGTCACACTTCCTCCTCTGGATGCGGGAGATTACCGTATCGTGTGCGTAGGAAATGCATATGACACAAAGGTCGGGAACCTTGATTCAAAGGATTTGAGCAACATAACCTTCGCTGCCGCTGACTATATCAACGGAGAGACTGTGTCCGGCAACGATCCGCTCTACTGGTCTTCAATCGACTATACCATCGAGCCTTATGATGAATACAAGCTCGAGGAGACTAAGACAACCTATTTCGCCAGCTCCCACTACGACATCATCGTTGAAGTCGTGAACGCTCCTGAAAACATCGGAAAGAATCCGAAGATCGAGCTTGTAGGCGTTTCGCCGGAGACCGACTTCCACAATACGGCAAAGGGACAGGCGACAGACTATATTATGGAAACCGTACATGATGGCGTGAAAACCACTACGGCAGTAAATAATATAATGAGACATAAGAACCATGAGGATGTATATCTGAAGGTTACCGGTGAGGATGGAACTCCTGTAGCGATGATCAGCTTTGCAGAGCATCTCAGAAAATACAAGGATTTCATCAACCCTGAACTCCATGAGTGTCAGATACCTTTCCTTATAGAATTTGCAGATCCGGTTCCTCCTCCACCACCGACTCCAAGTGATGAAATATGTGTGGATGTGACAATTGGTATCCCTTCATGGTTTGTTGAACTTGTAACACCGGACTTTAAAAAATAATCGACACGTTTATGCAGAAGACAATTAATATAATGACTAAGACGGCTTTGGCGATCATCGCGGCAGTTCTGGCCACCGGTTGCTTCTTCGAGAAGATGGAAATGCCGAAGGATCTGCAGAACGTGCTTATCCAGATCAACGTTTCGGCAGACGATATGCTTACCAAGGCTGCTCCTACAGAGTCGGAATCAGCAATCAACACTCTTCATGTGTATGCTTTTCAAGGTGATGCACTTGTAGGATATTATCATCGTGAGGCTACGGCTGCTGACGAGCATTTCTATATGGATCTCACTCTCCCTGAAACAGGAATTCACAGTGTGGATTTCTATCTTGTGGCGAATGCTGCTTCAATGATGCTCCATAATGATCCTGTATCTCTCGGATCTGAGATGACAAGGGCTGGACTTGAGGCTTTGAAATATTCAAGAATCGCTGCCGGTTCACCTCTTCCAATGTATTGCAAGCAGACGGAGACTATAAATGTTGATGACATCAGCAGGACTGCAAATACAGAAGAAGGTCATGAAAATCATCTTCTTCTTGTCCAGCAGGTAGATTTCAGTCTCTCGCGCTCTCTCGCAAAGCTTTCTGTCTATGGAGCCAAGCCGGCAGGAGCAACCACATCGCCTGAGATCATTTCTGTCACTATGCTTTCAGCCGGGACAAGAGAATACAGCTATCTTTTCCCGCAGACAGACGATGTCCTCAATACTGTACCTTCATTGGCAAATGACAGGATATTGCTTGCTGAGGGCAGTTCTGTGGCACTTGAAGAACTTACGGGAGACGGCTCGGCAGCCGATCATTACACTCCTGTTGCAGTTGCCCCGACTTACATTTCAGAAGTAGCTGTCGGCGGAAATCTGTCAGAATGGATGACACAGGTGAATGACCGTCAGCTTGCCCTCAAGGTCGAATATGTCCTGAATCCAAGCGGAGCTGTCAAGACAGGATTCGTCTATATGCCTCGCATAGAAAGAAATACACATTATAAGGTATGTATCCTTGTCAGCGAGGAAGATGAAGGAAGAATCCATATCACATATGAAGTAGCCGATTGGGAAGAACATGCGATGCCAGGCTACACATTCACATATCCTTCGCACTCTTATCTGCGCGACCACGTTCCTACCTCTTCCGACGACACAGCTGATCCTTCATATGCCGCTGAAATGTCACTGACATCTCCATTTGTGGGATATTTCCAGATGACCGCACCGGCAAACGACGAATGGCAGCCGACACTGATAGGAGATCACGCATCTGATGCAGATATAAAGATATATGACTACGATACCGATGACGAGGTACTTCAGAGCACATGGCCGATAGAGGCATCATCGAAATGGTACAAGGTAGTGGTCATCCCTCATAATGACATGGCTGTAGGAAATACGGTTGATCTTGCGATAACATACCAGCCGGATCTCGTAACCTCATCGGAATACCTCCTTATCAACGGAAGCTCAGGAAACTACTACTGGCCAGGAAGTACAGATGCCAACTTCGTAACAATAACAATGGTAAACTAAGATGAAAATGAAAAGGATAATAAATACTCTTCTCTGCACTGCAGCCCTTCTTCTCGCTGCCTCTTGTCTTCAGGAGGAGATGGTGGTCGAGACGCCTGTCAACGAGAGCATCATTCTGGATCTTTCATCAGGTCTTACCAAGGCTGAGCAGACTGCTACAGAGTCTTATGTGAACAATCTTGACGTGTTCATCTTTGACGTATCGGCAGGCAGACCGGATGACCTCATCGTTCATGAGACATTTGCAGTGAACAATGCATCCAAGGTGACTCTTGAAGCGAAGAGATCCTCTTTTGGAGAGAATCAGGAATATTTCGTATATCTTCTTGCAAACAGCACTCTTGATCTCAGCGGCATAGGCTCATTCGACGATCTTAATGATCTCAAGCAGGAGGACGCGCTTCTTCACCTGACAGGTCTTGATGTTCCGGACGCTCCGCGCTATTTCCTTATGGACGCAGTTGCAGAAGATGCAGGCGGAAACTCACCGGTTGTACTTTATAACGGAGTTCCGGAGGAGGATACCGAGCTTCATGCACTTCTTGCACGTGCTGCCGCAAAGATCGTTGTGAACATAACGGCCAGTGATAACGTCACTTTCAGGAACTATGGAATTGAGGACGGTTCGGAAGGAGGTCTGTTCTATGTGAGGAATCTTCCTTACGATACATGGGTTCTTGCCGAGACACAGGCAGCAACCGATCTTCAGGGCGTTCTTCTGAGGACTACCGCAAAGACAGATACAGAGTACTTCACATGGAATCCGGAGTATGCTGCCGGTGAAAAGAACGTTACTCTCACTACATACGTCTATCCTCATCATTGGGACAACGAGTCCATCCTCGACAAGGAGACATGTGCTGTCATCAACCTTCCTCTGGACTTCAAGGTGTCAGACACCGAGACTGTCTCTTACCCTAACAGCTGGTACAAGATCCCGATGACGGACAATTCGACATTCGAGAGAAACAACCTCTATCAGATCAACATCACTCTCGACCGTCCGGGTGCATCAGACGAGTCTGAGCCTATCGAACTGGATGAAATAAGCTACACTGTAGAAGACTGGACAGGCGTGACAGTGAGCGTAGGTAACGATGACAGGCCTAAGTATCTGAGTGTCAATGAGACATCGATGACTATGCATAACGTTGCAAAAGATACTACAACGCTTGAATTTGCATCATCATCACCTGTGACAATTGATGTAGAGGATGTATATTACTACAATAAATTCGGTCAGGTAGTATCTGTTTCACCGGAGGACATATATGGTACGACAATAGACGGAAGTATAGCAGGAAACATAACAGTTTACAGCCCTGTACCTGAAAATAATGCAATCCTTTATTTCACCCTTGTCATCAGCAATGAGGACGGTCTGGAAAGAACAGTTGAAGTCACCCAGTATCCTCTTGAGTACATTACGGGAGTTGTAGGATCATATTCCTATAGGGATGACTTCTTCTATCCTGACGGCAACAGTAATGACGAGGATAATCTTTCGGTGCCTACAACATGGAATACACCTGGTGACATGATTACGACTGCTACATGGAATAACGGAAGTTGGAGATACCGTAAAAATACAACAGGAGGTGCGTTTACTTCAAAGGTAGCTTATCAGATGTATTCATCCGGTTTGGCGAATATAGATTATTATTATTATGATGACCGGTGGGGAAATATTTCCAAGTCGAGAAGTAATGCATTGGATCCGGGTAATCCGAGAATGTATCATGTGAGGATAATGTCCACTTCACCTACTTACACCCTTGGTATTCCTATCCTTGATGCAGACGGTTATACTGACAGCAGTGCCGAAAATGCGAAGCTGGTTTCTCCATCATTCATGCTGGCTTCCCAGCTTGGTGCGGTAAGTTCCGGTCAGTTTGACAATTATGATATGGTGGCCAGCCATTGCAAGGAATATGTGGAGGTCTATATAGACCCGGATACGAACCAGGAGGTACACCTGAGGGACTGGAGACTCCCTACCAGGGCCGAGGTGGAAATCATCTATAAGTACCAGAATGATTCGGAAGTGATGGATGAAGTCCTTGCAGGAACAAATTACTGGTGTGCAGACAAAGGAACAGTAAGAAATCCTGAACCGACCTTGAGTGGAACATTCCTCCGCTGCATCAGAGACGTTTATTGATGAGAGGTGGTACTCAATAACCAGAATGAAGAGAAAGTAGTATTGAAATAAAAACTGAAAGAAATGAAAAGACACATCAAGATAGCCATTGCACTCGCGACATTGTTCGGGATAATGACTTCGTGCCAGAGAGAGGAACTGCCGATTCCGGGCATCAACGATGTTCCAGGAGGATACAGGACCATAGAGTTCACGGCTGAAGTGCCTCAGATGAATGAGGTTCAGACCAAGGCTGTGGATCCTGACGGTGGCGGAGTACAGAACATGACCATCTTCTGTTTCGATGTCAACAGTCTCTTCATCACTACAGTGAAGGCGGACATCACATCCCGTACGGATGACCTTAACGGAAAGTTCAAGGCAAACATTCCTGACCATACCGTTACCATGCACTTCATCGGTAACCAGAACCTTACATATTTTGAAGAAGACAGCTACAGAGGAAGGTCTGAGGTCGATGTAATGCATGATCTCGAAGCTTCGGCAGGTCGTATGATCTATTGGGCCAGAGAGACTGTAGAGAATATTGATGACTATACAGAATCAAATCCGCTTGTCCTTGTCCGTAACCAGGCGAAGTTCACCCTCGAGGTTGCTGCAGGTGTGGATTTCATCCCTAACGGATGGATCGTGGTGAACACCAATGCATTCGGAACGGTAGCTCCATATTGTCCTGAGCATGGATTCGAGGCTCCTCATTATATTGACAGGCCTTTCGTGACAATGCCGGAAAATACCGCAAAGCTCGGTGACTTCCTTGATGTACGTACGAATCCGGAAGAATATGTGTTCGAGACAGAGAATACTGCTGACAGCCCTATCGACTTCATCGTAAGGGGACGCAAGGCGTCTGAAACAGAGGACAGATATTACCGTATCTCCACCATTGACGAGGCTGGTGAATATATCCCTGTATTCAGAAACCACCACTACACTGTGCTTATCGAAGGCGATCTTTCATATGGTCAGGATACATTTACCGATGCACTCGAAGCACCGGCTACCAACAATGTGTTCGTATCGGTATCAGATCATATCAAGGAAGTTACAGATGGCGTGAACACCCTTTCGGTTGACGAGACATTCGTGGTAATTCCAGAGGAAGATATACCTTCACAGGGTACATATTATTACCTTTACTACAATTGCTATTCAACAGCTTCTCCAGCTCCGACACCGGAAGTATCATGGCTTGACGGAAACAATGTGGCTCTCCACAACTTCAGCCATGACGGAGCAGGAACCATCGGTATCAATCTGGTTGATCTTGGCGACCTTCAGAAGCGTGAAGGAACACTCCTTGTCAAGTACGGCCGTCTGACCAGAAAGATCAAGGTCATCACCATCAAGGAGCAGAAGTTCGAGCCTGCATGGATAACAACCAATATTCACGGAATCGAAGCAGGTGAGAATGTTACCATGATGTTTACCATATCGGAAGATACTCCTCAGGAGCTGTTCCCTATGGAAGTGCTCGTTACCGTAAATGACATGGATGTGCGCAGTGAGTCAGGAATGATGCTTCCTGTGATTACGGAAGCAGAGAATCCGGACAGATATGGTGAGCCTAATGGCGTAGGTTACAAGTATGTACTTACTGTAGATGAACCAGGCAAGCAGAGACTTTACCTTGAGACTATTCTCAAGCACGAGACTGAAAACGGAGTTCCGGCTACTGTCGATGTGAAGATCGAGGCAAAGCATTTTGCTCCTCTTACAAAGACTGCGACTATTCACGATGATGAAGTGGATGCACGAATCCTTCTCCACAACCTCCGTTCATATGTAGGTGTTCTTCCTGCCGATGAGGTCATTTACTATTATCTCGTTCCTCAGAAGGTGAATGCCGTGGTAGAGCTTGAAACACATCTTGGTGTCATATATGAAACTGAAGAAGAGGCTGAGGCCGCAGGAGGATACGATGAACTCGTGGAGAATCAATTAGGAGATTATTATGTAAGCTATGTGGATCCTGGTACAAATGACGAATTCCTTTTCTATTCAAGAAATCTGGATCATAAAGCTGACATAGACTTTACTTTCCATCCGGTTCATGAGGATGAGTGGTCAACCGGTGGCAGGGTATATGGATTTACAAGAAATGCGTTGAGCAGCAGTGGTGTCTTCCACCTTGTAACCAACACACCAAAGAGTGCCGAGGTCGTACGTATCGCTTCCAATCCTTACGGTGAGGTGTCGGTTACAGGCTCCGGAACATGCACAGGAAACCAGTACAGGTCGGCTATCTTCGAACTTGCGAACTTCCATCCGTTCCACTTTGATGCTACAATGGATTACGTGGGTGCTGAAGACGGACCGACAGGAACAATTGTGGAAGGAGAAAATGTGGAAGAGACTGATGAGGTTCTTCTGACATACGATCCTGACCAGACAGTCACCCTCAGTTTCGAGATAGAGGAATTCCTGTCATCTATTCATGGGGATGATGGAGAGCTTCTCCCGGTTGATCAGCAGGTGCTTGTAGATCCTTTCGGAACGGCATTCGAGGTGTATATTGATGCTCCTATGCTTGAACTTGTAGATGATCAGCCTCTTGTCGCTGCAGGAAAGATCGAAGCAGATCCCGTTGTCGATGGACGTTACATCTATTATGTGGATGGCGATGTCGCTGAATATCCTTCAATCTCATTCAGACCTAAGAGTATCGTAAGTTCGGGTGAGGTGAAGATAACGGCTGATGAAGATGTCATCATATATTATGAAAAGACCTTCAGAGTTGGAAACAGATCAATTGCAGGAACTATCAGATATAACGACGGAGGCAATATCAAGGATGTACCGGCAAATTCATTCGTTCCTTTCGAGATGATGCCTACATATAACAGAATCGGTGTCGTTACCGTACATGACAATGGAGAATTCGAGCTCCGTCTCAGAAGCGAGTACAGGTATGACTGGAATGTCGATGACATCAAGCTTCAGTTTACAGACGATAACGGCAATATTTTCGAGGTGGAGTACACCAGTCTTGATGCCCTTTACAATTCATTGGAAAACGGCGATGACATAGTTCTCCAGCCAGCTGCATAGAAATACAGCCAAAACATTCAATACTACGCTCAACTTCAACCACCCCAGGCTGAGTCCTTTGGACGGGGTGGTTGACCTTTTATCCCCCAGTCACTGCGTGACAGCCCCCAGGGGCATGCCGTCTCTCACTGCGTTCGTTCCGGGCGTCCTTTCGCCTTTCCGTATTTCTCTCTTCGTTCGAAATACCCGGCCCGTCCGCGGCCTCTG
>JAFSBV010000008.1 GCA_017437125.1 Bacteroidales bacterium | reverse complement strand
TTCGTTTTCAATGACTGAAAACAACCTGTCTTCGTCCAGATCCTTGATATTCTCAAATAAATCAACATTTAACGGAACTATCCGGCCAAAAGCCTCCATTATTACCTGCATAATCCGGATCTGAATCAACGGAAGATATCCATTCTCGTCTGTTTTGAAATCGTACTTGGTATTCATTTCTGTGTCTATGTTAAATTAGAATTCTCTTTCCAGTTTACCATCTCTTTCTATGTATTTTCTTCCTCCATATTCGGAATACCCGTCTTTATCTATACGGTCAATCTCGTGGCCATATTCGTCTAATACAGAACGATTATATCTATTTTCATCACTAACATGCCTACTGCCAGTTTTACTGCCTCCACCTCCCATAGCAAATATAGACAACACAAGCAATCCTGCAAAAATCGCTAATAAAATCTGTACAGCCAATGCTGTGAATATTATTGTAGGTATAAAGCATATCATCCATAGCGGTATTACTGCCAAGCCTTTAAGTATTATTCTTTTTCTACCGGCTTCGGTCATGTACAATATCAGAAATACAACATTCATCAGTATTCCCATTATAATGATAAAATCTGACAAACCTTCTATCCAATATCCACACATCAAAGCAAGTACAACTGCTATCAGATTACCAAAAACATGTGGAATAACATACTTACTTCCCTCTAACAACTCAGATGTCACTCCGATTAGAGCAAACCATAAAGCTATAACACCAATAAAGAAACCGACTATCAGTAGTAACCCTACAATTATACCCACATCCCATTCCTCATGATCGAAATGCAAAGCGAGATAAAACAAACCACATCCATTGATTATGGTAAGTATATAATTGAACAGAATACGACCGTTAAAAGAATTCCTATATATAAAGTCTGAATATGATTCTTCAAAGGATACACATCCTACTATTCCACATACCAAAGCTATTATTGAGCAAATAATGACCAGCCAAGTTGCATCTCCTGTACGTTCCTGACTATTATAAAAATCCAGAAGAGACAAAGTAATTTGTTGATTGGCATATTCTAGATCGTCTCTATCGGTCTTTTCACGTACTTTATACTTAGCAGTTCTCTCTACAATAAACTGGCTGCTAAGATACCCACAATATCCTTCTGACGTTTGCACTTTGCTCCACTCATCGTTTTCATGTTCAACAACAGAAAGTTGAGTTCCTTTACTAAGTTTTCTTATAACAACCGATTTTGTTGTAGGAGCTTTTCTAAGATTTACTACATCATTGCAATTCCCAACTTGATATATTGTTCTTTGCTCCCAAACATAATCATCGGCATCTTTCTCACATGATGTTGCAAATAGAGCAACCATCAGGAATGCGAAAATATAATTGATATATAAGTGCTTGTTTAAGCTGTTCATTATATAGTTCTAATTATTGATTATATATTTATATATCAGGTCTATAGCAGATTTAACATCATTTATATCGCACATTTCAACAGGTGTATGCATATAGCGGCATGGTATTCCTAATGATATTGTCTTGTTTCCTCCTTGAGATTGTTGAAGAACAAATGCATTAGTACCCCCAACAGGCATATTTCTCGCTGAAACTTGATGTTTTTTTAATAACTCCTTGGCAAGTTTTTCCAGTGTATATGTCAGAGGTATATCATTATCTATACTACGGTGAATGACGACCCCTCTACCTAATGCGATATCTCCATATTTAGTTTTCTGACAATTGGGAACATCCGTAGCAAAATCCATATCAATGCTTATTGTTAAATCCGGGCAGATTTTGCTTTCACATACATAAGCGCCTCTATGTCCAACTTCTTCTTGCACTGTTGCTACTCCATGCACATCAAGTGACTTTTCATTGACACCAGATAGCCTTTTAAGTACTTGACTTATAATAAATACTCCTATCTTATTATCCAAAGACTTTGAAGATATCACATTCTCAGACAAATATAATAAATTAGGTCTTATGGCTACTGGGTTTCCTAGCGAAACCTTATTCACAACCTGATCCTTACATAGCCCGGTATCTATCCACAAAGAACTTATTTCCTGACATTTGCCCCTTTCTTCGCTATTCAACAAATGGATTGGTGTTTTCCCGATAACGCCATTGATATATTCACCAGATGATGTAATGATATCAACCTGAGATCCTGGCACGCATTGGGCATCCACGCTACCATTTGCTCTTATGTATACATATCCATTATCATCAATATATACGACTTGAAATCCAATTTCATCCATATGAGCCTCAAGCAGATATATCTTCGAATCAGTACCTCTTGCAATTGATGCATAGGCATTTCCCATCTTATCAACATCAGTAGAATCAACAAATTCTTTTGTATAATTCAAGAATTCTTCTCGCATCTCATTTTCAAAACCAGACACACTATGAGTGTTCAAAATCGTATTCAATAAATTTAGGTCCATATGATCTGACTTTCAGGCTGTTTAATGATTATGACTTAAACTTGATTAAGTTTCGCTTTATTCCCGAATCAACATCCTCTATTTCACAAGATATTAATCTATAAGCCAATGATATAGCATCTTCCGTAGATATCATATCTATGTGTTTGAAATAGTTGCTAAAAACGGGCGCAATAATATCTTCGTATTTTGTATGATTTATCGAACTCGGCTGGTAAAATTCTAATGCTCTTTTTATATAATTCGTTAAAGAAGAGCAAACGTAAGAATTATTACCATAGATGAATTCAGCAGTTTTGATTATTTTGTGACTGAGATAGCCTATGATGTCATATATGATTGAAAAGTCTAATAATTTAGTGTTCATATCTATCGATGAATCCTTTAAATGCTCTATCAAAATTTCAATATCAATATTATAGTCCTGAATCAATCTGCTGATTTCAAGTATCTTAAGATAATGTTCCTCAGCTGTGTTTCTGTATTTGTTATCAAATACGACTAGAAATGAATCAATATTTGACTCATCGAATTTTATCAACATCCTTCTAAGATATCTTTGCGATGGATATGATTTAAAGTCCTCTTCCATTAAGATTATTTGTAGCGATAAAACGTCACATTGTATCCTATAAAGATCGTTAAGCAAAGACTTGAATACAGATTCATATACCTGAGTTTTCATACTTAACGACATCCTCGTATTCCTTTCAGTTTTCCATTGAGAAACAGCTGTGATAACAGCTAACAGAATCGCCAATATGGATAGAAATATTGCCAGATATTCCCAAAAATCAGCCTCACGCCAAAAGCTAAAAGCAGTGTTAGAGGCTGTTTTTTGCGTAAACTCCTGTATCTTTATGAGGTGATCTTCATTCAAAAGAGTATCTTTAATTGTCATCATGTTTTTTCCATATAACTGAAAGTTCTCGATCGAATTCTTTATAAATTGACAGGCATTCTTCAAGTATATTGTCTTTTTCTGCAGCAAAGGCAGGATTTCTTTTGATTATACTGAAGATTTCTCCGAATGTTAATTTGCCTGCTGACAGCGTAATCAAGGCATTCTCCAGATTACTGTTTTTCACATATTCGCCCGAACGATTAATTCTATAAAAAGCGAGTCCGTCTGAGCTCAGATGTGTGGTTCTTAATGGAATAGCAGAAAACACATCATCTTCTGGTATTTCGCTAAAAGAACAGAATCCTCCTCTTACTATAGGCTCAAAGTAATTTCTATAGTTTGCCTTCTTTTTTAACAAAGCCGAATACGGAGTGTCAATTTCATATCTGATACTTAACTCATAAATACGTTTGATTTGAGATATTGGTGTAGAGTCTAAAATATCTGAATACTCTTTATCGATCTCATTATTAAACTTGTTTCGGAGTTGCCATATCTTATATTGATTCAGTTCTTTAGTCTCTGCAAAGACAAAAGAGCAGTTGGCACCTCTGATTGCACGCTTGTCTATGACTTTTAAGCCAAAGAGTTCAGGATGGGTATACATAGGCGATCCCGGTGTAGGTGTAAATACTGATGAACTGACCTCTACACGACCAGGAGCAATACGCATCAACTTTTTAGCGAACTTTAATGTGTCTTCAAATGTTCCTTCAGTTTCAAATGCCCCTCCTATAATGTAATTGACATAAATGTATGGAATATCTGCTTCTGCTATTTTTTGAGTGACATATTCCATCTGTTGCAAGGTTACTCCTTTCTTGTAGGCATCCAAAACCATCTGATTGCCGGATTCACCACCTAACTGTATTTTCACGAGACCTGCCCGTTTCATCAGTGGCAACAGATCGATATTTCTTGACAAGATGTCAGCCCTCGCCTCACAATACCATTTCACACTGCCATCATACTTTCTTATCATCTCATTGCAGAAATGCTCCGTTCTATTTCTGTTAAGTATAAAAGTGTCGTCCACGAAATTAATATACTTTACCTTGTATTGCTTGACTAGATAATCAATTTCATCAAGACACGAATCTATACTACGAACTCGAAGATTAGTGTGCAGCTGACCTCCTTCGTAACAGAACGCACATTGTCCCATACATCCTCTGCCTGATATTATCTGAGAAAACGATATCCTTTCCGGATCAAGACAGTATTTTTCTCTTAAAGGAAATCCATATTCATCAAGATTTGCAGACTGCTTCTGCAGCTGAGTGGCAACTATTTTGCCCTGGGAATCAAAGAATATCAGACTATTTATGTTCTTAAGAGATTCGTCGCTAAACTCCTCCGTTTGTATTAACTTGACAAACGGGATTTCGCCCTCTCCTATGATTCCGCATAAAAGATGAGGAATCGTCTGAAGAGACCCTATCGGATCACCTGTAATTTGTGGACCACCAGCAATGATCTGCACATCAGGGCACCTGTCCTTAATGACTGACGTAACCAATCGGATTGCCCATATGTTCTCCATATCAACATAAAAGCCGACTATCTTACATTGACATTCATTAATAAGCGCCGGCAGTTCAACAGATACATTGTCAAAGGAATCATAATACTTGACTTTCACATTATAGCCAGCCTTATCTGCATAACTGGCAAGATAATATAACCCCAATTGTCCTATGCGATATGAAGACATCATATCAAAGTACGGATTCGAGGACAATTGTATCAACAACACATCTAATTTTCCCATCTGTGATAATCCTTTAACTGTAAATAGGCCGCCTACTTTCGATAGACGGCCCGTTGAGAACAATTAATTGTAGCCGTAGCCACAAATTCCACAACCTGATGCACACTCAACATCTGTCTGAAGCTGTGCGATTTCTGCTTCATTAGAATTAACTAATGCAGAAGCATCCAAAAGAAGTTCGTTGTTCAACATAGTAATTAAAGTTTAATATGTGCCTCCACTTTACGGCTATCGGCATCTCCGTTTATCTGTAAAATTTCTTTTCAAAATCGCAGCATAGTTCATAACATTTGATAGCAGCTTTTAATTGCAATAGCTCCTGTGGTGTTAAAGAATCTTTGTTTGCCATATTCTTTCGTATCTGATATGAACTGACGACCTTTGCTTCAGCAAGCATTATCTGACAAGCTCTTTTGTCTCGCTTCCTGAGATCTCCTCTTTCATTGTAATTTCGGGCACAACAGGTTCGGCACAATTTCAAAATAGCACATTCTTGACACTCCCTGTCTATAAAAGTCGAATTATCAGAAAAATCAATTGTTTCCAAGTAACTAAGTACATCTGATCTGCCGTTTACATTCGGCAAAAAATGGTGGCAAGGAAACAATCGACCTTCCACATCATATGCAACCAGTTTATCCCCAGCATCACAAGTCTTTCCGTATTTCTCATTCGGTTCATTATTCAACAAATGAACATATGAGAGTTCTTTGAAAAGATATATGGGGTTGATTTCCGGATGTGATAAGTAATATTCTGCTATACGCTCCAACTGTTCCTCATAAATCTTTCCATCTCCCGGCTGCCAGTCTTCACCTTGGGCTGGTTTCGCCTCGACATGATATCCAAGATTATGAAAATTGATAAGTTCATCTGCAAATCGGCCAAGAGATTCCCTTGAGACCGTCATGCTTAAGAAGCGGTTAGGCAAAGTGTCCAATATCCACTTTATAGGCAATTTGGAAGAATCACATCCTCTATTACATTCCTGAACATCATCTGCCCCATCAACGGACATTATGATATTTATTCTATCCTTATTTGCCTCCAGCCACTTTTTCTTTTCGTCATTTATCAACGTGCCATTCGTGGTTATATAAATATCAATTCTGACGTCTGTAACATTATCCCAGATCCAGGCACAAAGATCCTTCATAAGTTCAAACTTAAGAAACGGCTCACCTCCAAACAAATTAAGCCTAATTCCTTCTTTGTTCTCAGATTGTCTAGCCAATGCAACTTCTTTTGCAACTACCGTTTTGGCGGTCTCAAGACTCATACTCTGAGACGTCTTGTGCTTCTGATAACAGTAAATACAGTTTAGGTTGCAACTGTACGTCAGCATCAGGAAAACCATTCTCTGCATAATAATTGCTTTTTAATTATTCTTTGAGTTCTTATCAATAACCCGACCTCTCTTATCGAGGGGTAAACTTGCATACATTACTACTTCTGTTAATATTTATCCACCTTTTACGAGAAACGCTCCAATTAATAAAGAAGCCACGTTGCTCGACATAAGATCCTTGACTTGTATGATAATACTCGCAGCGTCTTATATGGGCTGTAATATTCCAACCTTTTCTAATATTAACAGCATCCTCCTCAGAATACACCCAAAAGAAATCCATCGCCCTATCTATTCTATGACGACGTTTCCCACTGCCAGACAAATCGTCGGGATATACTTGCTCAGATACAAATCTTATTTCATCTGAGAATTTATCTGTAATAATGTAATTATCTTCTTCATACAGATCATGTAATAAAGCAATTGCTTGACGTTTGATTTCTGTATCCTTTTGCTCCAGACTCTCCAATATACTATTGTGCATATCTGCAACTAAACGCTTTGCATCCGATAGTGTTTGTATCATATTAAAATAGATTATAGATCTTTATTATCAGCCAAATCAATCCTACAAAGAACAAGGCGCATCCACCATCATCTTTTGAAGGTCTTTTAACCACAGTGCCATCCTCAAACACATCATACCATTCACTTCTATCTGTCTCTGCGAAACTTAATATGATCAATAGTATCGGGATAATCCATCCGAGGATTTTGCCAATTATTTTCTTGAATGTCCACTTCGGCTTTTTATCTTTGCCTTGTTCCGACGTAGCATCTTCCGGATGGCTGTATTTCAAATATTTGGAACTGACATATCCAGATACTGATGATGTAGAAATCTTTATCCATCCGTCATAATCATCTGAATGCGCTGCTACAACATCTCCTCTTTTAACAACTCCTACAACAGTACCGCTTTTAGATGGCTGATTACGGACATTCAGAACGTCAGCTGTCACACTATAGTAATCCGTCGCCATCATAAACATTGGCAACAAGAGAAAAACGAGAATAACCAGAAGCCTATTCATTATTATGACTTTAGTGCAACTATCTATTAAACAAACTTGCAATACCTTTGAAAATAAGGCTAAACAATCCAACAACAAGTTTAACGATAAGCCCCAAGAACCATCCGATAATCTCGAAGATGGTCTTCATGATAAATTCAATAAAGTCCATATGTGTAAGTTTTAAGCGTTTTCCAACAGGCACAAAAAAAGCGTGGAACTTTTGCACTGTCGCTCGTCCCACGCTTAGAGGCCTTCGCATGCCCGGTGTAGTAGAACGAGCAACGCAGAAGCCCACGCCGATATGCTTAACCTGTATCTGCAGAATACAGATACAAGAATCATAGCATACCCATGAGCATCTACTGTTGCTTTGTCTTGTCTACACCTGAAAGTTGCGAAGTTTCTAAGCTGCAAGAACAAAACGTCAAGTAAACGCTTTTCGTATGTCATATTTTTCCCACCCATCCGTCATATGTAATGACATCGGCGTGGGAATCGAAGACAAATATAAAACTTATTTTTCAAATGCGACTGAATGTGCTGACATTTTCCACAATTACATATAAGGATGAAAAATATAGAAAATAGAATCGAGTGGGTTATCGTACTTTCTTCCACCTAACCTTCTTCGCCGTCCTCGCATCGTGAAGCGTGACGACTTCAGGAGAGTCGGTTATGCGTATTGATCCATCCTTGCGGAAATGGGCTGTCTTGATGATATCGGTACTGTCGGTGTAGTCTATCAGTCGTTCCGAGTTTTCGTATTGGATCCGGTTGATGAAGATCGATTGGTCGTTCAAGAGCTGGCGAAGGGTGTCGCGGTGGGCGATGTAACTGTGTTCTCTGTGTTCGCTCCTTCTGATCTCGTCTTTTAGCTGCTCTCTTTCTCCGGCCTCGATGAGGCGGTATGCTGTGGAATACCCTGCTCCCGGGTTCGGGTAGTTGAGTCTTGAGTATGACTTGTAGAGTTCATCACCCAGATACATCGGTGTATTGATGAACCATACATATCCGGCAATACCGAGAAAAAACAGCAGTGCCATAATGATTACGAAGACTTTTGAAGTCAGGTTCAGATGAAGGGAAAGCAACGGAGGACGTTTGGCTATTTCCTTCTTCTTTTCTATCTGCTCGTTCATTTGCTGACTGCTTTCAGGAGAGACTTCTACTTTCAGGTCGAGTTCCTTCAGAGCCTCCGTCACCTGTTCCCTTACAATGATCTTGACCGCTTCGGTCTTGCAGAGGGAAACAGGGACTTCTGTTGACTTGGTGTTCTTCATATCCTCGAATGACCGGGTCATCGATTCCGTGAATGTGATCATTGTCGAGAGGACTGTCTTCTGATCCAATTTGGTCTGCTCGATGTTCTCCTCAATCGTTTCGAGCTTCGGGCCGAGTACCTGAGCCACATATGCCTCGGCTGTTGTTTCTGTGATTATGTTTCTTGGTGCCATATCAATGTAATTTTAATCCTTGTGTCTTTTGTTGTGGTGAATCCGGAGCCTTGTCCGGTCTGAATGTCTGCCGGATGTCCTTGATGTCCTGTGCCAGGTCTGCCCTCTGGTCTCGTATTCTCTCCAGCGTGTTGTTCTTGAATGCCAGCATAAGTGCAATCCTGAGTATGCTTACCGATGCTCCTATGGGATCCATAAAGTCAATGGCCAGCATTACGCCCAAAGCTCCCTATGAACTGATCCAGGCAGAGCGTGATGTGTGGGAAGGAAAGATCGTGGATATAGAAGTTATGCTTGAACGATACAAGAAGGAACTCCTTCTTCTTAAGGATATGTATCCTGAAAATGTGGTAGGGGAGGTTTGATTTCTTTGACTATCAATCAGAAATCTTTGCGTAAAATAAGACAGAGGCAATGCTGTCTGGCATTGCCTCTGCTATAAACACCGAGGGGAAGAAGCACCGCAAGGAAGCGGTTTCCGTCAGTTACATATCGGACTATCCCTCAATAGTACGGTAGTGTGAACGGACTTTCACTGTCTTGCCATTGATAATGCGCTCGTGCGCCTTTACCTTGACAACCTTTTGTGTACTGACTTCGATATGAAGTTTCAAAGTAACTTTGAGTCGTTCTTTCATAATGTATGATTAAAAAGAGAATTTCGTAAAGAACACCCTATGTACTGAACTACATCCCTCGGCTTATGCTTCCTGAAAAAGAAAAGGTATTCAGTGAGGGCTGAATACCAATCCGTTGTTTCTCTTTTTGCCTTTCGGCTCATACATTATGCGACAAAGGTATATAAAGTTTTCAATATCACAAACTTTTCCGAAAAATTATTCCTGCGTAGCATTGTCAAGTGCATCAACTACTTTCTGTTTACCCTTACGGGTTGAGGCAATATATGGACGCATTACCTCAACGTCGGAGTGTGAGGTTATCTGTGCAATCAAGTCAAGTTCCACGCCCTCGTTGAGTGCCGTTACCACGAATGTCCTACGAGCAGTATGTGATGTCAAATCCGCTTTTGGCGTCTTGACTTCCTCAACCTTGTCTAACTTGTATTGGTAGTCTATCCATTCGCCTTGCAGCTGTGCCAACTTGCCTAACTCTTTCAAATGGTCATTGTATTTCTGATTGCTGATGACAGGGAAGACTACGCCATTGTCGTACAGGTTGTCCTTGTACTTCTCATATATACGGGTTGCCACCTTGGATAAAGGGAAAGGTATCCTATCCTTGTCCTTCTTCGTAAGGATGTCTATCTCGTACTTTCCGTCTTCAACCTCTCGGATATTGTCGTGCTTCAACTGTTTGATGTCCGAGTAACGTAGTGCCGTGAAGCATTGGAACACGAAGAAGTCACGTGTCATATCCATAGAACCGCCCTGTTCGAGTTCGAGGCTTATAATGGTTTTCAGTTCCTCGGTAGTGAGATACCTCACCGCCTTTCTGCTCTGCTGTAACATCGGTTCATACTCAAAGAACTCTTTGTTTACTGGGTAGTTCTTCTGATTAGCATACTTTAGGAACTCTTTAAGCATACTCAACACCTTTGCAATCTTGTCGTTATACATAGTCTTTGAAAGGTGAGACAGGTACTTGTTCATAGTCTCGGTGCTGAAATCCGTGAAACGGATGTCTGCCTTGAATGCTTTGAGGCTTTGACGGGTTCGTGCGAACATCTCTCTATATTCCTTGCTCCAACGACGTGTTTCGGAGCGTGTCTCAATGTATTTGTCGAACACGAAGAAGAACTCGTCTGTCTGACTTTTGCCCGACTGCTTGTAAGTGTAGTTGAACTGCTGTTTCAAGTCCTGAAGTGTCGGTGTTGCCTCACGTAGTGACGCCTTGTTGAAATAGTCATCCACAAACCCGATATAGGTGTCAATAGTGGCATTGAGGATATTGAACTGCACTCCGTCTATTATGCACCCCTGCTTGAAACGTTGTTTTTTGCTATCCCACTGCTTTTCCTCTGCTGACAACTTCGTATGCAAGTCCGTTCTACCTCCTGCATATGTAACTCGGATACGGACACAACGAGAACCATTCTTATAAGTGTTGCCAAGTCCGACGGATATTCTATGCTTATGTGCTACTACCATAACAGATTGTTTGTGTCAAATGTACAAATTTTAATATAATCGCCCAAATAATCGCCCATTTTTATGCGAAATATAGCGAAATGACACGAAATATACACCTTGGTAAATACTTGATATTTAGTTGATTATTAAAACAATATGAAATAACACGAAATTTAAGTAGAAATCCCCCTCTCACCGCAGAAAAGAGGTTGTAAAGCGCTGATTATCGGCAATTTACGACCTCTTTTCGTCTTTTATCCACCCGAAAATCCACCCGGAACGGATCTTCATGATTTGAATTAAGATATCATCGCCGTCAGAAAGCTTCGCTGAATCCGAAACATAAGCCTGCGGTTTCCTTTCCGAAACCGAAGTCGATGCGCATGTTCATATTGTGCTTGAACTCCACGCGTAGCCCTATTCCACAGTTCGGCAAAAGATTCTTCCATCTGAATCCCGACAAAGAAGGAAATACGGTTCCTGCTCCCACCCATGCCACGCAGCCGAATCGCGAAGCTATATGCTGCCTCAGTTCGATCTGTGCGGCAATCTGGCAGGAATCCATATATCTGCCGGCATAATAACCTCTCATCCTTCCCATGACTCCGCCGAGTTCCTCACGCAGGATCCACGGGACATCTTCGCTGTTTATCTGAGCATAAAGATCGCCGGCAATCAATCCGCCTTTCCATACAGGCTGATAGCCGCAAAGAGTGAATGTAGTGGCCCAGGAGGTCATATCCGATGTTCCCAGAAACTTCGGATATGCCGTCTCCCTCAAAAGAAGATAGAGGCCTTTGTGCGGGTTTGTCGGGTTGTCCCTTGTGTCGATCTGAAACGATGCTCCTATGCCTGTGAGATAATATCCCGTCTCCTGTCCGTCCAGATAGGATGGGTTGAGGATTCTTGCGGCATTTGTATAATTCAGATTCAGAACGGCTCCGAAATAGAAGCAGCTTCCGAGACGGTAATTATAGTCCGCGTCTATCCTGAACTGTGTCCTGACGTATTCGGAAGTAGGATTTACGGCACATGCATCGAATCTTGTTCCCCAGAAATCCAGAACCTTCCGGGTAAATCGGGCTCCATATATCAGCCGTGTCCTGCCATCCGTAAAATAATTGGTTCCGTTTCCTATCAGAGAAAAGAATCCTTTCAAGGAAGCGTTGGCACCTATGGTTATGTTTGAAGGAGCCATGGTGGAATCCTTCATGTCCATCCTATATAATCCTGTGGCCGATCCTCCGAATCCGAAACCTCCTTCCCTGGAATATGACGGAGCCACTGCGAAACTCAGATCAAAAGGCTTTTCGTGGGTTCTGTCAACATTTCCGTGAATCAGACTCTCCCAATAATCTCTCAAGAAACCGGATGCTCCTGTCTTCAATGAGTCCTGTGCGGATGTCAGATGGGCAGTCATGATGAACAGGATGGCCGTAATCAATGCTTTTCCGTTCATTTCTTGCCGAATTTATATGCCAGTCCGAATGAAACGCTCTGCGGATAAAGGGAAACACCTTGTGACGTGTTCGGCTGCAGAATGTTGAAACAGCACTGTCTGAATGAAGCATCTATGACAAGTCCGGATCCGAACTCATATCCGATAACAGCTCCGAATCCGGACTGAGTGTCCTGGATCATCGGTTCTCCGCTCTCATGAATCTCCAGCAGGTCAACCTTACGGTCATCGATCAGCCATCTGGCATAGCATGAAAACTCAGTATAAGGACCGATTCCGAGGAAAATATGGTCATTTCTGAAAACATCAAGACGTCCTGTCACATATATCGGGACTTCTATGCCGAAACTCTGCATCCTTCCGCTGTTTTCTGCCCATCCCAGCACTGTCTGCTTGAAATTGAGATTCAATTCAGGCTGTATTCCTATCCGATCGTTGAACCATACGTTCATAAGCCCGCCCAAAGTCCAGCCAGGAGTGAGTGTGCTGACTGCACCCGGAGCCCCGGCCTTTTGAAAATCAAGAAAAGTGACATCTGTCCTGATGCCACTTTCCAGATCTATGGATTGATCGGATTCTGTCTGACCATACATGTTCAGGACGGTCAGAATTGTCCCGATCCATACCAATATAATCTTCTTCATTCTTATCTTGATGCTTCTACCTTAGCCTTTGCCTCTTCTACCCTCTTGTTGGCAGCTTCAAGTTCCTTCTGCATCCTTTCCTTCTCGGCTGCAGATCTCACAGAAGGCTTCGAAAGCCTCTTCTGCTCCTGATAGAAAGCCTTTGTCTCCAGTTTTACAGCCTGGAAATTGGCCTTGTCGATCTGACGCTGAAGCTTTGCACTTTCCTTCATGTCGCGGAACGCCTGCTTGAAGAATCCGGGTTTCTCGGTCTCCTTAGTCTGCTCCTGAGCCATTGCTCCTGTCGTAATGCCTGTCATAAGGGCGGCAACACCCATTATTTTCATAAACTTGTTCATATTGTCTTCAATTTACTGATTATTCATTGTCTCCTTCTTCAGGGATTTCGATTGTCTCCTCCTCTACTTCAAGGAACTTTTCGACAAATTTGTCCTCGATCTTCTGATAGCTGCCAACGACAGCATCCTCTATGGCCTTATAGCCTTTTACCACTCCATCCTCGATTGTCTTATAGGCATCGGTCACTTTCTTTTCGATATTGCCTGTATTCAGTTTAATGTTGCTCATACTCCGTTTTTTTGTGCTGCAAAGATAGACTCTCCTGTACCTCAAGTAAAGGGGCGTTATACCTTTTAATTGGTATGATTTGCCGAATTATAAAACTGATTGGTCAGATTTACTGACGTATTGGGTTGATTTTCTTTAATTTTTCCGAAAGGGTTGTGCTGAATTGCCGATTTTGTAACTTTGTGTCGCAAGATGAAAGTGGCATATGGATATAGAACTTCTGAACAATGATTCGATCCTGAAAGGATTACGTTTTCCGTATAAGGTAGAGAAAGTGACGCAGGTGGTTATTTCCGCCGGCGAAATATCATGTATCGTTGATTTCTATTCATATACACTGAAGGCTCCGTCCATGGCCATCTTCTTCCCTGGCCAGGTCATCGAATCCATAGAGGCAAGCGATGATTTTCATGGCTTCGGCATGGTCACACCAGAAGAATTCACCGACTCATTGAACCTTCCGGTCAGCTTTCAGGAAAGGCTTTCATACAAATCCAAGCACTTCTATTCACTCAATCAGGAGGGATTGGAAGCATTCACGAACTGTTATGCGATGGTAAAGAGTATAATGAACCAGGAAGACCATCCATATAAGGAAGAGATAATCAGACACCTGTTCAGTGCATATTATTATGGTCTCGGATACTATGTCCATGATGCCCAGCAGCAGAAATCCATCATGACCGGACAGCAGGAGGTTTGTGAAAGATTCATTGCTCTGGCATCGGAGAACTTTAAATTACATAGAGAAATCGGATTCTATGCAGACAAACTCTGCATAACGAAAAAATACCTGTCGGCCCTGCTCAAGCAGGAGACAGGCATGACTGCACTTGAATGGATTGAGAGATTTGTCGTTCTATATGCCAAAGGATGCCTCTCATCCACCACGATGACCGTTCAGGAGATCAGTGACGATCTTGATTTTCCTTCCCAGTCCGTTTTCGGGAAATATTTCAAGAGGGTAGAGGGCATTTCGCCTAAGGCATATCGTCAGTCTCTGGACAATCAGAAGTGATTTCCGCTATAAGATGCCCTGAAGCGCTTTCAGAAAGCCTCTCACCATTCCAATCAGACTTCATATATGGGTGACGCAGGATAAGGTATTCCTCGACTACCGCTTTCGCAAATGCCATGACCTCATTCGTCCCGGCCTTTTCAATATCATATGATATCCGGATGTCCTTATTATAATACTGTACATTTACGGGGTTATGTCTGAATAAGAGAAGAGGACGTGATCGCTCGGGCTTCCTTCTTACCGGCGGCGGAGTCGCCATCACATTCTTCACAAGGAAGGGGAATCTGCCGAATGCATTCTTCAGTCCGTACATCAGGCATACATGATGAATCTCCTCGAAGGTCTTTATTGTGATAATGTTCATAGGTTACAGGTTTATGCTGCAAAGGTAAGTCAAATAATCAGGATTGATTATGCTTATCAACCTAAGATTTGGCCAATCTTTCCAAAACTCCTCGTTCAACTTGGCATTTTTCAACAATGCAGCTATCAAAATATAAGATAATTCATGGTTTTTTGTCACAAAAATTTGATTTTAATGCCGAAAAATATGAAATTATATTTTATTCTGTATAAATTATCTTATATTTGCATAGTGAAATTTAACTTATGAAAGCTTGCGGTTACATATTCGATGATCTGTCGCTCTTGACACAATGCCCTAAGATACAGAAAGATAACAAATGCTGGACCTTGATTTTTGTCAGGAAAGGCAACGGTATATACCTGATTGGAGGCGAGTTGAGGGCATTGAATGAGGGAGATATCCTCTTTTTCCCTCCAAAACTTGATTACAGCTTCACTTCAATAGATTTAGGTGATGAATATAATGTAAATATCGATGCTTCCGTACTTCGCTTCGACGAGTCATGGTTAGATGCTCTTCTCGGGGTTTTCCATGAGATGGATGACGTCATCCTCAGGATAAAGGAAATGAGGTCAGCCATGTTTGTCAGCGGTCTGAAATGGATGTCGATTTCGACTCTGATGAACGAATCGGCAACATGCAAGGATTCTGCCAGACCGCAGAAGATAATGAGTATTCTTGACCTTGTTTCGGACAGGAAGGACATGATGCCGCTCACGTTTTCAGTAAATCCGGAGGAATCGGTTCCGGTAAGACTGGACAAGATCACGAGGTTCATCGAGTGTAATGTCTATAACAAGATATCCCTTGACGAAATTTCGGCATATGCCGGTATGAACAGAACCTATTTCTGCCTCTTCTTCAAGAAGCATTTCGGGGTAGGCCTTACGGAATATGTGAACACAAAGAAGATAGACCTCGCTTCAGGTATCCTTCTTTCTACTGACGATCCGGTCTCAAGTGTGGCGGCTCAATGCGGCTTTACGACCGTCAATTATTTCAACCGGATATTCAGAAATATAAAGGGAGTTACACCTGGAGAGTACCGGAATGCCCATAAAAATGTTAGATTTGTCAAAAATTCCGCAAAATGAGAAAAATAGCTTTGTTCTTCCTGCTGGCCATGCCTTTCACGGCAAATGCCCAGCTTTCAAATGACGATGTACACAAGTACGACCACTTCAATCAGTCTCAGTACCGTAACGAGATCCGTATTCCCGGATTTGACGGCTATCAGACCCTGAAATGCGATTTTCATATCCATACTGTCTTTTCGGATGGATCTGTATGGCCTTCAGTGAGGGTACAGGAGGCTTGGAAGGAAGGTCTGGATGCCATTGCCATCACAGACCATATTGAATACCGTCCGCATAAGGACATTGTGGTCTCAGATCATAACGAGTCATACAATATTGCGAAAAAGGAAGGCGACAAGCTTGGATTCATGGTCATAAAGGGTGCGGAGATCACCCGAAGCAAGCCTCTTGGACATCTCAATGCCCTTTTCATCTCCGATGCGAACGCTCTTGACGTTGATGATCCTCTCCAGGCAATCGACATTGCAGAGGCTCAGGGAGCATATATCATATGGAATCATCCGGGATGGCCTGACAACAAGTCAACTTTCTATCCGGTCCATGGCGACCTCATAAAGGCAGGAAAGATCGATGCTTATGAGGCATATAACTATATGGAATCCTATCCGCTTACATTCGACTGGTATGCAGAATATGGAATCGCTCCTATGGCGAATACCGACATTCATGGCCCGATAGACATCGATTACGCATATGGAGAGGGATGGATCCGTCCTATGACCCTTGTATTTGCGACAGACAGGACAGAGGCTGCCTTGAGGGAAGCTTTGGATGCAAAACGCACTCTGGCCTTCTTCCATGGCACATTGGTGGGAGATAAGGAATATCTCTCGAAGCTCGTGGGAGCATCACTTGAGACACGCGAAGTCGGAGAAAGACTCGAAGTGACCAATATTTCGGATATCACATACAAGATGACCAAGGGTGACGATCTCTATATATTCCCTGCGGGAAAGACCGTCCTCATCAAGGCTCCGAAAGGCACTCTTGACGTGGAAAACTGCTTCTGGGGCAACGGAAAGAAGCTCCAGTACCGCTTCTGATATGTATTGGCTTACAGAGCCTGTTCCGCTACATCTGCGACAGAACCGCCGGTGAACCTGACAAGATCGGCTGGAGCAATCTCCAGCTGGAGGCCTCTGACACCGGCACTGACATAAACGGTGTCGAAATCAAGGACTGTGGAATGGAAGAAGGTGGGGAAACGCTTCTTCATGCCGACAGGAGAGCATCCGCCACGGATATATCCGGTAACGCCAAGCAGATCCTTCATCGGAATCATCTCTACCTTCTTGTTGCCTGACACCTTGGCCAGGGCCTTCAGCCCGACTTCAGCATTTCCCGGAACGACGCAGACAATATATCCCGTCCTGTCCCCATGAAGAACCAAGGTCTTGAACACGCGTGCAATATCCTGACCCAGACTGTCAGCCACATGCTGTGCAGCCAGATCGTTCTCATCGAATTCGTAAGGAATCAGCTTATATGATATGCCCGCCTTGTCTAAAAGGCGCGCGGCATTGGTCTTTTCAATCTTCTTTCCCATAGTGCGGCAAAGATAAGAAATAATCAGTTCGAAGAATCGGAATAAACGATTCCGTAAATAGAAAGAAACGGATATCGGAACTTTCCAGTAACCATGTGTGATGATACCTTTGCGCCCGGTTTTTAAAAAAGGTTTTTATCATGACAAATTGGTTATTTATAGGTGGTGCCATGCTTCTTGTCTTTGCTGCAAAATGCATCAAGGAGCTCGCAGATGTACGTGCTATGGAAAAAATGGCACAGCAGGAAAGATATGTAGTATTGGAGAAAAGAAACTTCTACGATAATCACGCGTAGCAGATTATAGCCAGAGACGGCTTCTTCTCAAAGCTTTGGTATCGCTCAGCAGTCGGATGAATTCCTCTGTTGAGCGTTTTCTGTATCTGTTTGCACAGAAGTGGAGACATCCTTCCATATTGCATTCCGCATCATCTATGTCTATGGTAACCAGGCCGTTATGCTCGAGTATGACAGTCTCAGAAAGGACGGTTACATAATTGCTTCTGCGAAGAATGTTGAGAATGGTATTGACTTCGTTGGCTTCCATGGCTACCTTTAGATTCAGGTTTCTTTCGGCAATGATGTTGTCAAATGTGCTCCTTGCCTGAAGTCCGATGCTTGGAAGAATGAGATCATATTCCTCAAGATCCGCGAGTCTGACGAATTCCTTTCTCGTAAGGGGGTGATCTTCACGAACTATGATGCTGAGCTTGTTGTCAAAAAGTATATGAGATTCGACATTGTCATATTTTTCCGAGGAGCGGAAAGACAGGGCGAAATCAAGTTCTCCGTCTGAAACGAGCTCCATCAGTTCCATTACATTCTTATAACAGATGTTCAGTATGACATCAGGATACTCCTTCTTGAAGGCCAGTACACTCTCAGTCAATATGGAACCAAAGCTGTAGGTCACGCCTATGTTCAATGTTCCTCTGTGTCCTTGGGCCAGATCCAGGATCTTTGCCTTGTTGTCATCTGCTTCTGCCAGAGTCTTTTTGGCACCTTCAAGGAAAGTCTCTCCGGCTTCTGTAAGGGAAACCTTGTGATTGTTTCTGAAGAAAAGAGCCATGTCCAGTTCGTCCTCAAGCTGCTTGATCTGCTGAGACAGAGTGCTTTGAGTTATATACAGCGCCTTTGCCGCCTTGGAGAAGCTGAGCAGCTCGGCAGTCTTGACGAAATATTTCAATTGACGAAGTTCCATATCTCTTTTTATTCCGGGTGCAAAAATAGGACTATTTAATGCAAAACAGTCGTTTCGGGTATTGATTTATCCTATCATGGCAATCGAAAATAACAATCATATCGACTTTCCCGCCCTCTGTTATGAAGATACCTTTGCACCGTTTTTCAAAAATAGCAATCCTTATGTTCAAGATTTTCAATGGCATCCAACTCGTGGAGGCTTATCACGAATGGAAAAAGCAGAGGCGTGATGACAAGATCGTTGCGCGCATGATCAAGCTGGCGATTGCCATAGCCGTACTTATAATACTATGGTGCCTCCCGTCTTCAGTATATGGAATAGACGGACTTGGGGTCATTCAGCAGAGAGTGATCGCGATCTTCGGTTTTGCCGTCCTCATGTGGGTATTCGAGGCAATACCGGCATGGACAACATCAATGGCTGTAGTCGGACTCCTTCTTTTTGCGACTTCCGACAGCAGTTTCTGGTTCTTTGAAAAAGGACTGAGCACAGCCGACATGGCTACCCAGGTTTCCTATAAGTACATCCTCCATTGCTTTGCCGACCCAATCATTATGCTCTTCATCGGTGGATTCATTCTCGCGATTGCAGCAACAAAAAGCGGTCTGGACGTTACTTTGGCAAGGATTCTCCTCAAGCCATTCGGCAAGCAGTCGCGTTTTGTGCTTCTCGGATTCATCTCGGTTACAGCAGTATTCTCAATGTTCCTCAGCAACACTGCGACAGCAGCCATGATGCTTACATTCCTTACTCCTGTACTCCGTTCTCTTCCTGCCGACGGCAAGGGAAAGATCGCTCTTGCACTTTCAATTCCGATCGCAGCGAATGTCGGAGGTATGGCAACCCCTATCGGAACACCGCCGAACGCCATTGCCCTCAAGTATCTCAATGAAGTGCTCGGAATGCAGATCGGATTCGGTCAGTGGACATCATTCATGCTTCCATATGTGATCGTTATCATCCTCATAGCATGGCTTCTTCTCCTGAAGATGTTCCCGTTCAAGCAGAAGACCATCGAGCTGAAGATCGAAGGCGAGACAAAGAAAGACTGGAAATCCATTGTAGTTTATGTGACATTTGCCCTCACCATCCTCATGTGGATGCTTGACAAGGTTACAGGAGTCAACTCGAATGTAGTTGCCATGTTCCCTGTAGTGATCTTCTGTGTGACAGGAATCATTACAAAGAAGGACCTCGAAGAAATCAGCTGGAGCGTTCTCTGGATGGTTGCCGGTGGTTTTGCCCTCGGAGTCGCCCTTCAGAACACGGGACTCGCACAGCAGCTCATAGCAGCGATCCCATTCGGATCATGGTCTCCTGCAATCGTGATCATCGGTTCCGGCCTCATCTGCTACCTTATGGCCAACTTCATCTCACATACAGCGACAGCCAACCTTCTCGTTCCTATTCTCGCCCTTGCCGGCGGAGCCATGAAGGACATGCTTGCCCCTATGGGAGGTGTTTCAACCCTTCTCATCGGTGTTGCGATAGCTTCATCTCTCGCGATGGTACTTCCTATCAGTACGCCGCCTAATGCAATCGCACATGCAACAGGTATGATCGAGCAGAAGGATATGGTCAAGACAGGAATCATCATGGGAGTGATAGGACTCGTTCTCGGCTACTCCATGCTGATGGTTCTCGGAATGAACGGACTTGTCTAAGACGCTTAGCGGCAGCATCTTACAGGGGTGCTACCGTTTCTAAACCAAATAAAACTGTAGTACAATGTTGTGAAATATTGTTTAGTACCCAATTTTCTGAGGCAGGCCTGCAAAGGCCGGCCTCTTTTCATTCAACGTCATCAATATGGATGGATGCAATGCTGCCGGCGGCATCCGTCAGCCCGAACGATACAGGGTATGCAGGCCCGTCAGTCCCTTCAAGGAATGAGCGGACAAGCTCTTCACCTCCGCTCTGACAGAAGAAATCCCCGTTGCTATCCATACTGATGAGATGGTAATCGATCTCGTTTACCGAATAATTATCATTGAAATCATCGGTCAGCACATTGTAATGCAGATGACTTGATAATGTCCTGCTTGAACAGTCAGCTTCGGCAAGGAGAATCATGACCCTTCCGTATTCTATACGGTTCATGAAGGCCTTGTCAAGACTCATGTTCCATATGTAATCTGTAGTCTCCGGAGTTTCCTGCAGATGTTCGGTACGGTCAACCTGAACATAGGAAAAGAGGCATCCGGTGAACCTGTCCATTTCACCCCTTCCGGTGAGTTCTGCAAAATCGCATCCGAAGTGGGCCAGACCTGCTTTTCTCAGCTCATCCATGGAATGATATGTGAAGCAAGGGGAGTCCTTACGTCCGTATTCACTCTGCTTTTCTTCCGTGACGATTCTTCCCGGTACTGTCCCCTCATGGAATTCTATCCTGTCTATGCCTTCGGCCCTTTTGCTGACCACTGCACCAGGTCTTACATTGCTTCTGAGAGAAGGTACCGGAAACAGCCGGTAGAACAAAGCTTCTGACGACCCTTCCGTATATAGAGTATCATTTACGAGTGCGGTCGGCGGTATCCTGTTCATTCTGAACGTCTTGAGTCGGTCGTATCCTTTCATTATCCGCTCATATGCCGTTTCGTTGAAGTCATATATGAAGTATTGACCCTTGCTGTCCGAAACGTTCTTCAATGATCCTGAATGGCAAGGATTGCATGGGATGACGTCATCCAGAGAGAAATCAAAGACTATTCTTTCCTTGCCGTCAACAATCATCTCCATATCTCTGAAGAAAACGTTTGAATTCAGGTCATCCGTGAAATCATGTTTCCACAGGCCGTTGCCGCTTTCAAGCCTTATCGTGTCTCCTTCTTCGTTCCATCTGGCTTTGCTGAACCTCAGTTCTATCTCATGGCTGCTCCTGTTCATGAGCACCAGCTGGACGAAACCGATGTTGCTGTCATCAAATCCTCCCATATAGCCCTTGCAGCCGCTCAGGATGGCGGTGGAAGCCAGAAATATAAGTATATGTTTCTTCATTGTCTATTCCTCCATATCTGTTTTCATCCAATCGGTACATACGACTGAATATGCGCAGAACCATCCGGTTCCGTTCATTACATTCGAATAAGTGAAGGCCGGCGAAGACAATCCCATATTGGCGAAAGGATTGTATATGGAATCATATTGCGCATACAGGTATCTGTACATTTCCTCGGAAAGTCTGTAAAGATGGAAGCGTACGGCCGTTTCTGTGACGTTTGAATAACGGTTGGTCAGGTATTTCAACTCGTATGTATCATCTTCATTCTCCTCATCCGACCATATGAAGATATATCTGTCTCCGAACTGATGTACTACGGGAGAATATGCCGACGGGTCGATACTTGTCACATTATGACCTGACGGAGGCATTGCAAAGCCCGTTGTGATGAGCGGAGCGGAATCTTCATTCTGAATAGTGATGCTTGTTTCAACAGCAACGGCATAGTAATCAACGGAATTCTTATCGTCCTTATAATGTATTCTGGCACAATTGTTTCCCTTCTCATCGACATATGTCTCGGCAGAATGTTCGGGAAAACTGCCGGGAACAGTCGTAGTGGCTCTGGCTGTCTCCATCCCCTCGGCGCTGACTGTTATTTCAAGCTCGTCACCGGCATGGAATGCTGCGGAGGATATGCCTGTTCCATGATCCGCTATGCCGAAGGATGCCGTTTCCACCTCTTTCCCGTTGCATTTCAATGAATATGAAGGTGAAACGAGATCCATATCCTCCTTGCCGGCAAGATAGACAGGAACAGTCTTGTATATGTCTGCGCTGAAAAGCGAATCCGCACATATATATGACATCACACATATGCATGGCTCGAGCCCGCCGTCTTCGATATCGAAAGAGTAGCGGCATCCGGAGACGGAGGAAAGAAGCAGGATCAAGATCAATGGTTTGTATATGGCTCTCATAATCTTAAAATTTAAGTGTGTAACTGAAAGACGGCAGAACCGGTATCATGCCGAATGCTTCACCGACAAAGCTGAATCCGTACAGGTTGTCTTTCGTGAAATCGTACTGTTCGCCGAGATAAGCCAGAATGGGATTCATATGGCAATAGGCATTGTAAATGCTGAGATTCCATATGCTTTCGTTGCCCCTTACGGTTGTTCTCCGGAAGTTGAATCCTATGTCAAGTCTGTGATAATCAGGTAATTTGAGGTTGTTCGGCTTGGAATAGAATGTTTCAGGCCATGAGCCGATATCCTCAGGAGCAAGTGCCTGTGATTCTACTGTGATCAGGTTCCCGCTATGGAAGTTCCAGCCTGCATATACCTCGCACCTTCTGCCGATTTTCCGAGTTGCCGTAAGAGTGATCTTATGCCTGTTGTCATTCCTGTCCCGGTACCAGTCAGGATAGAAGTCCTCAAACAGTCTCTGACTCCATGAAAGTGTATAGAAGGCGTTCAGAGAGGTTTTCTCATCCGACCAGGAAACCTCCGTCTCGACTCCCCACGACCGTCCCTTTCCGGCAACCATGGCATCTTCCCAAAGATGGATAGGAGGATAAATGCCCCATTTGCCTCTGAATTCCAGAATATTGTCCATGGTCTTGAAATAACCCTCCACGTTTACTCTGACGTTATGCGGCAGACTGAAGTACAGACCCCCTGCGGCTTGTCTGGAACGGCTGGGGAGGATCCTTTCCGTTGACGGCATCCAGAAACTGGTGGGGAGCTGCAGATAATTGGATGCTATCTGATGGTCGTTCTGGACCATTTCGCTGTAGGACAGATTCATTGACGCATTGTCATTGAGTCTGAACCGTAGGGCCGCACGAGGCTGCACGTCATGATATGTCTTTCCTTTCGTGACTATTGCAGAGTATCTCACTCCGACGTTCGTTGTAATGTCTTCTGTGACAATTATTTCATCTTCGACATATGCAGACGGTTCCATCGTCTGCCTCATGTCTGACATTACCTTTCCCTCTTTGTAATGTCTCGGATGATATGTGTGATGCTGGAAAGAAGCTCCATAACGGATATGATGTCTCTTTCCTGGTCTGAGACTGAAATCAGTCTTCAGTCCGAGATCCGAAGTTTCCGAAATGTTCCTGCTGAGGGTGCTGCCGGCAGAAAAACCGGCATCGTATCTGCTGAAATACACTTTGGTTTCAAGCTCGTGAATATCCGACAGCCTGCAGTCCCAGTCAAGCGACCCAATCAGATTGCCCCAGTCAAGACTTAGAGCCGTTCTGTTGTATTTCGCATCATCTTTTCCTCCATATAGGTTGAAGGACAATATGCTGGCATCTGAAAACCTGTGTGTCACATTGGCATTGAAGTCCCGGAAAGCATATCTCAGTCTGAATTCATTGCCGTTTATCTTCCTGATTATCAGGCTTGCAGGCTCGGTGATGGCATCCATCCAGCTGCGTCTTAGCCCTATGTTGAATGAAGTCTTTTCCTTTACGACAGGGCCCTCGAACTGAAGCCTTCCGTCCAGAAGACCTATTGAAAACGACCCGTGATATTCATTGAAATCACCTTCTCTGGTCCTGACATCGACGACGGAGGACAAGCGCCCGCCGTAGCGTGCCGGAAATCCGCTTTTATAGAAATCCACGGATTCTGTCACATCTGTATTGAAAGAAGAGAATAGTCCCAGAAGATGGCTTGTCTGATATATGGGTACACCGTCTATCAGATAGAGATTGTCTGCACCGTCTCCGCCCCTGACATACAATCCGGAAAGAAGCTCCGTACCTCCGGCGACTCCTGGCTGCTGCTGGAGGGTCTTGATGACGTCAGGAGAACTCAGTAATGAATAACCGGTGTCAAAACTCTTCCGGTCGATCCTTTTGAAACCGGTCTGGGTGGTGTTCCTGTCCCTCGCTGTCAGAGCCGTAAAAATGCATTCGTCGATGGTATCTTTCTGTTCCTCGATGAATATGGTATAATCATCAGGCCTGCGTCTGTCGTCCTTACGGGTAAGGACAATGTATTTTCTGTGTATCTCCCATTCAAGGCCTGAATTGCCGAAAACGGTTTCCAGACATTCTTCCAGGCTCATCTTTCCGGGAGAGCAGGCCTTTTCTGATGGCACATCGACAGATATGGATGAATCATAGATGAAGTTCACGCCGAAGTGCTCGTGCATGACCTTCATCTGTTCTTTTATTGTATTGCTCCGGTCATTCCGGGCCAGAGCTTCATATGTTGGAGGAAAAAGCAAAAGCAGAATAAATGCCGCCTTGAACAATAGTTTCATGAAATCCGTTATTTGATTACGCCTATATGACGTCAGACTTTGGAAATAATACTATTGTCAGGATAAGATTTATTCACCGATCTCCACAGTTTCTTCCGGAACCGTGAATTCCTTGCCCTTGCTGCGGCGCACGCCCAGGCTTATCACCTGTCTTGCCGAAGTCGTGATGCTCTGTCCGTTGTCCTGAAGTTTGGTCACTCCCTTGTTATATTCGCCGCAAACTGCCTTCAGCTTGCGTCCGAGCTCGGAATATGAGTCATAGAACGATGCCACGCGGTCGATCATGTTCTGTGCCGCCTGGGTGATCTTCTGAGTGTTGGTATCGTGCTGGAACTTGTTCCATGTAAGCTGCATGATCTTGAGGAAAGGCATTATGGTCTGTTCCGTGGCGATGAGCACACCCTTCCTGTAGGCATCCTGCCAGAGCATCGGATCAGCCTCCAGAGCCACTCTGAAGGCCATGTCGCGCGGCATGAACATGAGTACATAGTCGGCGAATGAACGGGCGTTCTTCTTTGCATATTCCTTGCGTGACAGTTCGTCGATATGTTTGCGTACGCTTCTTATATGCCTGTCGAGAGCTGAAGCCTTCTCGTCTTCCGACGAAGCATTCATATAGTCAACGAAAGCGGTCAGAGACACCTTCGAATCAACTATGAGATCCTTCTGCTCGAGTCCTTCCTTGAAATGGAAAACGAAATCCGGACGGCTCTGGTCTTCATTCGCTGCCTCACGGGTGAAGTGCTTTCCTTCCTCCAGCCCCTCTCCGGCGAGAATGGCTCCGAGAAAATTCTCCCCGAAACATCCCTGTACCTTCGGCTTTCCTGTCAATGCCTCTGACAGGGTGTCTGCTTTCCTGCCGACATCGGAGGTTTTTTCCTGCATCTCCTTTACAGCCTGCCTGAGCTGTTCCGAGAGCTTGGCGTTTGTCTCGACATGACTGACTGCATTGTCCTTCATGGCCTTCTCCATGGCGTCGATGCTCTCCTTCAGAGGCTTCAGTATGCCGTCCATTGTGGTCTGATTCTCCTCCGACAGCTCCTTCTCCCTTTTGCGCAGAAGCTTCTCCGTCTCGGCCGTCATGCCGGCAACAACGGTTTCCTTCATCTCCCTGAGCGCCTTCTCGTACTTTTCTTCTGCCTTTTCAGCCATCTTCTCCATGTCGGTGACTCTTTCCCTATGCAAGGCCTCCTGAGCCTCCAGACGGGCTTTGAAATGCCCGCGGGCGATGATCCATGTCGCAACGGCTGCGATTACGGCGGCTCCTGCCGCAACGATGATGATATCCATATTCATTTCCATTCCTTTTCCATATATATTCACGAAATTATGAAATGTTACGGAATACCGCAAAAATTCTTACCTTTACGGCTGAACAGAAAAATATAATCATGGGAAACAAGGCTTTGAAAATACTCTATGCTGTCTTTATGGCCCTTATGCTGGTGGCACTCACGGTGTTCATGATCATTCATATCCGTGCGGGACTCGACGGTCAGAACGCCAAGATCCTTCTGGCAGGCTATATCCTTCTTATAATATGGGCTGCCGCCCGTCTTTTCACCCTTGTCAGGAACCTTCTCGGAAAGTAACACTCATTCGTATCGTCATTCGTTTCGCGAAGCCGTTCTGAGGGGCCTCACGTCCGCCTCGCGGCAAGCAAATGCCCAGATTGTCATGTTTTCAGGACACGAAGCGGATCTGGGAGGGCTGACGTCCGCCTCGCGACAAATCTTATTTCCGGAAACAAAAAACGCTCACCGATGCATCTGCAAAGGTGAGCGTCTTTGGTATATGTCAGGATTTTTAGAACTGAGCGAACTCGATATCCTTAGCAGCTCTTGCAGCGAGCTCCTCGCACTTCTTTGCAGCCTCGAGGTTGCTTGCTACGTCAGCAGCCTTACCCTGGCGGGCAGCAGCAACTGCACGGAGGTAAGCAGCCTTAGGGCACTGGCACTTGAGAGCGGCAGCTGGAGCGTTGTTTCCGTTGAGGAGAGCAACGAGAGCAGCGTTGAAGCCTTCCTTGCCAGCGAGCTTAGCGGCAGCAGCCTTGTAGTCACCATTGAGTACGTCAAGAACAGCAAGGTTCTCCTTTGCAGTCTCTGTACCAGCAGCTGCGAAATATCTGTTTGCCTGAGCGTAGTCACCCTCGCGGAGAGCTACAACACCCATTGCGTTGTTCCAGTCAGCATCCTTCTCGCACTTGTCGAGAGCTCTCTTAGCCTTGCCGTTCTCATCCATGTTGAGGTAAGTTACAGCGAGGTTGTACTGAGCTGTGTTGCTGTTGAACTTGTCAGCAGCCTTCTTGTAGAGCTCAACCTTCTGGTCGTTCTCCTTAACGAGAGTAGCGGCACGGAGAAGTGCAGTCTCGTCAAGAACGTCGATGTTCTCCTCGATAAGCTGGAGAAGCTCGTCGTTTGTATAGTTCTGGTACTCTACGTTAGCGATGAATCTTGCACGACGGAGCTCAGGAAGAACCTCCTTTGCAAGAGTCTTGAACACTGATGACATGTTCTTGATCTCCTTCTCGCGGATTGCAGGATCGCTGTACATAGAAAGAACGCGGATGATGAGCTCCTTGTCCTCGATGTCAGAAGCGGCAACGAGTTCCTGGAAGCCTTCCCAGTCCTCAGCTACGCTTGAAACGTTAACCGGACCGGCAACCTCATGCTTCTTTGTAACCTTTCCGAAAGCCTTCTCAGCTGTAGCTGAACGCTTGTCTGAAAGCTTTGCGTTCTCGTTCTCCTTTCCGTCAGGAGAAGCGTAAGCAACGATGTCTGTGCCTGTGAGAGTCTTGCGCTCGTTAGCCTTGATCTCGTCGAGAGCAGCCTGGAAGTCCTTGATAGACTGAGACTTGAGCTGACTGTTTCTAACCTCTGCGCTGTTGATGTTGTAAAGGATCTGACCCTCTGCAGTCTGCTTGATCACCTCCTGGTAACCGTCAGCCTTGAGGTCAACCTTACCATCCTTGCATACAAGCATGTAAGTTGTGTTTGCACCGTCAGCAACCTTTCTTGTAGGGAGGTCAGCATACTTTGCCTTGTGGCTTACTGTACCGCGGAGCTCGAGGTAGCACTTCTCCATACCTGGTACATAGTCGAAGCTTACCTTCTTTGTCACTGTAGAACCGGCAGAAGGAACAACCTGATAGTTATCCTTTACCTTCTCACCCTGGAACATGAACGGCTCCATAGCAACTTCACCACCTTCGTAAACGATTACAGGAGTAACCTCGAGGATAGCCTTTGGATGGAAGTAATCCTCAGGATAAGTTACAGTAACATCAGCGTTGATCTCACCACCTACAACTTCAAGAACTGCAGGGTTGCACTTTACTGTTACATTCTCTGCCATCTTTGCCATCTTCTCTGGTGAACCGCAGGCTACAGCTGCGATGCCGAGAACAGCGAAAGAAACGATTTTTGCGATTTTCTTCATTGTTTATTTATGTTTTTAATTGGTTTGGTTTTTACTTTCAGTGCGATTGTTTTCCCGTTTGGGCATAATCCTCGCAAAGATAATCATATTTTTATATTTTTACGGTCGGCTGTTACATAATTTCAAGCCTTTTAGTAACTTTGCCCCGTTATGACCAATCAGGAATTACAGAGTTTAAAGAACAAATTCGATATAATCGGCAACGATCCGGCCCTGAACAGGGCTCTGGAAATCGCTGTCGGAGTCGCTCCTACCGACATCACCGTCCTTGTTACAGGAGAAAGCGGTGTCGGAAAGGAGAACATACCCCGCATCATCCATCAGAACAGCCCGCGAAAGAGGGGAAAATATTTCGCTATCAACTGCGGAGCCATTCCGGAGGGAACCATCGATTCCGAACTTTTCGGACATGAAAAGGGCTCCTTCACAGGAGCAAACGAGATGAGGAAGGGATATTTCGAGGAAGCTGACGGAGGAACGCTTTTCCTTGATGAGATAGGCGAGCTTCCGCTTCCGTCCCAGGCAAAGCTCCTCAGGGTGCTTCAGTCGGGAGAATTCATCAGGGTCGGTTCGTCAAAGGTGCTCAAGACAGATGTCAGGGTGATAGCGGCGACCAATGTGAACCTCATGCATGCCGTTTCCAAGGGAAAGTTCCGCGAGGACCTGTATTACAGGCTCAATGCAGTGAACATATTCATGCCTTCTTTGCGTGAGAGACCGGGAGACATAAACCTTCTTTTCCGCAAGTTCGCTTCCGATTTCTCAGCGAAATATGGCTTCAGCAAGGTCACATTGACCGAGGACGCGTCCATACTTCTGAGAAAATACAGATGGCCTGGCAACATCAGGCAGTTGAAGAATGTCGCGGAGACCATCTCGGCCCTCGAATCGTCCAGGATCGTGCCCGGTTCTGACAAATGCGTCATCGATGTCGATGTACTGTCAGGATACATACCGAGGGAAGAACCTAATCTTCTGCCGGTAAAGTCGCAGTCATATCAGGAATCTCCGGAAAGCGCTGCCGAAAGGGAGGCGATCATAAGGTCTATCTTCCAGCTGAAGCAGGATGTGGAGTATCTCAAGGATGTGATTGCCAAGGCAGGTCTGACAAGATCTTCCGCTCCGGCCATAGCGGCTCCTTCCGAGAGTACGGTCGTGCCGATGCAGCCGGAAGTGCGTCACGATGATTACGGATATGATGAAGATCCTGAGGATCAGGAGTTTGAGATACAGGAGCCGGAAGACATGTCGATAAAGACAGCGAATCTGGAGCTTATCGAGAAGGTGCTCCGCAAGCACGGGGGAAACCGAAAGGCTGCGGCTGCTGAGCTCGGCATCTCCGAAAGGACCCTTTACAGGAAGATTAAACAGTTGAAATGATGAAGATGAAAAGAAGCATATGGGCAAGCCTCGGAGTTGTGGCCGCCCTTGTCATGACTTTGCCGCTGCTGCATTCATGCGGTATATATTCGTTCACCGGAACTTCCATCGATCCTTCGGTAAAGACGGTGACCATCAATTATTTCGAATATCTGGCCCCTAAGGTGAACCCTTCTCTCAGCAACCAAATGACAGAGGCCCTTCAGGAGAAGTTCCTCAAGCTTACCAAGCTGGAACTGGTGGATATCGACGGAGATCTTGAATTCATCGGTTCCATCACCGGATATGATGTGAAGGCCGCTTCGGTGACAGCCAACGAGCAGGTTGCACAGAACAGGCTTACCGTGACCGTGAAGGTTGACTTCATCAACAGGAAGTTTCCTGAGGAGAATCAGGAAGGCAAGTCGTTCTCCGCATATCAGGACTTCGATGCAACACAGTCGATTGATGCTGTGGAGGCTACCTTGTGCGAGGACATCGTGGAACAGCTCTGCGAGGATATTTTCAACGGAACTGTAGCCAACTGGTAATATGAACGGATTCATAGACATAAAGAAACTTACTCTTGACGAGCTTGCCGGTGTCGTCAATCTTTATCCGTGGTTCGGCGGTGCGAGAAAAGAGCTGTGCGAGAGGATGAACCGCATGGGCGGAGAAGGATGGGGAGAGTCGCAGTATGCCGATGCTGCCATGTATGTCGGTGCACGCGAGAAGCTCGCCGATCTTGTACGTTCCTCAAAGGATGAGGATTGGGCGGATGCCGACGTGAACGACCTTCTCAAATCATATATTTCCGAAAGCGAGCATGTCGCTGCCGTTGAGGACAATGCGGCTCCTGCGGAAAAGAGGAAGGTATATGCCGGAGTAGGTGACTATTTCACCCAGGATGATTATGATCAGGTGAGAAGGGCTGACGACAATGTCTTCTCCCGTTATGCCGCAAAGGCCCGTCAGGGCAAGACTGCACCGGAAACTGCAGGAGAGGTGGAATTCGACCTCTGTACCGAGACTTTGGCCGGAATTTATCTGGAACAGGGCTATCCGGAGCAGGCAAAACGCATTTATTCAAAACTAATTTTGGCATATCCGGAAAAAAATGCTTACTTTGCAGCCCTTATTCAAAAAATTGACGAATTAAATCAGTATTAGACGATATGAACGCACTTTTTACAGTCCTTACAGTGCTTGTCCTCATTGCAAGCATTCTCATCACACTCATCGTGCTTCTCCAGAACGGAAAGGGCGGCGGACTTGCAAGCAACTTCACAGCAGGTAACCAGACTTTCGGTGTACGTCAGACAGCTGACATTCTCGAGAAGATCACATGGGGTCTTGTAGCTTTCATCTTCGTTGTATCTGTAATCACTACATTCTCTCTTGGCAACAAGGCACAGGATGTTGATTATACAGATAAGATCGAGGCTGTTGAGGCTGCTCCTGAATTCCCTGCTGCTATTCCTTCAGCAGAGAACCCTGCCGAGGCTGAGTAATTGAGGCATCGCATCTGACAATTTGTCAGAAAAGGACGATTGGAATACATTTTGACCGATAGCCGTCTGTTCAGAAGAGCAGACGGCTAATTGTGCTTTCTGCCGCTGGATGAATCGTAGTGAAACGCTTAAAACGAACAATATATGGCAGAAAACAGATTTGAAAACCTCAGCAGGTTTGCCGTCAATCTCAATGAGAGGGCGGCTCAGGGCAAGCTCGATCCTGTTATCGGCAGGGACGAGGAGATCAGAAGAGTCCTTCAGATCCTCAGCAGAAGGACAAAGAACAATCCCATTCTTGTAGGTGAACCGGGAGTCGGAAAGACGGCTATCTCGGAAGGCATCGCTCAGAAGATAGTTGACGGGGATGTTCCGGAAAACCTTAAAAGCAGACTCATATATTCACTTGATTTAGGTGCATTGATAGCAGGTGCGAAATATCAGGGTGAATTCGAGGAGCGTCTCAAGGGAGTCGTGAAGGAGGTTGTTGACAGTGACGGCGAAGTTATCCTTTTCATCGACGAAATCCATACTTTGGTCGGAGCCGGACGTACATCCGGAGCGATGGATGCCTCAAATATCCTCAAACCGGCCCTTGCGCGCGGCGAACTCCGTACGATAGGCTCTACTACCTTGGATGAATATCAGAAGTATTTCGAGGCCGACAAGGCCCTTGAGAGGCGTTTCCAGATGGTGATGGTGGACGAGCCTTCCCCTGCGGCATCGATTTCCATCATGCGTGGTCTCAAGGAACGGTATGAGAACCACCATAAGGTGCGCATCGAGGATGATGCATTGATCGCGGCAGTGGAACTCTCGCACAGATATATTACAAACCGTTTCCTTCCGGACAAGGCTATCGACCTTGTTGACGAGGCGGCGTCGAAGCTGCGTCTTGAGATGAATTCGGTTCCTGAGCCTATAGCGGAGCTCGACAGCCGTATCCGTCAGCTTGAGATCGAGCGCGAGGCCATAAAACGCGAAGGGGTATCTCTGAAGATGGACAGGATCAAGGAGGAGCTGAAAGCTCTGAATTCGGAGCGTGATGACCTCAGGAAGCGCTGGGACGAGGAAAAGAGCATATTGTCCGAGCTTCAGATCCAGCGTCAGAAGATGGAAGATTATAAGATTGAGGCTCATAATGCGGAAAGGACAGGTGATTACGGCAAGGTTGCGGAGATCCGTTACGGAAAGATGGCCGAAGCTCAGAAGAAGATAGACGAACTTCATGCCCGTCAGGCTTCGATCAAGGATCCTATCATCACGGAAGCAGTGACTCCGGAAGATATTGCGGAGGTCGTCGCGAAATGGACCGGTATTCCTGTACGCAGGATGCTGGAGAGCGAAAGAGAGAAGCTTCTCCGAATGGAAACCGAGCTTCATAAGAGGGTTGTGGGACAGAATATGGCCATTGAGGCCGTCTCAGACGCAGTCCGTCGTTCTCGTGCCGGACTTCAGAATGAGAAGCGTCCTATAGGTTCATTCCTTTTCATGGGTACGACAGGTGTAGGAAAGACAGAGCTTGCGAAGGCTCTTGCGGAGTTCCTGTTCAATGATGAGAACATGATGACCCGAATCGATATGAGCGAATATCAGGAACGCCATTCTGTCAGCCGTCTTGTAGGTGCGCCTCCGGGCTATGTGGGCTATGACGAGGGTGGCCAGCTGACAGAGGCCGTGCGACGCAAGCCATATTCCGTTGTGCTTCTTGATGAGATCGAAAAGGCCCATCCCGATGTGTTCAACACTCTTCTTCAGGTGCTGGACGACGGCCGTCTGACAGATAACAAGGGCCGTACGGTGGATTTCAAGAACACCATCCTCATCATGACCTCGAATGTAGGAGCTGACATCATCCAGGGCTATATGGAGAAGCTGCCGATGGAACCTTTCCATCCGGATTCCTCATCTGTCATTCCGAGCGAAGCCGAGGAATCTCCAAGAGCAAGAATGCTCGCCGAATGCAGGACAGAAGTCCTGGAAGTGCTCAAGAGGACTGTCCGTCCGGAGTTCCTGAACAGAATAGACGAGGTCATAATGTTCGAGCCTCTCTCGCAGACCGATATTCTTGAAATACTCAGGATACAGATGCGCGACCTTCAGGCCAAACTCTCTGAAAACGGCGTCACTGTCGAATTCACGGAAGGTTTCGAGGAATATATGAGTACCAAGGGCTATGAACCGGCCTATGGTGCACGTCCTATCAAGCGTCTGATGCAGAAGGAACTCATCAATATCCTCGCGAAATCCATCCTCGACGGTCATGTCCACCGCGACTCTACCATCCTCGTCGATGTCCGTGACGGCCAGATCACCGTCAGTGACAAATAGACCGACAGGTTATCAGATAAGGAAAAACCGGAAGTATCGGCAAGATACTTCCGGTTTTGTTTGTGATGATCCGTTTACGGATAGGAATTAGCGGATTTCCCACTCAAAGAGACCTGCTGAGTTGTCATCCGGCTGACGGACTTCAAGCTTGACAGCCTTTGTCTTTACAGGGTCGAAGTTCACTGTGTTTGCACAGCCCTTCTCTACGCCGTACTTGTCAGCGTTCTTCACTTCCTGCCACTCACCGGCTTCGTCCATGTAATATACTTTCCACCACTTAGGTACGCGGCAGCCACCCCAAGGAGCGTCGTCGAACCAGTAAACGGTAGAGCTCTGTACGGTTGTAGCTTCAGGGAATTCATATGTCATCCACTCTGTAGTGCCCTGAGCCGGCCACCAGTGGTAATATGGCATAGAGCGGTCGAACTCGTCCTTTGGTACAAGACGGTCAGCGATAGACTTCAAAGATGATGTCTTTGTTGACGCGTCGAGCTTGCTGACAGATGCGAGGGTTGCAGGCATTGTAGGGCGTGTAGCTGTAAGCTCCTGTGGAAGCCATACTGCCATAGAACCGCTTCCTCTGTGGCACCATGCATAGTAAGGAATGAGAGTGAGCTTCACGTCATCTGCAACGAGACGGCCCTTGTCGTCAAAGCTGAGTACCTGAGCGTCAGTCTTGAGCTGGTTGAGACCGTAAAGAAGGTCTGGCTGCTCTACAACCTCGAACTTAGGCTCGCGGTTCATGATTACAGAAAGAACGTCGAAATCGTTGTCCGGCCACTCTGCGCAGTAAACGATAGGACCACGCTCGATAGAGATGCGTCCACGGTCAGCCTCAACCTTGTAGTTTGCCTTTACAGTACGTGGCTCCATGTCGAAGTGAACGCGTACCACGTCACCCTTCTTCCACTGACGGTTGATGCAGAAATAACCGTTCTGGAGCTCGCCCTCTACCTTCTCACCGTTTACAGTGAAGCTGTAGCCGAGGCGCTTTCCGTCTGTATATTCATAAAGGTTGCTTGGAACCACCTGTCCGCGTACCCAACCAGGAACACGTACCTTCATTGTCCATGCCTTTGCCTTGTTGTTGTCAACTGTGATGGCGATGTCTCCGTTCCAAGGATATCTTGTCTCCTGTGAAAGCTGAACCTTCTTTCCGTTTACAGTGAGGTTTGAAGTATTTGACATGAAGAGGTTTACGTAAACGTCAGAACCCTTTGTAGCATATACATAACCTGGGAGTGAAGGAATGAAGCGGCAGATGTTGGAAGGGCAGCATGCGCAACCGAACCAAGGCTGACGCTGGTGCTGGCCGATGCTCTCAAGCGGGTTAGGATAGAAGAATCCGCCACCGTCGAGCGATACACCTGAGATAAGACCGTTGTAGAGAGTACGCTCGAGAACGTCATAGTACTTGCTTTCTCCGTGGAGGAGGAAGAGACGATGGTTCACATAAACGTTACCGATGGCTGCACAAGTCTCGCAATATGCAGACATGTTAGGAAGCTCGTAGTTCTCACCGAATGCCTCACCGTTGTTGGTAGCTCCGATACCACCTGTGATGTAGAGCTTCTTTGTAACGATGTTGTCCCAGATGGCGTCGATAGCGTCGATGTAGCCCTTGTCACCTGTAAGAGCGGCAACGTCAGCCATACCTGCGTACATATATGCTGCACGTACTGCATGACCTACAGCCTCATCCTGCTCGAGAACAGGCTTGTGAGCCTGGCTGTACTCGTCTGTACGGGTAGTGTATCCACGCTTGTCAAGGAAGAACTTGGCCTGGTCGAGATACTTCTGTTCGCCTGTTACGAGGTAAAGCTTTGCAAGAGCCATCTCTGCGATCTGGTGACCTGGAACGCGTACAACCTGTCCTTCACCCTCACCGATCTCGCGGCATACGCAGTCAGCGTACTTGATGGCGATGTCGAGGAAGTTGCGCTTTCCTGTAGCCTGATAGTGAGCGATAGCACCCTCTACCATGTGACCGAGGTTATAGAACTCGTGGCTGAGGTCCTCTACAAGCTCCCAACGCTTTGTACCAGCCCACTCATGCGGATGCTTAGGGTTCATTGTACGGCTTGTGTAGAGATATCCGTCAGGCTCCTGAGCTGCTGCAACGATAACGAGAACGCTGTCGATGTAAGCCTCAAGCTCCGGATCAGGATAGGTCTGGAGAAGGTAGCTTGCACCCTCGATAGTCTTGTAAACGTCAGTGTCGTCGAATGCGAGACCGCCAACTTCATACTCGTCGCTTGGGTTGGCTGCCTTTACGAAGTTCTCATAGCGACCGGTCTCCTCACACTTGCTGAATGCGAGAGGAATAGTGGTCTCACGGCTTGCCTGAAGGCGCTGGCCCCAGAAGGCGTCAGTTACCTTTACAGATGTAAATGGCACAGGGTCAATAGGATAACCATGTGACTGCTGCTTCTTATCCTGTGCAAAGCCTGTTACGGCGATCACAGCAAGAAGAGATGTAGCAATAAATCTTTTCATGTTTCTGTTTGTGTTAGTTATGTTAATGTTAGTATTTATTTTTTGTATGGAATAAACTCATCCCAGAATTTCAATGAATGGAGATAACCTGTGAAAGGCCACTCATGCTCGGCGTTGCGTCCGAGGAGGACGAACTGCGACGGCTTCACGAGAAGCTGGATATCCTTCTCGCTTACAAGCCTGTCATTGATATAGACCTGCTCGATGCGTCCGTCAAAGCATACATATACATGCTGCCACTTTCCTGCGAGGTTCTTCACATCCTCCCATCCTGCATCCTCATACCATCCGTAGTGGTTCATCACGCCGCAGCGAGGCTCTGTTCCGTTCACGAACATGATCTTCTCGAGCTCGTCATGGCTTGATGTGAAGTCGGCCACGCATTCGTTGAGGGCGATCTCCTCGTTGAGGATCCATGCCTCAAGGGTGTAAGGGGCATTGTCGCGTACTGTTGCCGGAAGTGCGAAAGTTGACTGGAACACCTGCTCGCCTGTGAAATGGATTCCGAGCTTGCCCTCGGCTTCCTTCACGATTGCAGGAGCGCCACGGAACGATACAGGCTCGAAATATCCTCCGAGAGCACCGAGATTATCGAATCCCCAGTGGAGGGTGTCGCCTGCCTCGAACTCGTCGGCGTCGATGTTCACGAGAAGACCCTGCTTGTTCCAGTCGGCAACAGGAAGACGTACGATATCGGTCTTGAGGTCATACTCTGTCTCGAACTCGTCCTGTACCCAGTTGTAATAACGCAGGTTGGTGACGATCAGCTTCTCAGCACCGCTCTTCACTTCGATCTTTCCGTCAGTGAGAACAGGATTGTATGCAGTCCACTCACCGTTCTTATATGCCATTGCGCTGAGAGTGTGCTCCTTCGATGGAGAAACAAGATCATTCTCGAATGCGAGGACTGTACCTGGTTCAAGCACGAGTGCGTCGCGTCCTGCGAAACGTCCGGTGCCTGCCTGTCCGCTGACAAGAGTGAATGCTCCGCCGAGCATACCCTCGTTGTTCTTCCACTCGCGTCCGTTCCAGTCAGCCGCTGTAAGACCGAGCCACTGCTGAGGATTTGCTTCCTCGACACCTCCGAACACCTTGATGTTCCAGATGGCTCCGTTGAAGCCGTTCTTCTGTCCTCCGGTGGTGGTGATGCGGATATAGCGTGCCTTCACATTGTCGAAATCGACCATAGGGCTGCCTGCAAGGCGGTTGTCACGCTTGTCGGCGAAGATTTCCCACTTCTTTCCGTCCTTCGAAGTCTCGATGAGATACTGGTAGAACTGCGTGCCGTATTCGAACTGTGTCCAGATGGTCTGGATCTTCTGAGCCTTTCCGAGGTCGAGCTCGATCCACTCCTGACCCATTCCGCGTGGTCTCCAGAGTGTTCCGTTGTTGTCGTCAACAGCGAATTCAGGCTTGAAGAATTCATCGTAATATGATGATACGCGCACCTTGCACTGATATGCGAGATTCTCGCTCTTGACCACTGAAGGAGCCAGATAGCCGATTCCCTCATGTGTAGGAACGATCTTCTTTATGCTTCCGTCCTCGGCGAACTCCATCTTGTCGATGCAGAGCTGACGGTGGAATCCGCGGTTTGAATGAGGATTGTCGTGACGGTGATAGACGATATAGTAATCATCGCCGTCCTGGAGGATGCTGTGGTGGCCCGGGCCGTCAACTGTGCGGTCCTCGTTGGTCTCGAGGATGGTTCCGCGGTATGTGTATGGGCCGAGAGGCTTGTCTGAAGTGGCATACTGCACATGATATGTGTGATCATGGCAGCTGTCAGACGAATACATGAAATAATATGTTCCGTTTCTCTTGATCACGAAAGGAGCCTCGAAGAAGTCAACTACTTCTGTGTTAGGGATGAGGCGTGTCTCCGAGAATGACTTCATGTCAGGATTGAGCTTTCCCGAACCGCAGCCGAAGCCTTCATATATTCCCCATGTTCCCCAGTACATATAGACCGATCCGTCATCGTCAACGAAGGTCTGGCCGTCGAGGGTGATGGCGTTATGCACGAAACGGTCTTCAATCATGACTGCGTCGCTCTTTCCGAGGACGTTTGTCCATGGGCCGCGCGGAGTCTCGCTGACGCCGCCGTGGATGGTACATGGCTGGCAGTAATAGAAATAATATTTTCCGTCAGTATGCTGCATGCAGTCAGGCGCCCAGATCCAGTGTGTGTCAGGCCAGTTCATAGGCATGAGGGTCCAGTTCATGAAGTCCTTGCTGACCCATACCTGTGCAGGGCCGAATCCTGCTCCGCTGCCGTCGGTGGTAGCGTACATGTAGAATGTATCTCCGAACTTCTTTACTGTCGGATCGGCAAAGTAGCCTGGAATCACAGGATTGGCAGCTCCCGGAGCATCATGGCGCATCTGAGCCATGGCCGGGCCTGAAGCCAATGCCATGCAGGCTGCTAATGTCAATAAGATTCTTTTCATTATAAGTTGTGTATCAAATGGTTAGTATAATCTTGCTGCGAATCCTCCACCTGAAGCCATATGGATCTTCACGATATCTCCTTTCTTCACTGTCTTTTTCTCGACACGGTAATCTTCGCCCTGCTTGTCGGCATTCACTCCGTCCACGAAGAACACGGCGTCGAATGTCCTGCCCTCAGGAAGGAAGTCGAAGCAGAGGTCGATGTCGCGCGCATCCCAGCTGGTCATTCCGCCGACATACCATTTTCCGTCCTTCTCCCTTGCACTGACGATATATTCGCCGATCTTTCCTGCAGGAATCACTGTCCTGTCAACAGTCACAGGCACAGATGTGATGAATTCCACGCATTCCTCTTCGCCCTTGTAGTTGGTAGGAGCGTCGCAGAGCATTGTGAGAGGGGAGTCATGAACGATGTATGCTGCGAGCTGATGGCATCGTGTTCCCATGCTCATAGGATTGTAGTATATCGCCTGGAAATCGGCCTTTGAGGCATTTGTCATCGCTCCCGGAGTATAGTCAACAGGGCCGCTGGCCATTCTGATGAACGGGAATGTGACGTCGTACAGAGGCATGTCCGTGCCAGGTACTGCCCATTTCACTTCCTCCATTCCGAATACGCCCTCGAAGTTGATGACGTTAGGATATGTGCGGTGGAGTCCTGTCGGCTTGTAGAATCCGTGATAGTCGAGGGTAAGTTCATGCCTTGCGCATGCGTCGGCGATACGATAGGCCATTTCCACGGCAGTCTGGTCGTCACGGTCAAGGAAATCGACCTTGAAGCCGACGATTCCCATGTCGCTGTACTTCGCGCAGGCCTCTTCGAGCTGGCTGTCAAGCACATTGAATACCGTCCAGAGGATGATGTCAACGTTCTTGCTCTTTCCGTAAGCGACAAGTTCAGGAAGGTTCAGCTCAGGGATGACGGTCAGCATGTCACCGCTCTTAGGATTGTACCATCCCTCGTCGAGGACGATGTATTCTATGCCGTTAGCTGCTGCGAAATCGATGTAGTACCTGTATGTGTCCATGTTGATGCCGGCAACGAAATCAACTCCGCTGAGGCCCCAGTCGTTCCACCAGTCCCATGCCACCTGGCCGCCCTTGATCCACGATGTGTCTTCGATGCGGCTCGGTGATGCAAGGGCATATACGAGATTGTTCACAGGGAGCTGTGTGTCACATGCGGTAACAGCGAGGACACGCCATGGATAGCTGCGTGCGCCGGTTGTCTTTGCGATGAAATCCTCTGTTTCTGTGACATATTCCTGCACCCTCCACGGATAGAAGTCTGTAGCCTTCGGATATGGGGCGAAAACACCCTTGAGTCCCTTCTTCTCCTTGTCAACTGCTACGAACATTCCCGGATATGCCTCCAGGTCGCTCTCCATCACTGTGACCTTCACTTCTCCGCAGTCAACGGTGACAGGGAGGAATGCGAGGATATCCCTGGCTGCAGAAAGATTGCAGTTGTCATAGACGTTCTGGAATGCCATTGCCATAGGCTTCTCTTCGTTGGTCGAGTATGGAAGCCATGCCTTGTGATCCTTTCCGAAGTTCACCTCTGCGGTCTCGGCTGCAATCACTGTCTCTTCCTTGCGGCTTGTCTCGAAACGGTATGCCACGCCTTCGTCATACGCGCGGAAGCGGAGGCTGAATCCGTTCTTCATCTTCAGGACGATCTCGTTTGCCTCCGAAGTGAATTCCTTCTGGCGGTAGAGAGGGGCCGTGATGTCTTCGACGATATGGTTCTTCTTTGCTGAAGTTATGCGTGGAGATGCTCCTATGACCGTACCGTCGGCCAGAGTCAGGGCGACAACGGACTCGTCAACGATGACGTTTCCTTCATGTTTCACCAGATAGGTCAGATCTTCGTCCGCCTTGATCTCGACGGTGATCTTTCCGTCAGGAGAAGCTACCGTATAGCTCTTGGGTGCAGCGCTCGCGCTGAAGATGCCGCAGAAAAGCAGCACGAAAGAATAGAGTTTCAGTGTTTTCACGTGTGCGTATTATTAGACATGCAAATATCGCTATAATAATATTCTAAGCATGTCTCAAACGTGCAAACCAATGACAGAATTGTCCAAAAAAGTCGCAAAATCGTACAAATTCGAGGCTTGGATTTTTGTTGTATCAATTTAGACGAAAATGGCCCTCGGGTACGCGTGCGATACGTACATTTGCACGTTTTTAAAACAAAAAAGTCGAAATCATTAACCAAAAAACAACTAAACTAATACAGTATGATTGGACATTTCAAGAAATGTGCAGCCTGTCTTGGTATGATCGGTCAGAGGGCTCTTGCGGTCGCTCTGGCATTGGTCATTGGCATGGCTGTAGCGCCAAGTGAGGCGTTCGCTCAGGAAAAGACAGTTTCAGGAGTTGTATCGGATGCTATCGGTCCAGTACCGGGAGTAGGCGTATTCCTCAAGGGAGACTCTACTGTCGGAACAAGTACTGACTTCGATGGTAAGTACACTCTTTCAGGACTTCCTTCAGACGCTGTCCTCGTGTTCAGCGCCCTCGGTTTCGCTGAGGTTGAAGAGGTAGTCGGAAACCGCACTGAAATCAACGTTACTCTCTCAGAGGATGCACTCATGCTTTCTGAGACAGTCGTTGTAGGTTACGGTACACAGCGCAAGGGTGATATCACCTCAGCAGTCGCAAGCGTGAAGGCTGACGACTTCCTTACCGGTAACATCGGTGACGCAGCTCAGCTCATCAAGGGTAAGGTTGCAGGTCTTAACATTGCAAAGGGTACAGGTAACCCTTCAGAGTCTTCTACCATCATGCTCCGTGGTGTGACATCCCTCATGGGAGGTTTCACTCCGCTCGTGCTCGTTGACGGTATCGAAGGTTCGCTTGAGACTGTGGCTCCTGAGAACATCGCTGAGATCTCTGTCCTCAAGGACGCATCAGCAGCCGCTATTTACGGTACACGTGGTGCTTCCGGTGTGATCATCATCACAACAAAGGCAGGTAAGCGTGGCGACAGATTCAACGTTTCATATTCAGGCTACGGTTCTATCTCGAACTTCGCAAAGACTGCTGACTTCATGGATGCAGAGTATATGCGCGGTCTCGGTGATGACCTTTCGAAGTATTCTGCTTTCGCTGACCTCGGTCAGGATACAGACTGGCTCGGCCTCGTTTCACAGACAGGTTGGGTTCAGAACCACAACGTATCTCTCGAAGGTGGTACGCAGAGCATGACCTATTCGGCTAACGTATCATACCGTAACAACGAAGGTGTGATCAAGGGCTCTTTCGCAAACGACCTCCGTGCTCAGATGGATATCTCACAGTATCTCTTCGACGATATCCTCAAGCTTAACTTCAATATGTTGAAGTCTATCTCAGAGAATGACAATCAGTCTTCATATTACATTTATCATCAGGCTGTTACACGTAACCCGACCTCACCTGTCTATACTGAAGACGGTGACTACTTCGAGCAGTCAGCCCCTCTCTACTACTACAACCCGCTTCCATACATCACTGGAAACGAGCACTTCGGACAGTCAAGAGGAGAGAGCACACGTCTCACAGGTAACGTTACTCTCGAGCCTATCGAGGGATGGCAGACAAACCTCATGCTCTCAAGCCGTACAAACAATAACATCGGCGAGTCTTACAACACTGAGAAGTATCAGTCTAACCGCTGGGGCGGTATCAACGGTAGCGCAAGCAAGAGCCAGAGCGACTTCGAGGAGCACATGCTCGAGCTTACTTCAAAGTATGAGAACTCATTCGGAGAGCACCGTATCTCAGCTCTCGTTGGTTACAGCTGGCTCAACTCTGTAAGCTCAGGCTTCAGCGCAAGCAACTCGGAGTTCTCTACAAACGCATACCTTTATAATAACCTCGCAAACGGTACTTACCTCAAGGACGGTAAGGCAGGTATGGGTTCATGGAAGAATTCAAGCCGACTCATCGGTTTCTTCGGACGTATCTCTTACGGTTATGCTGACCGTTACAACGTTCTCCTCTCTCTCCGTCACGAGGGATCTTCAAAGTTCGGTGCTGATCACAAGTGGGGTAACTTCCCTGGTATCTCAGCAGGTTGGACAATCTCTAACGAGGAGTTCATGGAGAACACTAAGGGCTGGCTTGACAACTTGAAGCTCCGTGCTTCATTCGGTATCACCGGTGTCATCCCAGGTTATTCATACATGTCTCTCCTCAGATATGACTATGACACTTCTTACGGAAACTATGTTGACGCAAACGGCGTATGGTCTCCATCACTTTCTCCTATTTCAAATGCTAACCCTGATCTCAGATGGGAGAAGTCAACAGAGTACAACGTAGGTCTCGACCTCGGATTCTTCGGAAACCGTCTCTATGCTAACATCGACCTTTATAATAAGGTTACTTCAGACATGCTCTGGGAGTACTCGGTACCTGTTCCACCAAACCTCTATGGTTATACTACAGCTAACGTAGGTAGCATGAGCAACCAGGGTATCGAGGTTCTCATCGGTGGTTCACCTGTTCAGACAAAGAACTTCGAATGGAACACAACTCTCACACTCGCTCACAACAGAAACAAGCTCATCAACATGTCAAATGACCTCTATGAGACTGAGAACTATCTCGATGGCGGTTGGACAGAGGAGCCTACTTCAATGGTTACTCAGAGAACTTACATCGGCGACGCTATCGGCAGCTTCTACATGCTCAAGTCTGTAGGCGTTGTTGAGTCAGGTCCGCAGAAGGGTCTCTGGCTGATCGAGGATCCTGAAACTGGTGAGGCTGTTCCTTTCGATTCAGGTATGCGTAACTATGACTCAAGATTCCGTCAGTATTGCGGTTCAGCTCTTCCTAAGCTCACAATGGGTTGGAGCAACACTCTCCGCTTCTACGGTGTTGACGTTACAATGTCATTCAGCGGCCAGTTCGGATACAAGATCTTCAACTGCCAGAGGATGTTCTACGAAAACCTCAATATCGGTCTCAACCGTTACAAGTCAGCTACACAGCCTGTATATGGCACTACTCTCGCGAAGAGCCAGCAGCCTGTTGCAGTAAGCTACTACCTCGAGGACGGTGATTACCTCAAGCTCGACAACTTCACAGTAGGTTACACATTCAACACAAAGAACGTGAAGTACCTCGACAAGGCAAGGGTATATGTATCAGGCGAGAACCTTCTCTGCTTCACAAAGTACCAGGGTCTTGACCCAGAGCTTAACTATTCAGGTTATTCATCATTCGGTATGGACTATCGTGAGAAGTATCCTACTCTCCGCACATTCTCTATCGGTGTAAACATCACTTTCGGTAACGAGTAGTCAAGAGATTAAAAAGAAGTAAAGATTATGAAAAGTATAAAAAGTTATATTTCAGCGTTGCTCGCAGGTATTGTCCTCATGGCTTCATCCTGCACCAACCTCGATGAGGAGCTCTACTCAGATCTGACAGATGCGAACCTCGAGGGTACAGAGCAGGAGATCCTCTCAATGGTAGGATCCCTCTACGTACAGTTCCGCTTCCTCTACTGGGCATGGGAAGGTTACTTCGACATCATGGAGGAGAGCTCAGACTGTCTCATGACTCCTTACCGTACATACGGTGGATGGGGTGCACAGTACATCAACCTTCACAAGAACGATCCATATGCAGGTATCCCTCACCTCTATCAGGAGTGGTACTATGGATATAACGCCATCACAAAGGCAAACACTCTCCTTCAGAATCCTATCGTTCAGAAGAACGAGGCAATGGTTGCAGAGGTAAGGGCTATGCGTGTCATGTTCTACTACATCCTCTTCGATCTCTGGAGAAACATTCCGCTTGAGAAAGAGCTTTCAGACGATCCTGCATACCAGCCTGTACAGGCAGCTCCGGAGGATATCTGGGACTTCATGACAGCAGAGCTTGAGGAAATCATTCCGGTTCTTTCTACAGACAAGAGTTACGGCCGTATCAACAAGTACGGTGCTTGTATGCTTGCTGCGAAGATCTACCTCAACCATGATGCATGGCTCAAGGGCTTCGGCATGGACGCTGGCGAAATGGTTGCAGCTACTCAGCGTAACGAGTCAAGCGAGTGGTTCAAGACCAACGCTCAGAACGGCAACAAGTGGTATCAGAAGGCAGCTGACTATGCTGACATCGTGATCAACGAGGGTGGCTACTCACTTGCTCCTAACTATCTTGACAACTCACGTTGCATGCTCAACGCTACTCCTGAGGCTATCCTCGTGATTCCTCTCGATGAGAAGCAGGCTTCGCACAACTACCTCGTGAACAAGTGCTTCGTAGGTAACGGTGGCAAGGCTTACGGTTACAACGGTACTCCTTGGAACGGTTCATGCGCAGTTCCTCAGTTCATCCACACTTACGATGTTGACGACACACGTATGAATGATACATGGGCTATCGGCCAGCAGTATTACTATGGTACTCAGGATCCTATTTACTTCGCTGACCAGAAGCTCACTACCCAGGGTCTTTCTGAGGCTGAGGTAGCTGAGGGTATCCACCTCACTTACGGCCACAAGGCTGGTGACGATCCGCTGGTTTACACTGTAGAGGTTCACTCTATCGACAACCCGGGTGCTTTCGATGCTGAGGGTGCACGTTTCCACAAGCAGGAGGTCGTAGCAGGTACTTCAGGTACATATGGTAACGACGTTTGCTTCTTCCGTCTTGCTGACGCCATGTTCATCAAGGCTGAGTGTCTTCTCCGCATGGGCAAGAACGAGCAGGAGGCTGCTGACCTTATCACAGCAGTACGTCAGCGTGCATTCGCTACTACAGATCCTTCAAAGGCTGTACGTACAGTAGCTGACCTCAAGGGTGACTCTGTTTATGATTACGGTGTTCGTGAGAATACAAAGTCAGGCAAGAATCCTTACGAGGACTTCAAGTATGCAGATCCTTCAGACATGAGATCAGTAGCTGCTGAGAAGAGCAACTTCACTGACTTCTCACGTGATGACGCTACAACTATCGAGCTCGGTGGTCTTCTTGATGACCTCGCTTGGGAGTTCGTAGGTGAGCACCACCGCCGTCAGGACCTCATCCGTTTCACACTCGACAACGGCGTGAACGTTTACAACGGAAAGACATGGTTCTGCCGCAAGAACAAGCTTGATTCACAGACCAAGCCTACCGACTATAAGAACAACGTATTCCCAATCTACTCTGAGTTCATCAAGGCTAACCTTAACCTCAAGCAGAACTATGGCTTCACTGACGAGGCTGCTGCAGAGTAATCCGGAACAGAACAAGTACTAAAACAGAATATTATTTACATTTAATTTTATTATTCAGACAATGAAAAAAATTCTTTTGATGCTTGCTGCAGCTACTTTTGCATTTGCAGCATGTGAGAAGCCAAACAATGATGATCCTACACCAGAGCCAGGCGAGAAGTGTGAGGTTTGCGGACAGGATCCTTGCCAGTGTGAGCCTGAGAGCGAGTTCGAGCTCTACATCAACACAGACGTCAAGCTCCAGCACGAGATCACTACTACTTACGGTGGTGCAACTGTTTCAGTTGATACAAAGAAGGTTGCTGATTTCTTCGGTATGACTGAGAACGAGTTCTACCTTGCAATGGGTTCACTCGAGGATGGTGCTCAGGTTAACAACACTCTCCTTTTCGGTATCTGCTACAAGGATGGTGACGAGTGGGTTTATGACTTCATTCCTTCATCAACAAATAACTTCGGTCACTGGATGACACGTGAGGGTCTCAACACTGAGTGGGCTGCTGAGGATGTATTCATGTACACTGAGAGCACTTGCTGGTGGGGTTATGAGAGCATCGACGCTGCTATCGCTGACGGTATGACAGGTGGTGTTCTTGACTTCGCATTCGGTTGCCGTCCTGATTTCTATGACGGTCAGGTAGGAAACAAGTATTCTGCAACTGAGTTCATCTTCGACGCTGCTACTCAGAAGACTTGCTACCTTACATGGAACCTTGAGATCGTTGACTATATCGACCCAGAGGCTGGCAACTATCCTACTTCAGCTACTGCAGGTACATTCGACATCGACGTTCCTCTTACATTCAGCCTCGCTGGTCAGACTTATGACTATGAGGGTGTATTCTTCGAGACAGAGTTCGAGACAGTAAAGGAGAAGTTCGGTAAGACTACTTATCAGCTCAGCAAGGCTATCTCTGCTGGCGAGATCGTTCTTACTTACACTCTTCCTGACGGAACAACAGGTGAGGGTACAAACGTATGGCTCAACGCTGACAACGGTCTTACAGGCTGGGGTGCAGAGGATGCAGCAGTATGTATCGAGTGGTTCGCTGGTTCAACTCCAGCCGATCTTTACGGTCACACTTGCGCAATGCCTTCATACGATGACGCTGGTGCTTACTACTATGGCGACGCTGTAAAGGCTGCTATCGGCAAGCCTATTTCAGTGAAGTTCACTATCGCTGGTGGTGATACAACAGTTAACCTCAACGTTACAACTACACTCGCTGAGTAATATGTTTGCAAACATAAAATCGCAAATGCCTAGGTTTCTAGGCATTTGTTTTTTAGCAACGTTTCTGTTCGGTTTCGCTGCTTGCGAAAAGCCTGACATCAATAAGGATCCTATAGAGCAGATCGACTCTACAGAGGCCAAGATCAAGCTTACCACAACAAAGGACAAGCTTCATCTTGACGCTGCAGAAGGCTCGACAATCAACATCATCTTCTCATGCGACCATGTATGGAAGATCGTCGTTCCGGAGGATGCCTCATGGCTTACATTCGACAAGACCGAAGGCGACGCCGGAAAAATCCTCGCTGTAAGGGCGACAGCTGCTGAAAACACAGGAGCGGAACGTGTTGCGGAGTGCCAGATCGTTTCAGGTATTTCCACACTCAAGTTCAAGGTCACACAGCAGCAGGCTACCCTTATCCTTACAGAGGCCGATGTCAAGGATCTTGACAGGTATTACAAGCCTATGGAGTTCAACTTCGACATGATGAGAAGTGACTCCAAGTGGTCTTTCTGCCGTTCTAAGCAGTCTGAGCACTTCATCGTGTTCTGGGATATCCAGTACGGTGAGTACGGTCTTTATGGAGACAAGATGGGCGTGGAGAACACATCTCCTGCTACACTTTCGCCAAGCAACAGGATGTATGTTGACATCGACGACCTTCTTGCAAAGGCAGAGCAGTTCTTCGATACGAACATCACAAAGCTCAAGATGGCCGAGCTCGGCGTAGGCAAGTCTTATCTTGATGATTACAAGATGGAGATATATATCCTCTATCAGACAGAATGGCTTGCAACAGGTTCGGGATATGACAATGTCATCGGAGCTCTTTGGGTAAACCCTGACACATGTCATCCAGTAGGCTCTACTATCGCTCATGAGATCGGCCACTCCTTCCAGTATCAGACATACTGCGACAAGGTATATCAGGGAGAGCCAGACAACCTTGCATATGGATTCCGCTACGGCTTCGGTCCTGCAGGTGAAGGCGGATGCGCATATTGGGAGCAGTGCGCCCAGTGGCAGTCTTTCCAGGACTATCCGGAGCAGCAGTTCGGTGGTGACCTGAATGTTTTCAAGACTCAGTACAATCGCCATTTCCACCATGAGTGGATGCGTTATGCAAGCTACTGGCTCCAGAGCTACTGGGTAGAGAAGAGGGGAGTAGAGGCTTACGGAGAGATCTGGCGTCAGTCGATCCTTCCTGAGGATGCGATCAAGACATACACCAAGCTTTACAACGATGGTGACTGGTCAAAGACAGCAGACGAGCTTTATGATTATGCTGCGCGCATGGCTACATTCGACATCGACGGAGTACGCGAATATGCCGGAAGCAATGTGACCGCAAATCATTTCAAGACCACTCTCTTCAAGCAGAACGACGGATATTATCAGGTATCATACGGAAGCTGCCCTTCAACAGCAGGTTTCAATATCATACCTCTTAATCTTCCTGAAACAGAAGGTGCAACCGTTACTGCAGATTTCAAGGGTCTTCAGGTGGGTTCGGCTCTTCCTGAGGGAGACAACGGAAACTTTGTGAACGGTGATCTTCAGACCATTACAGGTACTGCTACAACCTATAACAATACCGGTAACGGCAAGGAAGGCTGGAGATATGGTTTCGTGGCTCTCAAGAAGGACGGAACACGTGTTTACGGAGATATGTACTCGGCAAAGGATGGTATTGCAAGCTTCGCTGTTCCTACAGATGCCGAATATCTTTATTTCGTGGTTCTCGGTGCTCCTACAGAGTATCGTCAGAACGAGTGGGACGATGATGAGAAGGATGACGACCAGTGGCCTTACAAGGTCATGTTCTCGGAAACTGATCTTCTCGGAAACTTCGAGATCGACGAGACTGCCGACCCTAAGAGTGTCACAATCGCCTATAATGTGAAGTGTGACTCTTCAAACGGAGGATATCCTCTCGGAACCATCGATCTCAGCACAAGCAAGGAGCTTGCACAGGCATTCGTGATGAATCCATCGGCTATTGAAGCTCTCATCCAGGGTGTCGATGCAAAGAATACTCCTTCTGAAGGAAAGATTGTCTGGGGCCTCAAGCAGACAACCGGCAAGTACGAGTATGAAAGTACTGCGAACAACGGTTTCTGGTGCGACAAGCAGGGTAACCTCACAAGCTGGGGCACAACTGCCGTCGCTTATGTTGAGTTTGACGGTCTTACAGTCACTTACGGCCATTATCCCGGTCAGAGCGTGGCAGGAGAGACATATGTCCTCAGGCCTACCCTCATCTACACCAAGGATGGTGTTCAGTATAAGGCAACGATTGAAATCCATATGGAATTCTGATCCTGACCTTACAGACGAAAAGGCCCTGCGAACGCTCGCAGGGCCTTTTTCAGTCCATTGGAAGATATTTGCAGATTTATGGAAATAAATGATACCGAATCAAGAATGGATGAATTTACTTTGTATATTGAAATACTATGCACATACAACAAATAAAATACTGTACAGCTTTTATGAAATTCAGACATTTCTTCATCTGCCTTGCGTCAGTTCTTCTGTCCTGTTCGTGCGGAGAGGATCCTGTTCCTCCTGTAGGCGGACCGGATGAACCTGAAAACCAGACTGGTCCGGCATACATGGTATCCCAGATGACCATTGTTACCGAGAACGGTGCTCCGATCAAGGGAAAGGAAAAGAAGGACTATGTCAACTGTACGATTACAGTCGATCATCCGGACGACAAATGGGACTTCGAGGGTACCGGACGCATACGCGGACGAGGAAATTCCACATGGGAATGGTACGACAAGAAGCCATATCGCATAAAGCTCGATGAAAAGGCTTCCATCATCGGCCTTGCCCCTGACAAGGACTGGGTGCTGTTGGCGAACTACCGTGACCCGTCACATGTGATGAATGCCTTCGTTTTCGAACTGGGACGCATCATGGGACTGCCTTATACCAATCATTCTCGTTACATGGAAGTGACGCTGAACGGGGATTATATAGGTCTGTATCAGCTTACCGAGCAGATAGAGCAGGGTGGCAGCAGGGTAGATGTGGACGATGAGGAAGGAGTGCTGATAGCATTGGATCTGGATGACGGCCCGTCTCTTTCTCCGCGTGCGACCGACAATTTCTGGTCTGAGATATATTGGATGCCGGTCTGCGTGAAGTATCCGGAAGATATCGATACAGATCCTATAAAGGAAGATCTTGCCGAACTGGAATCTGCCATCCTTGCCATCCGTAAGAACAAAGGCAAGCCGGACGCAATAAAAGCAAGCATGGATAAGGTTCGTGAACTTCTTGATGTACAGTCGTTTATTGATTATCTGATCATTCAGGAACTCATCTATAATGTCGAACTTGCCGCTCCACGAAGCATGTACATGCATAAGGACAAGGGCGGAAAATGGGTCATGGGACCGCTATGGGACTTTGATGCTGGTTTTGATTTCGACTGGGGAACCATGTATGACGGACATAATTATTTCGACAATTACAGAAAGCTCATGCTCGGAACCGATCCGATCCATCATGCCGGAGGAAACGGTGGTGTGCCGGAGTTCTTTACCGATATTTTCAGAAGCGATGATTTCTGCGAGGAGTTCATTGCCCGCTGGGAGGAGATAAGCCCTCGCATCATGTCCGAGGCATGGGGCGAGACACAGAAGTTCATTGATGCCGCAGAAGAGGCTATGGACCGCAATGCCGGAAGATGGCCTATTTATTTCCCGTCTGACAGCAGGCCGATGGAGGAGATCGACTATTCGGTGGAAATCATGAACATGTACAGCTGGCTCCTCAGCAGAATCGATTACCTGACAACAGTTTTCAACAGATATACAATGATCAACTGATATGAAACACATAAGCCTTATTGCAGCTGCGATGCTGCTTATCGCGTCTTGCGCGCCGAAGGAGAAGGAAATCTATGTACCGAAGGACCTTCAGACAATGGATCTCAACGATCCTGAAAGTGAATACTGCTATGAGAGGATGGCTCTTACCGAGAATTTCGCGATTTTCTGGGAAAAGGGTTTCGGAAACGACCTTTCGGCTGCTCCTGAGCTTGAAGGACAGGACATGACCATCGATATAGAGAACCTCAAGACCAAGCTCGAGACCTTCTATGATTATTTCTACAATGATCTCGGATTTGCAAAGAAGGGCTCGAAGGTTGATAAGTACAGGATGCTTGTGATGCTTCGCTATTCTCTTGAAGGAACTGCTTACGGCGGAGATTATGACGGCGAGATAGGTGCACTCTGGGTGACTCCGGGCCGTCTTCGTGACGAGCGTCTCAACTGCATCGCACACGAGCTGGGCCATTCGTTCCAGTCGCAGATCACATGCGACGGCGAGGGTGAGGCATGGGGAGGCTGCGGATTCTTCGAGATGACCTCGCAGTGGATGCTCTGGCAGGTGAACCCTCTCTGGGTGGAGGATGAGGCATATCATTGGGACGGATTCACAAGCAAGTGCCACAAGGCATATCTTCACCTTGCCAATATCTATCATACTCCTTACATCCTTGAATATTGGGGCGAGAAGAGGGGATTGAAGCATATCGCCGAGCTTTATCGTCAGGGAAAGAGGGGAGAGGATCCTGCAATCACTTACATGCGTCTGAACAATCTTACCCAGGAGCAGTTCTGCGACGAGATGTATGATGCTTCAAGCCGTATCATAAACCTGGATTTCAAGAGGGCTTGGAATGAGACACGTCCATATGCCAACAAGTTCAGCACCAAGCTTATAGAGGGCGAAGACGGATGGATGTACGTGGCACCTGAACAGTGTCCGGAGAACTATGGTTTCAATGCTGTGGCTCTTCCTGTTCCGGAGGTCGGAAAGACCGTTACCGTTGATTTCAAGGGATGTGCAGGCATGGAAGGTTATAAGAATGCAGATCCTTCGAAGGCAGGATGGCGTTATGGATTCGTAGGTGTTCGTGCCGAGGACGGAGAGTCCGTTTATGGAGAGATGAACAGTGCTCATGAGGGTACGGTTTCATTCACCGTTGATGCTCAGCTTTCTCATCTCTGGCTTGTCGTCATGGGAGCTCCGACCGAGCATAAGATGAATCCGATCGATTTCCATAATGCGGAAGATGAAAGTCTGTTCGACGACCAGTGGCCATATGCTGTAAAATATGTCATATAAACGATTCGGACAAGGCTGTAAATAAAAAAGTTGTATCTTTGTAATAGGATACAACTTTTGTTTTTTTTATGAGAAAGCTCCTATTCATTCTGCTTTTCCTTGCCGTCTTCATTCCGGGGGGGGCAGCACAGTCTTCAAACCCTGGTTTCCGTCATATCACTGAAAGCGACGGTCTTTCTTCGAATCAGGTCAGAGCCATCATGCAGGATCGTTTCGGTTTTGTGTGGATGGGTACGGATCAGGGGCTTGACCGGTATGACGGCACAGTTTTCAGAAATTACAGCCTTGGGGATGAGGGCAATGGTATTACCGTCCTGTCTCTTTACGAGGATGGCTCGATTATATGGATAGGTACTGATAAGGGACTTTTCCTATTTACATATTCTCTGGATCGGATAGATCCTTTTGTATTTTCTACTAAAGAAGGGGTTCCTGTGTCTTCGGATGTGATAGCTATAGACATGGACAAGGATTCCAATCTCTGGTTTGCAACCCTGAATCAGGGAATCTTCAGGTACAGTCAGAAGAACAACACTCTTGACCAGTTCGCGTTTCCGCAATGTAACGATCAGGTTTCCAATGTATATGTTGACCATTCAAATCAGGTCTGGGCTCTGACCAACTGGGGAACACCTGTTCTTTATAAGCTCAACAAGGCGACTGATGTGTTTGATCCTTTTATCCTGAAGTCTGATGGTGAGCCGATCACCAAAGGAGGTCTTGCCATCCTGGAGGACAATGAACAGAGGTTCTGGCTTGGAACATGGGATTCCGGACTGTATGAGATAGATCGTGTTACAGGTGAGGTGAAGCAGCATCTCTCACCTGCATCTCACGGAGTGAACCATATCCATTCTCTTCTTGAGTTCGCTCCGGGGAAACTTGTGATAAGTTCTGATGACGGAATGCTGCATTATGATGTGGCCACTTCCGAAACACAGATATATGAAGCGGATTTCAGCGATGATTTCAGCATATCCAGCAGATTCGTCTATCCTCTGATGAAGGACAGGGAAGGCGGTCTTTGGGCTGGAACATATTATGGAGGTGTCAATTATCTCTCGCCGTTCAGCGGTCAGTTCGACAGCTATCCACGCAGGAATGATGTCATGGTGGGAAAGGTGGTGAGCCGCTTCTGTGAAGATTCCGACCATAACATATGGATAGCTTCCGATGACGGAGGACTCAACATGTACAATCATCAGTCAGGAGAGTTCAAAAGATATATGCCTGATAGCAATATTCATGCGTTGTGCATGGACGGTGATGACCTCTGGATAGGAACATATGCCGACGGAATCAGCGTCATGAATGTAAAGACAGGTAAGATCCGCAGATATATGCCGAAGAACGGTGATGTCGGCTCGATAGACGGTACCAGCTCATATGCCATTTTCAAGGACAGGGATTCAAGGATATGGGTATGCACCATGACGGGTATAAATCTGTATGACCATGAAAATGATTCCTTCAGCCGTTTGAAGAGGGTCGGTACTACGGTCATCGATGCGGATCAGGATGCCGAAGGCAATATGTGGTTCTCCACATTGGGCGGAGGATTGATCAAATATGTTCCAAAGACATTGTCGTGGAAAACTTATGTTCATGATGACTCCGATGGCTCTCTTCCGAACAATTATGTCAACTGCGGTCTTCTTGATTCACAGGGCAGGATGCTCTTCGGTACGGATGGAGGACTTTGTGTCTATAATCCGGAAAAGGATGCCTTCGATATGCTTGACATCGCTCAGGAGCCGTCTCTGAGAAATATCAAGGGAATGATCGAGGACCAGCAGGTTCTGTGGATAACCACCGCTCACGGACTGGTTCGTTATGATGCAGGTGAAGAACAGGTCTTCACTACAGTGGATGGTCTCCAGAGCAACCAGTTCATCCAGAATTCCATAATGAAGGCTTCTGACGGACGCATATATGTCGGAACTGCAAACGGCTTCAATGCCTTCTATCCGTTCCAGATCCGAGCCAACAAGGTCGTGCCTCCGTTATCGATAACTTCTCCGGATACAGGTATGGGTAATGATGATCCTTCGATAGAGCTTACCTACAAGGACAATGCAGTTACCATCCGTTTCGCATCCCTCAGCTTCTGTGCACCGGGAAAGAACCAGTATGCCTATATGCTGAAAGGATTCGACAAGGACTGGAATCATGTGGGAAACCAGAACTGGGCGACATATACCAACCTTCCTGCAGGATCATATACGTTCATGGTCAAGGGAACGAACAATGATGCTGTGTGGAATGATGAGCCTGCCTGTCTCACGATTACGGTTCATCCTCATATCCTGCTTTCAATGCCGTTCCTGATACTCTACGGCTTCCTGATAGTTCTTATCCTGGTCTTTGCAATACTCTTTGCAGTAAGGAGGAATGAGAAGAAATATGAGGTGAAGATCGATGAGATCAACTCCAATAAGGAGAGGGAAATCTATGAGTCAAAGATCGAGTTCTTCACAATGATCGCCCATGAAATCAGGACTCCGGTATCGCTCATCATCGGCCCGCTGGAGAAGGTCATGAAGAAAACCGATATGCTTCCGGATCCTGTTGCCGGTGACCTCAAGATCATAAATCACAACAGTCAGAGACTTCTTTATCTTATCAACCAGCTTCTGGATTTCCGAAAGGTCGAGCAGGACGGCATGAAGATGCGTTTCCTCAGCCAGCCGATTGCTCCTCTGATGAGGGAGATATGCCAGAGATTCGAGCCTACGATCACTTACAACGGTGCCAGCCTGATAGTGGAATATCCGCCTGAAGACTTTACTGCCTGTGTTGACAGTGAGGCTATGACAAAGCTCATAAGCAACCTGCTGACGAATGCCGGAAAATATACCAAGGATCTTGTAAAGCTCAGCTGCAACGTACATCCTGCCGATCCGAGCATGTTCAATATCACCGTATATGACAATGGTTGCGGTATCAGCAAGGAGGAACAGGCGAAGATATTCCGTCCTTTCTATCAGACTGCCGAGAACAAGCCGGGAACAGGTATCGGCCTTAGTCTCGTCAAGAGCATCACGGAACTTCACGGTGGTATCATTTCCGTCAAGTCCGAACCTGGACTGTTTTCGATATTTACGGTCACATTGCCTGTTTACCATGAGTCGGGATCAGTGGTTCCGGAGCATTCGGAAGGCGTAAAGATCGATTCCGAAATGTCTTCACCGATTGAGGATATCCTTACTTCCGATCTTGTGGAGATACAGCCGGAATACAAGCCTTGCGTGATGATCGTCGATGACAATGAGGAGATGGTGAACTTCCTGAATTCGACTTTCTCTGATACTTATCAGATACTTTCGGCTTCGGATGGAGTAGAGGCTCTTGAGATTCTCGCAGCCCATCCGGATGTCGTGCTGATCGTGGCGGACTGGATGATGCCGCGTATGGATGGTGTGGAACTGTGCCGTCAGGTGCGTGGAAATACGGATACAAGCCATATTCCTTTCATCCTTCTTACAGCGAAATCAGATGATGCTTCCAAGGTGGTCGGTATGGACTGCGGTGCCGATGCATATATAGAGAAGCCGTTCTCGGTGCAGTATCTTGAGGCCTGCATGAAGAATCTTGTCGGCCTTCGTGCGATGCTCAGACAGAGATATGCTTCGTCACCTCTGGCTCCTCTCACAACTGTGGCAAACAACAATCTGGACAGCCAGTTCCTGCAGCAGATGACTGATGTGATCGAGGCTCATTTCTCGGATTCCAATCTTTCCGTGGATTTCCTTACAGAGCAGATGGGTATTAGCCGTTCGTCACTCTATAACAAGATCAAGTCCCTGACTGACAAGACTCCGAACGAACTGATACAGCTCATGAGGCTCAAGAAGGCGGCTCAGCTCCTTATGGAGAAGAAATACAGGATCAATGAGATCTGCTATATGGTAGGCTTCAACAACCCTTCATACTTCTCAAAATGCTTCTACAAGCAGTTCGGCATGAAGCCTGGCGAGTTCGCATCCAGGTCTTAGTCTGTGCTTTGTTGATGAGCAGATAATATAAAAACAACAAGGCTGTACAGCGAGGCGGCATTGACTCCCGAAAAGGGAAGGACCACCGGCTGTACAGCCCTGATGTTTTATCGGATAAGACTATTTACGGAGCTGCTCGCAGCCCTTGATGATCATATCCATCGTACCTGATCCGTTGCTTACGTATCTGATTACCATTTCAGCGTAATCAAGAGCCTCTTTCTGTCTTGGATCGTTCTTGTCCTTTGCCTCCTTTACAAGCTGGAGAAGCTCGTTGAGGTCTTCAAGCTCAGGAAGGTTGCCTGGGCGCATTGTGTTGATGGCTGCGTTGAGAAGGGCTGTAGCGTTGTTCACGTCATCTTGAGTGAATTCGCTGCCTGCCATGATCTCCTCTGCCTTTGCAAGCTGCTCGACCATTCTTCCATATGCATGAGGTGCCCATGGTGCATGATCAGGAACCTTCACTTCCATTGCATTCCATGCCTCCTGCGCTTCCTTGCGCGATCTTGCGAGGATCACGCCTTCCTCGAGAGCCGACTTGTCGATGATGCCGGCAGCTGTAGCGTTCTCGAGAGCGTTGTCCATATTGATGCGGAGGTAGCGTGTCGAGTGCTCGCAGAGGTAATAGTCAGGATAGAATGTCATGTCGCCTACTGTGAGGGTATAGATGTTTCCGTCTGTACCTGTCTCGGATGTAGGAGCGTTCACCTGTACGCACTCGAGCTTTGAGTCGAGGTTGAGTAGAGCGTCATCCCAGCTTCTTACAGCGTCTGTTGACATGGCGAGAGGACCGTACATCAGGGTTCCTACCCACATAGGAGTGAACACTGTATTGGTCTCGTTCATGCCTGTAGCTGCGACAGTCATCTTGTCAGGACCATAGTTGATATGCTTTGTGAAAGGCATTACAACTTCTACGACATCCTCTGATGTCCATGTACGTGAAGGGATTTCCACATATGAGCATGGATGATAAGACTTTGCGATCGACTTGCCGTTGAGCTTCACGTCAAATCCCTCTGTAGCCCAGTAAGGAACACGGAACTTCATGGCGAAGTCAGCATTACCCTCGACTGTGATTGTTGACTTCTCTGCCGGCCAGAGGCAGTCCTGAGTAACCTTCACGCCCTTTGCATCCCATGTTGCCGTTGTAGGCATGTAGAGGGCAACCCACATTGTGTTGTCGTTCACGAAATATGCAGCCTCCTGATATCTTGTATGGTTCTCGGAACCTGTTCCTCCGCAGCATGTTGACTGAGGAGTCTCGCTGCCGAAAGGCTTGCTTGCGTCAAGACCTACTGCATAGTGATAGGTCACTCCGTAATGATGCGGGTCAACGGAGCCGACGAGCTGGTTGTAGAGTACGCGCTCATAGTAGTCCATGTAGCGTGCATCGTCCGGATCAAGGCAGTTGAGATCCTTTGTGAGCTTTGCAAGGTTATATACGCAGCATGTCTCGTTGAGGGTAGGGTTAGGGTAGAGGTTGCCGTGACGGTCAGAATGAACGTTTGTGTTCATGCTGAGGATCTGAGTGTATGGCTGACGGAACATCTCCACATTACCTACACCGCCTGTAGAATATGCATAGCGTCCCTGTACCATATTCCAGAAGTTGAGCGCGATATTGTAGTAATATGGGTTGTTGTTGCCCATGTAGCTCTTCAGCGCGCTGATGATCTTAGGGATATGCTGGTTCGCATGACGTGTGCGGATGTCATCCACATTGATAGAAAGCGGATCGTAGAATGCAGGGCTGTCGAAGAAGTTCGAAGCCTCGAGAAGGCGTGCCTTCTTCTCTTCGTCGTCTGTGAGCATTGCGAGGCGTGCAAGCGATTCGCCTGTACCGCCGTCCTCACCTGCGATGTACATGTTCCACATCTCATAGCGGTTTCCTGGAACTGCACGACGCTCTTCCTGTGTACCTTCTGTGTTTACGAATGTTCTGTGGCTGAGACGGTTCCATATCCAGAGACCCATGTCTGTAGCGATTGTAAGGGCCTTTTCCGCGATTGCAGGGTCGTCAACGTATGTAGCGATGTCGATGAGACCGGCAAGCTGCTTGTGGATAGAGTAGTATGGAGCCCATACCCACTGCTCGTTGTTATATCCGCGGTACATCTCGATGAGCACTGCATGGTGTGCAGGGATGGCGTTGATATAGCCGTATCCGTACTTCGCCCATTCCTTCTTGTGCTGGTCGAATGCCTTCCATGTACCCTTCATCTCGCGAAGCTCATCCTCCGGTGCGAAGTCGCGTGCCTCCCACCAGCGGCCGAGTTCATCGTTCCATACGAATGTCATTTCCTGACATGCGCGGAGCTCGTCCGTCATTCTCTTCATTCTTTCGCGGAGGGCATCCTTATGCTCCGGCTTCACTGCGCTGGCGAACGCGAATGCAAGGGCTGACATATAGTGGCCTGAACCATGACCCTTGAGCTTTGTCGTAGGAGAGTCCCATCCGTCAGAAACGGTGTAGCCCTTCGTGCTGAGGCCGTATGTGTCACGGTAGTTGTAGAGCTGCTGTGTGATGTCCCAGCTGAGAACCTGCTCGATGAGCATGTCACGGTTTGATGTGAGGCGGTTGTCGCCGTTGATCACGACCTTGTCGAGAGGAAGCGGCTGAGCCTTGAATATATTGCCGGGAACCTCGTATTCACCGTCTGTAACAGTGATCTTCGCTACCACAGGATATCCTTTCGGAGTCTTGTTGTCACCTGTGATGTGACCTTCGATCGTATATTTCTTTCCGGCTGGATAAAGAGTCGGATCCGACTGCTCCTTTTCCACTGCCAATGCCGCGTTGCTCCAGCGTACCTGTCTGTAAGCTCCGGTACCGTCACTGTAGGTCACCCACAGCTGGTATGGAAGTCTCGGAACGGTTCCTTCCGGAGACTCTACAGCCACCTTCTCAACGCTCTTGATGCTTTTTGCGCCCTCGTCTGCGGTATTGCAGGACATGAGTCCGGTGAGCATTGCGGCTCCGCAGATGATAAGGCTGAGGATTCTTTTCATCATTTATCTATCAGTTATGGTTAGTATTTAGTTTATTAATGCAAATTTCTCAAAGAAATCGAGGAAAGGCAAACTTTAGGAATTCTATTTCTGTCACTATTGTCCAAAAACGTAACACGAGACGCGTGTTGTACGATTTTGCTATCAATCGTACAAAATTGTCATTCCGTATATAGTAGCAAGTGTTGATTATACACTCGTTTTTTTCTAATTTTGCATGTTACGAGAAAACTATCAACAATTAATAACATAAACTAATCTTTAAACCTTATGAATTTTGTACAGAAACTCGGTGAGACCATGAGTTCGATCAATCTCGGTCAAGCCATCGGTGCGTCAGGATTCAAGACCATCGACCTCGTCATTCTGGTCGTATATCTTGTTGTCCTGGTGGCTCTCGGCCTTTTCCTCGGCCGTACAAAGAAGGGTGAGGAGAAGAGCGCAAACGACTACTTCCTCGCCGGTAACACATTGACATGGTGGGCTGTGGGTGCGTCGCTCATCGCGGCAAACATCTCTGCAGAGCAGTTCATCGGTATGTCCGGAACAGGTTTCCGTGACGGTATCGCTACTGCGGCTTACGAAATCATGGCGGCGGTTACTCTCATCGTGATCGGTAAGTTCCTGCTTCCTGTGATGCTCAAGCAGAAGATCTTCACTATCCCTCAGTTCCTCAGAGAGAGGTACAATGACGGTGTAGGTCTTGCATTCTCAGTGCTCTGGCTCTTCCTCTATGTATTCGTCAACCTTACTTCGGTAGCATGGCTCGGAGCTCTTGCAATCGAGCAGATCCTCGGTCTTCAGAATGTGTATGTGGCATTGGGATCGACAATGATCTCTCTCAGAATGATCATTGTTGTCGTTCTCTTCCTTGTTGCCGGTATCTATTCGATCTATGGAGGTCTCGCTTCTGTTGCATGGACCGACGTAATGCAGGTGTTCTTCCTCGTGGGAGGTGGCCTCATCACAGCATGGTTCGCTCTCAAGGCTGCCGGTGACGGTGCTGCAATGGAGGGTCTCAAGAACGTTTACACGACACTCACTACAGGAGAATATGCAAGGGATACCCACTTCCATCTCGTGATCCAGGAATCTCACAATGCAAGTGCATTCGCCAACGTACCTGGTATCGCTGCTGTCGTAGGTGGCGTATGGCTCACAAACCTCGGTTACTGGGGCTTCAACCAGTACATCATCCAGAAGGGTCTCGCTGCGAAGAGCATCGATGAGGCTCAGAAGGGTCTCGTATTCGCAGGTCTCCTCAAGCTCGTCATTCCTTTCATCGTTGTGCTCCCAGGCGTATGCGCATTCTACATGACTCAGAACGCTGACCAGTTCACAATGCTCCAGGGATCGATCAATGTTGCCGATGACGCTTATCCATGGCTCATCCGTAACTTCGCTCCGCCAGTTGTAAAGGGTCTTTCGTTTGCAGCCCTCGCAGCGGCTATCATTTCTTCACTCGCTTCTATGTTCAACAGTACTTCTACCCTCTTCACAATGGATATCTACAAGAAGTACATCAACCCTGACGCATCAGACAAGAAGCTCGTGAACGTCGGACGTATCACATCACTTACAGCCCTCATCATCGCCGCTATCGCAGTGAAGCCTCTCCTCGGAGGTCTCGACCAGGCATTCCAGTACATTCAGGAGTACTCAGGATTCATCTATCCTGGTATCATCGTGGTATTCGGACTCGGTCTTCTCTGGAAGCGTGCTTCAAGCAAGGCAGCCGTATGGACTGCAATCGCAACCATCCCTATGGGTATCCTCTTCAAGATATGCTGCCCTGAGGTTGCCTTCCAGCTCCGTGCAGGTTATGTGTTCATGATCCTCGTTACAATGTTCGTCCTCATCTCCCTCATCGACAAGAAGTTCGTATCTTGCGAAGTTCCTGAGCAGAAAGACAGGGCTTCAATGGTGAAGTGGGCGAAGATCCTCGGCGGTGCAGGTGTATTCTTCATCCTCGCAGCTGCTGTGGTTACCATCTGGGGCGCATGTCTCCCTGAAACTGCTACTCCTGAGAACAGCGTTATCGCTTATCTCAACGATATCGGATTCCAGGCATTCTACTTCTTCGGCGCTCTCGTGGGCTGCAACGCTATCTGGCTCTGGTCAGACGCAAATGACAAGAAGATGGATCCTAAGGCTGTCATCCTTGATCTCAAGCTCTTCCAGACAAGCAAGACTTACGCTTGGGGTGCTTTCGCGATCATCCTTATCGTTATCGTTCTTTACGCAGCTCTCTGGTAAGGAATGAGTTACTACAGTGCACATCCCAGATTCCACCTTGCGGTGGACTGCATCATCTTCGGCTTCCGTGACGACAAGATAAGCCTTCTTCTCTTGAAGAGGGACTTCGAACCGGCGAAGGGCGAATGTTCCCTGATGGGCGGATTCGTCCGTGAAAACGAAAGCGTGGATGATGCAGCCAGGCGTGTGCTGACCGAACTGACGGGCCTCACCGATATATATATGGAACAGGTGGGGGCATTCGGCAAGGTCGGCCGCGAGCCTGACGAAAGGGTGGTGTCAGTAGCATATTACGCCCTTATAAACATCGATGATTATGATCACGAGCTTGTGGAAAGCCACAACGCATTCTGGGTCGCTATCGATGAACGCCCTGATCTGATCTTCGATCATGACGAGATGGTCTCGAAGGCCCTTGTCAAGATGAGGGGCATGGCTTCCGAATATCCGATAATGTTCCATCTTCTTCCCAAGGAGTTTACGCTCAGCAAACTGCAGAGTCTTTGCGAAGCCATTTACGGTATGCCTCTGGACAAGAGGAACTTCCGTAAGCAGGTCGCTCATACTGCGTGTATAGAGAAGGTGGGTGCCATAGACAAGTCGGAATCCAAAAGAGGGGCGGCACTTTACCGTTTCAATGAAAACGTATTCAGAAAGACAGGTATTTTCAAACTATAAGAATCATGTTGGAAGAACTCAAAGTCAAAGTATGCAAGGCCAATCTCGAACTTGTCGAGCATGGACTTGTAATCTTCACATGGGGCAACGTTTCGGCTATCGACCGTGAGACCGGCCTCGTGGTAATCAAACCAAGCGGCGTTTCATATGACAATATGAAGCCGGAGGATATGGTTGTCGTTGATCTTGAGGGAAATATCGTTGAAGGTGACCTCAATCCTTCTTCAGATACTCCTACCCACCTTGCTCTCTACAGGGCTTGGCCGGAGATCGGTGGCGTCGTTCATACCCATTCTACATATGCTACTGCATGGGCTCAGGCCGGCAGGGACATTCCGAACATCGGAACAACTCACGCAGACTATTTCCACAACGCAATCCCATGCACAGAAAGCATGACCGAGGCTGAGGTCAAGGGCGCATATGAGCTCGAGACCGGAAATGTCATCATCAAGCGTTTCGAGGGAATGAATCCGGTGCATACTCCAGGTGTTCTCGTGAAGAACCACGGTCCTTTCTCATGGGGTAAGGACGGCTTCGACGCAGTTCATAATGCTGTAGTAATGGAGCAGGTTGCAAAGATGGCATATATCGCTTACGGCGTGAATCCGAACCTCACCATGAACGACCTTCTCATCGAGAAGCACTTCAACCGCAAGCATGGTCCTAATGCATATTACGGACAGAAAAAGAAATAATTCACAAACACACTAACCAATACAATTATGATCAAAGCATTTGAGAATCACGAAATATGGTTCGTAACAGGAGCACAGCTCCTTTACGGAGGCGACGCAGTGGTACAGGTTGACGGCCACTCTTCAGCAATGGTAGAAGGCATGAACGCTTCAGGCATTCTTCCTATCAAGGTTGTCTATAAGGGCACTGCAAACTCATCTAAGGAAGTTGCTGACCTCATGACAGCTGCAGAGTCTGATCCTAAGTGCGTAGGTGTGATCACATGGATGCATACATTCTCTCCTGCAAAGATGTGGATCCACGGTATGCAGAAGCTCCGCAAGCCTCTCCTCCACCTCCACACTCAGTTCAACAAGGAGATTCCTTGGGATACAATGGACATGGACTTCATGAACCTCAACCAGAGTGCACACGGTGACCGTGAGTATGCCCACATCCTTTCACGTATGCGCAAGGGCCGCAAGACAGTTGTAGGCCACTGGCAGGATCCTAAGACCCTCGAGCACATCGCAGTATGGCAGAGAGTTGCTGCTGCTTGGGCAGATTCACAGGACATGAGAATCCTCCGTTTCGGTGACCAGATGAACAATGTGGCCGTTACTGACGGTGACAAGGTAGAAGCTGAGATGCGTTTCGGCTACCATGTTGACTATGTTCCTTTCAGCACAGTGATGACTTACTTCGAGAAGGTAGAGGACAAGGCTGTTGACGAACTCGTAGAGGTTTACTTCAAGGAGTACGACCACGCTCCTGAGCTTGAGGACAAGAATACAGTTGAATATAAGAAGGTATGGAACTCTGCAAAAGCTGAGCTTACTCTCCGTGCAGTTCTCGAGGCATATGGTGCAAAGGCATTCACATCGAACTTCGATGACCTCGGTGACGTGAACGTAGAGGAGACAGGCAAGGGCTTCGACCAGATCCCAGGTCTCGCTTCGCAGCGTCTCATGGCTGACGGTTACGGCTTTGGCGGCGAGGGTGACTGGAAAACAGCTGCTCTCGTACGTACAGCATGGTACATGGGCCAGGGTCTCCCTAAGGGCTCATCATTCCTTGAGGACTATACTATCCACTTCGACGGCGCAAATTCAGCTCTTCTCCAGGCTCATATGCTCGAGATCAGCCCTGCAATCGCTGCTGAGAAGCCGAAGCTTGAGGTTCATCACCTCGGTATCGGTGTCCGCAAGACCCCTACTGCACGTCTCGTGTTCACAAGCAAGACAGGTGACGGCGTTGCTGTAACAGTTGTTGACATGGGTAACCGCTTCCGTCTCATCGTGAACGAGGTGAACTGCATCGAGTCTAAGCCGCTTCCTAAGCTTCCTGTAGCTTCAGCTCTCTGGATCCCTAAGCCAAGCTTCGAGGTAGGTGCAGCAGCATGGATGCTCGCAGGTGGTACTCACCACACAAGCTTCTCATATGACCTCACAACCGAGTACTGGGAGGATTATGCAGAGCTCGCAGATATCGAGATGCTCGTTATCAACGACGAGACAACTCTCTCTAACTTCAAGAAGGAGATGAGGGTGAACGAGGTTTACTACATGTTGAACAAGGCTCTTAAATAATTGAAGACATGGCAGATACAAAATATGTAATCGGTCTGGACTACGGTTCGGATTCGGCACGTGCAGTCGTTGTGGATGTCGCTGACGGAAGAACTCTCGCAACAGCTGTGAAATATTATCCTCGCTGGAAGAAGGGAATGTATTGCGTACCTTCAGCTAACCAGTGGCGTCAGCATCCTCTCGATTATATCGAGGTGCTCGAAGGCTCTGTCAAGGAAGCTCTTGCAGCATGTCCTGCAGGAACAGCCGAGAATGTGATCGGTATCGCTTTCGATACTACAGGTTCTACTCCTGTATTTACAGACGAGAACGGTACTCCTCTCGCTCTCAAGCCTGAATTCGCAGACAATCCTAACGCAATGTTCGTTCTCTGGAAGGACCACACTGCTGTAAAGGAGGCTGCCGAGATCAACGAGAAATGCCATGCAAATGAGATAGACTACACTGCATATGAGGGTGGTATCTACTCTTCAGAGTGGTTCTGGGCAAAGGCTCTTCATGTTCTTCGTGAGGATGCTGCCGTACGTGAGGCTGCATACTCTATCGTAGAGCATTGCGACTGGATGCCGGCTCTCCTTATCGGTGCAAAGCACATAAGCGAGGTTCCTCGCAGCCGTTGTGCTGCAGGTCACAAGGCTATGTGGCATGCAAAGTGGGGTGGTCTTCCTTCAGAGGAGTTCCTCTGCAGCCTTGATCCTGTTCTTGCAGGATTCCGTGACCGTCTCTATGCTGAGACCACAACAGCAGAGAAGCCTGTAGGCAAGCTTTGTCCTGAATGGGCTGAGCGTCTCGGTCTTTCTACAGACGTAGTGGTTGCTGGCAGCGAATTCGACTGCCATATGGGTGCTATCGGAGCAGGTGCAAAGAACAATACCTTCGTACGCGTCATCGGTACTTCTACATGTGACATCATGACTGTATCTCCGGAGGAGCTTGGCGACAAGCTCGTAAGAGGTATCTGCGGTCAGGTGGACGGTTCCGTAATGCCAGGCATGATCGGTCTTGAGGCAGGTCAGTCAGCATTCGGTGATATCTATGCATGGTTCCGCCGCGTTCTCGAGTTCCCGTTGAAGAACATCCTCGGTGCAACCGAACTTCTCGACGAGGAGACAAAGGCAAAGGTTATCGACGAGGCTTGCGACAAGATCATTCCTGCACTCACAGTCGAGGCTATGAAGATCCCTGCAGGCGAGAGCTCTGTAGTCGCTACAGACTGGATGAACGGCCGTCGTACTCCTGATGCAAACCAGCTTCTTCAGGGTGCTATCAGCGGCATCAACCTCGGTACTACAGCTCCTATGATCTTCCGTGCACTCGTTGAGGCTACTGCATTCGGTTCACGCGCAATCGTGGAAAGATTCAAGTCAGAGGGAATGCGCATCAATGATGTCATCGGTATCGGTGGTATCGCGCTCAAGTCTCCATTCGTAATGCAGACTCTCTCGAATGTGCTCAACATGCCTATCAAGGTCTGCAACACAGACCAGGCTTGCGCCCTTGGTGCTGCAATGTTCGCTGCTACAGCAGCAGGTGCATATGCTACCGTAGCTGACGCTCAGGATGCAATGAACTCAGGTTTCGCTAAGGAATATTTCCCAGAGCCTGACCAGGTGAAGATATACGATGAGATTTATCAGCGCTATCTCAAGCTTGGTGCATACTGCGAGGAAGTAGCAAAGTAATATTAAACATATGAAAAGAATCTTCAAGACAATCGCAGGGGCGGCTATGGCTGCCCTCTGCTTTGCAGCTTGCTCGAACGAGCCTGCATTGACACTTTCCGGACTTGACCCTCAGGCTTTCGTGGGCGAGAAGAACGGCAAGGCTACAGCACTCTACACATTGACAAATGCCAATGGAATGGAGGTATGTATCACAAACTTCGGCGGACGTCTCGTATCAGTGATGGTTCCGGACAAGGACGGCAACATGGTTGACGTTATCCTCGGTTTCGACAACATCAACGACTACATGACAAAGTCAAGCGACTTCGGTGCTTCTATCGGACGTTATGCAAACCGTATCGACGGCGGTAAGTTCGAACTCGACGGACAGACAGTAGTCCTCAACCAGAATGACGGCCAGAACTGTCTCCACGGTGGTGCAGAGGGCTGGCAGTATCAGGTTTATGAGGCAGAGCAGGTTGATCCTCAGACTCTCAAGCTTACAATGGTTGACCCTGACGGTCATATGGGATTCCCTGGCACAGTCACAGCTGTAGTGACTTACAAGCTTACTGATGACAATGCCATCGACATCACATACGAAGGCACAACTGACAAGCCGACTGTACTCAGCATGACAAACCATGCATATTTCAGCCTTTCAGGAAACCACGCAGTAGAGGGAACTGACATGGTTCTTTATGTTAATGCAGACACATTCACTCCTGCAAATGAGAACCTCATCCCTACCGGCGAAATGCGTCCTGTAGAGGGTACTCCTTTCGATTTCCGCACTCCTAAGGCTATCGGCCAGGACATCAACCAGGATTACGACCAGCTCGTTCTCGGAAACGGTTACGACCACAACTGGGTGCTCAACACAGCAGGTGACATCACCAAGCTCGCAGTAAGCGTTTACTCTCCTGCAACTGGTATCCTCCTCGAGGAATACACAGACCAGCCAGGCGTACAGGTTTACACAGGTAACTTCCTCACAGGCGAGGTTCCTGGCAAGCATGGCATCAAGTATCCTATGAGAGCTTCTGTCTGCATCGAGACTCAGCTTTTCCCAGACTCACCTAACAGACCTGAGTGGCCTACAGCTACTCTCCGTCCAGGCGAGACCTACACTCATCGCTGCATATATAAGTTCAGCGTTAAGTAAAGCTGTTGATCCATAATAATACAGACCTGCATCTTCAGTTCAAGATGCAGGTCTGTTGTTATATTAGATCAAGCAGCGAAGCGTCTCTGAGGGGCTCCACGTCCGCCTCGTGGCAAGAAAATGCTCCGATTGTCAGTATTTTGGTTAGCGAAGCGGATCTGGGAGGGCTGACGTCCGCCTCGCGACAGATTCCGATCTCCGTCTCGCGACAGATCTATTTCAGAAATCCCTTTCCTACCCATGTGAAGCTGTTCCAGCGGTGGAGGAAGATGAGGCCGCGGATGTTCTCGTCGAGGGCAAATACGGCCCACATGGCCACGAGACCCCATCCGAGGGTGATGCCTAGGATGTAGCTTCCGACCACCTGTATGCCCCACATTACGACGATGCCGAGGATTACCGGGAAGTATATGTCTCCAGCGCTTCGAAGGGCATTCACGCCGAAGAAATTGAGCGCACGGCCGTTCTCGAGGAATATCTCCACCCAGAGTATAGCTGTTCCGGTCGATATGATCCATGGGTCAGAAGTAAGCATCGAAAGAATGGTCTTTCCGAATATGGCAACCATGAGAGAAAGCGTGACGGAAAAAGCCACACCGACCCTCATTACCCTCTTGCCTATGGTATAGGCTGCCTTGATCTTCTTCATTCCTACAAGCTGTCCGATCAGGATGGCGCCTCCCTGCGAGAGCGATAGGGCGAAGATGTATGTGAACATCACGATGTTGACGATGTATGTCCTTGTCGCGAGGGCTTCGTTGCTGATCATATTGATGAAGTAGGCGATCACGACCTGCGAAAGGCTGTAGGACATGTGCTCTCCGGCAGAAGGTATGCCGATCTTGAGGAGGTTCTTAAGTTCGATCCATGGGAACGGTCTGAAATATTCCTTAGGGAATGATGGTATATGCTTCTTGAAAAGTATTATGAAAAGAAGGACAACTGACACGAAACGGCATATCGAGGTCGAAATCGCCGCTCCTTCCACTCCGAGGGCAGGCATTCCGAACTTACCGAAGATGAGGGTGTAGTTTCCTATGATGTTCAGTACATTGACAACAACCGACACATACATCGGGTATTTTGCCTTGTTGGCGCTTCGGAGGGAGGCCGACAGCGAAAGCGACAGGGCCTGGAAGAATGCGAATCCTCCCACTATCTTCATATAAGGAAGTCCATAGACCATCAGATCCGGCCTCAGGCCCATCATCTGCAGCAAGTCCTCGGCAAAGAACAGCAGGCCGCAGCTTATCACCACTCCGGAAATCAGATTGAATATCAGTGAGATACTTACCACCTGTATCACTTTGTCCCTTCTTCCTGCTCCGATATATTGAGAACATAGTATCGATGTTCCGAGGGAGATGACTTCGAAAAGGAGGAACACCAGATTCATCAGCTGGTTCACGACTCCAACCGCTGCGACGCTGTTGTCCGAATGGCGGCTCAACATGAATGTATCGACAGCTCCAAGCATCATCACCAGCAGGGTCTCGATGAATATCGGTCCTGCAAGCGCCGTGAGCTGCCTGCTTAATTTTCCATATTTCATACTATACTACGAAGTTTTTCACAAAACGGCCGCAAAGATAGTAAAAGACGTCCCCTGATACACCGTTTTTGCAGAAAAAGTGTGTGTCGCTGGCGAACTGCGCCTCAAATTATCTGATTTCTGTTCGCGATACACACTTTTATCTCGAAAAGCCTCTTTCGCGAATGAGGGGGTGTATAAAATAGACCGATGTACCAAAAATCAGATGAAGCTTGGTACATCGGTCTTGTTTTATACTCATTTTGCCCGTTTTCTGGGGGTGATGTACCAAGAAAACGCAAATTCAAGGTACATCGGTTCCGTCGATGGGGCGTCCGTCGGGTATTAGGTTGCTGATTATCTTTGCGGAACGTCAAGCACTGACTGCAGTGCCTTGTGCGGTGTGTAGTCCCTGTTCCAGAGGAGAGGGTAGTTCGTTCTGCCCGGAACCGGATAGCCGTTTTTCCATGATGAATCGTCGGTGAGGCCCCAGAGTGTCACGCGGTCGATCTTGTCGCGCCTGTTGTAGAATATGCGGAAGAGTTCCTCATACCTATCGGCAAGCTGCTGCTCGATCTCTGCAGGAAGTCCGTCCTTGTACGGATCGAGATATTCCTCGAACTCCTCATGCTGGTAGAGAGGGTCGGTAAGAGACTGGCCGATGACCTGACCTTCCCTTGTTATAGGGAGAACATCTACATCAAGCTCTGTAATCATGACCTTCACACCGAGGGAGTGGAGGGTGTCAATAGCATGTTCTATATACTCTGTCTTCGGATAATTCAGTCCCCAGTGTGCCTGGATGCCGACTCCGTCGATTCTGATGCCTTCAGCCTGGAGCTTCTTCACCATTGTCACGATGCCATCGACATGGGCCGGTCTCCAGACGTTGAAGTCATTGTAATAAAGCTCTGCATCAGGAGCATATCTGTCAGCGAATATGAATGCGTTCCTTACAACCTCATATCCGTCTCCTCCGAATGCCTTCACCCAGCCCTTGTTGCGGTATTCTCCGAACTCTCCGATGATCTCGTTGACGACGTCCCATGCATCGATCCTGCCTGCATATCTGCCGGCCACAGTTTCGATATGGGCTCTCATTGTCTCGATCAGCTCTTCACGTGTCTTTGGTGTGCCGTCAAGATTCTCCCAATAGAACGCTGGCGTCTGGTTGTGCCATACGAGGGTATGTCCGAGTATCCAGAGATCATGTTCCTCACCGAACTTCACGAACTCATCCGCATCCTCGAATGTCCACACTCCCGGCCTTGGCTGCACGGCCTCCGGCTTCAGGCAGTTTTCAGGAGAAATGGCGTTGAAATGTTCCAGAATCAGGTCTGTGGCCTCTTCCAGACGACCTCCGGTGTGAAGAGGATTAACAGCACAGCCGATCATGAAACTGTCGGAATATGCATCTTTGAGCGTTGTTGCCGAAGGCTCTGCCGAACATGCGGAGAATGCCAGTACGATTGAAATAAGGAGCAGCCTTGCTGACTGCTCCTGAAAGAATGGTTTCAACATATGTTATTTCTTAAGGATTATCTGATCGAGAAGAACGAGCTTGTCGCCTGAATCGTCAACATTCCAGTACTGAGGCTTTCTCGGGCCTCTGCCTTCCGAGTGATGAACAAGATAGATGAGCTTGCCTTCGAATGTCCTGAAAAGCATACCGTGTCCTGAATTGTTGCCGAGGAACGGCTCCGGCTCCTGAATCCAAGGACCTGCGATAGTGCCTGACTCAGAATAACATACGAGCTGGAGATAGCGCTCGTCGCCCCAACCTGACCAGAGCATTCCGAGCTTGCCTGTCTGGGTGCGGAACATCTGAGGACCGTCTGTAACCCATCCTGGAAGCTTGCGTCCGAATGTAGCCTCTCCAATGCTGTTCATTTCCTTTACAGAAGGGTTTTCTGTCGCACGGAACATAGTTACAGGCCACTCTGAAACAGTCTTTGAAAGATCGCTCGAGAGCTCGATGTAATCCATTGTACCGTCAATGATCTGAGTCCATTCATGTACGAAGATCATATATATCTTTCCGTCTTCCTCATAAAGAGTACCGTCGATACAGTCCCATTCGCGTGGCTGCCAGTCATAGTTCGGATCCTCGGTAAACACTTCGTATGGTCCCTCGATATTCTTCGAACGGAGGAGATATGTCTGGTTATGAGGCACATTGTAGCGTCTCGGAACCTGCTGGATGAGGTCATTGTGGTCGTTCCATGTACCTGCGTAATAATAGTAATCTCCGATCTTGTGGATCTCTGCAGCAGCAGGGCCGCCACCTGTCTTGAGCCATGTACCCTCTATGTCTATGATGTTGTAAGGACCTTCCCACCAGATGAGATCCTTGCTCTTGTAGAGCCTTCCGCCAGTGCTGGTGAGATAATAGGTCTGAGTCTCGGGATCAGGAATGATGAAAGGATCGCTCATTGAAAGATCATTGAAATGCTGAGTCCTGATCTTGTTCATTTCCTCCATCATGGCCTTTCTTCTGGCAGCTCTTCCGGTAGTGTCCCTGTTTACAGGTCCTCCGAAATTGTTCTGTCCGGGATCGGCGAGAGGAGCCTGTTCGCCCGGCTGGATTACAACCTTTGCTTCTTCCTGAGTGCCGTTACCTTCTGCACAAGAGAATAATGCGGCTGCAAATGATGCCGCAAAGATGAGTCTGAAGATGTTTTTCATAAGCTCGTGTCTGATTGATTTTCTATAAAGGTAGTCAATCCGGACGGTATTTCCATGTACCGCATCTGCAAAGGTCTCTATCCGACAGCAATTGATTCAAAATTGATAAATTCCGCTTGTCATATGGATGCAAAGAAAACCGATGTACCAGATTTCGGCTGATTCTTGGTACATCGGTTCTGTTTTATGCTCATTTTACCCGTTTTAAGAGAGTGATGTACCACGAATCATCGTTTTTATGGTACATCGGTCCGAGTCGGGTCTATTTCAAGGTTTCGGCCAGCTTTTCAGCGAGTGCTATGAAGGCGAGACCGTCCGGGCGTGACGAGAGAGCGGCAGGTTCGCCGTTGTCTCCGCCCTCGCGGATGCTCTGGACGATAGGAATCTGTCCGAGAAGAGGAATGCCGTATTTCTCCGCCATGCGCTGTCCGCCGCCCTGTCCGAAGATGTAATATTTCTCATCCGGGTGCTCGGCAGGAGTGAACCATGCCATATTCTCGATAAGTCCGAATATAGGTTTGTTCACGCTTTCGTTTCGGAACATGTTCACGCCCTTCTCTACGTCTGCAAGTGCCACGTCCTGAGGTGTGCTGACGATGACCGCACCTTCCATAGGGATATCATGCACGAGGCTGATATGGATGTCTCCTGTTCCCGGAGGCATGTCGATAAGGAGGAAGTCAAGCTCTCCCCAGCGTACCTGCAATATCATTTGCTTCAGTGCGTTGCATGCCATAGGACCTCTCCAGATGAGAGCCTGCTCCGGCTTTGCGAAATATCCGATGGACATCCATTTCACACCGTATTTCTCAAGCGGCATTATGGTCTCCTTTTCTCCTTCCATGATGGCATCAGGCATTTCCGCCTCGGTAGCCGTCATCTTAGGAACAGAAGGTCCATATACGTCGGCATCTGCAAGTCCCACCTTGTATCCGAGGCGGGCGAGTGCCACTGCGAGATTGACGGCAACTGTTGATTTGCCGACTCCGCCCTTTCCGGAAGCGATTCCGATTATATGCTTTACTTCGGAGAGTTCCTCAAATCCGAGATCCAGGCCAGGCTTTTTCTTAGGTGCAGCTTCATCCTTGATGACGGTCTTGATCTCCACCTTGGTTCCTGCAGGAGCATTCCTGATGATGGCGGCCTTTGCGCTGCCGATCAGATATTCTGCAAGCGGGTCGCGGTGCTTCGCGAATGCCAGGGTGACGGTCACGCTGTCTTCACCGATCTCCACATTCTCGACCATTCCCAGCTCCACTATGTTCTTGTCTCCTTTTGCAGGGTGCTCGACCTCAAAGAGCCATTTGTTTACTTCGTTGATTTTCATATTCATATGTTATCTGACTATATCCATCTCATCGATCAGCCACTTTGCTCCACCGAACTTGTCAACGATGAAGAGAACGTAGCGGATATCGACATTGATACATCTCTGGAGATCCGGCTCGAACATTACGTCGCTGCTCATTGATTCCCAGTTGCCGTCGAATGCGAGACCGATGAGCTCGCCGCGTGCATTCATGATAGGGCTGCCGGAATTACCTCCTGTGATATCGTTGTTGCTGAGGAAACATGTAACCATTTCTCCGTCCTCATTTGCATACTGGCCATAGTCACCGTTCTTCCAGAGCTCCTTAAGCTTCTCAGGGACAACGAATTCCCAATTGTCAGGATCTTCCTTCTCCATCACTCCGTCAAGAGTGGTGTAATGCTTGTAAACCACTGCATCCTTAGGTGAATAACCGCCGACAGTACCATATGTATAACGCATCGTGAAGTTTGCATCAGGGTATGACGGCTCTCCGTCCTTCCACTCGAGGAGACCGGCAGTGTAAACCTGCCTTGCCTTTGCAAGATCCTGTGAAGACTGCATTGTGAGCATCTGTGCCTGCAGACATTCGTTATAGATCGACATTCCGACCTTGACAGCAGGATCATTCAGAACATCTGCTCCCTTGGCCTCGATTGCAGCCTTGAGTGTCTCAGCAGATGTCAGTACACTGTTGTCGAAAAGGCAGTTCACGAATGCGTCGATGTCCATGGTAGCGAAATCCTCAGGAATGTTCTTGAGGTAGTTTGCCGGCTCGGCGATGTCACGGTAATGCTTCATGAGGGCCTTTGCAACCTTTCTGTCAGTGCCTACGGAGTAGTCTCCGTACTGAGGAGCGATAGCCTCATATGCAGAAAGAAGGGCGGCAACTGTGTCTTTTCCGTTTCTGATCTCACGCTGTGCGAGTCTGTCAAGATTGATACCGAATCGGGTAAGCTCAATATTATATACAGTCTCATAAGCCTTTGTGAAAGCCTTGTTTGCCTCTCTTCCTGATTCGATTCCGTTTGCAAGATCCTTTACTGCAGTGCCGTATTTCTCAGTACGCTTCTTGTTTGCATTAACCCACTTCTGGAACTCAGCCTCTTCCTGTTCCGCACGTTCGATGATGTCGAGCTTGTCGAATGCGAGCTTCATTCCCTGCCACTTCTTCCATCCGTTTGAAGAACCTGAATACTTGCTTGCATACTGGATCTTAACCTTAGGGTCAGCCAGCATGTCCTCGAGCATCACATCCTGACGGATGGTACGTGCAGCGATACGGATGTCGTTCTGCTCGATCTGGAACTTGAGTTCAGGGGATGTCTGGAAACGTGTGGTACGTCCGGGATATCCCATGATCATGGTGTAATCGCCCTCCTGTACACCTGCAAGCGATATCTTGAGGTGGTTCTTTGCCTTGAGCGGAACATTTTCCGGAGAGTATTCTGCAGGATTGTTGTCCTTGTCTGCATAAACACGGAACATAGAGAAGTCGCCTGTGTGGCGAGGCCACATCCAGTTGTCTGTGTCGGCTCCGAACTTTCCTATCGATGAAGGCGGTGCTCCTACGAAACGTATGTCCCTGTATGTCTTATAGACGATGAGGTAATAAACGTTGCTGTCATAGAACGACTGGATATCGACTGTGCAGTATGGGTTGTCCTTTTCTGCCTTTCCGATGAGTTCTTCGGCAGCCAGATTTACTGCTTCCATCACCTTTTCCTCGTCATCCTTGAACTCCTTGCGTGCCTTCTTCTCTGCCTTTTCGAGAATGCCGGTCACATCCTGCATGTACTCGAGGAATGTCACGCTGAGTCCCTCGCATGGAAGCTCCTCATTACGGTTCATTGCCCAGTATCCGTCCTTGAGGTAGTCATGCTCCACGCTGCTGAGCTTCTGGATGTTGCCGTAACCGCAGTGGTGGTTGGTCACGAGAAGTCCTTCGCTTGAAATGATCTCACCGGTACATCCTCCTCCGAACTGCACGATCGCATCTTTCAGAGATGTGTTGTTTATGTCATAGATCTGCTTTGGAGTAAGCTCGCAGCCGAGCTCCTTCATTGCCTTCGCATTCATTTTTTCAAGGAGAGGCAGAAGCCACATTCCTTCGTCTGCGAATGCACTGCCTGCGAATATCGTCATGGCAGTGATGATGCTTGCTAACTTTTTCATATTCATATTGTTTAGTGTTTGATTCTACTTGTTTCTGCGTCAGAACAATGTCGGTTCAAGCTGCTTGATATGGAAGCTCTTGCGGTGGTGCGGAGTGTATCCGTGTTCCATGATGGCTTCGATATGTTCCTTCGTCGGATATCCCATGTTCCTTTCCCATCCGTACTGAGGATATTCCTCCGCCAGTTTCCTCATATATTCGTCCCTGTATGTCTTGGCGAGTACAGAGGCGGCCGCGATGGATGCGAACTTCGCGTCACCTTTGACGATGCATTGGTATTCATATCCGTCGAAAGGCTTGAATCTGTTGCCGTCGATGAGCAGGAAATCCGGTCTCACGCTGAGCCTGCGGACAGCTCTCTGCATACCGGTTATGGATGCGTTCAGGATATTGATCGTGTCTATTTCCTCTGCACTGACCTCTTCGACAGCCCATGCGACAGCTTCCTTCTCGATGATCGGCCTCAATATCTCTCGGGCCTTTTCCGTCATCTTCTTGGAGTCGTTCAGCAGAGGATGGTGGAAATCCTTCGGCAGAATAACCGCGGCGGCGAATACAGGTCCGGCCAAAGGCCCTCTTCCCGCTTCGTCGCAGCCAGCTTCCATGAGATCTGCATGGAGATGATTCAACAGATGATGTTCATTGCGCATTCTGCAAACCTTAGATTTGCAGCGTAGTTCTCTGCACCAAGGTTTGTATGACAAAAGTAGTAAATTTATGCCGATAAATAAAGTTTAACAAAGGACAATGGATCCGGGCGGTTCTCATGTTTTGCAAATGGGTAAGACCCGTGTATTTTTTTTGCCCCGCCCGGTCCGTTGATCTGAGGACCTGAATAAGAATATCGCCTTAGTCCCAATAAGGTTTGTAGGTGACAGATCGACGGTCCACTGTCCACTTAAAAAGCAG
>JAFSBV010000099.1 GCA_017437125.1 Bacteroidales bacterium | reverse complement strand
GCTTACATACCATCTGCCGTCCCCGAATGAATACAAGCCTGTGCTGCCCCATGGGAAGTGAGATGCCTCAGTTACAGAAAGCTGCTCTACCTCATTCTCCTCGTAAGGAACTCCCTCCAGCTTGCCGCTAAACGGCTTTTGGTTAATGTCCAGGGCAAAGAGACTGTAATTCGGATATTGAGATTTGCTGCCTTTGTAAACAGCGAGATACAGTCTTTCGCTATGGGCGTCATAAGTCATGTTCTGAACACCGTATCTCGTGTTTCCGGTCTTTACGAAGTATTTGTGAAGAGGCTTGGAAAGATCATCCATCGCAAAGCACAGAAGAATATTGTAGTCGTTGTCTACACGGGTTGTGTCATCATATATACCGTATGCCACATAAAGGAACTTCTCCTTGCTGTCGGATCCGAAACCTGGAGCTATCGCTACTCCATCCATGCCGGAACAACCATATTTGTGTTCAAGTCTGACGCCGTTCACTTCGACTGTGTCCAGATAGTCTTCAGCGACCTCGTCTATTGCATGGAGGGTCATGGCTTCTTCAAAAGGAACATCCAGACGGTCCATCTTTGTGACGTCAATCTCAGCGACATAGAATCGGCTTGCCGCCTTCTCATATCTTGCAGCTCCGAGAGCATCAGCAATGCCGTTTCCGATCTCGTCGTCCTTGATTTCAAGTGAAGCATATACCTTCTTTGTCTTTTCGTCATATGTCATTGCGCCGAGATGGCCGTTTATACCTGTCACGGAACCAATCAGATTTCCCTCAAGATCGCTCTTGAAGAATGCACTGGTGAAAGAACTGTAAAGACAATTTTCCTTTTTGTCAAGGGCGATTCCCTGAATGTGAAGCTTACCTCCTTCAAGGTGTATGACCTCGGGATAAGTGACCTGACAACCTGTTGCCAGCATCAGAAGTATAAATAATTTTTTCATCATATCCGCAAAGTTAACAAAAATCTTCAATCAGGATATACCTATTGTAATTTTGCGTATATTTGCAGTAAATGCATAAATGTGTGCTCACTGCTTTTGTGATGGATATTGGACTCTTCAGACAGATGCTTGACATGGACTCCACTTCCGGTAGGGAGAGGGAGTTTGCTGAGTTTCTTGCTGCAAGGCTTCAGACAGAACGTAACAAGGTTGATACATTCGAGGTCGGCGACGGAACGTTGAATGTCCTGATTTCGTGGGGAGAGCCGGAGGTTGTATTCTGCAGCCATCTCGACACCGTGCCTCCTTATATCGAGCCTTCTTTCAGCGAGGATGGAGCAGTTGTATGCGGACGCGGAACCTGTGATGCCAAAGGACAGATATTTTAGGTTGCAAGCGTTGTCCGGATTTTCTGGGTGTAAAGGGCGTGTAGGCGGAGATGCAAGTTGGGAGTGAAATCCCGGGGCTCAACCCCGGAACTGCTCTCAAGACTGGCGAACTTGAGTGTAAGAGGGGTAAGTGGAATTCCTAGTGTAGCGGTGGAATGCGTAGATATTAGGAG
>JAFSBV010000098.1 GCA_017437125.1 Bacteroidales bacterium | reverse complement strand
GATGTTCGACTTCGCCCGCCCGCAGGTAGACTCGATCTATGGAATGAAGGAAGGTTCCAACCCGTTCATTCTTTCTCTCCTGCTGCTGTTCATCATAGGTCCGGCGGAGGAAATTTTCTGGAGAGGATATATCCAGAAGCACCTCTCAAGCCGCTGGACACCGACAGTCGGATTCATCGTTACCACTTTGGTATACAGCCTTGTACATCTGGCCAAATTCAACTTCATGCTGATCATGGCCGCAGCCGTGGCAGGCTTCGTCTGGGGCCTCGCATACCGTTTCTTCCCTGAAAGACTCGGGGCTCTGATCATATCACACGCCCTTTGGGACTGCGCTGTGTTCATCTGGTTCCCGATCATGTAATTAATCTGTAGTTTTTCCGGATACTGTGCGTCTAATGTGCAAAACTATATGATTATGGACTCATTGGAAATCGATTTTGCGCGAATCGTAAGAGAGCATCAAGGCACCATATACACAGTGTGCTACATGTTCTCGAAGGATGAGGAGGAGGTTGCAGACCTTTTCCAGGACATCCTTGTCAACCTATGGAACGGATTCGCGAAATTCCGTGGAGACAGCAGCGCCAGGACATGGATATACCGTGTCAGCCTGAACACCTGCATCTCTGCTGAAAGAAAGAAAAAGCGCAGGGGCGAGACGGTTCCCCTGAACATGGACATCAACCTTTTCGAGGACAACGGAGAGGATATCAAGCAGATCAGGATGCTGCAGAGCCGCATCAGCAGGCTCGGCCCGTTCGACAGGGCGATCGTCCTGCTGTGGCTGGAAAACCTCAGCTATGACGAGATCGGCGCCATTGTCGGAATCACTGCAAAGAACGCATCCGTACGCCTTTTCAGAATCAAGGAACAGCTCAGAAACATGTCAGACGAAAAATAGCACAGAAGATGGAAAACAATACATTCATATCACATGAACTCGAGGAGATGCGCTCGCAGATCAGCCTCCTCAAGGATAAGCTCGAGAAGCAGACAATCATCAACGACCAGCACATCAGAAGGTCGATGAAGTCAAACATGTCCGAAATCAACAGGACAATTCTCGCCTCTATAATAGCAGGGGCATTCGCTCTGCCTTACTGCACATGGTTCTTCTGGTCACAGGGACTGTCTACCATTTTTGTCGTAGCGACCGCAGTAATGCTTGCAGTATGTCTGGGACTGACAATAGCAAAGCAGGTCACCCTCAAAAGACTGGACTTCTCGAGCGGAAATCTTGTCGAGGTGGCTGAGAAGCTCGGAGGCATAAAGAAGCATTATCAGGACTGGATCAAAATAGCCATTCCTATGGTTCTCATATGGTTCAGCTGGCTCATATATGAAATGCTCAGCACCCTCGGCGTGTCACCTATGACCATGGGATTCTGCACAGGAGCGGTCCTCGGAGGTCTTATCGGAGGCTTCGTTGGAATGCGAATGAACAAGAAAGTCATCACCAAGACCACGGAAATCCTCTCCCAGATCAAAGACCTCCAGAAAGGAGAATAGCAGAGCTCGATCGAAGCAGGGCATGACAAAAAAAGGCTATCGGTTATTCCGATAGCCTTTTTATATATGGATAATTTAAATCCGAAATTAGTCAGTGAGTGATACTCTCTTGAAGCAAAGTACCTTAGCCTCAGCGTCAGCTGCCTTGATGACATCCTTCACTGCGGTCTTGCCGTCACCCATCTGATAGCCCTGCTCCTCGAGAGTCTGCTCCTTGAAGAACTTCTGGAGACGACCCTTGGCGATGTTGGCTACCATCTGCTCAGGAAGGTTTGCTGCCTTCTCTGCTGAAACGGTCTTGATGATCTCGCGAGCCTGCTCTGCCTGCTCAGCTGTGATCCATCCCTTTGCCTGGTTAGACTCGATGTGAGCCTCGCTGTCAACGTGTGCAGGGTTGATGCCAGCCTTTGAAAGCGCTGCATCTACTGCCTTCTTTACGAGCTCTTCCTTAGTCTTCTCAGTTGCTGTCTTGAGCTCTGCGTCGATCACTTCCTGTGGAACTGACTCTGCAGAAACTGCAACCGGGTTCATTGAAGCCACCTGCATTGCTACACCCTTAGCTGTCTGCTCGTCGAAAGCCTTGTTGAAGCCGACTACTGCAGCGAGCTTACCGGTGATCTTGTGCATGTAAGCTGAAATGAAAGGAGCCTCAACTGTCTCGTAAGCTACGATAACGTGCTTCTCACCAGTCTTACCTGTCTGCTCTGTAACTGCCATCTCAACTGTTCTTCCGTCAGCAAGTGTGCAAGCCATGAGGGCCTCCTTGTCTGCCGGGAAGTTTGCGATAGCTGCATCAGCGATAGCCTCAGCAAGTGCCTGGAACTCAGCGTTCTTTGCCACGAAGTCAGTCTCGCAACCGAGAGCGACCAAGATAGCCTTTCCGCCGTTTACCTTTGCGATTGCCGCACCCTCTGAAGTCTCGCGGTCAGCACGCTTTGCTGCTACGAGCTTACCTTTCTCGCGGATGATTTCCTTTGCGCGGTCGAAGTCACCGTTAGCCTCAACGAGTGCCTTCTTGCAGTCCATCATACCTGCGCCTGTCATCTGACGAAGTTTTGCAACTTCAGCTGCTTTGATCTCCATTTTCGATAGATGTTAAAGTGTTACACTGATTACTCTGCTGGAGTCTCTTCAGCTGCTGGCTTTGCACCCTTGCGAGCGCGGAGCTTCTTGCCTGCTGGCTGCTGCTCTGTAGCCTCTGGAGCCTCTTTCTCCTTCTCGAGCTTCCTTTCGTCCAATCCCTCTTTGATTGCGCCGCAAAGTGCCTCCATGATGTAAGCGATAGACTTTGCTGCATCGTCGTTTGCCGGAATCACATAATCAATCGGAGTAGGATCGCAACAAGTATCAACCATAGCGATAACCGGAATGTTAAGACGATTTGCCTCCTTAACGGCGTTCATCTCCTTCTGTACGTCTACTACGAAAAGTGCTGATGGGAGACGGCTAAGGTCACGGATAGAACCGAGGTTCTTCTCGAGCTTAGCCCTCTGGCGTGTTACCTGAAGACGCTCACGCTTTGCGAGAGTGTCGAATGTACCATCCTCAATCATCTTGTCGATGGTATTCATCTTCTTGACAGCCTTACGGATGGTAGGGAAGTTTGTAAGCATTCCACCTGGCCATCTCTCTGTCACGTATGGCATGTTTACAGATGCTGCCTTCTCAGCAACGATCTCCTTTGCCTGTTTCTTTGTTGCAACGAAGAGGACCTTGCGGCCTGAGCGCGCAAGCTGCTTGAGTACGTTAGCAGCCTCCTCGATCTTTACTATACTCTTGTGCAGGTCGATGATATGGATACCGTTCTTCTGATCAAAGATGTATGGTGCCATCTTAGGGTTCCATTTCCTCGCCAAGTGTCCGAAGTGAACACCTGCATCAAGCAGTTCCTGGAAATTTGTTCTTGGCATTGTTTTAATAATGTTTGTTTTGTTTTACTCTTTTCATCAATCCCGGAGTAACTGCAGATCCTCGCTTTCGCAAGGATGACTTTCGTCAGGTCTCCTGGATTTTCCGCAGTCTCAGCAATCATCAGGCAGCTCCCGAAGATTCGCACCTTCTGCGAAGGTCCTGTGATTTTCCACCGGACTGTGCTTTTTTGTAAATCAGGCAGCAAATATTAACGTTTGCTGAACTGGAAGCGTCTACGTGCACCAGGCTGACCAGGCTTCTTACGCTCGACTTCACGTGCGTCACGAGTAAGGAATCCAGCTGCCTTGAG
>JAFSBV010000097.1 GCA_017437125.1 Bacteroidales bacterium | reverse complement strand
GGATAAGGACTTTCCACGCTTTTTCTGTTGAATATCAGCATCATATTGTTATTTTTGTGCATCTATATGGAAGTGCTTTATGGATATTATCGTTATATGATATAAATATTGAACTATGAAACGAATCTTAACATTTATTGCAGCGATTGTCTGCCTTGCCGCTTGTGAAAAGCATGTAGATACATCGAAGATCATCGGGACTTGGAGCGAATGCTATGATGATCCGAACTTCGTTATGGACGGCACTGTAGAATATACATTCAAGGCAGACGGGACATATCAGGTGTATGCGTATGATGCATTGTCCGGCAATGAGGTGACAAGGACACATGAATATACTCTTGACAGCAATGTGATTACTTTGAATACAGCTTCTACTGACAGCGCACATAGCCCAAGTTATACCATCACTGAACTTGATGACAATGATATGTCCTGGCAGAAGGTCGGCACGACTTATACTCCAGGATCAAACGGCAGTGATTATAAACATTTCAAGAGAAAATGATGAAAAGGATTATATTTTTTCTTCTGATTGCAATATCATCAGTAGTGACTTCCTGCGAAAATATGCAGGTGGATGCTGATGCTATGCCTGTCACTTTGGAGATATTCGTGAAGGATACTGAGGGAAACAACCTTCTGGATTATGGCTGGCTTGACGGGAAGAACGTCATAGCCACATTAAAGGGTGAGACATACGAATTGCAGAAGGATGTGCCGACAAGAGCGTACATGCCACATTTCTACGGATTCAAGGTAACTGGCCAAGATCTTGGTACTATGTTGTATTTCGGCGAACTTGACGGAACTCACGATATGAACGATGAGTTTGTCATCAACTGGGGCGACGGTACATTCGACACGATCGTGATATATAACGACTGCAGGACCACAATGAACGGCGGATATGACATCAAGAGGCATTATGTCGTGAATGGTGTGAAGACAGAAAACCATAGGATTACCATAACAAAAGAGACTTCAGCACCATCGGAGCCGAAGTTCCCTACACTGGAGATTAAAGGTGCAAGTCTGAACACACATACTGCAAACATATTTGAGCCTGTGCATTTCTATCTTGAGGGTGACAATTATATGAACTGGAGCCTGTCGCAGCTGTGCGATTCTCTTGTATTCAGCGTTATGGGTGAGAAAGGAAGCCGTAAGGTGTATTATGATGAGAAGGGACATTCCGAACTGATCGCCGGATGGGATCATCGTTTTTATCTGCCGGTGGGATGCTTATGTAGGATTCGGGCATATAAGGGTAATGAAGTAATCTATACTGATGCTATCGAGGTCAATCTGACAAATGGCAAGGATATCCTGATGTACTATTGGGATGAAGTCGCTGATGCATCGAAGTTTGGAACTGTCGGTTTCAATAATTTTATCGAACCTCAATATAGCATTGTTACGGCAGCCTATTTCAAGGAGAATACTCCATCTGTAAAGGTTGCTGTCGAGAATCCGGAAAGTCTGGAGGATGCACGAACCTGGCTGTATGATTATATGAAGAAACTGTACAAGGATCCTGTCTATAGTGAGAGTGCCGAGGTGAAGACGAAATATGCAGAATTATTCGTTTCAGCACAGGAGGATGAGACTCCATTGTATATCTGGAAGGATGATAAGTCGGTCGTTGCTCTTGTGGAACAGTATGATGAGTTCGTGCCTGTGACGAGGGTGTATGTTAGGGCGGAGCCGGT
>JAFSBV010000096.1 GCA_017437125.1 Bacteroidales bacterium | reverse complement strand
GTGCTTCTCACATCGCATATTGGATATGCCGTTCTGTATGCTTGCAGCAAAGGATAAAGAGAACGATGAGAGAGTATTCAACTAACCATCAAAGAATAAAGAATATGGAAACGACAATCAAGGTATCCAACAGAGAGATAGCGATACGAGCCTTCGACCATCTGAGGCACGAAAGAAAGACCGACTCTGCACTGCGACTGGCTCACCACCTGCTGCACTATGACCGCATATCACTTGGCATAGGCGAAGTGGATTGGGAGATAGATATGGCTATCCAAAAGTTCGGTGGCAGTCCCCGAACAGGATACCGATATACGGCACATTACAGTTTCAAGGGTGAAACGGAGATGGAGAATGAGAGATACGAAGAGATATTCAACGGTAAGGAGTAACCGAAGGGCGGCCACAAGGTCGCTCTTCGCATTTATAGACATATGTACGGGAAACAGAATCCTGCCGTACACAGGTAACGACAAATGAACGAAGCAAAGAAAACACTCACTATGGAGTTCATAGAAAGCATAATGGACGAGAAGTATACCCTCGTATGGGTAGACTATCGAGAAAGCCTCAACGAGAACCGCGACCTGCTGCAACAGTGCCTTGAAAAACAAGGTTGCGAGGATTTGTGGTCAAAGGTCGAGGAATGGTACGAAGATGCCGAAGAGCAGGCAACACTGGAGATTATCAAGGGACTGAAGAGCCACTGCATCGACTTCCACGACTTTGAAGAGGACGAAGTTGAAGCCTTCTTCGAGGAACACGATGATGAGATAAGGGACGAGATACGCGAGCGTGACGACTCCACAACTGTAAACGACCTTATCAAGAATACCAGAGATATTCCTGTACGGGTGGAGATGCTATCCAACTACGACTGCATCAACTCCTGTTGGTTGGAATCGCAAGGCGGCTTCCGCTACAAGGAGAGTTACTTCGGGGATATGATAGATACTCTCCGCCTCAACCCTGCAAAGGTGAAGAAGGCATTGATGGAGAAAGGCTATACGGTATATGGAAGGTTCCCGAACAAGAAGTATCGTGACGGCAAGGAGCAGGTATCCTACGAGGACTTCTGCCAGGAGTTGGAGAACTCCTGTTGTGGAGCCAACCTGCTTACCTATGTAGGGCTTGTAAACCTCCGTGACCTCTATGATGCCGACTTCAAAATAAAAGAGGTCATTATCCCAAAAGGTAACACCTGCGGGCTGTTTAGCTCGATGTATGGCGGTGGCAGTCTGATAGAGATGGAACTCAAGAGCGATGTAAGAATCCGACTGGATAAGGCACGCAAGGACGGCTACGGCTTCCGTCTGCGACTTGACAATGAACGCTCCAAATATGATTACTCCATCAAGCATGTATATGGCGTATGCGACACCTTCTTTGGTAAGCAGGTAAGCATCGTTTCAGCAAACTAAATCAGTATTAACAATAAAAATATCAATGTATGAAGAAGATTGAAGTAAAGGTAAGATACCTCTTCGAGGGGACTTACACCGTAGCAGCAGATGACCGCTATGAAGCACGCACGATGGTAACAAGGGATTGCGGGCTGGTATTGGGTGGTAACATTCACACTACACTTGATGATGACGATGTGGATTGGGAATTCGATGTTCACCCTGATATGCAGATTCTATCCTACACAGAGAAAGAGAACGAAACAAAGCGTCTGAAGATGGACTTCTCCGACAGGATAGAGACACTCCGTAAGGACATCATTGATGCCATACGGCAGTTGCTCTACTCGCATGGACTGACAGAGATAACCTTC
>JAFSBV010000035.1 GCA_017437125.1 Bacteroidales bacterium | reverse complement strand
GGCGGTTATAGCGGTGAGGATCCACCTCTTCCCATTCCGAACAGAGAAGTTAAGCTCACCATCGCCGATGGTACTGCCCCACCAGGTGGGAGAGTAGGTAGCTGCCACTTTCTTATACGACACCCTGTCATCTTACGATGATGGGGTGTTTTGTTTTGGCTGAAGTTTATACTGTTTCCGTTACCCGATGAGCGGTTAGAAGTTTCATAACATGACTCCTCCGTCCATCGGTACATGAGAAGAACCCGTTAAGCGGAAAATCAGTCAATCTCTGGACTGAACCGCTCAACGGGTAGTCTTTCATTTGTGCACCACCACAATCGAATGGCGCCCACTATCGTTTTAAGCCCTCTGTGGGTTATATTTCTTCTCTGATGTTGTAATGATTTCTTTCGCTGCTGTTTCGTGAGATCATCTCGCAGATGAAGCCGGCGAGGAATAGCTGGAATCCGAGCAGTACGGCAACTAATGCCAGATAGAAAAGAGGTTGCTCTGTTACAGGCCTGAATATCAGCCCGTTTGCCTGCTGGATCAGTTTTTCGGTGATGATCCATATGGCAAGAATTCCTCCTGTAATGAACATGAGAATTCCTGTAAAGCCGAAGAAATGCATCGGCTTCTTTCCGAATGTGCTGAGGAACCACAGTGAGATCAGATCAAGAAATCCGTTCACGAATCTTTCGATTCCGAATTTGCTCACTCCGTACTTCCTTTTCTGATGCTGGACTGGCTTTTCCGTGATCTTGTCGAATCCGGCATTCTTTGCCAGATATGGAATATACCTGTGCATCTCACCATAGACTTCTATGTTCTTCACGACTTCATTGCGGTATGCCTTGAGTCCGCAGTTCATGTCATGGAGCTTGATGCCTGTGATCTTGCGGGCAGTCCAGTTGTAAAGTTTTGAAGGAAGATTCTTTGTCAGCTTGTTGTCGAATCTCTGCTTCTTCCAGCCGGATACTATGTCATATCCATCCTCTGTCACCATACGGTAGAGTTCCGGTATTTCTTCAGGAGAATCCTGCAGGTCTGCGTCCATAGTCACAACTACGCGGCCTACTGCACTTTTGAAACCGTGGAACAGAGCGGCTGATTTGCCGTAATTCCTTCTGAACGATATTCCTCTTATATTCGGATTCTTTTCAGACAGGCTCTTTATGATTCTCCATGAGCCGTCACGGCTTCCGTCATCAACCATGATGACTTCATAATTGTAGCCTTCCTTGGCCATGACCTGCTCTATCCATCTGATGAGCTCGGGAAGAGATTCCTCTTCGTTGAAGAGTGAAATGACAATAGAAAGATCCTTTGTGAATGTCATGTCTTACTGTTCTTCTGGTTTGTAATCTGCAAACGGATCTCTGCTCGGGATATTCCTGGAAAGGATGGCAGAAAGAACCGTACCGAAAATGAAACAATAGATCAGATTTGAAAAGAACGTGATCTGAGGCAGGTTCTCCATGGTCTTGTCCATCTCCGCCATGGTGTTGGAATCCATCATGGGAGCCATCTGCTGCATTACCGTATTCATCTGTTCTGTAAACATGTCTGCGGATATGAATGCAACGTTTGCAAAGCTTACGGCAGCATAGACAAGAGCTGAAAGGAATGCCGTGATCATTCCGAATCTGAATGTCATCGCATTGTCCGCTTCTCTGTTTTCCGAGGCGAACTTCTTCATGAAGAACGTCATCAGCCAGATACATCCTCCAAACTTTGCAGCCCAGATAACCATACCGAGAAGCATGTTCAGGAAAACAGGCATCTTTGCCACTCCCATGAACTGGGATATGAAAAGATATGCTGATGACACTATTCCCAATGCGAGTCCGGCTTTTGCGGCTCCGTTCCACATATTTCTCTGAATCTGATTTTGTTCCATATTCAATGATTTATTTATGCAAAGATAGAAAAAAATTCCTATCTTTGCGCTCTTGCCTGTTTATTAGGCTTTTGTATTGCTTAGAAACTTTAAAAAAGGTAGAATTATGATCAACATTACATTTCCTGACGGTAGCGTGAGACAGTTCGAAAGCGGAGTCTCAGCATTTGACATTGCACAGAGCATCAGTCCAAGACTGGCTGCAGACGTATTGGCTGCAACGGTTATCACGGCTTCTGACACGACAGGAAAAGGTACTATATATGATGTCACACGCCCTATCAACGAAGATGCGGCGATCAGACTTCACAAGTGGGAGGATGCTGAAGCGAAGCATGTCTTCTGGCATTCTTCATCACACCTTCTTGCTGCCGCTCTCGAGGCTTTGTATCCGGGAGTGAAGTTCGGTATCGGACCTGCAGTCGAGACCGGTTTCTACTATGATGTGGATTTCGGTGAAAAGAACCTCGTAGAGGCTGACCTCAAGGCGATCGAGGACAAGATGATCGAGCTTGCCCGTCAGAAGAATCCTTTCGTGAGGACTGAGGTTTCAAAGGAAGAGGCTCTCAAGACATTTACTGAGAAGGGCGACGAGTACAAGTGCGAGCTTATCAGCGAGCTTGAGGACGGAACCATCACTTTCTATACTAACGGTGACTTTACCGACCTTTGTCGCGGACCGCACCTCAAGGATACATCGGTGATCAAGGCTGTCAAGCTTACCGCCATTGCCGGTGCATATTGGAGAGGTGACGAGAAGCGCCCTATGCTTACACGTGTATATGGTGTGACTTTCCCTAAGAAGTCAATGCTTGACGAGTATCTTGCAATGCTCGAAGAGGCAAAGAAACGTGACCACAGAAAGATTGGTAAGGAGATGGAGCTCTTTACATTCTCTCAGAGAGTGGGACAGGGTCTTCCATTGTGGCTCCCTAAGGGTGCCGCTCTCCGTGAGCGCCTCGAGAACTTCCTCAAGAAGCTCCAGAAGTCATACGGATATCTTCCTGTAATCACTCCGCACATCGGTAATAAGGATCTTTATGTGACATCAGGACACTATGCAAAGTACGGAAAGGACTCTTTCCAGCCTATTCATACACCGCAGGAGGGCGAGGAATATCTCCTTAAGCCTATGAACTGTCCTCATCACTGCGAGATCTACAGGACAAAGCCTCGTTCATACAAGGATCTCCCTCTCAGACTTGCAGAGTTCGGTACAGTATATCGTTATGAGCAGAGCGGTGAGCTTCACGGACTTACACGAGTACGTAGCTTCACTCAGGATGACGCGCATCTCTTCTGCCGTCCTGATCAGATCAAGGAAGAGTTCTGCAAGGTGATCGATATCATCCTCTATGTGTTCAAGACATTGAACTTCAAGGAGTATGTCGCTCAGATCTCTCTCCGCGACCCGGACAACAAGGAAAAGTACATCGGTTCTGACGAGAACTGGGCAAAGGCTGAGTCTGCCATCATCGAGGCTGCTACTGAGAAGGGCCTCAATACTGTAGTCGAGTATGGTGAGGCTGCGTTCTATGGTCCTAAGCTCGACTTCATGGTGAAGGATGCAATCGGAAGAAAGTGGCAGCTCGGTACAATTCAGGTTGACTACAACCTTCCTGAGCGTTTCGAACTCGAGTACATCGGCAGTGACAACCAGAAGCATCGTCCGGTGATGATTCATCGTGCTCCGTTCGGTTCACTTGAGAGATTCGTTGCCGTACTTCTCGAGCATACAGGCGGAAAACTTCCTCTCTGGCTGACTCCGGATCAGGTCAATATAGTGCCAGTCAGCGAAAAATACGAGGAATATGCAAAAAAAGTTTGTGATTTGCTGAATAATTCCGATATTCGCGCCGCCGTAGATGATAGAAACGAGACGCTCGGCAAGAGAATCCGTGAGAGTGAACTCAAGAGGATTCCTTTCCTTGTGATTGTAGGTGAAAAGGAAATGACCGAAGGCACGGTTTCTGTCAGAAGGCAGGGCGGTATTGACGCAGGATCTATGCCGGTTGATGATTTTGTCGCATTGGTAAGCAATGAGATAAAGGATCAGCTGTCATAGCGCAATTATATTATTAACTTAACTTATAGGAGGATTTATTTATCGCAGCACCATTTAAACCAGGTCCACGCCCAAGCGGCCCAAGACCTAGCGGTCGTCCAGGCCAGAGGCCTAACCAAGCTAAGAAGGACGACGACGGATTGAGAATCAACGAGGAGATCACAGCTCCTCAGGTTCGTCTTGTTGGAGAAAACATACCGGAGCAGGGTGTTTTCTCGCTGAGGGACGCCTTGAGAATGGCTGATGAGCAGGGTCTTGATCTGGTGGAGATAAGTGCGAAAGCCGATCCTCCTGTATGTAAGATCATTGACTATCAGAAATTCCTTTATCAGCAGAAGAAGAAGGCAAAGGAAATGAAGGCCAATGCGGCCAAGATAGTCATCAAGGAAATCCGATTCGGTCCGAATACCGATGAACATGATTTCCAGTTCAAGCTCAAGCACGCTCAGGAGTTCCTGCAGGAAGGCTCAAAGGTAAAGGCTTCGGTATTCTTCAAGGGACGCTCGATCATCTATGCAGATCAGGGAGAGAAGCTTCTTCTCCGTTTTGCAGTGGAGCTCGAGGAGTTCGGAAGAGCTGAGCAGATGCCTAAGCTTGAAGGAAAGAGGATGATCATGATGATCGCCCCTCTCAAGAAAAAGTAATCCAAGAGATTGGAAAACAAATAATTATTAACTAAATCAAATTTAACTATGCCAAAGATGAAGACCAACTCCGGTTCAAAAAAGCGTTTCACGCTTACCGGAACGGGAAAAGTTAAGAGAAAGCATGCTTACAAGAGCCACATTCTCACAAAGAAGACCAAGAAGCAGAAGAGAAATTTGACTCACATCGCTATCGTTGCAAGTGTTGACGAGAAGAGAGTCAAAGCTTTGTTGGGTATGTAATTTTCGGATTACACAATTAAAATTAAGTTAAACTTGGAACGCAGTCAGAAGAAAGCTCCATTAATGGACACTGCCTCCATAAACCAGTTAAATTTATGCCAAGATCGGTAAATTCAGTTGCCTCAAGGGCACGCCGCAAGAAGATTCTTAAAAGAACCCGCGGTAATTTTCTTTCAAGAAAGAACGTTTGGACGGTAGCAAAGAACACCTACGAGAAGGGTCTCTCGTATGCTTACCGTGATCGTAAGAACAAGAAGCGCTCATTCCGCGCACTCTGGATCCAGAGAATCAATGCTGCTGCACGTCAGTACGGCATGACATATTCTCAGCTCATGGGTCGTATCGCTAAGCAGAACATCGGTCTCAACCGTAAGGTGCTCGCAGACCTTGCCATGAACAACCCTCAGGCATTTGAGGCTATCATCAATTCTGTAAAATAGTTTGAGCTGATGAGCTTGAAGGAATTATACCACAATAAATGGGCGAGGTTCGGCTTTTGGGCTGTCCTTTACATCTTGTGGGTAATCTGGCTCGGAAATTATTGGTGGCTTTTCGGACTTGTCCCTATCTTCGATCACCATATAACCCGCAAGGTTAACTGGCTGTTCTGGAAGAAGGAATACAAGGAAGGAGAAAAGAGAAACGCTCTGCTTGACTGGCTTGATGCCATCA
>JAFSBV010000095.1 GCA_017437125.1 Bacteroidales bacterium | reverse complement strand
GTATCAAGGCCCTGGCCGGAAGGGTCCAGATGCAGGAGACCTCTGAGACCGTCTATCAGATAGGCCGATATGAATTCTTCCCCACGACAAAGGTCCTGAAGGTGGATCAGTGCGAGATAATACTCCCGGCAAGGGAAGCGGAAGTCCTGCTCAGACTATGCCGTGATTCCGGTAGGACAGTAAACTCATCAGCCCTCCTGAAGGAACTCTGGGGCGACGACAACTACTTCAACCTCCGCAGTCTCAATGTCTATATCACCCGCCTGCGCAACCACTTCAAATCCGATCCAGACGTGGAGATAGAAAGCATCAGGGGTATAGGCTACAAACTGAACTGCTGATTGATGGAGATGGGGACCGCTACTTGAATGTCAGCGTGAATACTGTTTCTTTCACATCACTTCTTGTGAGCGACAGCGTGCCGTTATGCAGTCTCATTATCTGACGTGAAAGGCTGAGTCCGATACCCGTGCCTTCCTGTTTGGTCGTGAAGAACGGAATGAAAATTTCTTCTCGGCTCTCCTTGCTGATAGGGGAGCCGTCATTGATTACATTGATGATGATATGCTCAGAACTGTTGATTTCTGCCGTGATCTCCACCTTCTGGGCATCAGCCTGTATCGCATTCTTGACCAGATTGATCAGTATCTGCGTTATCTGTCCTTCATCCGCATAGAGTATGATGTCGTCGGTCTTTTCAATATATGTGCATGATGCTCCGTACATCAAGGCCTGTTCCCTTGTCAGTCCTATGACTCTTTCCGCAAGTTCCTTGAAATAGAAGGCCTTCCTTACCGGTGGAGCAACCCTGGTCAGGTTCCTGTATGAATCGACAAACTTGATCAGTCCTCTGGATGACTGTGAAATGGTACCCAGTCCATTCCTGATTTCATCGTTCATACCGTCAAAACGCAGAAGTGTCTCGCTAAGCGAAGCGATAGGAGTCACGGTGTTCATGATCTCATGTGTAAGAACCCTGATAAGTCTTGACCAGGACTGCTGCTCATTTTCGGCAATCTCGTTGCTGATGTCATTGAATGCTATGACACGGACCTGAGTCTTTCCAATCGTGGCAGCGGAGGCTGTCAAGGATATGGTCATCTTTCCGCTTTCGTTATAATAACTGGCTTTCTCTTCAGTGCCGTCCGTAATGTTCTGGAAAGCTTCATAGAGTGATTCGCTGACGGCGCGCAACTGTCTTATATGTCCTAAAGTGGCTATCCCGAGAAGAACCAGCGCCGTGCTGTTACAGTAATTGACCCTTCCGTCAGGTTCCACTACCGCGATACCTGTCCTGACGTGGTCAAGCATAAGACCGAAGTACTTCTCCTGTTCGATGATCTCGTGTCTTTCCTTGTCAAAGATATTACGCAGACGGTTGAGAGTACGGTTGAACTTCCGACCTCGGATACGTCTTTCATCGAAGCGGAAGTTCAGTTCCTTGTCTTCAAGAGCATCCAGCATATAGGCTACCTTGCCTCTCATCTTTCTTGATGTCAGCAGGGAAGTGATGACTGCAGTGACAGCCGCAGTCACTATGATAACCGATATGAGGACGATCTTGGTCATCAGATGTTATATTTCTTCAGTTTTGTGTAAAGTGTAGGCCTGCTGATGTGAAGCACCTTGGCGACCATGGAAAGATTCCCTCCGAACCTGGCCATTGCCGCTCTGATAGCCTTTTCCTCGGTCTCCTCCAATGTTTCGCTTCCTGACATCAGCTGTCTCTCTGTATGCATGATGTCGCGAGGCAGTTCTATGTCCGAGATGTCAAGTGTAGTGCCGTCCGACATGATGACAGCCTTCTCGATGCAGTTCTGAAGTTCTCGGATATTGCCTGACCAAGTGTGTCTTTTCAGCATTTCCAGCGCTTCCGGAGTCATGCCGCTTACCTGTCTTCTGTATCGTTCTGAGTACTTCGCGATGAACATTTCAGCAAACGATGCTATTTCGTCGGTCCTTTCCCTCAGTGCAGGGAGATGAAGGAGAACCGTATTGATGCGATAGTACAGGTCTTCACGGAACTCGCCGCTTCTTACCATCTTCTCGAGATCCTTGTTCGTAGCACAAATGAGCCTGATGTCGACAGGGATGGCCTTGGTGTCTCCGACACGTGTGATTGTCCTGTTCTGCAACGCTCTCAGCAACTTGGCCTGGAGATGAAGAGGAATGTTGCCTATTTCGTCCAGGAAGAGTGTGCCGCCGTCAGCCAGTTCGAACTTTCCGACACGGTCGGTATGTGCGTCCGTAAATGCACCTTTGACGTGTCCGAAGAGTTCACTTTCGAAGAGTGTCTCTGTCAATGCACCGGCATCGACGCATACCATAGGCTTTACCCCACGAAGTGATCGTCTGTGAATCTCTCCGGCAAGAACATCCTTTCCGGTTCCGTTCTCACCTGTAATAAGCACAGACGCATCCGTCGCGGCAATCTTCTCTACGGTCTTTCTTATATCGGACATTGCCTGGCCTTTGCCCCATAGCATAGGGATGGCGGAAGCTGGAACCTTATCAGCCTGTTTAGCCTCCTTGCTGCGGTTGGCATATGCAGCCTGAAGTATCTGGATCATCTTGTCATTGTCCCAGGGCTTGACTACAAAGTCGAACGCTCCTCGTTTCATTCCTTCCACTGCAAGCTGGATGTCTGCGTATGCGGTGAACAGAACAACCTCAATGTCCGGGCGTAACTTCTTTATCTCACTGAGCCAGTACAGACCCTCGTTCCCGGTATTGATGTCGGTATGGAAATTCATGTCCAGAAGCACGACATCCGGACGGAATTCCGCCATTCTGCTTATCAGTTCTTTCGGTGATGGAATCAACTCCACCTGTGAGAAATACATTGGGAGCAGCAGCTGCAACGCCGCCCTGATTCCGCTGTTGTCATCGACAACAAGTATTTTTGCCTTGCTCTTTGCCATAATCACTCAACTTCATTCATCTTCCATAAAGCCATCGGATGCTCCTTGATCCTTTCAACGATTTCATGGTCATCAAACAGAACCTCAGGCTTATATTCTCCTTGATTAAACGATTCTATAAAATCTTTCTCGGCATCTCCTAATACGAGGAGTCCTGACAGGAATGAGATAACGTTTGTTTTAGCTTCTTCAAAATCAAACTTCTCTGTCTTTTTAAGTACAGGGATTAAGGCTGACCTGATCTGAGGAAACCTGATGTTTCGGATCCTCTCAAACGAATACGCCTTTTCAGGTTTGTTCTTCCCTCCGACAGCAAGATAGAATACAACTATCTTTCGTAGCATATCCATCTGGTCTTCCTTGAAAATATTCTCTTTAATCATGCGATTGACATCATACATGTCTCTTGGAGCCGCTCTTTCAATCAATGCCTTTATCTTGCTGCCGAATAGTTCCAGCGGGGCCAAGGCATATACATCTACCTCTTCTATAAAAGGAACGGATGTCTTCCTGGTCAGAGGCTCAAGAATATGGGCTCTCATCATATAATTGATTTCAATCTTGATGTTATCCCTGTTTCCACCGGCGTTCAAGTAACTGAACACCCACGAATCAAGAGCGTGTGTATTCTTGCTTGAAGGGTGAAGAGTATATCCGTTGGACTGCATATGTCCGAGGATCTCCTGACCAATAACGGCTCTGTCTGCCATCATTGTCTCTTTATCGGAATTGCAGCAATAGTCAAGGTCAATATCAACCGACAGGCGAGGCATGTCAAACACAGTGAGATTGATCGCCGTGCCTCCCTTAAGGACCACTTTCCCTTTCAAATCATCATTTGATACGAGAAATTCCAGAATATTGCTTAAGCGGATCACCTTCTCAAGATTATCCCTTATGAAGCTGGTCTCTCTGGCTACCTTTTCCAGTTCTATCTTATTATAAGCCCTCATACTCTTTAATAGTCGAATGAATTGAAAGTGTCTGGATATGAAAGGTTCCATTCCCTGTCATACTCGGTACAATCTTCGTAGGATGTAAGCACTTTAGAGCCTACATTTGCTCTTTCCCTGCATATCTGGAAGAAGTCATCGCTGAGATTAAACCGTCCTCTGAACCTGCTCAGAATAAATCCAGCCTTCTTATAAAGAGTTGCTTTATCATAACTTGCAAGAACTTCCATCAACTTGGCTTCACTGATATGCATTATCATACCGAAGCACTGAAGCATCTCTTC
>JAFSBV010000049.1 GCA_017437125.1 Bacteroidales bacterium | reverse complement strand
TGTCCCTTGTAAGTGCTTGGCAGCCCCCTGTATTCGTTTGTCTTGTCTGAATACGAGTAGGTATTGTTCATACGGTTGTCCTTTAAGGCTCTGTAGTCAAAGAAATAAGCCGCCGTAACCATATTCAACGAATCCATATATGCCAGTGAAAGCATATCTGTACCATATCCTGTCGTGACGCCGTTCTTTGTGTCAAGATAAACGCTGTATAGCCTGTCCGTCTTTTTCCGGGTGGTGACATCAATTACTGCACCGATATTCTCGTGAGCATATCTCGCCGGAGGATTGCTGTACAACTGTATTTTTCTGATATCCTCCGATCTAAGTATCATAAGGTCTCTTGTGGAGCGCCTGATACCGTCTATCAGTATAAGAATGCTTTTGTTATCTACGGTCATAAGATCTCCGCTCGACGCATTTGTCTTGAACTGAGGGAGACTTCCAATGGCATCGAGAGCATTATTGCCGATCTTTCTTGCATCATCGCTCAACTCGATGCTTTCCTTGTTCCCAAATGTATTGAGCACTCGGGGAGTTACAACAACTGCATCCAGCAGGAGCGTATCTGCTGAAAATTCAGTAGTATCTACCTGATACAATTCATCATTCTGTGAAAATGCAGTACCTGTCGAAATAGTCAGGCACAATAATAAAAATAATACCTTCCTCTTTGTCATGATTCGTTTTTTTGACAAAGATATATCCGAAGGTATTTCAAGGGCTGTTATCTGCGTGACAAGTGCGTGACAAATGCGTGACAGAGCCTATGGAAACAGGATTTTATATGCTTCAGGAGAGAGTTTTCCCTGTAATCGCTTCCTTCGCTGTCGGATTGTAGTAGGGACAGACTTAAGAAGGAATGCAATGACATTATTGGAGAATTTCAGATATCCATATATGCATAAAAGCAGGTCCTGATGACTAATCTTCTCCTCGCTCTTCGCAAGAATCTGATAGGCATCATGGAACGATGCCAGGACAGCATCCTCAATGGCTTTAGGATCAATATCATTTCTTGCCTGCAGTTCACCTTCATTCAGACTGCGGATTTCCAGAAGCGTTCCGTATGCCGATGTCATTTCAAGAGCTGATCTTCCTTCCTTCAACTTCTCCTCCAGTGCAGATGATGCAGGCTCATCATCGACTTCTTTGCTTGAATCTTTCTTCCTCTTTATGACCATATATGCGGCAACGCCAAGACCTGAGATGAGGATAGAAGCCAAAATGATATATAGCACAGCAGAATTTTTGTCCTCCTTTTTCTGGTCCGTCGCATCAAAAACATTCAGATAGTGTCTCATCTCCTGGCAAAGAATCCTGATTTCTTCACTTTCGTTTCCCTCAAGCAGTTTCAAGGCTTTCTTGATTGCCCTGAGATACTCATTGATGTCTCCTTTCGATAACCAGCAAGTACCGATGGCGTGATACGCGCGACCCTTAATCTCATCATCGCCATCAGGACAGCGCTTGATTGAATTCTCGAAAGAATCAATAGCCTTGTCGTAATCGCGGCTGAAATAGTAGCATCCCAGT
>JAFSBV010000034.1 GCA_017437125.1 Bacteroidales bacterium | reverse complement strand
TGGTATGCTCACCGATATTGAACACACAGTATTCATGATAAAACTCGACGGGAGTCATTTTCAGCTCCTTGGCCATCTTGAAGATGTCCATGGGACTTAATATGATATCCTCCCGATGGGTACAGCATTTGCCACACTGATCGCAGTGGAATTTGAAGGTATCGTCCAAACCGATGGTCATGGACTCCAAATCTCGAAATAGTTCATTATTCATTGTAATTCTCCCTATTGTTAGCGGCACCGAGATACTTCTTCGGTGCCGCTTCGCTCGTATTAGATTAGATTTCTTCGGTCATTCTGGCAAGGATCGCCAGCAGCTTTACCTGATTACGCTGAAACTGCTCCAGAAAGGGCTTGTCCAGATCCAGTTCGGAATAGCGGAGCCGGTGAAAATGAAGCAGCGCTTCTGTTTTCCGATGCTCCGGGATCTTCCTGAGCTGCATTGCAATAGGACCGGCATGAGTATACTCTGTCTGCATGAAGGCACGGCATTCCGGAGGGAAATTCTTCTTCATCCAGCTTCGTGTCTCAACGACAGGCCCACGGAAGTGATGTGTCCGTTCTTTGCTATACAAATACCGAAATCCCCCAAACTCATTTGGATCCACCATAAATGGATAGAGCCGGCAAGCCAGCGGCTTCGCCTCCTGTACGCAACAACGGTTATCCTTCAGGAAGATGCAGGCATTGTCCTCTCCAACTGTTTTCAGGAAGTACACGAAGAAACCGCATTCATCCAGTAGTTCCGGTTCAGCGTACTGCTCCAGGAACTGATCAATGCAGTAGATGTCCATGCCTGTATCCCGTAGGTACTTTGTCAGGTAGAAAGCATTCTGGCAGTCCACTGGGACAGATGCCTTTACATTCCTGCAGCAATCGCCGCAGCCAATACATTTGAATCGGATCTTATCAGAAGGGGTTACCCGAACTGAATTCTTCAGTACATCTTCCATCAGGATACACTCCCCTCTTTCCGCGCCAGCTCATCCGTCGGGACCAGCTGGTAACTGTAGGGGTATGTACAGTCAGGATCTTCCGGAAACCGGTTCTGATCATCAGGAATGATGACCCGAAGAACCTTACGGCCACTCTCCTCGACTTCGTCCAGTCTGAGAGGACATCTATCGAAGATGCCTTCCACCAGATCTCCTGCTTTGAACCGCTCCCCTGCCTGCACGCGCAAACCCAGATTGTTCAGCACATAACCCATTTGATTGGGATGTAAATTGATCACAAGTTGGAAATCCTGATGGCCATACTTGGCCATTCCATGGGTATGGGCATTGCAGATATACATGGGGAAATGGTTCTCGACCTTACCGCACTTGGCGCAGTACACACCATTGGCCAGAATCTCAATGATCCAGTCGATCTTAGGCATTCTCTCGTTCCTCCTTCCTTTCCAGAAAGAAGAGAAATGCATTCATGGTATCCAGCATCTCTCCGGTCCGTTTCTTGTATTCCCAATAGAAGCTGCGCATTTCATCTGCGTCACACAGCCGCACAGATTCCCGGTCAAACACCTCATGATCTTCCCAGTCGATGGCATCGTAGCACAGTACCAGGACACCCTCTCTTACCAGAGCAAAGTAGCAGCCATTGTACAGGCCGTCTGTGTAAGGGTGCATCCAGTACAGAGGGGTACCGAAGTCCAGCTCATTGTCTTCACAGAGGTTCGTGAGGGCAGTGAAAGTACCGCCATCATCGAAGAGCTTCTCTACGAATTCGTCCATAGTCATGAGCTTGCTGCAGTCGATCACACGGGAATCGATGAAGATCAGATTCTCATCTGCTTCCGGCAGCTGCACAGGCTCAGGCCAGTTACCCAGGATCCAAAGGGCATCCTCTGTTACGAATTCTCGTTTCCAGTCCATCTTCAGAACATGCTTCAGCAGCGCTTCGCACAGGTCCATACCCAGCGATCTGCTGGAATTGGAATCCGGTGGAATGCATCTGCGAATCATGGTGGCATCGCCGCCCACATACTGAATGAGGCTCACGATCTCTGAATTGGTGAACCGGTCGTCAATGGCTGCGATGCTCCAATAGGAATCGTCCTCTGCCTTGGCAGTGCAGTGGATTTCCCTGCCCAGCAGAGCTGACAGAATATTTCCCAGATACCAGGCAACACGGGAGAATTCCAGCTTGATTGTGGTAAACCGCTCGATGTTATTCATCTTCAATCCTTTCTGCCGTAAAGTACGGCTCATAATATGTCGTGTCTTCTTGATCTGCCCGGTAAACACCGATGCAGACCTTCTGACTCCCCTCTTTTTCCGGGTTGAATTCCACAAAACACAGAGTTTCCGTCGGCTCATTGACTCCGTTATCCCAATAGATATTGATGCAGGGGTAATCGAAGTTCGGAAAGGCTACTGCCCGAAGATAGGTACCGTCCGGAAGCGGAATCGCAAAGGCGGGGTTATCCGCTTTGGCTGCCGGTTCGTCCACTTCGTAGGGTTCACCCAGGGAGAAACGCTTCTTTTTCCTTTCAGGCGACTGAAGGAACCTCATCTTCGTCTTCACCAATGCCAGCTGCAGGGTCGTAAAGATCTGCTCCACCTGCTCTTTCGAGTAGATGTAATTCGCTGTTCCGGAAAGGTTTCCCAAGAGCCGGAACAAATCGAGTATCTTATTAACTCTCGCTTCAGCCAGTCTACGGAATCTCTCATCCTTTGTTTCCTTTGGCGGCCTCATACCCGTACCCCCTTGATCGCAGCGGTCTTTGCAGGCGGGTGCAGATAATAGTGGGTGTTCTTGGTCTGGATGTAGGTCACACCGGAAGGCAGTGTGATGAAATGCTTCACAGAAGAAGTCCGGATGGGATCCCCTTCCTGCTTCTTGATGAAGGCAGCACAGCCAATGGCCAGAGGAAATTCCAGGGTTCCGTAAATATCGATACGCTTTTTCTTCGCAAACATAGTAATCCTCCTTATCTGTTCTTAAGTATTGATAGAGTTCAGCATCAATTGATAGTCATGCTCCAGGAATTCCTCATAGCATGGCCAGATGGATCCATCAAAGCCGATACCGAATTCCCAGTCATGGAATAAGCTCTCAAGACTGGTACATACACCAGACTCATTTTGGTCTTCCTCGATCATGGCCTCCAGGTTCTTGATAAAATCTAAAATCCCATAACCGTGATCGATCATCCACTGAAGTCTGAAGATCTCATATGCCTGTTTGGGATCATGCAGATCAAGCATATTGCACCTCCTTTGCCATACTGATCTCAGTCCATCGGCCGCAATGCGGGCAGCAATTATAGCTTTCATTCTCTTCATAGCGGGTCTGAGTTAAATAACCGGGCTTTTTACAGCATTCCGGCATGATCAGAATGAGTCTGGTAGATGCAAAAACTTCAGGGCGATATTTCTGATTAAATACCAAGAAATCCACCCAGAGTTCATCGTCAAAGATCCGGTCTGCGTGTAGCTCCAGAGCCTTGAATTCCAGTTCTACCTTAGATTCCCTTGCGTAGTTGTGATCCTTCAGGTGCTGCAGCAGTTGTTCGTAAAGCTTCTGCTCGCCCTTTTGCTGGATCAGCTCCCGTACCATGTCAGCCCATTCTGCCCGCTCAATGTCGCCCAGATCGCAGTGGACACCGGTCCGGTAACCGTAGACTCGGTTTCTGCCTTCTCCGGATATGACATAAGAGCGACCGGTCTGGAAGTGACAGCGAAGAGCCGCGAAACTCAGTTCACTCATGATCCGCCTCACTTTCCCGCATGACATTACCGGTTCCGTCCGGAAAGACACGCTTGAAAACCTCCTGGAATCTGGCAGCACCGATGCTGTTCAGCGGGAACCGCAGGGATGCATAGCTCCAGCAGATCAGCTCCTCTTCCGGGATAATGTAGGGATCCTCAATAAACTTCTCACCGTCGTATCGAGGACAGCGAGGCTGAAGGAACTTCTCCATCTCCGATTTAGAGGTAGTTTCCTTGATCATCCGGCACTTCTTTTCGGCAATTGCCCTGGTCAGCTCCGGGATGTATCCCAGATGGTGATAGTGGTTCAAACTGCGCTGCACCTTCTTGAGAGCATCGATCCGGAGGCTCTTCAGATCATCTGAAGCATCCTCGTCCATGACGATCTCAGCGAATGCGAAGAAGATTACCATCTCAAAGTCCATCTGGCACCTCCAGCTTTCCAGCACGGTAGTTCTCGATGCACTCCAGGAGCGGTTCTTCCAGCAGACCACCTGCTACCAGCGGCAGACGCCGGGCATAAGGGGTTCTGAGCTGGCGGAAGTCCAGTCCATTGAAGCGCACCCGATCCAGACCGTCCATATCCTTGGCAATGCAGTAGAGCTTGTGTGCCCGGACGACATCACGGGATGTAAAATTTGGAACTTTCGTGGCCCGATCAATGCCGGTTTCATCGTCCCTGCAGTGATGCCGGATCAAAAGCTTTGCGATCCGATAGCCTTTCTTGGAAAGCTGAATACCCTTGATGCGGATATTCTTCTTTCGGATTAGTTCCACACTCTTGTCACCATGGGTGTCATCCTCATCTTCAGAGTCACGGCTAATGTCGTGCAGCAGGCTGAAATAGATCAGGATCTGCTTGTCCTCTTCAGAAAGGCTCACTCCTGAATGCTCACAGTAAATGAGAGCCAGAAGCAGCACCCGGAGGATGTGCTTGATCCCGTGGTACATGAACAGGCCTTCTTTGGGGTATCCCAGTGTGACTGCGATGGAGCCATACCGGAAGAAATCCTTGGTAACAGGCGCCAGGAGTCGGGGCACATAGCCTTCTGTCGAAGGAATCATATCTGCATACTGGAAAATGGGTCTGACACCGGGCTTTAGGATGACCTCGTGTTCGGCTCGATATCCCGGGTTGTAGACCAGGATCTGCTCGGGCGTTACCTTCGCAGAAACCAGTCTGGTGCCTCGTCCGCTTCTGTTTGCAAACCATAATGCGCATACAGGATCCGTCGACCAGGAGATCGCATTCGCCGGATCCTGGGACATTTCTCCCATGCCGCGATAGATCGTGATCAGGCCGTCTTCATCCGTTTCAGGCATTTCAGTCTCGGGCGCATGGGCAAAAACATATTCCAGCACTTCCGGCTTCCACATTCCGTTAGCATAGTCAATATGAGTATGGATGGAACTCCAAACTTCAAAGACCTGCTCCGGTTCGATTGTCTTGTACCGGCGCTCGAAGTCGTAGATCTGCAACGGCAGCGGGACATCCATCATGTAAAAGGATGTCCATTCATGATTCTTGCGGGAAAGCCCGAAGCTCTCAGAACGGAACTGCTCATCCATGGCGCGGATTACATCCTTCAGGCCTTTCTTCTGGAACGGTATCCAGCAGTAATGACCTTGCTCGAAGTCAGCATAAAAGGCGTTCTGAAAGGCTCTGGAGCCGTCAAAAACTACCTTTTCGATGTCCATTCCGCATTCTTCCAGGACTTCCTTCAGTTCGTCATATGTCAGGCCATCTACGGTCTGATCAGCGACAATTTCGGGTGTTAATGGGTCAAATCGCGTCATGCAGCCTCGTACATCTTTTACAAGGCTCAGTGTGTTTTGCATTGGATCACTCCTCGTTATTTTGATTTGTATATGACGGGGCTGGCCATATGGCTCCCCGAGAAAAAAGTTGGGGGAGCCATACAGCTCCGATCTATATAAAAAAAGCGCCCACCAGAAAAACTGATGAGCGCTTCTTGAACAACGATATCAAGATATGAAATTGTAATTCCCGAAGGGTACTCCCCTTCCGAGTTTATTATGGCATGCGCATCTATGGAAAGATGCGTGAGAACAAAAAAGTGCCCAAGGCATAAAATCCTCGGGCACTGAAAAAATCGGACAGACGAATGATTACGATTGGTAATCTCGGATAACTGATACTGAGATTATACCATATGTTAGTCGTTTTTGCAACCAGTTTGTGAAACAAGGGTCTATGACCCATCGATTTTGGGCACTCAACTTTAAGTTTGTTGCTTTTGAGCCATCAAAACAGTACAATATAGAAAACGGATGAGGAGGTTCACAGTATGGATAACGCAAAAATGGGCGAACTGATCCGGGATTCCAGAAAAGAAAAAGGACTGACACAAAAGGATATCGCCGAAAAGCTTGGCATCACCGACCGGGCTGTTTCCAAATGGGAACGAGGTATCTGTGCGCCAGATATAGCATATATCGAGGAGCTTGCTGAGATGCTCGGTCTTACCGTTGCAGAACTGATTGCCGGACAGAGGATGGAACAGCCTCCTGCCCAGGAAGTGGAAAGTGCTATTAAGGAAACAATAACCTATTCTCAGAATGAGATGAAATCTAAACGGAAAGCAGCCAGCAAAAGGACGTGGATTGCGGTGGGAATCCTATTGGTTCTCGCAATTGCAATCACGATTGGTGTGCTCTGGTATCAAGGTGTTTTCTATAAGATTGGTACATACCCCTCCCCTGATGGCAAAACGATCACAACGGTTTACAGCCGTATGTTGAGCCGCGGAAAAGCTCCTTCCAATGATGGCTTTACGCTTAGCGATGAAGGTTACTATCGTGGAAGACATGGTTATGGAGAAGCAGAATTCCGAGGGTTGTGGTGGTCACCAAATAGCTGCTATCAGGTAGTCAGTATGGATACTGAAGATGGTATCTGGCTTGCGCTAACCGACTATACCCGAAATATCGGCACCAACCTTACGAACAGACTGGAACGAACCCTATACGAATGTGAGTTCTTTGCAGATGTTCCCTACGATGAAGAGGGCTGGAAACCACTAATCACCTTTGAATTCTTACAGTGGAGTGAGGCAGATCCCGAAGTCATGCAGGTTTACTTCTGTTACACAGACAAGAACGGACAGTTCCAGGAAGGCTATATGTGGTATGACTATGAAACCGCAGAAGCTTCCGGACACATGAGGCTAAAGCAGGGTGAAAAGGAATCTGACCCCTTTTATGATCTGATCAATGACCTTATGTCCTAAGTCAATAAACGAAGGCCGGATGTTCTCGTATCCGGCCTCGACATTTAAGATAATAGGATTTAGCTGGAATCAAACGCCTTCTCTTGTACATACCCTCATCGCACCATCTGTCTCATGCCAAGATGAATAATGGTTGCAGCCATAATCAGAACTGTAGCGAGGGCCAAAACAGTCCACGCGACAGGTGGGATCATAAATATCCACGCTGTAAACGTCCCAATTTCTTCATGTAGGGGGCCGGTATATTCATCCCAATGATTGATAAACCGCGGAAGTAAAATGCAGGCGCCTATCCAAATGAAGTATATAACTACTCCGAATTTCCTGCCAAACCGGCTATATAGCGAGCCCAAGAACATCGACAGCACTGCCATTCCGGGAATAAACGGAGTTACAAATTTCCAATCCGTCAGAAATGAAAAAACTATGGCTTGTTCTTTATCAGGGAATATTGATGTATAGTACATCTGCTCCATTTGATTTATCAGAAGAATAACCACATACGAGGCAATCATCCAGAACATCTGACAAAGAGCGTAAGTAATCAAGAAATCACGACGGGTCTGACCCATTGAAAGTGCAAGCATAAATTCCTGATGGTAGCTAAGGAAATTCAAGACCGCAAAGAAAATCATTACAACCAATGCTATGAGGGTGCCCACGCAAATCCAGGACGTTTCTGTTTCGTCTGTCCAGAATACAATAGACATGATTAACGTTCCGAAACAAGCAACTCCGACAAAGAGAGCAAAGGATGATAGCATGTTTTTCATATGCATTTGAATAATTCCAATCAACTGCTTATCCATAACTCCTCCTTACTTTACGCTGAATTTCTTTATTGTCAGAACTTCAAAAATCATGGACATGGCATATACCAGTGTGCCAATGCCCAGAACAACCAAGACGACATTTCCTCGCAATGAATATTTGAGCGCAATGATCAGTACAGCTGCTCCTACACCGCCTACGCAAAGAAGCATCGTCAAAATGGAAATAGCAATCAGTGCCCCTCGTCCTAATTTTGTACTGAGGCAACCGAGGACAGCTCCTATGCTGTTAAATAACAGAAACGCAGCCACTCCAAGGGGTAATATTGTCCACACCAGAGAATGTGCTGTTTCACCAGTCAACATAAGCAACAGTGCTGCCACAGCCAAAAGAATACAGGCGATTACAAAACGATAGCACTGAATACCCAGGAAAACTTCCTTTCGTGTCGAGCCAAGACTAATTGCTAACGGCGCATGCACTTGATATACGGATGTGCCGAGAATCATACACATACATGCACCAAACATTCCAAGATAAAGTGCTCCCATCTCCAGATATTCATTCCAAGTTTCTCTGGTATCCTGCCCTATCATCAAAAAAGTATAAAAAAGCGCCGCAGCCATAATGATACCTGTGAACTTTAGGCCCTCTTGTGCCCAATAACGAAGCCTCATATTATTGAGCCTCCTCTCCACAAAGCGCGACAAAAATCTTCTGGAGGTTCAGGGGCTGAACCGTGACATCAAAACCGCTGCCGATATGCTCTCCGGATTTTAGTAGCACGGTAACACCCTTACTGCGTCCCAGAGACTCCGGATGGTGACATTCTAGACCACTAACGGCTTGATCCACCTGTTCAGCGAGGCCTGTCACATAGCAGGCCCGGTCAATCAGATCCTGGGTATTTTCCTTCAGGATGATCTTGCCTTTATTCAAAATAATGACTTCCTCCATCACATCGGCAGCTTCCTCAATGATATGGGTGGAGATCACGAAGGTCCGCCCGGTCTCGGTGTATTCATCCAGAAGGAGCTTGTAAAACTGCTCTCTTGCAACTACATCCAGACCTGCCACAGGCTCATCCAGGAAAGTAAACTCAGCCTTACTTGCCATTGCGACAATGATGGTGACCATAGAAAGCATTCCCTTGCTCAGCTTGCCCAGCTTCGCCTTGGGGTCAAGTTGGAAGCTTTGCATCAGATGGGCGGCCATCTCCTTATCCCAATGGGGCAGGTACAGTGCAGCAGCACCAAGATAGCGTTTTACTGTGTATGCGGCCAAACCGCTCTCTGCGGTAATGTTCAGCTCCCGTGAAAAACAGATCCGGTCAAGTGCCTTGCGGTTTTCCCAGATGTTATCGCCATCCAATGTCACCATGCCGGAGGAGGTCGGATTCTGGTTGGACATAATAGAAAGCATGGTGGTCTTACCTGCGCCGTTGCGGCCAATCAATCCATAGATCTTGCCAGATTCCAGTTCCAGATTCAGTTCGTTCAATACAACTTTCTGTCCGTAAGACTTGGACAGGTTTTCACATCTTAAAAAGCTCATAATTACAACTCCTCTCTCATGATTTGGGCGATCAGTTCATCTTTGGAGATACCGAGGCTTCTGGCTTCTGTAAGAAGCTCAGTTAGCCGCATCTGGTAAAATGCATTTTTTCTCCTAATGCGAATCTTCTCCACCGCACCGTTCGCTACAAACATGCCGATACCACGCTTCTTATAGAGAATTCCTTCATCTACAAGAATATTTACACCTTTTGCAGCCGTTGCAGGATTAATGGTATAGAGCTTTGCCAGCTCATTGGTACTGGGAACTCGCTCCTCCTCCAAAAGGATGCCGCGCAGGATATCGGTTTCGATCATCTGACTGATCTGTAGGTATATAGACTTATCCTCGGTCAGTTTCTGCTGCATGTCATCACTCCTTCTATCGGTTACTTGGTTAGTTACTTATGTAATTAACCATACAACATATTTTGACATTTGTCAATACCACAGACATTGTTTTGAGAAAATATTATTGCACCCCTGCTATGCTTTCATGATAGACAATATAAAGAAACGGCCGGATGCGTTTAGCACCCGACCCTAATAATCAGCAACTCGAAAACTGCATATCACTCAATGCGTAATCAATAATCTCCAATCCATTTAACCTCGGATTCAGCCAATCAGACATAACCTCGTTAGGTAAGATCACCGGCATCCTGTTATGAATGAATGCAATGGATTCTACCGGATCTTTGGTCAGGATTGAGAATACTGGTCTTCCCTGCTCGATCCTGTAAATGCCGGCCAGGAAGAATCCGTTGACATCACTGGGAGCAATTTCATATTTCTGCTTTCCCTGTCCTGTCTTTTGCCATTCATAGTAGGAATCTGCAGGCACCAGGCATCTGCGCTGGCGCATACCGTCGGAAAACATGGCTTTCTGCGGTGCAGTTTCGCTGCGGGCATTGAAGATCAGCTTGCCATCCGGGAGCTGATAACCCCACTTCATACCGAAAGCCTGGGGCTCCAGCTTCCGATTGCTGGCAATGACTGCAGCAACATCCCCCGGGAATAC
>JAFSBV010000094.1 GCA_017437125.1 Bacteroidales bacterium | reverse complement strand
TCGAGGATGGGTTCGACGGTCAATTTACCGTCTTCAAAACTAACCACGAAAGGAGTGTCTTCCGTGATGCCGAGTGCCTCGATCAAGGCTTCGGGGATGTTGAATGAGAATTTGCTTCTGATGTCCATATTATTTTCCTTTCTTTCAAGATCTGTTGGCTCTCGTCGTAAAGATCGAAGAGCGATAGTTGTCGATGGCTTTTGATTTTAGCCGTCGTGTCATAGTTCGAGATGAGAAGCTCAGCGTATTGCTTGCCGGCTTCGTATCTCTGTGCGATGTTGGAGAGTCTTGTCGTGCCTTCGATAATGATGCCGGGACGGGAGTACAGCTCTCGGATCTCGGGACAGTCATTGTAGGAGAGCAGGAACTTTCCTTGCATTCCGCACAGTGCGTTTGCCAGTCGTTCATGATCCTTTCGGGTGAAGCCCACGTCCTCGTAGTAGTCCTCCGTGTTGTAGTACGGTGGATCACAGTAGAAGAAGGACTGCGGTCGGTCGTACTGCTTGATGAGCTTTTCGAAGTCTTTGTTTTCGATAACCACCTTTTGCAGTCGCTGACAAGCGTTGTGGATCAGCGGGAAGTTGTTCCACATCGAATGCGGTTGCGCTCCGAAGGAGTCAAGACCGGATGCATAGCTGTATCGGATGAGCTGATAGAAATATGCGGCTCGCTTGATGTCAGGGATATCTGTTTTGGAATGCATCATTTCTCTGACGTAGTCAAAATCCAAGCGGGAGTTGAGCATATACCTCAGTTCATCGCAGAGCTCATCGGGATGATCTCTGACACAGCGGTAGAGGTTTGCGAGATTGGGATTGAAGTCGTTGTATACCTCGAAGTCTCGTTCGGGAGCCTTATGGAAAAGAACCCAGCCACCACCGCCGAATACTTCGATGTAACGGGTATAGTCGAGTGGAAAACGGGCAATGATCTCATCTCGCAGAGCTTTCTTGCCACCGATCCAGCTCATAAAGCTGTTCAAGGTACACCTGCCTTTCCGCAGAAAGCCGAGGGTGCAAACAGCACACAAAACAAAAGACCGTCTTGTGTGCTTGTTTACACGCAAAACGGTCTTACTGCTTTATTTCTTATTAATTTGGAAGAGGCACATGGTGACTACACCCACTACACCTCCAATTGTGAGTCCGAGGATGAATTTCAGCATAGGTCTACGTCCTCGGTTTCTTCGTAGATTTTGCATTCTTTGGCGTTGTCGCCGAGGGTATCGAGGATTGCATTGAAATCCTCAACGCTTTCACAGATTCGAATTCCGAACTTTTCGCAGGCTTGCATCGCCCTTTCATAGTACTGCTCGTTATCGTCCATATGGTCGTTGGGAGCAAGCCATGCTTTACCTTCGGCACGATTCCACATGAGGCAGGTCGGCCAACCTCCTGTCTGATCGCATTGAAACTCAAAGGAGGTTTCGGTGTCTGCGAAGGTATTGAGTCTTCGGATTTCCTTTTCGAAGGCGCTCATTTCGAACCCGCCGAGACGGTTATCCACGTAGTCGGTAAGCCATGTCCCGCCGAAGGTTTCATGAGAGGCAAGGCGCCAGATGGCGAGTTTTCCGATGTTCAGCTTTACATCCTCAGAGAAAGGGAACAACAGATTTGTCAGCCCTTCATGCTTGAAGGCGTGGACTTCATCGAACTTTGTTCCTTCCAGAAGGATGCCTTCCTTGGTGAGGATCTCGTTGATGCCATCCACCCATTCGGTGAGGTCACCTCCACAGCCTTGGAGAATCAGTCCTTCCGAACCACGCATCCCACGAAGCTCGTCTGTGGTGATGATGTTAATTTTGCTCAATGTCTACCGCCTCCTTCGTTTCAAAATCACCCTCCATAAACTGTCCGAAGGTGATGTCCTCACCCATAAAGTTGAGGGTATGCTCATCATCGAACGGGAGGAATCCGTTCTTGCCGAGATCTAAGGGTTCGCTTGTAACGATGGAGCCGCCATGGTTTACGCTGACTCTGTTTTCAATGGCACAGAACTGTTCGCCATCACTGCCGCTTCGCAGGTGATAAACAAATAACCCACGAGGGATATCGTCCTTCGTCAGTTTCCCGTTTGAGAACAAGCCGGGCTGACCGCATACCGATACCAATTCGTAGGTTTCGTTTTCGATATTCACGTAGGAGTTTCTCGAGGCGTTTTCAACTAAGCCATAGTCTTCGAGGGAGCTATCCCAAATGGATGCGGCTGTTTCGAGATGATTCATA
>JAFSBV010000093.1 GCA_017437125.1 Bacteroidales bacterium | reverse complement strand
CGGCATGTCCCTGGCAGAACAGGGAATCACTGACATCTATCCGAAGGAAAAAGAACGCTATTATGTGAAAGTCCCTGCTTTCTCTTTCTCCAAGCTTCGTGGCATGGACGCCTATCTGTCTCCTGAAATGAAATCCACAGGCGAGGCCATCGGATATGACAGAAAGCTGCACCGTGCGGCCTATAAGGCCTTGACAGCCTCCGGTCTTACGCTCCGCAACTATGGAACGGTCCTCGTCAGTGTTGCTGATGAGGACAAAGAAGAAACACTGCCGCTTGTCCGTCGCTTCTACCATATGGGCTTTAATATCGAGGCAACATCGCTGACCGGAGAATTTCTGAAGGCCAACGGGATCAGAACCCGTATCCGTCTCAAGCCCAGCGAAGGCAGCGAGGAGGTGCTGGAGTCCATCCGTGCCGGCTATGTCAGTTATGTGATCAATACGCGTGCCATCCTTTCGGGAAAGCACTTTGGAGATGGTATAGCCATTCGTCAATGTGCAGCCCAGCACAACATCGTGATGCTGACATCCCTGGACACTGTCAGAATGGTTTTGGATGTGCTGGAGGAGGTCACGCTCGGGATCTCCACGATCAATCAGGAATGAGGTGAAGGTATGCTGAAGCCGAACATCAGATACAAGGAGCTGAAAGACTCCTACCTGTTCAACACAATTTACCGCAAGACGGATGAGTATCTGGCAGAACATCCCGATCAGAAGGTTCTGCGTATGGGGGTGGGCGATGTGTCGTTGCCGCTGTGCGACGCGGTCATCAAGGCTTTGCATAGGGCTGTTGATGATCAGGCACAGGCTTCCACTTTTCATGGATATATGCCAGAGGTCGGTGATGCCTCCCTGCGCAAAGCCATCGCAGCGCATTACAGGAAAGCAGGCACTCCTGTTGCCGAAGACGAGATCTTCATTTCCAGCGGCGCCTGCGATGATCTGGGAGATATTCTGGAGCTGTTCGATCAGGACAATACCGTGATGGTCATCGAACCGGCCTACCCTGAATATGTGGATACGAATATCCTTGCAGGAAGACGGATCATTCACCTGAGGTCTGGCGAAGACAACGGCTTTCTGCCGGAGCCGTGCGAGGAAGCTACAGCGGATATCCTCTACCTCTGTTCGCCGAACAATCCTACCGGTGCTGCGTTCAGCCGGAACCAGCTGCAGGCATGGGTTGACTTTGCCAATGAAATTGGAGCTGTCATCCTGTTTGATGCAGCATATGAGATCTTTATTGAGGATGACAACATTCCCCACAGCATATATGAGCTGGACGGCGCAGACCGGTGTGCGATCGAGATCTGCTCGCTTTCAAAAACTGCCGGCTTTACAGGTACACGGCTTGGGTATACAATAGTCCCGAAGAAGCTTGTGCGCGGTGGTATGAACCTGAATGCGATGTGGTCACGCAACCGTGAAACCAGGACGAATGGTGTTTCTTACATCCTGCAAAAAGGCGCTTTGGCGGTGTTTTCTTCCGAGGGGCAGCGACAGATCCGTGAAAACCTGCGCGTATATAAGGAGAACGCAGCCAGCTTCATGACTGCGCTGGATGCCGCAGGAATCTGGTATACAGGCGGCAGAAACTCACCATATATCTGGATGAAATGCCCCAACGGCATGAGCGGATGGGAATTCTTCGATTATCTGCTGCAGGAAATACAAGTCGTTGGCATTCCCGGCGAAGGCTTTGGAGAATGCGGGAAAGGCTATTTCCGTTTTTCAACGTTCGGAAAGCTTGAAGAAACCAGAGAGGCGGCCAACAGGCTTTGTCGTCTGCTGACAAAGGAGTAAGGTATGAAAGTAACCTGCCTGCAAATGAATATGAGGCTTGGCTGTACAGAGGAGAACTTTGTCCATGCAGAGCAGCTGATTCATGCTGCCG
>JAFSBV010000092.1 GCA_017437125.1 Bacteroidales bacterium | reverse complement strand
TATGTCGGCGAGGGGTGATACTGTGAAGAAAATCTATGTGTGCTCCCGACTTGCGGGAGATATCGAGAACAACATCGAGAAGGCAAAGGGCTATGCGAGATTCGTAGTCAAGGAGTGCGGGGCGATACCGATCGCTCCGCACATCTACTTTACGCAGTTTCTCGATGACAATCTGCCCGAAGACAGAGCCTTCGGAACAATGGCTGGGCTGATGCTCCTGTCCGATTGCGACGAGCTATGGTACTTCGGCGACAGCGTAAGCCAAGGCATGGTCAGGGAGATCATTGCCGCCAAGGAACAAGGAATCCCCGTCAGATACGTGTCTGATACGGAGATAGAAAGAATCAAAATCGAAAACGGAGGTATTCGAAATGAAATGGAACAAGAATTACACTAAGATCCTTGTGGTCGTTGCCATGCTCGCACTCCTCGTATCTGTAATGTCCGTGACGGCATTTGCAGCTTCGGGTGACGTTGCAGGTGCTGTGCAGTCCACTTGGAACGCCGCAAAGGTACAGATCAAGAGCGTGGTCAACAACGTGGTCTTTCCCGTCATCGACCTTGTGCTTGCCGTCTGCTTCTTTGCCAAGGTAGCCCTCGTCTATATGGACTACCGCAAGCATGGTCAGCTCGAGTGGACTCCTCCCGCGATCCTGTTTGCAACGCTCGTGTTTGCCCTTACCGCACCTCTCTATATTTGGGACATCATCGGTATGTAAGCACAGTCGGAGGTAACCTACGGGTTGCCTCCGATTCAAACTAAGAAAGTAGAGGTGAATTTATTTGGAATGGCTTACCGATCTTATTGATGGTATCGGTGATGCGATAGCCGGTGCCTTCGCTTCTCTTTGGGAAATGATATCAAGCTCTATTTGGGGCATCTTCCTCAAATGGATCTACGAAGCAATCTTCGGCGCAATTGCCGACTTCTTCACGCTCATGGGAAACATGGGTACAGATCTGTTTGATCTGCCATGGGTTCAAGCATGTGTCAAGCTATTCAGTATGTTTGGATGGGCATTGTTTGTCGCGGGTCTTATTGTGGCGATCTTCGATATCGCCATCGAATATCAGTCCATGCGGCAGTTCAATATCAAGCGTCAGGTGATGCCGTTGATCTATGGCTTCCTTGCCGTGAACCTGTTTACCGTCCTTCCGATACGACTGTATACCTTCTGCATTACCATTCAGAACACCTTGATGCATGACCTTGCCGGACTGTTTGCCAATAATGCAGCCGTAGGACTCGGTTTAGGACAAGTGGCAATGAATGCACTCAACCCAATGGCAGGTGCCGTGAGTATCTTCAATCTACTTGCAATTATTGCTCTCGGCTACTGCGTTATTAAGATATTCTTCGCCAACATCAAGCGCGGAGGTATTCTCTTGACACAGATCGCCGTAGGCAGCTTGTATCTCTTCTCATTACCCAAAGGATATACGGATGGCTTTACGCAATGGTGCAAACAGGTCATTGCGCTATGCCTTACTGCATTTATGCAGATGACTCTGCTTTACCTCGGACTGCTCACATGGCAGACGAATATGCTTCTCGGCTTGGGTGTTATGCTATCGGCCAATGAAGTACCTCGAATTGCTCAGATGTTCGGTCTTGACACAAGCGTAAGAGTCAATATGATGAGCGCCGTTCATACCACAACGACGGCAATCAACCTCACTCGCGCATTGGCGAAGAAATAAGGAAAGGAGAACCCAATGAACGAAACCTATATCTATCCCCACAATTTGAAATCCCAAGCCAAGCTTTGGTTTTGGAATCTGCGAGACGTCGCAATCATCGGAGTCGCTCTCCTTATTTCGATTCTCGCCTTAACACAAATCAAATTCTTTTTGCCCTTGGCTCTGACACTGGTGTATATGTTCCTGTCCATTCAGCTCGACGATACCAGTGTGCTTGACTTTATCAAGCAAGGCGTGAAATACTTTCTGCTTACCCAGCAGTACTATGAGTGGAAGGAGGACAAAACCGAATGAAAAAAGGTAATCTCTCAACCCAGGATATGCTGGGAATCAAGAGCTTTTCCCGCAACGGCATTCAGACCAACGGACACGGTGAGATCGTATATTTTACCGTAAAGCCTACCAACATTTCGGTGCTGTCGAGAGTGGCAGTCGGCATCAAGATCAAGCATCTGATGCAGCTTCTGTCTGCACAGCCCGACATCGAGATCATCTGCCTTGATGCAAGGGAGAACTTTGATGACAACAAGCTGTACCTCGACGCAAGGCTCGAGGATGAAACCAATGCCAAGATCCGTGATCTGCTTGAAAGAGATAAGCAGTTCCTCGATGAGATTCAGGTGCAGATGTCGACGGCTCGTGAGTTTATGTTTGCCGTAAGACTTCGCAACGAATCTGACGAGCAGTCCTTTGCCAACCTCAACCGTATTGAGAAAAGCATCAATGAACAGGGCTTCGACTGCACCCGAGCAGAAAAGGATGACGTGAAGCGCATTCTCTCAAGATACTTCGGTATCAACACCGATGAAAAGCAGCTCGATGACCACGACGGCGACACCGTTATGGAAAAGTGGATCATCCCCGATTAAAGGAGGTCACAATGACAACCGAACAAAGAATAACGACGTTCAACGAAGAAAACAGACCGTTCTATATCGTGGATCTGGAAAGCGGAAGGTACAGCTTGTGCCTTCCGCTTGATCTTTTAGGTGACGAGTTTTATCCCTACTGCCAAGGCGCCTTCGATGCGTATGCAAGAGAAATCGGAGATGAACCGTTGACCGAGCACGGACTCCGTACTCACGGCGACGGTTACGAATGGCAAGCCGCCTTCTGCCAAGCCTTCGACGGTGATCCCAATCTGAAACGCTTTGTCTTTGACTGCGAAGCGGGCGGCTTCTTCATGGACTGCGACGATCTGTCCCTCCTCGAAGAATACGGCAAACGCTTCAAGGCGATCTG
>JAFSBV010000091.1 GCA_017437125.1 Bacteroidales bacterium | reverse complement strand
TATCAGACAATGGACTATATCTATGACGGATTCTACACATCACTTGTTGAAAGATTCGGAAACATCCTGAATGAAAAGGAAATCCAACTGTGCTGCCTCCTAAAGGCCAACTTCTCCACCAAGGAAATCAGCGTAGTGACCCAGCAGTCCGTCCGCACAGTCTACCAGCGCAAGAGCACCATCCGCCAGACCCTTGAGATGCCGGAAGCGGAGGATATAATTTCATTTATTGCAAAATAATTAAGATCAGTTAAATCTTTTTTCAACTTTTCACGTCTTGTTATCGGATGCATCTGAAATCTGATAACATTTACGAATTATGATACACAAGACACAACAAAGGCTGGATGAACTTGAAAGTGTGATAGTGAGAGAGCAGGATATGCTCTTCAGGTTCGCCTACATGCGTGTCGGAAGCAGGGAGGATGCAGAGGACATCGTTCAGGATGTCTTTCTGAAACTCTTCCGCTCGTCTGAGAATCTCAAGTCTGTCCGGAACGTCAAGCATTACCTGATACGTTCGATCAGCAATGCCTGTCGCGATTTCCACAGAAGAAGACAGGACATCCTGCCTCTGGAAAAAGCAGACAAGGAGAGCGTACAGGATGACGACCTCAAGATGCACGAGGAATATCTCAGAATCACGGCATTGGCCCGTACGCTTCCGCAAGAGCAGAGGGAGGTCCTCTATATGAAATGTATAGACGGGCTCAAGTTCAGGGAGATATCCGACATCCTGGACATTCCGGAGGCGACAGTGAAGTCCCGCTACCGCTACGCCATTCAGGCCATTCAGAAACAACTCAATTAAAGGAAAGTGAAATGAAGACAACTGATAACATAGAAAAGATCCTGACTCCTCAATGTGAGTTCAAGGCATCGTCAAGCCTCAAGGATAGGATTCTTGAAGCTGCAGCACAGGAAGAAATCACAACACCTGCACGCCCTAGACTTGTGATTATGAAATATCTTGCCACATCAGTGGCTGCTGCAATTGCTTTACTCGCAGTCCTATTCATAGGCAAGTCCAGTGTTCAGCCGACCTACGCGGCAGAAAAGATCTTTGCAGATGCTGCCGAGATTCTGAACAACATAAACTCTTATACTGCCATCTTAAAGGTCCGCACTGACCCGCAGGAGAATTTTTCATATATCAATCCATGGGGCAGATTCGTCGAGCACACGGTTACGGTTCAACAAAGCACCGGGCATTGGTCGATTGATAAAGGAGGAAGGAAAGCTGTATATGATGGAACATATACCTGGCAATGGCTACCTGAATCACAGTTTGGATGGAAATATGATAATGAAAACATATATGTCATCGATGACTTCGCCTTATTGCTCGACCTACCATCACTGATGGTGGCAGAGGAAAATATCGCTCTAGCAAGTAATGGAGCCTGCATCACGAAAACTGAATCTGATGAAGTCATCACTCTTGTTGTAACTTCACCTGCTCAAGGCGATTTTACAAATGAATATTCTCGTAATACATCAATTCTTGAGTCAGACACAATCAGGGAGTACGAATTTTCAAAGGAAGGTGGAGAACTTCTGTCTTTGAAGATCAGCACAAAGATATTGGGAGTCAACAGGGTTATCGTAGAGATGACAGATCTAAAGTATGCTCCGGGCATTAAACCTTCCACATTTGCTGTCGATGAAGACATAGAATGGATTGACAACACCGAGCTTGGAATGAAAGTGGCTTATGAAACTCTTCCATTTGATCAATTTACCGGCATTACAGCAGAGGAAGCCGTTGTCAGGATGTTCGATGCGACATCTGTATGGGATGAGGATTTCCTTAAGGTTGTGTTAAGAAATATGAGCCTGAGGCAAATGGAGAAGATATATAAGGGTTGCAGGCTTTTAGAGTATGAACCATCATTCAAGTCAGGTCTGTATAATGGAGTATTTGTCAAGTGCAAGGTGAAGATGGCAGATGGCAGGACAAAGAAGCTCGTGGTAGCGCTGAGGAATGATAATCCGACTATGACCTGGACTGCCGATGGAGGTTTGTAATATGAGGATATTATTTACAATATTGCTCTCATTGAGTGTGATGATAGCTGATGCACAGGAATCACAAGGCGAATATGAAGATTTTCTGGCAGATCAGCACCTCTCGGCAAAAGAGTATATTCTGAGTCTGTTCGAAAAATACGATATAGTCATTCTATGTGAACGTGATCATCGTGAAATTACTCAATATGATCTTATTCTCGACGTGATTTCTGATAAGCGGTTCAGATCGGAGGTCGGAAATATCTATACGGAAATCGGAAATTTTCAAAGGAACGACATACTCAACGAATTTCTTTGCAATGATGCGTTGAGCGATAGAGCTGCCAGAAGAGAAGCATTGGAAATCCAGCGGGATAGTTATGGAGCCGGATTGTGGGAAAAGTCAAATTATGCATATTTCATCCATGGCGTTTGGGATACCAATAAGAGAGATGACAATAACGTAAAGATTTATAATCTTGATATCGGAATCCGTGACTGGGCAACAGCAACTGTAGAGGATATACGTAACAGAGATTCATTGATGCCACATAGAGACAGTATCCTTGCAGATAATTTCTTGCAGGCATATAATAGTTCCCGTTCAGAAAAGGCTCTGGTCATTATGAACTTCAGACATGCATTTGTTAAAGATGTCGGTAGGAGTGAAAATGCCGGTCGATATATTGCAGAACATTTTCCTGAAAAGGTAGCTAATGTAATGATAAGTGGCACATCCCTTTCTCCAGACATGTCATTGTCCGCAATAGCTCAAGGACGTTGGGACTCATCCTTTATGAACGCAGGTAAGGAAAATGTAGGTTTTGATTTTGCAGGATCTCCATTCGGCCAGACTGATTTCGATATGATACCCTTACCTGGTTGTGGGAATTATGAGGATTGGTTTACAGGAATAGTATATTATACATATTTCCCTGATTATCGGATTGTCTGCAACTTCAAGAATTTTATCAGCAGGAGATTTGCAAAGGAACTTATCAGACGTTATCAACTGGAAGCAGAGGTCTATGATAACCCTATTCCGACAGCAAAGGAATTAAAGGCGAGATACAACACGGTAGTTGACATAAAGTATTCGGAAGACCCAATGTTTGATGAATCCATGACGGAAATAGAAAAGTATCTGCATTGAATTCTCTAAGAATATACCAGTAATTGATGCTATCTTCGACATCAGATCGAGGATAGCATTATATATAGCGGCACTTGCCCTCTGCAGACTCTACGAGATCCGCAGAAGGCAATCTTCTATACCCACCGCACGGGCGAGAATATGAGGACTGCAAGCAGATCCTCAAACTCTCGCTGAACCCTACGCACACATAAAAACGCCCGGCAAGACTTCAGCCGGGCAAGCCGTCAGAAGACTTGCCCTAATGGGCCAGCGGAATCACACGAGACCAGTACGGAAATTATGCATAGAGAACTAAACACAATCCGCCTCATCATTTATGCCCCCTGTTCTGCCATTCGCTTAAGCCCAACATCACCCCAGAGAACACCGCTCCTATTAGAAGCATCTTCCTAAAGTTGAAGTTCTCGAACATTCCAAACGCCCACCCGATTATCATATAAAGAGCAACAAGTGCGATAAATCGCAGTAGGATTCTTAAAATTCGTTTCATATCGTCTGAAACTTACAATTATAGCTTATCACTCACTTCCGTCTTCTTCGCGTGTCTGAGATTGATTGTGGTCTTGCCGAACCTCCAGGTCAGGCCTAAATAAAACTGACGGGGATTATACCAGGACACATTATGCTGGTGATAGTTCTCGGCATATGTGTCCCTTGTGGAGCCATTATAACGGTTCTGGAATGGCATTATAGCCCTTGCAGTCAGGATCAGACGGTTCTGCAGGAAGCCTTGACGCAGGCCCAATGAATACACATAGTCCACGCCGTGATAGGTACGCTGGAGAGTTGTTTCACCACCGGATATACTTCCAGCGACGAATCCCATAGCTCCTTTCCATAAATCGACATTGCTGCTGAGGTCGAATGACCATCCTATGCCATCGTTCTTCTGCTCCAATGACGGTGCGTGAAACCAGTTGTATCCCAACATTGCCGATGTCTGAAGGCTGAAGCGTTCGCCGGGACTCCAGCTGAAACTCAACATCTCGTCGATATGGTTATGGATTACAGCGTTCCTGTAGGTAGATACCTTGCCACCGTCCGGATAGACTTCAGACAGATATTCAATCTTGTTGTTGCACAGGCTGCCGTAAGTTCTGGCAGTAAGATCCCAGGTTTCCCCGCTTGTCCTGTATGTCAGAGTCAAGGCATCAGACACTACGGTTCTCAGATCCGGATTGCCGTGCATCTTGCTGTATGGTGATTCCTCGAAGATATATGGATTGAGGTAAGTGACGCTCGGGCGGCCTAAACGACGTGTATAAGACGCGGAAAGAGTATTCCTGGAGTCAATCTTCCACGCTGCATTGAGGTATGGAACGATATTGAAATTGCTGTTGTCGAATGTCAGATTTCCGGAAGCACTCTTGGAAAGACCTCGGTTCAGAGTGTATTCCAGCCTTGTACCAGCCTTCAAGGTAAGTTTTGAGAACCTGTATCCGTAACTTGCATAGGCGGCGAAAATATGCTGCTGATAATCCAGGTCATTGACATTTGAATCATCAATAACCCATTTTTCTTCAGCATAATCCCATAGCTCATCCTGCGAATCTGCCACATGTGAACGTAGTGTATATTTTGCACCGGACTCGATCTGATGCGTCTTCTGAAGGGTGGCGAAATAATCAATCTGACCGACCTGCTGGATCGTGTGTTCCGTATTGAAGGAATGACGATGATAGTCAGGATAGTTCAGGATCGGAACCACTATCACATCGTTTTCCGTACTGTTAGGATTCCCATCAATGGCATAACTGAATGTAAGGATACCTCCATCGTTCCTGAATGTCTTCTGGTATGCCAGCTCTCCGGAGAAAGTTTTATAACGGTTGGTGCGCACAGTTGGTTCGTTCATCTCGATGGTCTTGAGATGGCCGGTATTCCAGAAGGTTTCCGTGATGTCATAATCGCTAAGCATCTTCTGGAAGTTTGCCCAACCCGAAAGGGTTATGAGATTCAACGAGTCAGGCTCATAACTGGCCTCAAGAGAGAATGCTCCTGATGAGAAACTATTGTTGCTGTTGAAATCAAGACGCTGGTAACGGTAGTCTTCGCTTGTATAGTTCTCAACATCTGTTACGCCATAGACAATTGGATTACGGAAACTTGTGCCGCTTGCATTCGCACTTACAGTGAACTTACCCAACTGAGCATTTATGTAACCGTTTCCGCTTGCTGTTCCAAGATTGCTGCCTTGTGTTCCTATAGAACCGCTGTAACCGGATTTCAAGCGCTTGGCCATGACTATATTTATAATGCCACCAATGCCTTCCGCATCGTATTTGACGGGAGGATTGGTGATGACCTGAATTTCCTTGATGGAAGAGGCCGGGATAGTCTTTATAAGCTGGTTGAAATTTCTGGCGAGCATTCCGGTAGGTCTGCCGTTCACAAGGACCTTATAGTCAGAAGAACCGTTTAACATTACGTTATCCTCTGAGTTGATGCTGAGCATAGGTACATTGCGGAGTATGTCGATAAGGTTCCCTCCTTCTGCCTGAGGGTCTGCCTGTACGTTATATGTAAGTTTATCTGCGTCGGTGGAGATAAGTTCCTGCCGCGCGACAACGGTGACTTCGTTGAGTTTCCTGACTGTTCCGAGAGAGTCTGACTGGTGAGTTTCCGTTTCCTGAGCAATTGCTGTAATGCTTGCAAACAGCGATACTGCAACAAGAATGATTGTCTTTGATTTCATTGTTTTTCCGTATGGTTTATACCACAAAATTATCCGGAAAAAGTTTTACATCATATAGTATTGAGCAAAAAATCAACGACGTATATTACTGAATATCAATATAGAAGAAAAATATTTATCCCGTAAGATTCCGAAAAGTCTTACATCAGCGCTCCAAGTCAAGCAGAAGGTTCCTCAGATAGATGCTGATATTGGTTTCGTGTTTGCCAAGACTGAGTTTCTGACGGATTTCGTGGCTGATGATATAGTGACGTTTCTTCTGAATGAATTCTCCGATATCCTTGCCTTTAAGTCCGAGAGTATAAAGACAGCAATATCCGATCTCCCAATCGGTGAGCCCTTTCTCCTGCAGATAGGCAATGAACTTGGGATGTCTCTCTTCAAATACAATTTTGGTAGAGCACAGGAACTCTTCACGGTCTTCCATCAACACATTGATTTCCTCCTCTGAACTCTGGTACAGTTTCTGGTCAGACGAAATACGAGATGCTATGACCTTATCCAGAACAGAAAGGCGGTGCCTGATCACAGACATAGCCTTTTCATCAGGACGGTTCTTCAGCATCTTCACGATATAGCGGATGGCAATCACGAGTATTGCCAGAAGGATCAAAGAAAGAACTATGATTTTGCGGATACGGTCATCCTTCTCTACGAGCATCCTCTTGTCCATATACCGTTCCTCTATGATACGTGCATTCTGAATCTTCAGCGTATCATTAGGAGCCAACAGCAGGGCATTTGCGTTTATATGTTCCAGACATTCCCTGGCCTTCAGCATATTTTCTTCATCTCTGACTGACGAATAGTAATCGATAGCAATATTGATTATGCTGTCGTTATATACCTCTATGCCTACTTTTTCTAGAGCCTGAGAGTACAGCAATGCATGACGAGCTTGGAGTTTCTTTGTATTGAGCAGACTTCTGTCCAACGAATCAAGCACGACGAACGCACTGTCAGGCGCAGTACTCAGGCATATCTCAGCCTGATCCAACACCCTGTCTACATCACTAGTATGGAAACACGAACATAGGCATACCGCCAGTATCACACCGAATATGTAATTCTCAAAACGTCTCATATCAAAAGTTAGACATATAAGTTA
>JAFSBV010000048.1 GCA_017437125.1 Bacteroidales bacterium | reverse complement strand
GTATAGTTCGTCGTAAAGGTATGTACAGCTCGTTCTCAGATCGCCGTCCGCATCGACTTTGGGACGCAGAGAAAAGCCCTTTTCGCGGTTGAATTGACGGACATTCTTAAAAATGATCTTGATGTACGGCGTGGCATCGTCCAGCCATCCGCCGTCCTTTCGCAGATACAGCTCGACATCAGAGCGAACCTTTTTGATAGCCAGGACAGAGGCATCGTGGAAATAAAACCGTTCCCGAATCTCCTCCGGAATGTCCTGCTGATCCAGAACAGCAGTTGCCTTTGCGTTTATCTTCTCAAAGGCCCGCCGATTTGCCTGTTCCTCTTTTCGCAGCCGTTTGTAGGCACTCTCCGGGATGCGATTCAGTGCCAGCAATCGCGGGTCTACAGACTCCTGCACCCACTGCGGAAAGTGCGCGAAACCATATCGCAACATTCCTCGGTAGCACTCTTGAAAGCACTCGATGGTTTCTGAAGGGTCGAAAGGAGGTCGGGCGGCAAACTGCTCCTGTGCCTGCCGACGATCCTGCTCCAGATAATGCCGAGCGATTTCCGGTGTCTCCGGATGGAACAGTTCTCCCGTTTCTTCATTCTCGAAGAGGAATGTGTCGGGAGTGAATCTGTCGGGCAGAAGCAGCTCATCCTCCCAATCATACGGACCGGGAGGCGTGTTGTGAATCTTGCGGTCATGGGCAACCTCTGCTTTTAAGTCCTTATCATAGAACGCCTGGATATCATCGTCGGTGTACACCTTGTCCGGTATCTTCTTCAACCCGGAAGTGTAGTTTTGGCGTTGCATCAGCTCATACCATTCTTTTGTGTAAAACTTCATATTCGCACCTCCGGATAGTTAATAGAGAAATACTGGATGTTTCCGCTATAACAAGTTAACCAATAATAGTCTTTTTCTTGCCCTTTTTGTTTCGGGGATACTCTCTGATACGGATAACAAAATCAAGATTGATAGCCTCGATCTTTCCGTCTTTTTCGAGCAGGAGTGCACCATCAGTTACTTCCTTGATGATGCCTTCATACTGGTGATTGCCATCAAAAGAGGAAATCACGCACTCTTTATCAATAAATCTCATCGCAAGTTCTTTCATTTCGGTATTTCCCTCCGTTTTTCTTTTCTTGATGATCTGTCTTGCGATAACTGCTTTTCGATTGCTGAGCAAGACATAAATTATGATAATCCACATAACGATTATCGCTATGTATGTTGACGAGTTCAATCTATCACCCCCGGAATCATTTTACCAACCACTTTTCACCGTTGGGCATGATACGGATATCACCGGAGAACCTATCCAGAATCGTACCGTCCCGCAAAGAACGCACTATGGTTTCCTCTCGGTAGTCGGGATCTTCATACCAAACCGTGAAATAGAGCTTGTCTCCTTCACGGAAATTTAGGGTCTCTCGTTCCCCGATGGGGAAACGAATCTGCTCCGGCCATACAATCTCAAAGGTGCCATCCCCAGGAGTGCGAGTTAGGGTCAAAGGGGCTGTGTGGAGGATCAGGTTATAGCAGTCCTTCACGGCAGACAGAGGAATCTGTGCAACCTCCGACAGCTCACCCGGCTGGAAGCGCAGGATGCGAATGATACCCTCCGGGAAGTTCACCGCCAACAGCGCAACAGAACCATTGTCATTCATCGGATAGCCCAGATACTGTCCAGCTATTGCAGGAACAGGCTCATAGACCGTTCCATCCGGATAGTGGATGAGATACAGTCGGTTGCTCTGTACCGGATGCCCCATGCGGAACAGTTCTTCTGCCTCGTAAAGATCTCCATGGACATAATCCGTTGACCAATACCATTCACCGGTGCCGCCTCGGACAAGCTCCATATTCGTCATGCCTTGTAAATCAAGCGTTTTCATATTTCTCCTTCAATCTGCGAATATCCTCTTTGTCGATCCATTCCTCAGAGTAGCCGCAGGCGCAGCAAACATAGCGGTGGACAAGCACAGCGGAGAAATTACTCCATCCGGTCTGAATGTTATTGCCGACACCGTATGCTCCAGCCTTGCCCGGAACTTTGATAATGTCTGTGCTATTGCACTTGGGGCAAATCTTTCTGTTTTTCATCTTACAAACCTCCGCATCAATCCGAAACGCCGACATAACCAGTCTCTTCAATGATATACTGGCCTTCCTCCGACAAGATCCACTGGAGCAGCAGATCAACATTTTCGTTTGTGTTCTCTTCATAGGTCACAGCATACATGGGAGTAACAATGGGATAGCTGCCGTTTCGGATGTTTTCTGCCGTAGGAGCAACGCC
>JAFSBV010000090.1 GCA_017437125.1 Bacteroidales bacterium | reverse complement strand
GAAGCTGTGAGGGAAAGGGCCATACAATGGCTTGAATAAATGAATCTCATAAACAATCTTTTTGAAGGTGCGGAAGGTTCCTGGAGTGGTGGAATCGCACATATTCTCATAATCATTTCAATTGTCATTGCCTTGGGCAGGATTTTGGGCAAGACAAAAATATACGGCATATCATTCGGGGCGACCTGGGTGCTCTTCGTCGGAATATTATTCGGTCACTATGGCCTTACAATAGACCATGAACTGATTCATTTCCTGAAGGAGTTCGGACTTGTACTGTTCGTATATTCCATTGGGCTTCAGGTTGGTCCGGGTTTCTTCTCAAGTTTCCGTTCCGGTGGACTTGCTCTTAACGTGCTGACTGTATTTGTAATTGCAACCGGTGTGCTTGTGACTATTGGTATTTATTTCCTGACTGGTATCCCTGCGACAACAATCACTGGCATAATGTCAGGTGCCGTAACAAATACACCAGGACTCGGTGCGGCACAGCAGGCATACTTTGATACAACAGGCAACACTGCTACAGATATGGCTCAAGGCTATGCTGTCGCTTATCCGTTGGGTGTCATCGGCTGCATACTTTCATTCGTTCTGATCAGAATGATGCTTTATAGAATATCAGGCGCACATTCAAACATCGCCTCCCATAACAAGGTCGAAACGAAGGGCAGTGTTCAGAATAACCCTGACCAGCCCAATCTTATACCTATTTTCATAGGAATCGCACTCGGATGCATCCTGGGAAGTATCCCTATCACTTTTCCGGGAATACCGCAGCCTGTAAAGCTGGGTCTTGCCGGCGGTCCGCTGATCGTATCGATTCTTATCAGTCATTTCGGCCCACGCTTCCATGTCATCACATACACGACTCCAAGTGCGAACCTTATGATCCGTGAAATCGGCATATCACTTTTCCTTGCCTGCGTCGGGCTTGAAGCAGGAGACGGTTTCGTCGATACATTGATTCACGGAGACGGTATGAAATGGATATTATATGGAGCATTGATAACGGTAATTCCGGTTCTTGCAGGAGGTCTTGCAGGAAGATATATTCTTAAACTCGATATGAATACCTTGACCGGAGTTCTGTCCGGAGCATGCACGAATCCTCCGGCACTCGCTTATGCTTCTGAACAGGATCGTGATTCAGACAAGACAGGCGTAGCATATGCTACCGTATATCCTCTGTCCATGTTCCTCAGGGTACTGGCAGCGCAGTTAATGGTTTTATTCTTCTGCTAAGTCATATCACGTATGCGCGCAGACTAATATCTCCTCCCTGGCCTTTTATTACAGAACCGTGTATAATCTATATAGCATTTAACCAAATAGTTACAGATAAAATAATATGAACGATTCCTGACACTATGAATTTGTGCCAGGCATCGTTCTCGCAGAATAATGGGAATTTACTTACTTGTTAACCATTCCATCTTTGTTAGGCAAGTAATGTGTTCCGTCCGCAACTCACCAACCAATTGTGATGACACGTTGCATTTCGTGAACATATACTTAAAACCGCAT
>JAFSBV010000007.1 GCA_017437125.1 Bacteroidales bacterium | reverse complement strand
TGGATCTTGCAAACAGCATCACGCAGGAACAAAGAGAAGAAATGCATCGTCTGCAAAATATGGAACCGTTTGAAGTTGTCAATGTTTCCTATAATTCAGACACAGAGTTTAAGAAAGAAGAAGGTTATCTGACACATTTGATTGGTGTTTTGACAACAGAAAAAGAAATCGGTGCAGGCTTAGAAACTTTGCCAATGAAAGCAGGAACATGGGCGGTATTTCCAAATGAAGGAGAGTTTCCGTCCACACTTCAAAATACAATGGCAAGAATTTATGCAGAATGGTTTATGACAGCGGATTATGAGCTGGCAGAATCCCTTTCGTTTTCGTTTACAAAAATGAATCCTGATAGACAAGGACATGCGTATAGCGAAATATGGATTCCTGTAGTGAAAAAAGAACGATAAGAAACGGACAATCCTTGCTTAACTGACAAATTCCTATTTATCGGTATAAAGTTATGTAAACCAACTGAAAGATACAACATAACTATCCTGCACGAAGAGGAGTGGTAGATTTTGAGGTGTTTTGAGGTCACCTTTTGCAAAGTGGTGACCAAAAGTGACCATTTTTGAGGTTTTGATAAAAGACAATCCTGTAAGCGATTGGCTATCAATGCTTACAGGATTTTGTCGTACCCGGAGCCGGGATCGAACCGGCACGGATTGCTCCACTGGTGTTTGAGACCAGCGCGTCTACCGATTCCGCCATCCGGGCTGGTGTGTGCTTTTCGTTGCCTGTGTGGTGGGGAGCTTGGCTTTGCGTGACCGGGATGGTCGGGGCGAAGCGGCTGCCTGATCAGGGCTGAAAGAGGCACGCGAAGGATATTCCTTCTGGTTGGAAGTGCAAAGGTATCTGAAATTTCGGAAATTGCAAAATAAATACAAAATGGTTGAGCGGGAAAACATGCTTGGGAGAGCGTTTTCCCGCTCATCGGTATCGGAATCATGACCGTTGAGCGGAGAAAAGTGCTTCCGGGACGGTTCACCCGCTCAATGTCCCGCACAATCTCACGATATGCATATATCCCAAATTATATTATCTTTGTAAGATGTAAAACCCAAGACCATGAAACCCCAGGACATCACATACCAGCCCGAGCCTGTAAAGAGCATCGTCATTGTCGGCAAGGACAGGAATTCGTCAGCCGGAAACTACCTTGCAGGTCTTCTGGCGTCATATAAGCATCTTTATGCCTTCATCGACAAGCAGCTGATGATGAAGTCCCGGATCGTGCGCGACCTGGCTGTGGACCTTCAGGAGATGGGATGCCCGATGAGGGCGGTCGAGGCGACGGAGGAGGCGAAGACCATGGATTCCGTGATGGAGATGTGCTCATGGCTGATGGAGAAGGGTGCGGACAGGGATGCTGTGCTTGTCGCGGTCGGCGGTGGTATAACGACGGATATGGTCGGATTCACCGCAGGCATATACAAGAGGGGCGTTCGTTATGTCAATGTGCCTTCGACGCTTCTGGCGCAGGTGGATGCGGCGCTCGGCGGCAAGAGTGGTGTGAATTTCGAGAAGTACAAGAACATCCTCGGCGTCATCCGTCAGCCGGTGATCACGTTCATATGGCCGTCGCTGCTGACCTCGCTTCCGCGCCGTGACTTCCTTTCGGGTGCGGCCGAGATGCTGAAGACCTTCATGATCGAGGACGGGGGCAACTACCGCAAGGCCGCAGACCTGTTCTTCGACATGTCGAGCGAATACAACATGGAGGTGCTGATGAACGGCAAAGACGAGAGCAAGACATGGGCCGGGATAATGAAGAAGCATATGGACACGCTCTGCGAGCTCATAGGGGCCGCTGCAGATATCAAGGCCGGGGTGGTGTCGCGGGATCCGTTCGAGAAGGAGGAGCGCCGTAAACTGAATCTGGGCCACACGTTCGCCCATGCGATCGAGACCCTCGCGCAGAGGGACGGCGGCGAACGGTTCCAGCATCCGGAGGACCCTCGGCAGCCGCAGGGGGTGACCCACGGTGAGGCCGTCGCGATGGGCCTTGTCCTGGCTGCCCGCCTTGCCGACAGATATTTCCGGAAAGATAAGAATGACCCTACCGAGCTGGAGGGAATGATCAGCAATGACCTGTGGGACAGTGATATACCGTGCTACTGCCCATATACCGTCGAGGAGATGGCCGAGACCATGAAGAAGGACAAGAAGGCCGAGGGCGGGAAGATCCATTTCGTGCTTCCGAAGTCGGTCGGTGATGTCGTGACCGTCGGACTGACCGTGGAGGAGGTCTGCAGGCTGATGGCATAAATTGAATTCAAACGAAGATTATGATTTGTACGACCATACAGAACAGGAACATTGAGCAGATATATGAGGCTTTGGAGCAGTGCGAGATGGCGGAGATCCGTCTCGACCGTTGTGAGCTGACTGCCAAGGATATAGACGAGCTTTTCACGGCCGATATCCCGCTTGTGGCCACATGCCGCATAAGCGAGGTCGCCGCCACAGAGCCGTCGCTTCAGGAACTGACTGAGCAGAGCCGCGAGATAAAGGCGATGCAGATCGCGGAGAGAAGGCTCATAAGGGCCATCGAGGCCGGTGCGCGCTATGTGGATGTGGAGATCGAGGCGCCGAAGCAGATGTCCAAGCGTGTCCGTCAGGCCGCCCATGAAAGCGGAACGATATTCATACGTTCATACCACGATTTCGACGGAACGGATTCGCCGGAGGCGCTGAAGGCCATTGTCGAGAAATGTGTATATCACGGCGCCGACATGGTCAAGATCGTGACTACAGCCCGCTCGGAGGCAGATTCGGAGAAGGTGATGGCATTATATTCATGGTGCCGCGCGGAGAAGGCTGCCGGCAATGAGAGGATCGGTGCATTGGCGGACGGGGGGCTCGTGGCGTTCTGCATGGGCGAGGCCGGCCGTCAGTCGCGCGTCGATTGCCTAAGGCATGACTCCCCATATACATATGCCGCCCTGACCGAAGATGAGGCCGCAGCGCCAGGCCAATGGCCGACAGCGGAAATGCGCCGTACGGTATATGGTGATTTCCGGTTCATAGGGACCGAGAGCGGAAATGCAGACTGCCCGCAGTGCGTGATGCCTGTGTCGAAGAGCTTTGCCCAACGTGCCATCATAGCCGCAGCCCTCGCCGACGGAACATCGCATCTCAAGGGATATACCCCATGCGGGGACAACGAGGCCGCACTTCAGGTCGCAAGAAACCTCGGCGCGGAAATATCGCAGGACGGGAACGTGTTGACAATCAAAGGAATATCTGCCAGCCTCGGCAGTCTTGAGTATCTTCCGTCTCAGGATGGAACCCCGTCTGCCAATGGAAACGACAATATGGTTCTCCATGTCGGTGAGTCCGGCCTTCTGACCCGTATGATGATTCCGCTTATGGCGCAGCTCGGCTCGAAGCCTGTCACATTCACCGGAGAGAAGACCCTTCTCGGCCGTCCGTTGACCGGTGCGAAGGAGATCATGGATGCCTTCGGAGCATCTATAGTTTCAGTATGTCCGGATGGCTGTCAGGAATCGTCGTCGGATGATCCGGATCGTTTGTCTTATATTCCTGAAACGGTTTCCGGAGTTCCAACCACGGTGGCGTCATCAGACAAATCGGATGCACCGATCCGCGTCCCTCTCACAGTCGCAGGCCCATTGAACGCCGGTCGCGCGGAGATATCGGGCAAGCACGGCTCGCAGCTCATATCCGGCCTTCTCATGGCCCTGCCTTTCGCTGAAAAGAACAGCTCGCTCATAGTGCATGAGCCGAAGAGCATTCCATATATGTTCATAACCCTCGAGGTCCTCAAGAAATTCGGTATCAGGATCGGAAACGATATGCTCGGAGGCCCTGATTTCCTTGCTTCGGACGGCGACTGGTCTCTCTGCACAGAGATGGTCTTCAAGGTCAAGGGCGGGCAGAGGTACAAGGCTGCGGACATTGATCTTGAAGGCGACTGGAGCGCTGCGGCGAATTTCCTTGTTGCCGGTGCGATCTTCGGAAAGGCTGAGCTTCAGGGACTTGACACCACATCACTCCAGGCCGACCTTTCCATCATGGATATACTCATGGATGCCGGAGCAAGCCTTTCGCAGCTCGACGGAGACAGGGGGAACATCACGGTCCAGCGTGCTCCGCTCAAGGCGTTCAGCGTTGACGCATCGAATTGCCCGGACCTCTTCCCGATCATATCGGTCCTTGCCGCCTTCTGTCAGGGCACGAGCCGTCTCGCCGGAGTCGGCCGCCTCGCCAACAAGGAAAGCGACAGGGCCAAGGCTATCATAGAGATGCTCACCCGGATGGGAGTTAAGGCGTCTGTCGAAGGTGACGTGATGGTAATAGAAGGCCATAGTCTTGCCCAGCGCCTGCTGAATCAGGGAGCGGGATCAGACTCAGAATGTCTCGAAAGCTCTGTTTCCGGATGTGATCAGAGTCTTGTTTCTGGTAAGTATGTAAGCCACGGACTGCTGAAGGGCGGCAGCTACACCTCCCACCACGATCACCGCATGGTCATGGCCCTGAAAGTGGCAGCTCTCGGCGCAGACAGCCCGATCACCATCGATGACGAGGACTGTGTAGCGAAATCCTTCCCGCAGTTCCACGAAACATTCGAGGCTATTGTTGGTGGCAGAGCAATGTAACCAGCTGGTTTTCAGAAGATTGCTGGAAAACCCTGCATGGCGGGGATAGCAGGGTTATAGGTTAAGTTGCTGATTTACAGGTGATAGCGCTGCTCTCGGCTATCGGCAACCTTTCCGTGAAAGGGTATTTAGGGGAAATATTTGTAATCCGTTGAATAAAGAAATATTGTTGAATAATATGAATACGATAGGTAGGAAATTCAGAATAAGCATTTTCGGTGAATCCCACGGGGAGCTCATAGGTGTGGTCATGGACGGAGTTCCGGCTGGATTGGAACTGTCTGAGGCGGATTTCGAGCAGGATATCCTCAGGAGAAAGAGCGGTGCGAAGGGTACGACTCCGCGCATCGAGGCCGATCTCCCCAAGATCGTGAGCGGCATTTACGAGGGCCATACGACGGGCGCGCCTCTGACTGTGACTTTTCAGAATACTGATACTCATTCCTCTGATTATGAGCTTTTTGCGGCAATGCCTCGCCCGGGTCATGCGGACCTTACCGCAGCCCTGAAATGGGACGACTGCCAGGATCCGCGCGGCGGTGGACATTTCTCAGGAAGACTGACACTGCCTGTTGTTGCGGCTGGAGTCGTGGCGAAGAAGATCCTGACGGATGCGACTATTCTGGATGAGACGCCGTTTACGGGTGTCAGTGCCAGGATTGTGGAATTGGGAGGGAAGATTCTTCACTTCGTTCAGAATGACAACGGAAAAATGCCGGAGGAGTGGCAGGAGGCGATAGACGAGGCCATAAAGGAAGGTGACAGCCTCGGTGCCGTGATCGAATGCGTCGTCCCAAACATCGATCCCGGATATGGCGAACCGTTCTGGGACGGACTCGAGGCAGTGCTGGCTCATGCGATATTCTCGATCCCTGGCGTTCGCGGACTGGAATTCGGCGACGGATTTGAAGCGGCCCGCATGAAAGGTTCCAAGCATAATGACCCTATCGGAGAGGACGGAAGACCGCTGAAGAACGGCGCCGGCGGAGCAAACGGAGGCATTACCAACGGCGCTCCGATCAGTTTCCGTGTGGCGTTCAAGCCGACATCGAGCATCCGCAAGGCCCAGCAGACATTCAATTTCCAGACAGGAGAGATGGACACCCTTGAAGTACCGGGCCGCCATGACGTATGCTTCGCCCTGCGTGCTCCGGTAGTCGTAGAGGCCATGACGGCAATCACCCTCGCTGACCTGGTACTCATGAAATAACCAGAAAGAGTGCCTCTGAAAAACAGAAACAGAGTTCATTCCACGAAGTACACAAACAAGCCTCCTGATGTACTTCGTGACACGAAAAACAGCAAAAACAGGAAAAAATGGCCACGAAGTACACTGCCTACAACAAACATGTATTTCGTGACACACCCCCAAAACCCACAAATAACCTGAACAAATGAAAGCAAGACTTCTCACAGCAGCATTCATCATCATTGCAGCAATATCTGCATCCGCTCAGCCACATCCTCAGGACGAGGGCTACAATTATGTACAGAACATATCCTACACATCCGCTGATGAAACGGATGCATACCGCAATGAACGTTGTGTCTTGGATATATATTACCCTGAGACTGACAAGGGTTTCGCGACCCTGGTCTGGTTCCACGGAGGCGGCCTCACGGGTGGAAACAAGGAGCTTCTCGACGGTTTCCGCAGGCAGGGATTCGCGGTCGTGAGCGTGAACTACCGCCTTTTCCCTCAGTGCAAATGTCCTGACTATATCGACGATGCTGCGATGGCCATGGCATGGACATATGACAATATCGAAAAGTATGGAGGAAACAAGGACCAGATCTATGTTTCAGGCCATTCTGCGGGCGGTTATCTGACCCTTATGGTCGTGCTTGCCAAGGAATATATGGCAAAATACGGTGCTGATGCGGACAAGATAGCGAAGGCATATCCTGTAAGCGGACAGACAGTGACCCATTACACGATCCGACAGGAAAGGGGACTTCCTGATGGAATACCTGTGATTGACGAATATGCGCCTATGACACATGCCGGCAGAGGCGGAGCGCCTATGATCCTTATATCGGGAGACCGCGACCTTGAAATGCTTGCACGCTACGAGGAAAACGACCATCTGCAGGCCCTTCTGGAGCATTTCAACCATGACTCGGTATTATACGAAATGCAGGGCTTCGACCATGGAACCGTGCTGGCCCCTGCCGTAGCCCTGATAAGCGCTGATATAAAGAAGCTCTGGAAAAGTTATTCTACTTCTTCTGACCGATGATGGAGAGTTTGCTGATGTCCTTGACATCGAATTCTCCGACTATCTCCATTACGGCTGAGCCCTGAGCTCCGCTGACTATCATCAGGAAATTGGATTTCCTTCCTTTTTCCAGAATATAGAAATATGACTTGTTCGTGCCCTCGTTGATCTGGGAAATGATCTCATATCTATCGTTGTCCGCATCTCTTCTGGCTGTGGCGACGATATGATCCTCGGGTCTGTCACAGCTTATTATGCGGATCGAACTGATCCTGTCAAGAAGGGACTTCACATCCGGACTGGCGTTGTCCTTCATCATGTCCATCATACGTTTTCCATAGACGATGCTCTGGTATCCCTCATGTCTGCTGTACCGCTCGAAGAATGAACTTATCTGGGCAGACATTGCCAGAGGAAGCATGAGGAACGTCATCAATATTATCAATCGTTTCATGGCAGCAAAGGTGTTAGAATCCGACTTTGAGGCCTATGGAAGCCATATGGGCATCATTTCCTGTACCTTCCTTGAAGACAGGGGTGAGTCCGTAATCCACATACAGTCCGAAAGAATTCACCATCATTGTCACTCCCGCCTTCAGCCTGATCGGATTCAGGCCCTGGATCTCGGCCTGATGCTTCTTTGGATTCTTGTACCTGCTTTCGGCATAGCATAGAACCTCCGGAGTCGCATTGGCGCCAAGCTTTACATTGCCTATCCTGAATCCTAATCCGAATGTAGCTCCCAGATAGAAAGTGTTCATGGTGGTCTTCTTCACTTCGTCATTGAGGTTGTAAGGCATGAGATAGCCGTCCTGATCATTCAGAAGAGCCTTGGGATTGAAGAAATGGTAATTGTCCCAGGTCAGGTTCGCACCGACCTGTATCCATGTGATACGCTTTCTGTCAAGTGCCACATGCCATGAAATAGGCTCGATGCTGAGGGAGTTGCTTTTGCCTGAAAGGTTCAGGAAATCCCCCATGTCTGCCCATCTTCCGTAATAAGGCGAGTCAGTCATTCTTGTCACGCCCCACTTAACTCCGAACACATTGGTTCCGTAAGGCCTGTAACGTTTCCTTGCTTTGTCGGGCTCGTTCTTACCGCCTAAGGTGACAGAAAAGCCTGCAACATTCAAGTTCAGACCCTGATTGTCAACGGTCATGAGTGAGTCGGTCTGGGCATGTGCCGCAGCAGAGATCGCCAGGATGGCGAAAAGGGTTATGATACGTTTCATTGTCTATTTGTTTAGTTGTTGTTCTCCATTTCCTGTGTTATCATTTCCGCTATGTCTATAGTGGTTTCAAGCTTGCTCAGATGGGAAAGCAGGACTGTGCTTTCAAGTGCCACCTGAGGGTCTGTGATCGCGTTCCCGTCAGCGTCATATCCATATATCTCCCGGTTGGCTATAGAGATGCAGATGGCGGCCGATGCGGCAGCTGCAACCATTCCCCAGAAAATCCTTCTGACCTTCCTGACCGGTCTTGCAGCTGCAGGAACATATGTCATGCGTGAAGCCTCGTCCATTCCGCATATCATCATCTTCACAGCCTTGAGGTCTTCCGGAACTTCCTGTGCCTGAGTGAAATATGACCTCAGCGTGAGTTCCTCCTCCGCCGATGTGTCACCGTCGAAGTACCTGTCGCATAAAGCGCGTATCATGTTGATGTCAAACTCCATATCCGATTTCCTGTTGAATTATGTCCCTGAGTGCCCTGCGGCCTCTTGAGAGTAATGTCCTTACATTTGTTTCGTCCGTTTCAAGGATGGCCGCCAGTTCCTTGTTCGAATATCCCTCTATGTCTTTCAGGTGGACCGCCATCCTCTGTCTTTCCGGCAGCCTGGCGAGGGCCTTGTGGACCATCTGTCTGTCGCTCCACCTGTCCGGACTTTTCTCGTCGGGAATCTCCGGAATCTTCGGTGTCGTTTCCTTTCTGCGTCGGATCCTGTCTATGCAGGCGTTCCTGACTGACCGGGCAAGAAAGGCATCCATATTCCCGACCTTGCCGAGATCATCGCTTTTTCTTAGAACCCTTTCGGCGACATCCTGCATCATGTCCTGAGCTTCATCGCTTCTCCCGAGGATGCTGCAGGCCAGTCTGAACATAAAATCCAGCCTTTTCTGTACGAATATGTCTTTTCCGTTAAGTTCCATTTCTGCCTATATGACGCACAAATGTACAAAACGTGTCACTATTATGCGCAATTTTCAGAAATATCGTAAGATGCTCACGGACGCTGGTACAGACGGAGGCCGAACTCGGGAACTATGGTCATCAGATGGTCGAATATGTCCGACTGCTGCTTTTCATATACCGCCCATGCCTTCTCGCGGGTGAAGAAATATACCTCGATCGGAAGTCCGTAGGCGGTGGCTTCCTTCTGGGTGACGATTATGTCCAGGGCTCCGTTCACATCCGGATTAGTCCTCAGGTACAGTTCGATATATATCCTGTAAAGCTGGATGTTAGTCAGTTCGCTGCACGGCATGTGCCCTTCCGGAAGAGAGCGGAACCAGCTGTCCATCAGTGGTATGGACTTTCTGATGTCCTTCATCGTGTCCTGAGAACATGCTTCCAGCGAATTCAGATCTATGAATATGCATTTGTCTGCCCTTCGGCCTCCGCTTTCCTGCATTCCGCGCCAGTTCTTGAAAGGAGTGGTGACAAGGGTGTATGGAGGGATCATCGTGAGGGTGTTGTCCCAGTTCCGCACCTTTACGGTGTTGAGGGTTATCTCCTCGACATTGCCGTTTGCACTGCCGTCTGGCATCTGGATCCAGTCACCTAACCTGACCATGTCGTTCTGAGACAGCTGCACACCCGCCACGAATCCTAAGATGCTGTCCTTGAAGATGAGCATGAGGACTGCCGCCGAGGCTCCGAGGCCTGTCAGAAGCACTGTAGGGGACTTGTCTATGAGAACGGCCGTTATTATGATTCCTCCGACGAAATACAGCATGACCTGCAGGCCCTGGATCAGTCCCTGGAGAGGATGGCTGCGGTTCTTGTCAGTGGTGGAATAGAAATCCAGAAATGCAAGAAGCATGGCATTGCCTATCTTGACCATGACGATGAGCATATATATTATATCTGCCCGATGCAGGATCCTGATTATGTCTTCCCCTTTCTGGAAAGCTATGTAAGGGAGGATGTAAAGAATGATTCCGGGAATGAGAAGAAGTATGTGATGACCTAATTTCCTCTTTGAAAGAAAGGGATGCCATTTGGATTTCCTGAGTTTCAGACTGTGTTCTGAAGCCCATCTGAACAGGCTCTGTATGAGCCAGTTGATTCCTATGGCGATGAATATCATCGCTGTAACTATGATCGCCGTGTTCACGAATCCGGCGATTTCGGGTTTGATGTGGAGTCCTTTTGTAAGGAGGCTGTCCAGCCAATGTACCATGCTGCTCATGTCTTGTTCGTTTTTTTTCATCATTATTTCAATATCCGTGCAACGGATCGACACAAATTTTCATCTTATATGCACGCAGTCTTTTGAACGGAAGCGTATCATTATGATAATGATGAACGGATATAGCGACATACAGGCCCCTGTCACAGCCATTTCCCGGCATCGCATAGCGACCGACGGCGATGGTGTCACGACCCTCGTGGTCTTGCATTCATGCCCGCTCCGCTGCCGATGGTGCATCAATCCGCAGACATGGCAGGAAGGTGCGTCATTCACGGTCATGACTCCGATGCAGCTGTTTGCGCGTGTGCGTATGGATGACCTGTATTTCCAGGCTACCGGAGGGGGAATCACATTCGGAGGGGGAGAGCCGGCGCTCAGGAGCAGGTTCATCGAGGCATTCAGGAAAATATGCCCGAAGCAGTGGAAGATCAATATCGAAACGTCGCTGAATGTGCCTCAGGAGCATATGGAAAGGCTGATGCCGGTGATAGACGAGTTCGCGATAGACATAAAGGACATGGATCCGGACATATATCGCGGATATACGGGGATGGACAATGCACGTGTCATCTCCAATCTCAGGAGGCTGGCGGATGAGGGGCTGGCGGACAGATGCGTCATAAGGATTCCGCTGATTCCGGAATTCAATACCGATGACGATCGTGAAAACAGTATCAGACAGCTTCAGGACATGGGCTTCACCCGTTTTGACAGATTTGACTACATAATAAAGAACAACAGATAGACACTTGAACGTATAATTATGGAACGTGGAAAACAGGTCTGCAGGATTCTGAAGGACATCAGGAAGCAGATAGCGGAAGAAAATGACATCGAATTCATCACTTCGGAGTGTAATCACAAGGGCGACTGTGCCGGTACATGTCCCAAATGTGAAGCTGAGGTGAAATATCTGGAGCAGCAGCTTGCGCGACGCCGTGCCTCAGGACGCAATATGCGTCTTGCAGGCATATCCCTCGGCATCGCGGCAGTCGCTCCGTCCCTTGTCTCATGCGATCCGCTGAGAGGTGATATGGTGCTGGACGGTGACATAGAACCTCCGTTGTCAGGTGATCCGGTTGTCGAACTGCCGGAGAATGTCCAGCTCAACGAGAACCTCATCTTCGATCTCATCCCTGCGGAAGCATTTCTGAAGGTCTTTACCACAGGAGTATGGACGGAAGCGGAAATATACGACGTCTATTCAGACGGTTCTCTCGGTGAGGAGATCATCGGAAAGGTGGAGGACTATTATCCGATGAGGATGGCTGTGACAGAGGAAGGAAAGCTGGCGCTCTACCGTTCTCCTGATAAGGAACCGGAAGTGAAGGACTACTTCTATGACGAATGGGCGAACGGCATATGGATGGAAAACGAATACAGCTTCACCGTCGCTTCCATCAACGATGAGGAAATGGTCTGCTATGGTCCTGTATTCTCTCAGAAATGGGCTCCGGATGCCTTCTTAGGCAAATATGTCTTCAGACATTCGGAAGAATGATTCCGTCATGCCGGGCTCTGATGTGTCTTGAGAACCATGTGCCGCTGTTTGGCTGCACATGGTTTTTTGTGTATATTTGCATGATATGGTGAATACGGATGCAATGAATGTGGCTTTGAGAGCCTGTATTGATGATATGAGGTCTGTCTCTTCCGGTGGAAAGACAGGTCTTGATGCTCAGATAAGGGCTTATGACCTTCTGTCCGACCTTCTTGAGCTGAAGGAATACGATGGCCTGGAGTCTCTTGAGGACGGTCTTGTCGCTGAGTTCTGCGAGACTTATGATCCTGACAGGATAGCTGCCGCTTTTGACCTTGAAGGCTTGAAGACGGAGGCTGAAGCACGTCTGGAGGCTTTGCGTACAGCGGAGAATGAGGCACGTTTCGAGGCTGCTGCTGCTGCCGGGCTTCATGAATTCGCAAAGGAGACCTTCGAGACATGGAACAACGGGGGCATCTTCATGCGCCGCAGGGCCTTGCACGAGCTTCGTGAGCGGGCAGGATTCAAGCTCGAGTCGCACCGCATCGGAAATTATGTCGCCAAGACCTTCGACCTCATGAATGAGGCATATGCCCGTTTCGCACGTGCCCAGCAGGCGGTTTTTTCCGCAGATGTATCATATAAATGCAAGGCCGGCACATATGAAGCGATATATGATCTTCTTAAATCCATGTCATGAAAAAGATTCTTGTCATAAACGGAAGTCCTAAGGGAAAATATTCCATCACTCTCCATACAGCCCTTTATCTTCAGAAGAAGTTTGCTGACTGTTCTTTTGAATTTCTCCATGCGTCACAGAAGATCAGAAGTCTGGAGAAAGATTTTTCTGTGGCCCTGAAGGCGGTTGAAGAGGCGGATCTGGTCATGTTCGCATATCCTGTCTATACCTTCCTCGTTCCGGCCCAGCTTCATCGCTTTGTCGAGCTCCTTCATGAATCCGGATGTTATTTCAAAGGAAAATATGCCGTTCAGATAACCACTTCAAAGCATTTCTATGATACCACGGCGCATGAATTCATGCGTGAGAATCTTTCCGATCTCGGTTTCAATGTGCTGGAAGGCCTGTCGGCCGACATGGAGGATCTTCCTACGGAGAAGGGACAGACAGAGGCGGAGAAATTCTTCAGCTATGTCCTCTGGCAGATGGATGGAGGTTCTTCGTCCTCTTGTGCGGATCCATCCGGCAGGATAGCCCTTGTGGCTGATCTTGAGGAAGGTGATACGGCTCTGAAGGAAAAGATGGATATGTTCATCGGATCTGTCGGATGTCCGGTGGATGTCATCAACATCAGGGAATTCCCCTTCAAAGGCAGCTGTCTCGGCTGCTTCAACTGCGCCGGAGACGGAGAATGCATATATCAGGACGGATTCACTGACCTGCTCAGGAACAATATCCATAAGCATGACGCGATAGTCTATGCCTTCAGGATCGTGAACCATTCGATGGGTTCCCGTTTCAAGATGTATGACGACAGGCAGTTCTGCAACGGCCACAGGACAGTAACGATGGGAACTCCTTTCGCATATGTGATAGAAGGAGATATTGATGCGGAACCTAATCTGAAAAAGGTGCTGGAGGCCCGTGCCCAGGTCGGCGGTAATTTCCTGGCCGGTCTTGCCTGCACTTCGGAGCAGATAAGGAAGATGTCGGCTGTTCTCCGTTATGCCATGTCAGAGCGTCTTGTCCTGCCTCAGAACTTCCTGGGTGTGGGAGGAATGAAGATTTTCCGTGATCTCATCTATCAGATGAGGGGAATGATGCGTGCGGATCATAAGTTCTTCAAGTCCCACGGACAGTACGACTTTCCTCAGAAGAAGTGGTCAACTTCCATAAAGATGTATCTTGTCGGCTGGATGATGAACAACAAGAAGGTCCGTTCCCGTCTCGGCAACAAGATAAACGAGGGTATGGTCGCCCCGTATGCAGATCTTCTGAAGGACGATAAGTAATCTGGTTTTGCAATCTCTTGACGGATTTGTATTTTTATGTAAATTTGTCAGTTGAAATGAAGAATCTGCTGAAATATCTGCTTCCTTTGGCGATGATTGTGACATTCTGTAATGTCGCCGGCAGATCCGACTCTTCGTCTCATCAGGATTCTTTCAGTGGTTTTCCAACCGATGAGGTCACTTTTGCAGATTATCTCTCTGCTCCGGTTTCCGAGCTTAATCTTCCCGGTCAGATTTCTCTGTCCTGTTCTGCACGCCTGCATGGCAATGCCAGAAGAACTGTAAGCATACACAGGTCGGCAGTGGAATTCGTGAAGTCCGGCAAGGCATTCAACATCTCCGTATTCTGTTCGGCTCAGAGAAAATCAGTAATCATAAATACTTCCGTAATAGAACACGCCCATAAGCTGGTGTATCTCGGAAAACTCATCATTTAGAATATTGCAAGGCGTTTTTTTTGTGCGGCAATCTTCAGATGTCTGAAGAGTGCCGCTCGGTCTGTCTGCCGTTACCTGTAAGCGGCATCGGATCCGTCATGCCATGGAATCATGCATATTCCAACCATAAATATTCAATCAATTAAAAACCACTTTTAAAAATGGGTACAAACAAACTATCCTTAAAGAACAGGATAGCGCTCGGTATTGTCCTTGCGCTGACAATCTTTCTATGGGCCGTGCCGACATCATTCTTCGGCATCGAAGGCCTCACTCCTGTAATGCAGAGAACCATCGCGATCTTCGTGTTCACTGCCCTCATGTGGATCATCGAGGTGATCCCTACATGGACTACTTCAGTAGTATCAATGGTTATCATGCTCCTCACCATCTCGAACAAAGGCTTCGGCTTTACAATGTATGAGGGTGCAGGTACATTGGTTGACTACAAGTCCATCATGGCGGCTTTTGCCGACCCTGTGATCATGCTCTTCCTCGGTGGATTCGTCCTCGCGATCGCGGCTTCGAAGGTCGGCCTTGACGTCATCCTTGCGAAGGTTCTTCTCAAACCGTTCGGAAAGAACCCTAAGATGGTTCTCCTCGGCTTCCTCTTCATCATCGGAATATTCTCGATGTTCATGAGCAACACGGCTACTGCAGCAATGTTCCTTACATTCCTCGCTCCTGTGCTCGCAACTCTTCCAAAGGACGAGAAGGGAAAGATCGGTCTTGCTCTTGCGATTCCTATCGCAGCCAACCTCGGTGGTATGGGTACGCCTATCGGAACACCTCCGAACGCAATCGCCCTTGGAGCCCTCCAGAATGCAGGGATTTCCGTGACATTCATGGACTGGATGGTAAAGATGGTACCTTATGTGGTCATCATGCTTCTTCTCGCCTGGGTGCTTCTTCTCGTGATGTTCCCTTTCAAGACCAAGGCAATCGAACTCAAGATCGAGGGTACAGCAAATGCTTCAAAGAGAGATACAATCATTGTGAGCATCACATTCGCTCTTACAATAATCCTCTGGATGGGAGAAGCGATCTTCGGAATCAGCTCTAACATCGTGGCTCTCATTCCGTTCGCGGTATTCACTGCAACAGGCGTATTCTCGAAGGATGATCTCAAGGAAATCGACTGGAGCGTGCTCTGGATGGTAGCCGGCGGTTTCGCACTCGGAACGGCTCTCAACCGCACAGGCCTTGCATCATGCCTTATCAATGCAGTTCCTTTTGCATCTTGGAACATCCTTGCCGTGATGATAGCAGGCGGTCTTATCTGCTGGATCCTTTCGAACTTCATTTCAAATTCAGCAGCTGCGAACCTCATCGTTCCGATCCTTGCAGTGGTAGGCACGGCTCTTCTTGATGATCCGACAGCAAGCGAATCATTCATCGCCCTCGGAGGTGTCAAGTCTCTTCTCGTGGGAGTCGCAATGTGTGCTTCTCTTGCAATGACCCTACCTATCTCCACTCCGCCGAATGCTCTCGCTCATTCTACAGGCATCATCAATACCAAGCAGATGGCGATCGTAGGTCTTATCATGGGTGTGGTTGGTATCGCACTTGCATACCTCATGCTTGTATTCATCGGCTTCTGATAGCTGATATCATATCTTGAGTTTCAGCCCTATTCTTCCTAAGAGTGCCGTGACAGCGACGCAGAGAAGGGAGAATAGGGCGCATTTCAGAAGTCCCAGTCCTCCGGAGACCCATTGAGGGGTATGCAGGCCGATGAACCCGCCGATGCTGTAGAGAAGGTAAGGAATCATATATACAGTCAATGTGGCTGTGCCTGAAGGGCTCAGAGGCCGGAACCATCCGGTCTTTCCGTATGCTTCGAGAATGCGCAGCAGGGTATATACGGCAATCGAAAGGGCCGATACATAGAGACACCAAGGAAGGGTGCCGATATTCTTGGAAATTATCCACCAGTGGTGCGACACGGCGGCTGCGACGGCCAGTATGGCAGCGACGGTGGCTGCAAGGCAAATTTGTGTAGTACCCTTCCTGTCGGAAAGTCTCCTTTCTGCAAGAGAGAGCATCACTCCTCCCATTGCCATTATCGCCGAAGAGGCGTTGCCGAGCCGGAGGGAATCGGCCATGTCACCTATGAACGTGTGACCGTCGATCATGCTTCCTCCGTCCCTGAATCCTGTCTGTATCATATTGATTATCAACAGTGCGGCCCACACGATCGCCAGATATGCAGGTTTTTTGCGGGCAAGCAGATATGATATGGCGCAGAAGCAATATGCCCATCCGATGAGGCCGAGGATTCCCCACCATCCGGCACTGAAATATCCTCCTTCCGGAGTGCGGAAGGTAAAGGCAAGAAATGCAAGAATCACGATTCCCAGGGACTGAAGCCACTTTTTCGCACGCATTCCTTCCGGATATATGTTCCATATCAGGAAGAAAGCGGTCACCATGAGCACGCGGTAAAGCCCGCGGCTGTAGCCGATTACGGAATCGAATCCCCCTTCCGTGTTCACGATGAACACGCCCATGAGCAGCAGCGCAAGGGTGCGGGAAAGGATGTGGCCGAGAGTGGATTCTCCCGAATATCCCTTGGCAAAACGTCGCTCTATGGCATAAGGGATCGACATTCCCATCGCAAACAGGAACATCGGGAACACCACATCGGACACTCCCATTCCGTCTTCATAAGTTCCGAAATGTTCCAGGAAGTGCGGAACACCTTCCACTGACCAGAAATCGTTGACAAAAACCATAAGAAGCATGGTGAGGCCCCTGAGCATGTCAATTGCCGCATTGCGCCTTGAGAAGAGCGAGTTTTCCATAAGGTTATTTTTTGTAAAGATAATCATAATAATTTATCCGGATGCATTCCCACTTTTCCAGCAGATGGAGTCCTGCTCAAAAACTCTCGAAATCTCGGGGAAACCGGGGAAAATGCTCAAAAAAATCTCGGGGGAATCGGGAAATGTTTTTGTTAGTTGTTGATTATCTGTAATTTATCTTCCTTCGTTTGCAGCAAATCTATTCTAAGATTCTTTATGACAGGCAGTCTGTAATCATGTCAGTTCTCGGATTGACATGGCTTTTATTATGTAAAACACGTTGAAATTTATGGTTATGGGAAGTCCTTTTTTAGCGTTTAACAGGGTTTGGTTGAGTATTATAATTGTTTGATACAGAGCGCAAATAGTTAAGTCGAGTTCATCTCTGTAGAAGATGATATAGCACCAATTATGCGTAAATTCAGTTAATTCACCTCTCCAAGCATCTCTTTGACGTTCACGCCGACGCCGATGAATTTCTCGCCGTAGTCTTTCTTGAACTTGCGGAAGTAGGCTTTGTGGCCGACGGTAATATTGAACCAGGTTCCGCCATGCTGATAGAGGTACATGATTGTAGCGGCCGGTTTGTCGGTTGTGGGAGGAGTGGTGATCTGTTCGCCAAGTTCATCTCCGGAAATGCCTTTGGCTTTGTAGATGACACCGCCGTCGGCGGCTTTCTTTACTGCCGAATATACCTTCTGCAGATAAGCCTGAACTTTGGTGGCGGGGATAGCCGTGATGTCCGGGCCGGTATAGAAGAAGACCTCATCTTTCATGGGCCTGCTCTCTGAACGGGGATCCGTCTCCAGTTCGCTCAGTTCAACTGCGAAATCCGGAACCAGCTGGTCGCTTTCCAGGCCGGCAAAAGCAAATTTGTCGCCAAGAGTCTTCTCAAGAGCCTTGTTCTGAGCTGCGCAGGGCACTAACAGCGCCGCTGCGGCAATGAGTAAAAGAATGCGTTTCATATCAATAGTTTTTAATCATCGTAAGTAGGAGCATTTTCGGTACGGATAAGATGGCCGTAGTCATCATAATAATCGATCTTGTCGTCGTAAGTAATGAAAGAGAGATCAGCGTCGCTCCAGAGATTTCTATACTTCATAGGAATCATAAGTTTACCCGTCCTGAGGCTGACCATCCCGTAGTACTTGTCATCTTTGCTGACCATCCAGCCGCCGGCAATGCGGCTGAAGGTGGTATATTCGAACGGAAGCACTTCCCTGCCGGTCTTGACATTTACGAGGCCGAACTTCCCGTTCTTCGAGAAAGAGAAGATGTCCTCGCCGTGATAAACGCCGTTAAGATCGTCATAGATAAACGGGACGCGTACCTGACCTCGGTAGTTGACTATTCCGGTGTGGACGCTGCCGTCCGGATCCTGCTTGTAGATGAAAATCAGGTCCAGCTCGGGGAAAGCGTCGGGATACAATGCGTATGCGTTCACCCAGCTATAACTATAGGGGAGAATCTGACGGCCGTTTTCGTCTATAAGGCCCCATTTGTAGCGGTCTTCCTCGGCAAAGGAAATCTTAGTGTGGGAATACTTGTCATCCTCCTCAAGATTGCAGTAACGGGGAGCTTCAATGACGCTGTAAAGGCCATTGCCGGCATCCCAATAGCCAGAGTAGATCTTCTGGTTAACGGCTATTGCTTTAAGTCTGCGCAGGATAGTCGCCGGATCATAGGAATAACTCTTCGATGGCTTTACATGCTCGGCAAGCGCCTCACTTTTCTGCCTCTCAAATTCCCTGATCATCTCATTGAGTGCGGCTTGAATTTCCGGGTTCGGATTGTCCTTGAGGTTCTGTCGCAACTCATTTATCGCCTCTTCATGCATTTTGATAGTCTCAGGAACCTTTTGGTTCTTTTCTTCCTGGCCTATCTCCTCCATCAATGCGATATACTGGCCAAACAGTTCTTCATTCTCCTTCACGGTCTTATCGGCAAACATCATATACTGGATCGGCGCGTTTGCCGGATCAGTGCCTTTGTTTGCGACAAAGGCCAGTTTGGATACATTGAACCATCCCGGCGGCTCCGGCTCATCCTGAGCCCGGGCTACAAGGCAAGCCGTCAATGCAAATAATAGTAAAAGTCTTTTCATATCATTATCTTATTACTGTACTGCCTCCTGAAACTGAGAAGAAGCCTCCGAAGCCGTATGTGGCCACATCGCGGCGCGCCTTGATCCTTCCGACCTGGATGTCCTCGGACGTGACGGTGCCAGCCCCTGCGAGGTCGTACTTCCGGCTGTTCGTTTTCTGTATCAGCAGATTGCCGGCTGAGTCGCGGGAGATGTTGTATTTTGTTTCATCCTTGGTGTCGATAAGCCTGCCGCTGAGGGCCCTCATACCCAGGATGACGTTGCCGGCTGGCATGTCGCCCAATCCCATGGCACCGGCCGCGCTCTGGATTGTGGCCTGAATGGTTTTATTGACATTCTCGTCCGTGAGGATGGAGATGTTGACTTTCTTCACATCGAGCGGCTCGGGCCTGACATAGGATTTTTCCACGTCAAGATGGAAGCCCCATTTACCTTCCTTCAGGCCTACGCTGATTTCGCCCAGCGGGGTCTGCATGGAGAGGAAGAGGTCGCTCAGGCCGTACCACTGCCTGCCCTTGAATTCGGCCAGGTCGCGGGCGTCTTTTTCCGCCTGTTCATGTTCGGCTATTGCTTCCTGATGATCCTGCCACTGCTCTTCTTTGATATCCGCCTCCGCCTTAAGGATTCTCATTCTGGCATCGTGAAGGAACTCGCCTACAATAGCCTTTGCGGAGAAGGTAGCGGCGTACTCGTCGTAAATCAGCGACAAAGTCCTGTACCAGAAATAGTCGCTTACATTGCCGTCGCAGCAGTAAGAGCAGTACTTCGAGATATCCTTCCACCACTCGACCAGCACGGGGCGAATCGTACCGTTATAGTAAACTATGTAGGAGTTGATTTTTTCCGTCTCGGAAGGCACCTCGATCTGGTTGAGCCGCTCCAGGGGATGCGTCACCTCCGTCAGGATGCGATATGGCCGGAAGATGCGGCGTTGGGCCCGGTCTATCGCGGCATCCGAAGCATCCGGATGGGCCGCACACCAGGCCTTGAATTCGCCATCGCACTTCATATAGAGTTTATATGCTTCCGCGGTCTGCCGCTTGTCCATCGCCTCGCCGAGCGAGATATCCTTGTCGGTACGATGGACATGATTGAGGATGTTGGTCTTGAAGCCTTCAGGTAGATAGCCGTGGAAGGTGCGGGTATGGTCGTCAAAGTCGCCGAATGTGCCGTAGGCATAGTCCAGACGGTATTTATAGTAGCGTTCGAGAATACGGAGACACCAGAAGGCGCGGGTATCGATCATATAGAAACCGTTTACGTTGTGCTCGAAACACAAAGCCTTGGTAAGCTTGGCGTAGGAGTCTTCGAGCCCTTTGCGAATGCTTTCCGGCACTCCGATGCCAGCAATTGCCTTTCTGGCATCCGCATAGTTATGAATTGCGCTTTGCACTTCCGGACGATTCTTGGCCTCTTCCACAAGCTTAGACATATTGTCCGGCAGGTAGGTAGCTTCCATCGAATAAAGCAGGCTGATGGCGGGGCCCTTCTGGACGGCCTTATCGGCCTTAGCCCAGTGCTGGTTGCTACGGTTCTCGTAGTCGCTCGCAATGCGGGCATTGTTACGGAAATTTGCCTCCAGATCGCCTGCGGGAGTAGCATTGAAGCTGGCATCATCCGCCGGGAAAAAGACGTCGTCGCCATAAGTGACGCCTTTCCGTATGTTTTCGAGATTCTCCGAAGAGAAGACCTTGTCGATAACGGCCATAAAGTCCTGCTTATCCAGCGAGGCATTCATCTCCGCCCTATCGATCTCGTTAAAAAGGGAACTGATCAGGCTGACCGTGTTCTCTCCGAAATAGCCGAGCGAGAGCGACTTGAAAAGAGCATTAGCCGCCTCGAACGGGGAACGCTGAGCATCCAGCAGGGCCTTGTACATCCACGCCTTTCCGTCCGGTTCGCGCTTTTTCGCAGTGACCTCGATGATCTTGGGAACGACCCTGCGCGCTTTTTCAACCTGATTCATATCGAGCAGGCATTCGATCTGGCCGTAGAGCGGCTCTTCGAAGTCGGGAGCCAGCGTCGAGGCGTTCTCGAAGTACTCCAGCGCGGTCTTCGGATCCTCGGCGACCAGCAGCATGTTGCCCGTGGTCGTAAGGATTGAAGGGTGCGGGTAGACCTTGCAGCGCGCTATCGCCATCTCTATCATCTCGCCGGTCACGACCCCGAACAACATCATTTCGTTGGCCTTGCCGTTGTATTCCATGATGCTCTGAACAATCTGTTCGCCCGTCTTTCCTTCGGATTCGGCCTGCAGCTGCTCGAAGGCCTTCCTTACGCCATCTTCTGTAACCTTCATATCCGAGCGGGCTACCCTGACATCGGGCGTGGAGGATAAGCCGGAGGCCGGAACGCCGCCGCCGGACTGCTTCCCGCTGATCACGACCGAAGCGAGATTGACTCCGCAGGCGAGCTCTACCGCCGGACCGTTATCCGTCCAGCGGGAAGCGCAGCGCGGAGGTGCTATCCCATCTCCCGTCCAATCGTTTCCTACGCAGAAGTACATATGTTTCGGGATGGTCGGGCTGAACGACTGCAGGGCCGCCGGGCCCATCTGAGGATCTCCCAGGTCGATAATCGCTACCTTGTCCGAATTATAGTAGAAGGTTATCGTTTGTCCGTCGGAGGTATATTCGTCGAAATACCATCCATTCTTTCCGCCGACTTTGCAGCTTCCCTGGCGGACGAAGGTCATCTGGCCGGGAGCCTGGGCCATCCCCATTCCGGCACTCCAGGTCTTCTTCTTTTCGTCCAGCTGATAGACAGTCCCGCCGACAGCCAGCGTTACGGCATCCATCCCGTCCATAGAGGTGCGGCTCATCGTCACCCCGGCGCGGGAAGCCATCTCTACGGTAGCTTTCCTGCCGCCCAGGTCCATCGAGACCTTCATATAGAACTTTCCGCTCTCGATAGCTTCTACAACCGGTGTAGATACCAGTCGGCCCTGAGCAAAGGCGGCGACACTCAGGAAGAGTGTTGCCACCAAAGTATAAAACCTATTCAAGTTTCTCATTCCATAGATACCGAATCATCCGGCAATTCCAGTTTATAATCCGCGATATCCTTTGCAATATCGAAATAGCTCTGGGCTACAGAGGCCGGAGTAAAGGCGGGAGCCATAAACTCGCTGCCGCCAGTCTGGGCTAACTGCTGGGCGCGGAAGGCTTCCCTTTCTTCGGAGAGTTTCATTACTTCGGTCTTATAGTACTCCATCGAGCCTGCGATTGCGCTTCTCCAGATAGGGAGATACTCCTCGTAGAACTTGCATTCAACAGCAAATCTCTGCTTTATAAGGGCCTGGAAACGCTTTGCAGCCGCTTCGCAGCGGGCTTCAGTCCCCGGAACTGGACGTTCCTCCAACGCGCCATCCATAATAGCCTGATGAAGACCTTTCTCTATCTCTTGTACCTGGCTTCTGTACTTCTTCTCATACAGATCATATCCCTTTTGACGGGCCTCGTCCTTACGATTGTCGCCTGCCTTAAGGGCCTCGAGAAGATTGCGGTCCATCTCATTAATCTTGAGTAAACCTGCATTCTTTCCCTTGCCTGAGGCGCTGCGGGACTGGTATGTAGAAAGTTGTTTTCCTATCTCTGCCGCCTGCTCAGGATTAGCGCCTGCGTTCTGGGCTTCCATCATCTTGCTGATCGTTTCGAGATCACTTGAAGTCGGGCCGCCTTGGGCTTTCATCACTTTGTTTGCAAAGGCCAGCTGCTCTTCTGCGCTGAGCTCGCCCGATTGGAGTTTTTGGATGTCTGCGGCGCTCAGTCCCATTCCCGACATACGGCCCATTGCAGCTCCCTTTGCTGAGCCCTGGGTCATTTTTCCGAGTGAAGACACATCCGGAGTATACTCTGAAGGCAGTTCGCTGATTATGTCTTCGGCATCCTTGTGCTTATCCAAGAATAGCTCCAACGCTCTTCCGCCGGGGCCTTTGTATTCGTCGTAAGGAGTATATTCTTCCTTATAAGCCTCCAACAGGTCCTTTACTGTAGGCAGCGCCGGAGTGAGGGAAATGATTTTTCGGGCATTGTTCTGAGCACTGGCCGGAATAAGAAGGGCCAGAGCGGCCAGGGTAACGATTATCTTTTTCATAATGGTTTGAGATTTCTCGACTTCGCTCGAAATGACAGGTAACTTCGCTCGAAATGATAAATTACTTTTTAACAAATTCTACCCTGCGGTTCTTGGCGCGGCCTTCGTCCGTGCTGTTTTCTGCAATGGGCTCGTGCGAGCCCTTTCCGACGGCGCTGAGGCGGGCGGCGGCGATGCCCTGCTCCACCAGGGCGGCTACGATGGCTTCGGCCCGCTTCTGGCTCAGCGGATCATTGACTTTGTCGCTTCCGGTGGCGTCACAATGGCCCTGTACCTCGAACTCCAGGCCAGGGTTCTCCTTCATCAATTTGGCCACACGGTTTATCTCCACCATGGATTCAGGCTTGAGATCGGCCTTGCCGGTCTCGAAGGTGATGGCGTAGGTGACGATCTTGCCATCGCTGGCGAGACGGTCGTAGAGCGGCACGGCGCCCTTCGCCATGCGGATATTCTTCAGGTAGAAGCGGTCCTTTTCTTCACAGTTCGACACGGAGCGCAGGGACATCCGGGTGGGACGCATGACATTGGGGAGGTTGATCATCCGCACGCCGTTCACGTAATACTTGAATGCGCGCTTGTTGAAGGAGGCGGCTACGTGCAGCCAGCTGTCAGGCTGGATGAGTGGGGTCAGGGATTCACCCTTGGCCGACCCTCCGCGAATGTCTCCGGCGGGAGAGCGGAAGGAATAGGAAATATCGCTCTGTGCCCCCTCCTCCGCCGGGTTTTCGTTGAATGCCGGGTTCAGATTGACGACAACGATCTCTTCCGTTTCCGCCGACCCCAGGAGCAGGTCGATGTGGTCATTGTTCGAACTACCGTGCCTGTTGTTGGACCATACATCGAACTCGATGGTGAAATCTTCCGGAAGGTAGTCGGCCTCTTTCATCAGCGGGCTGATGATGCTGTACCAGCCGGAGAGTTTGATGACCTGCTCTCCGTTCAGCGTGATGATCTCACATTCCTCTCCGCTGACAAAGTCCCAATGGGAAGGGAATTCCCCGACCTTCTCGCCCTCGACCGGGTCGTCGAAGAAGATCTCGTCGCCGGGCACAAAGTCGGTCTTGGCATAGGAGGTCTCCACCTGCTTCTTAGGCTGGGCAGGAACTTTTGCGTCAGGCATGGCGACAGCGTCCTGGCTGACGGAATCGGCCGTCTGTTTATCGGCCTTGTCCTTCTTTTTCTTCTTGCCGATTTTTCCGTCAAGAAGGTCGTTCACGCCCTTCTCTACTTTATTGCCGATGTTTTCTTCCACGGCATCCTTCGCCCTGTCCTTGAGCCTGTCAAGGAAACTCTGCGCATTTGCGGCAAAGCAGGACGCTAGCAGCGCAGAAATGATAAAAACTAAAATTCTTCTCATAACTTTATAGTATATTGTTCATAATCGCTTTGCGCACCAGCTCGGCGGAGGTAGTCGCCGAAAACTTCACCAGCAACTGTTTCCGGTACCACTTCACTGTTTCCGGACTCAGACCCAGGTCCTCTGCAATCTGCGGAGTGGTCCGGCCAATGGCAACTTCTTGCAGGATGGACATCTCCCGCCGGGTCAGTTTGATGTTATTTACAGTGGTTTCGCCCATTATTGGTTTTACTTTTTTGCAAATTTCGTCTATTTCAACGTCTTAAACACCACCCTTTCGGGTGGCTCACCCCACCCTAAGGGGTTGAAAATGGTCGGTTTTTTTTTAGTACCTTTGCAGTTATGAGAAAAATCGGTATCATATTATTACTGACACTCCTGTCAAGCATCTACGTTTTTGCATACAACGATCACCGCGGTCATAACCTTGATTCGCTTGAGCGCGCTGTCGCCCGCTGGGTCCCCGATGCCATAGATTTGGCATCGACAGAGGAACTGGTAAATCTGAACCGTGCCTTTCGGGACCTTATGTTGGGCTACAGTGCCTTGAATAGCGAGAAATGCGTGTTCTATGCACGCAAGGCGCTTTCCATCTCTGAAATCAGGGGCTGGGAGGCGGCCAATGCCGATGCATACCGATATCTGGGGCAATGTTTCTGGTCTTCCGAGCAGTTCGACAGTTCCATGGTCTATTACCGGAAGGCGCTCGCGGCAGTGGAAAGGATGGCTGGCGATGCTATCTCTCCTACCAACCCGGAAGGTTATTCTGAGAAAGAGGTGGACGATACCCGTTCGGCCCTTTACGGAGCAATCGGCAATCTTTACAGCATGATGGATTCCATCCCGCAGGCCATGAATTGGTACAGGAAAGCCGGCGCTATCTTTGACAAGTATGGGTGGAACCAAAGCAATGCCATCCTCTATTACAATATCGGAGAGACCTGGGTAGAACAAGGTTCGCTTCGGAAAGCCGCTCAAGCCTATGAAAAGGCGTTGACATATGCTCAAGGAGATTCGCGCATGGTGGCCATTGCCCAGAAAGGTCTCGGGCAGGTGTATATGGAAGAGGGGAAAACCTGGAAAGCTCTCCGGTATCTGCATCAGGCCGATGCGTTTTTTTCGGCCCATGACAAAGAGGAACTGACCTTCACCAAAGAGAATTACGAGTATATGTCGGCGGCGCTGCTTGCCCAGCGGCGGCAGATGATGCTTTTGGGCGGCGGGGCCATCCTGCTCCTGCTGCTTCTGCTGGCGGTCCTGCTGATTGGAAGGAAGCTTCGTCGTTCCCGGAAAGAACAGGCCGAAGTGTCGGCCGTTCTGGAAGAAACCATTCAAGAGATGGGACAGCCGGCATCTGACGACAGACTGCCGCAAGTATCTGAGCGTGAAAAAGAGATCCTTGAGCTGCTTACCAAAGGCTATACCACACCGCAAATCGCTGACTGTCTGGGCCTCAGCCCGGAAACCGTGAAGTGGTACCGCAAGAAGCTCCTTGTGAAATTTGATGTTGCCAACACGGCCGAGCTTACCTCAACAGTCAAGGATATGGGGCTGATATAGATGTGCCAAAAAACGCCTCTAATGCTTATACCATGTCATTCGAATGGATCCGTCCGGCAATCAGTCAGGTAGGTCGGTTATAGCTGCAAATCCCTATTCTTCCTTGATCCTGATGACCATATTTGAAATGATCGCAGCAAGACCTCCTGTAGTGATGCCGGATGAGAAAATGTTCTTTACGGTCTCAGGGAACTGAGACAGGATTTCAGGATAAAGCTCGACTCCGAGTCCCATGCTGAAGCTTATTGCGATGACCAATGTCGCCTTGCGGTTTATCTTCTGAGATGCAATTATCTTCACTCCTGCTGAAGCTACCGTACCGAACATCAGCAGAGTCGCTCCTCCAAGCACAGGATCAGGCATAAAGGAGAATATTACGCCGACTATAGGAAAGAATCCCAGCAGCACGAGGAATAAGGCGATGAAATAACCGACATAGCGGCTTGCTACTCCTGTCAGCTGAATCATACCGTTATTCTGTGCGAATATTGAATTAGGGAAGGAGTTGAGCATACCCGCAAGAAGTGAATTCACACCGTCTGCAAGAATTCCGCCCTGAGCCCTCTTAAGGAATTTCTCACCTTCAACAGGTTCTCCGGATATAAGTGAATTTGCCGTTATGTCTCCGTATGCTTCAATAGCTGTAATTACATATACAAGGGCAAACGCCAGAATGGCTGAAAAATTGAATGATACTCCATATTTGAACGGCATAGGAACATTGAAGATCGAGTAATCCGGCATGTTTTCGAAATCCACCATTCCGCAGAAATATGACACGACGTAGCCTATGGTTATGCCGATTATGATCGATCCCATTCTGAGATACCTGTTGGAACTCCTGTTGAACAGTACTATCAGTATTAATACAAGAGCTGCGATTCCGAGGTTCTGGAAGGAACCGAAAGTTCCGTTCTCGAGTGCAGCCGTACCACCTCCGCAAGAGGTGATTCCCACCTTGATGAGACTCATGCCGATAAGAGTGACAACAATACCGGACACCAGAGGTGTTATGATCTTCATCGCATATTTGAGTATCCTGCTGATGAAGACTTCGGCCAAGGCTCCGACCATCGTAGCACCGAAAATTGCCGGCAGGCCGCCTATGGTTCCTGCCATTATGATCGGACTGATGAAGGAAAAGCTTGTTCCCTGGACACAGAGAAGACCGCATCCTGCCGGTCCGACTTTCCTGCATTGAATGAACGTCGCTATACCTGACACGAAAAGCGACATCGAGACAAGGTAGCTCGTGGTCTGTATATCAAGACCAAGCGTGCCGGCAACAATGAGAGGCGGGGTGATGATGGCCACGAATATGGCCAGAAGATGCTGCAATGCCGCAAACAGAGTATCTTTCAGAGGTGGCCTTTCCTCCAGATTGTAGATGAGTCCGTTGTCGTTCATGGTTTATCTCAGTTTAATGGCACAATTGTCAAGGCTGTCGATTATCGCCAGAGATTCGACGTGGATACCAAGGCCTCTAAGCTCGTCTCCTCCTGTCTGGAAGCCTTTTTCAATGAGGAAGCCCATTCCTTCCAAAGATGCCCCGGCCTGATTTACAAGATCGATGATACCTTTGGCAGCATTGCCGTTAGCCAGAAAGTCATCTATGAAAAGAACCTTATCATCCTTGCATAGATAGTCGCCGCTTACACATACTGAATATGAACGTCCTTTGGTGAAAGAGAACACCTCGGTCACCAGCATATTCTCCATTGTGCTGGGCACTTTCTTCTTGGCGAACAGAACCGGAACATCAAGAATGGCTCCTACCATGATTGCCGGTGCTATACCGCTTGCCTCGATAGTGATCACTTTGTTGATCTGATGGCTCGAAAATCTTTTCACAAGTTCCTTTGCCATCTCGCGCATAAGGATAGGGTCCATTTGATGATTGATGAAGTTATCGACCTTCAATATGCCTCCCGGAAAACATTTTCCGTCGCTCAATATACGTTCTTTCAGTTGTTTCATAGGATTGGTGGATTATTTTGTGCGAAATTAATACAATAAAACATAATAAGGATAAAAATCTGTGATTTGTGACGTTGATTGCTATGGTGAAGACTGTTTGATTGCGAATACGGTGTATTCGTAATCTCTAAAATCTCGGGGAAACCGGGGAAAATGCTCAAAAAAATCTCGGGGGAATCGGGGGTTTAGGTGAATAAAATCTCGGGGGAATCGGGAAATGTTTTTGTTAGTTGTTGATTATCTGTAATTTATCATTATATTTGCTGGCAAATATGAGCGATATGAAAAAAAGAGTATTTAAACGTAAGATTTATAATGCCATCGGAGAGTGGAA
>JAFSBV010000033.1 GCA_017437125.1 Bacteroidales bacterium | reverse complement strand
TAGGGATGGTGAACGTGGTGTACGAAGCTGTCAACGGATACCACGCTTCAAACTCATTCTTCGATGCCCCGTTCCACACAAATGCGTCAGCAGTATTCCAATCTTCATCGGTCAGAGTATATGTGGCAACATTTTTCGATGTACGCAGTTTGTTTTCTACCTTGATTTGGTCGCCCTCATCGAAAGTAGTATTTCTTTCGGCATCATAGCTTACTCGTGTCTGCAACGCTCCGATGCTGGCAGTAATCTTTACCGCACCGCCATCTCCTCGCGGAATGAAATCTTCATCCTGCGTACAGGCAGCCAGTGCTGCCATCATAGCCAGAATCATCAGCGTTATATTATGTATTCCTTTCATTGTATGGTTGTTTTATCAATTGTTGGTGACAGACGAAAAATCCCGGCGGCATTGCTGCTGTCGGGACGAAAGGATCTGAATGTAATCTGGATTATTCCGGTTTGCTTATTTCATAGAGGTATTCCGGAGCGAAATCTGCTCCGTTTTCCCATTGAACTGTATTGAACGGGATTGAGAATTTCTTGAAATACTCAATATCCTTCAAAGGCTGAAACACTGGACCAGTCAGCGACGACTCTATATCTGCAATCCTGGTTTCACCATTGCTGAACCGTAATCTCAATCTGTATCCGTCTAAATAGTCCGCTTTTATGACTTCCATAACATATCTCTTACTTTAATGGTTCGATTGTTCCCAATGGAACTCCTGAATGTGCTCTGTTCCAGACCTCCATCAGGGCTTCCTTATTCAACTCCCACCATTCAAGAATCAATCGTAATGCCCTTGCAGGCATATTCCCATCCACTTCACCATCATCAATATTCACTGTTATCTTGTACTCATTGTACCAGGCGTGAAAATGTGGCGGAAGGTGGTCATTAAAATTCATCAGGATTATAATCCCATAAAATCTGCTGATCTGTGGCATAGTGACATGATTTTAGATTAAACATAATTATTCCTAAAAAATCACTATCCCCTCATGTCCCGCAAAGTTATGAATTGTCAAGGTTTATGCAAGTTTTTCCGCAGCGGATTTCGTCACATTTTTCTCTTTTTTATAAATATTTCTCTTTTTTTAATGTATGTGACGCTCAATCCTTTCGTCTGTCAGTATTTTCAAAGAACTTTTATAAAGATCCTTCGCGATGCTCAGGACGACAGTTTCACTTACTCCGTCTCAAGTACGCCACCTGTTGATGGGACCCAAGGTTCAGCATCGATACCACCCAATGTCACCTTGTCCTGACCAATCTGGAGGGCGATGTTGTATTGCGTGCCTGCTTCGAGCTTATTACCCACCGTAGCCAAGTTGATAGTTGTCTTGAACACACGAGCATCCTCCATCGTGATGGTGATGGGCAGCGATGTGCAAGATTCCATCGGGATAACCAACAGCTCATTATTCGCCATTGCGAGAATGGTATTGGCTTCCGGAAGATCGCTCCAAGTATTGTCGAAAACGTTCAGTGTGCCTGAAGCATACATACCTTCCACTTTTACCGAAGTGATTGTCTGGCTTGTGAGTTCAGTACCAAATGTAGGTTTAAGAACTAACTTGGTAAGGGCGTGAGTCATCGTGAGGTTCACGACACTGGATGTAAGATCAGCGGCAGTGGCCACGAGCCAGTCGGTCTGCTCTGATGCTGTAACGGTGACACTGCCTGTTGTCGCATCAACATAAGGATAGTAAGCGTAAATCTTCTGCTGAGAACTTGCGCCTTCGAAAAGTACGGTTTTTGTGCAGTCCCAATGATTACCGTTGTGGTGCCAATGCATATTGGTGGCATTATACTTATCTGCTGAGCCTCCGGTAACGAATACGCCCATGTCAACGAATTCTCCATCCGTAATACCTTCGAGTTTATTATCATCCGTGATGACACGTGTTGTCAGCTCCGCCACACCTGCCGAAGCGATGGTGATGGGGGTGTCTTTGGTGTTGTCGATGTTGAAATCATCGTTGTTCTTGTCGCAAGCCACCAATGCAAGGGCTGCCGCTATAATTGAAAAATACTTAGTCTTCATAATAATTCGTTATATATTTTATTTTTTAATCACCGGATAATTCTCTCCCTGCTCCCATAACGTGCCAAGCTGAGTGGCGATTGTGTTGTTCCTGAGGTCGTCCTCGGTAACCGCTGTGATTTCGACGTTGTCACTACCAGGTTTCAGATTCGAATCGCTGTGTACTGCCGCAAGACCGTCATCGCCGAGGTAATAGCAGTTCTTGATTGCTTTGACAGACCGAAGCGTACCGAATGCACCAAGAAGGGCCTCGTCGGTCAGATTTGCACCGCGCTCAAACTTACCCGCGAACAGGCAGTTTTCAAGGGTGGTCTTTGCACCCGTGTTGGAGAAACTCAGGAATCCGCCCATATAAATGGTTGGAGTGTTATTGAAACTGTTCTTTGCGTAATTCGTCTTGATGGTTCCGTATGCCGCGCAGTTGCGGATGGTCACTTCACTTGAGTTCTCCTGAATCTTGCCTATAAATCCACCGGCACCCGAATCGACACGGTACTCGCCGGCATCAAAGGTACCGTACCAAGAGCACTGTTCAATAAGGCTCTGGTGATTGGCATAGCCTACGAAACCACCTATCATACCTGGACCGTGTACCTTTGCGGTAAGGTTGACGTATGAGGTGATGTTCTGAATGACGGCACCGTTGCGCTCAAGGTCGTTTTCACCGTTCAGACCGCAAATTGAACCTATGACACCGCCGACGTAATCGACTTCGGTATTTACAACCACCTCACCGTAGATGGTGAAATTCTTGACAGTACCTGTCCTGACCTCACCGAAGAAGCCGAGGCCGGCTCTGCCACCTTCAACATTCAGCCCTCGGATGGTGTAGTTCTGTCCGTCAAAGACTCCGCGGAAGTTATTATTCTCCTCGCCTGTGGAGCCGATAGGGGTCCACGGTCTGCCTTCAAGGTCGATGTCTGCCGTAAGGACTGCATTGGCGGTCCTGTCAACGGTGTTGACGTGGTTGGCAAACCAGAAGAGGTTGCCGCCGTTCGCTATCTCGTAGTTGCCGTCAGCATTCTTTTGTGCAGGCTCATATTCGCCTGTCTCGCTGAAGCCGTTCACCCACTCGACAGCTTCGCCGCCCGATATATCCTGCTCATCCCAGTCGTTTACGGTGACTTCGGGAACTCTCAACACATCATCAAGGTAGAGATGGAAAGTGTAGAGGTTACCGCGTTTCCAATCGTATGAGCCTGTAACGTTCTTGAAAGCCGTGCTTTCGAGCTCGTAGGTGAAATACTCATATTCACCTTCTTCTGCCGCACCAGTCGGGTCTTGTGCGATAATGGTGAAGCGCAGGAGCTTGTCAAAGAACGGATCAAAAATTCCCTGTGGGAATACGGGAGCATAGAGGAATATGCTGCCATCGGTATCTATACTACCATCGGTAATATCCACCTGGATGTCTGTAACCTCGTTTGCCGGTCTATAGTCTAAGGAATAAGTGCTGGGATTGTAAGTCACCTGAACACCCGAAGCGGAACAGGGGTTGTCTTCGAAATCTATCACCGCCAACTTCACGCCATATATGGTGGCAGGCTCTCCTCGCCAATTATATACCTTGAAGCGGACGTATGCTGTAAGGTGTTCGAAGAAGAGTGAGGCGGTGCAATTGTCAAGAACAGCATTAGTGTACATATACGTGTAATTGCTCAGATGTGACAGGTCGTTTATCCCCGACTGGGTGAACCTCGTCGGCATATAGAGCGTGGTGATGAATGTACCTTTACCCTCATCATCAATGACAACCTCTGCCGTTGAGCTGTTGGCTGTGTTTATAGGTGTAACGGCGTGCACGGTATATCCGTCAAAGACATCATCAGGCCATTCGGGATTGTATGTACCTATGGTCTCGAAGATTGCGAAATGGGCATCGTCCTGCTTCTCAGCATCGGTATGTCGCAGAATCCTCGCCTCCGTCACCAGATTACCCTCGGTAGTCTCCAAGTAGCTGCCGTCTCTTTTGGTAAACGCCATCTTCATGTCCGACTCTGTAGCGGCGGGGTCGCTGTAATCCCACGCAAAGGTAAGCTTGCGGTCATTGTTGTCCGTCCACGAAGCACGTGTGGCAGCATTGTCGTTGCCCGCACTTCCGCTCAGTCGCAGATGACGCCCGGCCGTAGGGGTATCGGGCACGGCGGGAGTATCCGGACCGACAGGTTCCTTCGCACAACCGGAAAAGAGCAATGCTGCAAGGACGCATATAGTTGATGATTTAGTATTCATGATTTCTCCAACTAAACTGTTTCCACACAAAACACGATTAGGACCTTTGACCAAAATCATGATCATCGTAGGTATCATCTCCATAGCCGCTCAACTGCAGAACAGCCTGCTCGACCATAATTTCCAGAATCTCTATCATTGGAGTTTCATAACTTTCTTTCCTTTTGTTCTTGTCCATATTGTTGTGTGCTATATTACTATCTATAAAACAAAAAGCCTTTCTGACCGGATGTCAGAAAAGCCGGTGAGGCGTAACACGACATAAGGATATGTGTGATGATTGCTGATTCTCAGCAAAATAGCGCGTCGGAAGAATCCTTACATTGATGCAAGAAGCAGACATTACCGATATCTGATGACCGTTATCCCAACGCATATTATCAATAATTCTCTGATTAATTAACGCAAATATAACTTTTCAAAACCACAAATCCAACAGATACGCACTCGCCCATGAAGTCTTTCAGGACAAGTCGTTTCGCGTTGACCTATCTTGAACACCGACGGTAATTTTTCATAGAAGCTATTGATTTTGAATGATTTTTGATATATTTGCAGACAGAAAAGGATTTCTACAAAGGAGTTATACTGCCTGTCCCCTGTGATTTCCTGCCATATGTCATTGCGGGACCAAACCTTCACCGTCAGAAGCAGGCTGCGGTGGCCGGTTGTCAGAGCCGGAGTAGATTTCCTTTTTCTTTTTTGAATAGCGCAGATTGAAGACTCCCCCACTGATCACTTTCCAATAACCCTCTTTCTGGAACAGTCGTACAAACAATGTTTCATTATGTTTTCCACCTGCTACTTCCAGAAGACAGGAATCAGTATTACCTTCTTTTATTCGAGTAAAATTTTGTGCGACATATTCCACAAAGTCTATTACAGATTCGAAACCTTTGTCGCAGATCTGATCACCATGCCTCATTTCCATATGGATCAGACCATACTTATCATTTCCTTCAGCAATCCTGATCGGTGCGGGAGGGAGATTCATTTCCTGAGTGATGTAGCCGAAATCGATTGAGCCCTTGCTGTTCAGAACGAACGGAGAGCCGTTCTCATCCACTGCCAGACGATAATTTTTCATAGAAGCTGTTGATTTTGAATGATTTTTGATAAATTTGCAGACAGAAAAGGTCTATAAGGAATTCCCGCTCGCTTCTGGCGAATCCTGTTGATTTTCACCGGAAGCAGGAACCTTTGCCTGGAAGACAGGTTCAGGCATCCGGATTGCGGGTACGGAATAGACCTTTATCTTTTTACGGGAATATGTAATACGGAAGACTCCTCCACTGATCACCTTCCAGTAATCCCCTCCTCTTGACAATGAAATGAATAAAGTATGGTTGAGGTTGGTATTGACCTCCAGGAGATAAGAGCCACCATGGCCTTCTTTTATGGTTGTAAAGTTCACTGATACAAATTCCACGAAAGAAGCCACATTCTCAAAACCCCATTCCATCAATTGATCCGAATGGTTCTTGATCATATGGAATAAGCCATAACTGTCATTTCCTTCAGCAATCCTGATCGGTGCGGGAGGGAGATTCATTTCCTCAGTGATGTAGCCGAAATCGATTGAGCCCTTGCTGTTCAGAACGAACGGAGAGCCGTTCTCATCCACTGCCAGACGATAATTTTTCATAGAAGCTATTGATTTTGAATGATTTTTGATATATTTGCAGACAGAAAAGGATTTCTACAAAGGAGTTATACTGCTCGCCTCTCTGGATTATCCTGCCTTACATCTTCGAGAGGCCCAAACCTTCACCGTCAGGGGCAGGCTGCGGTGGCCGGTTGTCAGAGCCGGAGTAGATTTCCTTTTTCTTTTTTGAATAGCGCAGATTGAACACTCCACCACTGATCACTTTCCAATACCCCAGTTCAGAACACAATTTTATAAACAAGGTATCGTTATGCACTGTTTCGACTTCTATCAGATATGTGTCATCAACACCTTGCTTGATTTTATCAAAGTGTGATGCGACAAATTCAACAAATTCCAAAGCAGAACCGAATCCATTTTCTCTAAGCTGATCTGAATGACGGATACTTATATGCATCAGACCATACCTGTCATTTCCTTCAGCAATCCTGATCGGTGCGGGAGGGAGATTCATTTCCTCAGTGATGTAGCCGAAATCGATCGAGCCTTTGCTGTTCAGAACGAACGGAGAGCCGTTCTCATCCACTGCCAGACGATAATTTTTCATAGAAGCTGTTGATTTTGAATGATTTTTGATATATTTGCAGACAGAAAGATAATCCAGAGCATTTGCCGGTAGCATCTGAAGGGCCTGCATCTTCTATTCTTCAGATGGCGAAGCATCATCTCCTGCAGGTGGAGATATCTGCCTTTCGGAAGCAGAATGGATTGTCTTTTTATTTTTTGAGTATCTTATACGGAAAACGCCACCGCTGATCACTTTCCAATAGTCCCGTTCTTTTGATAAGGCGACAAAAAGTGTATTATGGTAAGAATCACCTTTCTCCAATAAATATGAGCCATTCTTACCTTCTTTTATTTCTGTGAAACTGTTGGCTACATTCTCTACAAAATCATGTACGGATGAAAATCCACTGTTTAGAATCTCTTTTTCATGGCCTTCGATCATATGTTTCAAGCCATATCCACGCGGTCCACTTATTCCTTCAGCAATCCTGATCGGTGCGGGAGGGAGATTCATTTCCTCAGTGATGTAGCCGAAATCGATCGAGCCTTTGCTGTTCAGAACGAACGGAGAACCGTTTTCATCCACTGCCAGACGATAATTCTTCATTTTTTACAATGAAGTTAGAGACGGGTGAAGACGCCGTGAAATAAATGTGACGAAAACGGATGAACGATGTGAAATCTTTTCTCTTTTTTAAAAGAATGCAATCTTTTTTAGTTGCATAAAAATTAATTTATAACATTTTTCTTTAAGTTTTTTGAAATTTTCAGTACCTTGTGTTGCAAGGTATTCAAAAATTTATATATCTTTGCACTACAATAAAGCATGATTTCTGCACACCCTCGAAAAAAGAGATAAGTTAAATAATGATAATTAATGTTATAAGGTTAGAAACATTCGAGCGAAGCGATGGCAAGTCCCTTCCCCGAGGGAAGGGATTTAGGGATGGGGTAACGTGAACATATTTTCATATGCATGCACGCCACCGGAAATAGAGATAAGTTAAATAATGATAATTAATGATATAAGGTTAGAAAATATGAAAAAGACAATCAACGTAGCAATCGGAGGATGCAGCTTCACAATAGATGAGGATGCGTACAACACTCTTAATGATTATCTCGAGCGCTTCAAAGCCGCTCTTGACAGCACAAGTTCCAGCACACAGGTAATCGATGAACTGGAAATCAGGATTGCCGACATGTTGAAAGGCAAGCTTGGCGGAAGGCAGGTCGTTGACCTTGCTATGACCCAGGATGTTATCGGAAGACTCGGTTATCCTGAAGGATACAGGGAAGCAGACGACCAGACAGGCCGACAGGAACCTCCGAAAAATGAGTATCATTACAGCGGAACAGACGGAGAAAAGCCGGTAAGAAAGCTTTTCCGAGACCCTGACGGAAAAAGGATTGCCGGTGTTTGTTCCGGAATAGCCCTTTTCCTCGGAGTTGATGTAACACTGATAAGGGTCATCTTCCTTGTGGCATTCATCTGCGGATCAGCCGGATTCTGGATCTATCTCGTGATCTGGATCGCCGCACCTGAAGCCAGGACTGCAGCAGAGAAATGCGAACTCAGAGGCATCCCTGCAACAGCGGAGAACATAAGAAGATTCACTGAAGGTATTTAATCATGGACATCAATACAGGCATAATCGAGAACAACAAGACCCAGATGAGACGAGGGGTGCTCGAATACAGCATCCTTCTGATTCTGGCTGCGGGCGACGAATATGCCTCGTCGATCATCCAGAAGCTAAAGGAGGTCAACATAATCGTGGCGGAAGGCACTACATATCCCCTGCTCATCCGTCTCAAGAAGCTTGGCCTGCTGAACTACAGATGGGAGGAATCGACGCAGGGACCGCCAAGGAAATACTATATGATCACGGATCTGGGACGGGAGCAGCTCGCAGGTCTTGATGCAGCATGGGACGAACTTGCAAAAGGCATTGACAGCATACGAAAAGGATCTAAGGCATAACCATTTACAGAAATGAAGACAACTGAAAACATAAGCCTCGCAGGATATGCATTCACTGTTGAAACAGATGCATATGAAGAACTGGGGGCATATCTGGACGAGATCAGAAACTGCTTCAGCGCAGACCCGAGCGCGGAAGAGATAACAGCAGACATAGAGGAGCGAATAGCCGAACTGCTTAGGGAGAAGTGCGTCAGCGGAATGGTCGTGGATATTACTATGGTAAGGGACATAAAGAAACGTATCGGCAATCCGAAACAGTTTGCACAGAACGATACGGAACAGTCATTGAACACAGAGCGGCAGGAAACATCAGATCCTCGACAAGATAAGAAGACAGAGAAAAAGTCGTGGAAGAACAAGCGTCTGTGGCGTAATATAGACGAGCGTATACTCGGAGGTGTATGCTCAGGCTTAGGCATATATTTCGGACTTGACAAGGTCATTTTCAGGATTTTTTTCCTCATTCTCTTCTTTATAGGATTCATAGGCTTTGATGACGGCCCGTACATTCTGTTTTCCGCATTAGCATACATCTGCCTATGGATAGCCATGCCTGCGGCAAGGACTGCTGAGCAGAAAAGGGAGATGAAGGGCAAGCCTATGAACCTGAGGAACTACAAGGAGAAGGATTTCGATTTTGAAAAAGAGGTCAAGGAAGTCGGCGAATCCCCTGCCGGACAGACGGCGAAACGCGCCGGAGGCATTTTCATCGGAATCATTCTTCTCATCATGGGACTCGGTGGACTTTTGGGATGCATATTTATCCCGGCAATCCCTGAAATCATCGAAAACGCAATGGGAAGCCATATATATTGGGGTGGAGATGACATAGGAGAAATGATGATATCCGGCATCATCTGCAACATGAACTTCTGGGGTCTGGTCATGGTCATGCTGGGCATCATGTGCGTAGGCATGATATACGGAGGCATCATGCTCCTTTTCGACCTCAGATCCCCATCATGGCGTCCGGGACTGGTCATCTTCATCGCATGGATCATAAGCATCTTTGTCATAGCTGGATGGGTGGTAAAGACGATCGCCGATGCTCTGCCGACAATAATTTAGCTGTAGTTTTTCAGCAGTTTTATTGTCTAATATATAAAAACGGATTTATATGACACGAACACACCTTATTATTCTCCGTGCCGTCACTCCCCTTCTGTTGACGGCACTTTCAATGAACTTATCCGCCCAGACCATAAAGGGAAAGGTCACAGACGAGAACAACGAGCCTCTGGCCTATGCCAATGTAATGCTCCAGAGTGCCGATTCAACATATCTGGAAGGCACGATGACAGACACTCTCGGCCTGTTCGTCCTCAATTCATCTCCTGAGGCTGAGGCAATACAGATTTCATTCATCGGATATGAGACTTACTATGGTCCGGCGCAAGGGACTGACCTGGGTACAATCCGCATGATCCCCGATCCGGAAATGCTTGGCAAGGCTGTAGTGAAAGGTTATCTGCCAAAGACCGTGATCAAAGGAGATGCCTTCGTCACTCCTGTCGAGAACAGCGTTCTGGCAGAAGCGGGATCGGCAAATGACGTCCTCAAGAAACTTCCGGGAGTCATATCAAAGGACGGAGGATATGAGGTCATAGGAAAAGGAGCTCCGATAATCTACATCAACGGCCGTCTGGTCAGGGACAACTCCGAGCTGGAACAGCTGAATTCCAGGGAAATCAAATCCGTCGATGTTGTCCATAACCCTGGTGCGAGATATGACGCGACCGTAAAGGCCGTGATCAGGATCCAGACCGTCAAAAGAGTCGGAGACGGCTTAGGTTTCGACATCAGGTCAAGCTGGATGCAATCCGAATACACCAACCTGAACGAGACCATAAACATGAATTACAGACACAACGGTCTGGATATATTCGGGTCACTGGTGTATGCAGGAGGCGATTATTTCCAGAATACCGACCTGTATCAGACACTCAAGACCCGTCAGGTGCTGGAGACAGAGCAGAAGGCGGTCTTTACAGGAAAAGTCGAGAACCTGATCCCGACATTAGGTCTGAACTGGCAGATTGCAGACAACCATTCTGCCGGAATCAGATACAGACCGAGCATGAGTCTCGGGGCATCATCGACTCAGGACAGCAAGGTAAGCGCAACAATGGACGGTGTTCTCGACGACAGGACGCATACACTCTCAAACGGTCATTCCGACTTTGCTCCGACTCATGAAGTCAACATGTACTACAACGGAACAGCCGGAAAGCTGAACATAGACTTCAACGCGGACTTCCACGACAGCAGGAGCAACGAGCTGAAGAGATATGACGAGATGAGCGAATACCAGGACTTCCGCACGCTGCACACGGAAAGCAATTCACATAACAGGCTATATGCAGGCAAACTGACTCTCACCTACCCTCTGTTCAAAGGAATCCTTACTGCCGGAAGCGAATACTCCCACACCAGGAGATACGACGAATACGTCAACGACGAGGGATATGTTCCAAGCGCATATACGACCATCAGGGAGTCGGAAACAAGCGCATATGCCGAGTACAGCTATCCGCTTAAGTTCGGAAGCCTTTCGGCAGGAATAAGATACGAGCATATAGGATTCAACTATTACGAGAATGACATCCTTAAGGAAGATCAGAGCAGGACTTATGACAATATCTATCCTAACGCGTCATTCGCTGCTGTCGCCGGTCAGTTCCAGTTCCTGCTGAACTACTCTGCAAAGACGACAAGGCCGCATTACAGCTACCTGAGCAATTCCCTGATATATATCGACCGCTACAGCATGCAGCAGGGCAATCCTATGCTGAGGCCGGAAATGAACCATGACGTATCGTTGGCGGCTGTATGGAAATTCATGCAGGCCGGAGTAAGTTATCAGGTCGTGAAGAATGCAATTCTCCACCGCGGCACCGTACAGAACGGCAATGACAATGCGATCCTCATATATTACGACAATTTCGACAGGAACATCCCGACCATGCAGGCTATGATATCAGCATCTCCGACTATTGGGATATGGTATCCGAGGATAACACTCGCCGTCGTCAAGCAGTGGCTTACCATGAATTCACTCGGAGAGGATGTGAAACTGAACCAGCCGATTCCTGTAGTCTCATTCGGCAATACATTCCGGCTTCCGAAGGGATTCATGCTCAACCTTGACTATACGTACCAGGGCAAGGGCGACAGCCGCGTATATCATATGCTGAAAGCGACCAATCAGGCGAATATCAGCCTCAGGAAGACATTCCTCAAGGATGCCCTCAGTGTAGAGCTTCATGCGAACAACATATTTGATGACGAGGCAGGATTGGTAATGATGTACAGCGACCAATACAGGCTGAAACAATGGAGCAAAGTGTCAATGCGTACATTCGGAATGACCCTCAGATACAACTTCAACACCACCCAGAGCAAATACAAGGGCACAGGCGCAGGTAATGCCCAGAAAGAGAGGATGTAAATAATTGTAAAATAATTTCATGTGATACGCAGTCTTTTCGTATTTTTGGTACATTACTTTGAATGGCACCTATAAGCGACATAGAAAGACAGGTATTCACAGATATCTATGAGACATACTCCGGAAAACTTTATGGAGTATGTCTTCATTATGTCCATGATCATGCAATTGCCGAAGATCTTCTGCATGATTCGTTCATAGTGATATTTTCCAGCCTCGGAAACCTCCGCGACCCGGCCAGGCTTGAACCGTGGATGTGCTCGATAGTCAGGAACATAGCACTGAAGCATTTGAGGCAGGTACAGAAAATGCCCGGGACCAGCATCGACAATATCCCCGAACCGCCATTCGAAGATAATGTAGTCAATATTACGGAAATCCCGCTCGATGAATTACTGAAGGTGATAGACGATCTTCCGGAACAGTATGGAAACGTCTTCAGGCTTTCCGTACTGGAAGGACTGTCGCACAAAGAAATAGGCGCAATTCTCGGCATAGCCCCGCATTCGTCGTCGTCAAACCTTGCAAGGGCAAAGCAATTGCTCCGCAGCGTCATATCCAGGAACTGGGGCATCATCCTTACATTCTGCCTATGCATATTCGCCGTTCTTTTCATGGCAAGACCGGAAAAGACTGAGACAATGACAGCAGATAATCAGGTGAATCGGATCACTGATACTGAGAATCCGGAAGTGATGATTGCCGAGCTCTCCCCTGCCAAAGCCATCAAGCCACTTGCGCGGAGAAACAGCATGGTAATAACGGAGCATAGCAACGAAGACATCGACATTCAGGAAAATGGCAATAATCTGGAAGAGCCGGACATGTCAGGATCCGATAATGTCGCGATTTCTGGAACAGAACCAGGAAACGTGACTGAAACATTAGGTTATGACGATATATTCGAGCCGGAAGATATCAGAAGGAAGGCCGGCAAGACCTTCAGATTCAGTTTCAGCGGCACCGTTGGCAACTCCATGAACGGAATGCAGATGGTACAAGTTCCCGGTTCGGGTACGCCAGGCTATGAATCTGGATTCAGACCTCCTGGAACAGGCGGAGATATAACCTCTTCCGTCGATTCGCTCAGGCAGAGCAAGGCAATAGCCGCTTCGGAAGAATCGGGCAACGGACACAGCACCTTGATCAGAAAATACAGACATTCCATGCCTGTATCCTTTACCGCAAATGCCACATGGATGATTACTGACAGATGGATGCTCAGCAGCGGACTCAGATATACATATCTGCATTCCGATGTAACGCAGGGCATCAGGACATATGACCAGGAAATACATTATCTCGGCATTCCGTTAAAGGCATCGTGGACATTCTGGAAGGCAGCCAGCTTCAATGCTTATACGTCAGGTGGCGTGTCATTCGAGATTCCGCTCGGCGGGCATCTCGGCAGCGAGCGTCTGGACCTGTCGTGCCAATGGTCTGCCGGCATAAGCGTGGGACTTCAGTACAACATCACGCCACATGTCGGAATATATATTGAACCGGAACTATACAGATATTTCGACAACGGAAGTCACGTACAGACCATCAGGACCGAGAGACCTTTGAACTTCAATCTGCCGGCAGGAATAAGATTTTCATGGTAATTCCGTAATTATCACGCAGTCTTTTTATAATGATTGTATCTATTATGCAGAAACAGGTTAAAAAGATTTACTATGAAACAAATGAACTTAATCAATGCAATGATGATTGTCCTCCTCTGCCTGGCATCATGTGACAAGGCTGACCCCGTAAAGAATCCGGAACCAGGCATTTCATATGAACTTACCAAGGCACAGTCCGAAATGGTAGAGGAAGGAAATGTATTTGCCTTCGATCTGCTTGAGGCCGTTTCTGAAAACAAGGAGTTTGCCGGAAAGGACTTCATGGTTTCCCCTCTCAGCATCAGTTTCGTGCTCGGCGCTCTCGACAACGGTGCGACCTGCCAGACCAGCGAGGAAATCCTTGATGTTCTGGGATTTGAAGGATGTACTGTCGAAGATTTGAACGAATACAGCAGAAACATCCTGCGTGGATGCACTGAAGTTGACGACCTCGTCGATGTGAAGATTGCAAATGCTGTGGTCGTGAAGGAAGGATACAATCTCAAGAAAGGATTCAGCGACGCTCTTGAGAACTATTATGATGCTTATGTCAGGAGCATGAAGTTTGACGACAAGGCCGTGGATGCGATCAACGATTGGTGCAATGAGCAGACGAAAGGCCTCATTCCGAAGATCATAGATGAAATTCCTGAAGACGCACTCCTTTTTGCTCTGAATTCCATCTATTTCAAGGGAGCATGGGTAAACAGATTTGAGAAGGATAACACACAGAAGTCAACTTTCACGAACTTCGACGGGAGTAATTCAAAGACATGGATGATGCAGATGGAGGAATGGCTGGATTATTCTTCAAATGACACATGGTCCACGGTAAGGCTTCCATACGGAAACGGTTCTTACAGCATGTATGTGCTTCTTCCTCATGAAGGAATCAGCCTGGATGTCCTCATTGATGAGCTGGACGGAGCGACATGGGAAAGCGAGAAGAACAGGATGAGATCTTGCATAGTAAATCTGAAGCTGCCGCGTTTTGAAACAGCATCCGATATCAATCTGAACAATATAATGAAGAGCCTCGGCATGAAAAGAGCCTTCATCCCCGGCTTGGCCGAGTTCGGTGATATGTTCGAAAACGAATCCGAAATCTTTCTTGGCATCCTGAAACAGAAAAGCAGGATAATTGTCAATGAAGAAGGAACAGAGGCTGCTGGAGTTACAATGGGAGGCGTGATGGCCACCGGATTCATGCCGGAAAACAAGCCCAAGACTTTCCATGCAGACCGTCCTTTCGTATATTTGATCCAGGAAAAGAGTTCCAATGCCATCTTCTTCATAGGCGCGAAAGTCAAGGCGGAATAAGTATTAAAAATCTTTACACAGATTGTAAAGAAACTTTACATATTGGCACTGAGGCATTACCCATATCTACCTCAGTGCCAGTATTTTATATATTATGGCACAAGAATGGAAGCCACAATCGTGTTCTGAAATAAAACTGATATGAAAAGCTACCTGAGATTCCTTGGAAGAAACAAGCTATATACCGCAATCGAGGTCATCGGTCTGAGCGTCGCACTGGCGTTCGTCCTCATTCTGAGTTCATATATCATTGAAGAGACAGGTACTGACCGGGAAGTGAAGGGCAAGGGCAGGCTGTGGGTATGTCACAACAAGGGTATCGCTTCATCATCACAGAAATTCGACAAGATTTTCAGGGCTATGCCTGAAGTCACGGACTTCTGCCAGTTCTCGGTTATCGAAACCCCTCTTCACATAAAGGAGAACGACCTGAGCTATTCTGTGAAGCCTATGTATGTAAGCGGCAACTTCTTTGAATTCATGGGATATGAGCTGGTAGCCGGAGATGCGTCGAAGCTCTGGACAGACCAAAAATCAGTGGTCATATCAGAAAGATTCGCCCGTAACTTATATCCTCGTGAACACGCTGTCGGACAGACACTGACATTTGCGGACAATGACGATGATGAAGAACCGTTCTGGAACACATTGACTATAACCGGAGTATATAGAAATCCGGAAAAGAGCATCGTGATGAATTCCGACATCATCATGAACATTGACTGCTGGCCATATAAAGATGTTCCTGGAGTCGATATGGGAGCTGCCAATCTTTTGAGACTTGCCAGAGGTACAGACCGTGAGGAACTATGCGAGAGACTGTACAAAGAGGCTGCGGACAATGGTATGGTCCTGTATGAGGCCGGGCTGCCTGAACCATTGATGCTGACCTCGTTCAGCAATATGGACATCAACGTCGCAAAAATCGAAACGGCCCCTTTCATCAATCTGACTGACAGAAATATGATGAAGATGTTTTTCATCGTGTGCGTCATACTCCTGGGATTTGCCGTATTGAATCATATTTCCCTGACAATAGCCTTCTCGCGGTTCAGAAGCAAGGAAATGGCCACAAGAAGAATTATGGGAACCACAAGAGGTTCATTGACCATCCGCAGTTTCTTCGAATCATTCTGTCTCACAGCTGCAGCATTCGCCCTCGGCATAACGACTGCATATATTATTCAGGAGAAGGCTTCAGCCATATTGGAGACAGAAATCTCAATATTTTCAAATCCGGCTGAGATCATATGGAGCGTGATCCTCATCATTGTGCTTTCGACTGTCACCGGTCTGGCTCCGGCATTCATTTCATCGCAAGGGAAGCCGATAAACATCATAAAAGGAGAGGAAAGGTACAAGGACAAGCAGATATTGGGAAAAGCTTTCATATTCATCCAGGCGGCAATAAGCATAGTCTGTCTCTCCACCGCAATGGCCTGTTGGCTGCAGACAAGAAAGATGCTTGAGACTCCTCTGGGATACCGCACGGGGAACATCCTGAGCATCAAGGGAATACCTACGCGGTTACCAGCAGGACTTGAAGAGATTCCGTGCGTCAGAAGGGTGGGAAAAACTGCGTTGGTTCCAATAGACGGAGCAATAATGAAGACCTCTCAGGAGCTGGCTGACGAAAGGCTTACATTCAACGTGACAATGTGCGACAGTACGACCTTATCGATTCTCGGGATCGAAATAATCGAAATGTTCAAAGGTGAAAGAGGGGTTTCAGACACATATGTGACAGAAAGCAGCGCACAGTGGATGAGGAATCTCTGTTCTGCCAAAGATCTGTCGGAAGACAGGATCAAGGACGTCTGTGACGGAGTCGTAAGTGAAATGCGTTTTGGAAATCATAGCGGAACTACCGAAGGGATTACAGCAATTATCGTTCAGGAGAACAAGAGACTGCCAAACTATATTGTCGAAGTGGAAGGTGATGTCCGGGAAGCTGAACGAATAATCAAGGAACATCTGAACAATATTGACGTCAGGGAACACTTCGATGGATACAATGTATATTTCAAACCTGAAATAAAGACTTTGGACGAACTTGTGGAAGAAAGCTATCACAAGGAAAAGAACAGTATAACTCTGATAGGTATATTCGCTCTGCTGTGCATGCTCATGACTGCAATGGCCATTATTGCCCTGAGCAGTCACTTCGCCCAGTTGAACAGGCATGATACTGCAGTCCGCAAGGTATTCGGAATTTCCCGTAATGATGTATTCTGGAATACAGTCCTGGGATTCACTATACCTGTACTGGCAGGAGCAGCCGTAGCGATTCCTGCAGCCGTCATCTATATAGGACGCTGGCTTGAAGGATATCCCGTACGCATCGCAAACTCCCCTCTCATTTATGTAAGCACACTGATCATCATCCTGCTGGTGACCCTTGCTTCCGTCTCTTTGCAGGCAATACGCCTCATGCGTACCAACCCGGCAGAAGCTCTGAAGAAGGAATAAGCCCAAACAAGGAAATAAATACAGAAATTTGTTAAATTTGCGAATGCAATCATAGGATTATGGCAAAGAACAAAGGAAAGATACTGGTCGTTGACGACAACAGCGGAATCAGGGCGGCACTGAAGCTGCTCCTGCCAATGCATTTCGCTCAAGTCGAGCTTATTCCATCCCCCAACGAACTGATCAGCAGGCTTGCGGATTTCCGTCCGGATGTAGTGCTGCTGGATATGAATTTCCATACCGACATAAACACAGGAAACGAGGGACTCTACTGGCTTTCGGAACTTAAGAAGCGCTGCCCGGATGTGGAGGTCGTGCTGTTTACGGCATATGCGGACATCCAGCTTGCTGTGGAAGGAATGAAGAGAGGCGCATTCGACTTCATCGTGAAGCCTTGGGAAAATGACAAGCTTGTCGCAACGCTCAAGGCCGCATACGATCATAGGGCCAACGAAACCGGAACATCGGACAACAATCCTCCTGCCTCTTCATTGAAGATGCTCTGGGGTAAAGGTCCCGAGATGAGTGCCATTCGCAGGACCGTCGAGAAAATCGCCCCTACAGATGCTACAGTGCTCATTACAGGAGAGAACGGTACCGGTAAGGATGTTCTGGCCGGAGAGATCCACAGGATGTCCGAAAGGTCATTGAAGCCCCTTGTCAGCGTTGATGCCGGTGCGTTGACCGAAACCCTTTTCGAAAGCGAGCTGTTCGGCCATGTGAAGGGTGCGTTTACAGATGCACACGCCGATCATATGGGAAAGTTCGAGCAGGCTGACGGAGGAACATTGTTTCTTGACGAGATCGGCAATATCCCTCTGCATCTTCAGGCAAAGCTGCTAAGAGCGCTCCAGAACAGAACAATCACCCGCGTCGGTGACACAAAAGCCATTCCGATCGACATACGCCTGATCTGTGCAACCAACAGGGACCTCGAGAAGATGGTCCGCGACGGAGAATTCCGTGAAGACCTTTATTACAGGATAAACACAATGCATCTGCACCTCCCTGCCCTTCGGGAAAGACAGGACGAGATTGCTCCGCTTGCGAAAATGTTCATAGCGAAATATGCCGGACGATACCGTCGTGAAGTGAACGGCCTTTCGGAAGAAGCTGAAGCAAAGCTGAAAGGACATAGATGGAGCGGAAACATACGCGAACTTCAGAACTGCATAGAAAAGGCTGTCATTCTTTCCGAGGGTGAAAAGCTTAGTGCTGCAGATCTCCAGCTGGCCCCATCCGGTCATCAGCAGGAAGTTCAGGCCGGACCAGAAGAGGAGACTTTGGAGATGGCAGAAGAAAGGACGATCAGGGCAGCGATGACCCGTTTCGGAGGCAATCTTTCGCTGGTAGCGAAGTCATTGGACATCAGTCGTCCGACGCTTTATGCGAAGTTGAAGAAATATAATATTTAGTTCCCTCGACTGGCTCGGGATGACAAGATGACGGTTTTTCAGATCATATTGCTAATAATAGCGGCAGTCACTGTGGCTGCTGTGGTCACAGCAATGATCTCAACCGAGAAAGCCCGCAACAAGGTATCCTACATGCTTGATGCTCTGGAAGATAAGGAACTGAACTTCAGATTTGACGAAAGACGCTTTTTCGGCCGCAGATTCAACAAGACCCTCAACCGCCTGCGAAACATATTTGACAAAGAAAGGCGCGAAATCATGGAACAGGAGCAGTATTATGGGCTTATGCTTGACCATGTCCGGACGGGAATCGTCGTCACCGAACCTGACGGGCGCGTCAATTACTATAACAATACCGCGCTCCATCTTCTTGGCATAGCCACATTCAGCCATATAAGGCAATTGAGAACAGCAAGCGAATCGTTATATGAAGCTTTCGCCAAAGTCACCGGCAGCGACGAGGAAAGAGCCAGCTATTATAACGAAAGCGGCAAGAAGACCATTTCCCTGACCGCTTCGGAGGCCACTATCGGAGGAAAGCGTGTAAAAGTCATAGCCTTCAACGACATCAGCGATGAAATGGCCGCCAACGAGCAGGAATCATGGAGCAAGCTCATCAGAGTATTGACTCATGAAATCATGAACACCGTCACTCCTATCGCATCCCTCAGCGAGACTCTCTCCAGGTATATGTCTGACAAGGATGCGGATTCCGATGTTCTGGCAGGTCTCGAGACCATATCACAGTCATCACGCGGACTGATAAAGTTCGTGGAATCTTACCGTAATCTCACCCGTGTGGCAGCTCCTGTCAAGAAAGCATTCTATGTAAGAGAAATGATTGACCGTGTGCTCCAGCTCACAAGCCAGCAGACAAGTGAAGCCGGGGCAGTATGTACATATACAGAAAAATCGAATGACATTCTTCTGTATGCAGATGAAAGCCAGATATCGCAGATCATCATCAACCTTGTAAAGAATGCATGCCAGGCCGGGGCACACAAGATCGAGATAACGGCTGAAATAGATTTGTCTGACAGCGTGTTCATACATGTCTCGAACAACGGACGTCAGATAAGCAAGGAAAGCCGGGAAGAGATATTCGTTCCTTTCTATACCACGAAGCAGGAAGGTACAGGTATAGGTCTGAGCCTCTCACGTCAGATAATGCGTCTGCATAATGGCACCCTGACCCTTTCAGGAAGCGACGAGAAAGCCACTGTATTTACTCTTTTCTTCAGATAAACAGACAAAACTAACATTTTTAGTTATTAAACTATGTAAAATAGTTGCACGCAAGGATTTTTTAGTTATCTTTGCGATGTAAAGTAGTAATCATATGAAGAAACTGACAAGAAAAGAGGAAGAGATCATGAACCTCTTCTGGGACAAGGGAGCGATGTTCGTTAGGGAACTTCTCGAGTTTTACGACGATCCGAAGCCGCATTTCAACACATTATCAACGATGGTACGTACCCTTGAGGCCAACGGATATGTAGGGCACAAGGCATATGGCAATACATACCAGTACTACCCTATCGTGACACGTGAGGATTATGCAGGATCTTCTTTCAAAGGTATCGTCAAGAGCTATTTCAACAATTCATACCTCAGTGCTGTATCATCTCTGGTCAAAGAAGAGAAAATCACTGTCGATGAGCTGAAGGAACTGATCGAACAGATCGAGAAAGGCGGCAAATGATACAAACGACAACAAATATGACCGAAATATTAACATATCTTGGAAAGACTGCAATAGTTCTGGCGGTGTTTTACATGTTCTACCGTCTGCTGCTCAGCAAGGAGACCTTCCACCGTTTAAACCGCATGGTACTGCTTGGAACTGCGGCATTGTCATTCATCCTGCCGCTCTGTGTCATCACTGTCAGAAAGGTAGTGACTCTCCCCTATGCCGCTGCTGATTCTTCTGCTACCGGCACATCCGGCATCATTGGCCAAGCCATCGTCGAAACACCGCACGAGCCATGGTGGCCAATGGCATTATGCGTTTTGTACGCTGCAGGAGCTGCCGCAGTGCTGATAATGACCGCTGTATCTGTATTCAAGGTAAAGGCAATAATCGGATCAGGTGAACATCATCGTCTTGAGAGTGGAGAGACTCTGGTAATCACAGATACTGACACGGCTCCGTTCAGCTGGATGAACTTTATCGTGCTTTCGCGTGAAGATTATGAGAACAATCATACCGAAATACTAACCCATGAAAAGGCTCATATCGCCCTCAGGCACTCAAGGGATCTGTTTTTCGTGGACATGATCACTGCCCTTCAGTGGTTCAATCCGGCAATATGGATGCTTAAGTCCGACCTTCGCGCCCTTCACGAATTTGAAGCGGACGATGCTGTACTGCGAAGCGGAGCTGATATAAAGGAATATCAATATTTATTAATAAGGAAAGCTGTCAGCAAGAGCGGCTACTCAGTTGCTAACAGCTTTAATCACAGTACACTTAAACAACGTATTACCATGATGTTAAACAAAAAATCTTCTCGTATGAGTGCCTGGAAGGCTCTCTACGTCATCCCTTTGATAGGCCTTTCTCTGGCTGCAACTGCCGAGACAAAGGTTGACTACCGCTACGAAGGCCAGGAGCCTGAAGCTGTGGCTGACACTCTGGACAGCAAAGATAGTGAAAATTGGTACAAGATCGAACACAAAGAGACAGATTCTTCTGCTGTAACGACCATCTCCAAGCCTAAAAGCGCCTTCACACAAAAGAATCTTTATGAGGGAAAATGCATTGTTGACAAGGAAAACAACACGCTCACGCTCATCTATTTCGACACTGACGGCAAGGAACGTCAGGCTCATTACACCGGACTGGACCTTAATAAAGACATCTATATGCACAATGGAGCTATCGTCACGAAGGAAATGCAGATGAAGGCCGCCGAAGAGGATCCTGAAGCTGTAATAATCGTGTCGTATCTTGAAGGCAATAACAGAGTCAAGGCTACCATCACTACTTCAGGCTTATATGTAACCGGAAAAGTGGAAATAAGACAGGAACAGGAAAGCGATCCGATAAAAGTTGCGAAACGCGATGCCGATGGCAATGAAGTCAAGGTCGATCCGTCAAAGATATTGTTCGTCATCGACGGCAAGATGATGCCAGCCGGCTTCGACCTTAGTCATATGGATCAGTCGGACATCGAATCGATAACTGTCCTGAAGGACGAGGAAGCCAGAGCTATCTATGGCGAAAATGTCGAAGGCAAGGACGGAGCAATCATAATTACAACAAAGTCAGAAGAACAGGTTCCGGACATCTTTATAGATGGTAAGAAAGCGACAAGTGAGGAGCTTGCAGCACTTCCTGACGATGTCGGAGGATACATAGAACCTGACGGAACGATGCAGATCGTCACCAAGGAAGAAGATGCACCGAAGAAAGCCCTTCCAACATTCAACGGTGGCACAGGTGTGGATTTTTCAAAATGGGTTCAGGCGAATGTAACATATCCGGAAGGAGCCACGAAAGAAGGTATGGTAACTGTTTCGTTTACCGTCACAAAAAAGGGAAAAGTCAAGGATGCAAAGGTTATCAGAGGTCTTGAGCCGATACTTGATGAAGAAGCTGTCAAGGTAATCTTATCATCACCGGAATGGGAGCCGGCCATAGAAAACGGCAAACCGGAAGACAGCAAGATGGTCATACCGGTACAATTCACAAAATAAACACTTTTTTACTTTAACGAATGTAGCATTTGGCACGGAATATGCGTCTAACTGATATGACTTATAGATGTTAGACATAATATATTGAACTTAAACAAATGGCCGCCCGACGAAGTGATTTCGCCGGGCGGCTTCCCTTTGGATCCGTTCGCTTATTTCAATACTACGGTGTTGAACCAACGCTCAAGCTCCGAGCTCCATTCCTGCTTGTAGATGTAGTTGTCTCCCCAGCCGAAGCCATGACCTCCTGTAGGATAGATATGCATAGTCGCACTCACCTTGTTCTCCACAAGAGCCTCATAATACATGAGACTGTTCTTTACCGGAACAAGCCAGTCATCCGAAGCGGCAAGGATGAATGCCGGCGGCGTGTCCGGAGTCACATGTTTCTGGTTTGAATAAAGATCAAGCATCTCCTGAGATGGATTCTCACCAAGAAGGCCGAATACCGAACCGTCGTGGGTATATGGTTTTTCGAATGTGATCACAGGATATACAAGTATCTGGAAGTCAGGTCTTGTAGCTGCATCAACATAATGAGTAGAAGCTGTTGATGCAAGATGGCCGCCTGCAGAAAAGCCCATCACCCCGATATGGGTGACACCGAGATCGGTACGTCCGCGCATTATTCGCATAGCCTGCTGGACGTCACTGAGAGGAACATCATGATGGCCTCGCGGCATCCTGTACTGAAGAAGGCAGCAGGTAAAGCCACGCGCATTGAGCCACTGCCTGATGTCACGGCCTTCATGTGTCATGGAAAGGACGGCGTAGCCACCACCCGGACATATGAGTACACAATGTCCGTTAGGATTCCTGGCTGGATAGATTTCAAGAATAGCCTCCTTGTAGTTTTCTCCCTGCGGATCAGTCGCTGCATCATACGTAAATGCATTAGGAGCTCCATCAGGCCATACCTGGATAGTTTCCGGCTGAGGTCCCCAGAATCCACGACCACCGCCAGGCTGTGCAGAAAGCACATTCGCTGAGAGAATCAGCGCAATAAAAAACATCAGCTTCTTCATATATACAAGATTTGATTTATTGTCTTCAACAAATATAGGCAATCACGGCAAGACTGCATAAAATATTCATCTCAATTTATTATATTTGCAACTATGGCGAAACAAAATGAATCCGTGGAAAAACATCCTCTGAAGCCTTTTCTGCCGGAAGGGGCACGCATACTTATGCTTGGAAGCTTTCCTCCCAAGCGTGAAAGATGGTCGATGGACTTCTTCTACCCTAACTGGATAAACGACATGTGGAGAATCTGGGGACTGGTTTTCTTTGATGACAAGGAGCATTTTGTGGCAGAGGAATCGGACGGGACGAAGGCGAAACGGTTTGACCGGGAAAGATGCGCCGGTTTTGCTGCAGAGAAAGGGATAGCCATGTATGATACCGCCTGTGAGATCAGGAGGCTGAAAGACAATGCTTCGGACAAGTTTCTGGAAGTAGTGAAGGCGACAGATATTTCCGCACTTCTGGAAGATATCCCCGAATGTGCCGCAATCGTGACGACCGGCCAGAAGGCTACGGATGTGATCGTAGAGAGATTCGGATGCGAGGAGCCGGCTGTGGGAGGCTTTACCGAAATCATTATCTCCGGACAGAACAGCACCAGGTCCATCCGCTTCTGGAGAATGCCTTCCTCATCCCGTGCCTATCCGCTGGTCCTGGAGAAAAAGGCTGAATACTATCGTAAAATGTTTGAAAAAGAAATATAGTATGAAAAACAGATTCAGAATCATTCTGGCCACAGCATTGGCCATGGCATGCATGACAGCTAAGGCCGACGAAGGAATGTGGCTTCCGTCACTTATTTCGCAGCGTATTGTTGATATGCAGGAAAAGGGATTCAAGCTCAGCGCAGAAGACATCTACAGCGTGAACCAGGCATCTCTCAAGGATGCTGTGGTGCTGTTCGGACGCGGATGTACAGGAGAGCTCATTTCTCCGGAGGGACTTCTCCTGACCAATCACCATTGCGGTTACAGTCAGATCCAGCAGCACAGCAGTGTAGAACATGACTATCTTAAGGACGGCTTCTGGGCCATGAGCCGTAAAGAGGAACTTCCTAACAAGGGTCTGAATGTAAGCTTCCTGGAAAGGATGGAGGATGTGACAGACATCATCCTGAAGGGTTATACACCGGAAATGACTGAAGAAGATAGGGTTGAACTCGTGAAAGCGAACAGCAAGGCTCTGATCGCAGAGGCTACCAAAGAGGGAAAAGGACTCAGGGCTACAGTGGAGGCTCTTTACTATGGAAACCAGTATTTCCTTTTCCTTTACAGACAATATGACGATGTACGTCTCGTAGGTGCTCCGCCTTCATCGATCGGCAAATTCGGAGGCGACACTGACAACTGGATGTGGCCACGTCACACCGGTGATTTCTCGATGTTCCGCATATATGCAGACAAGGACAACAATCCTGCTCCATATTCAAAGGACAATGTCCCTTATAAGCCGAAGAAGTATTTCCGCATATCGACAAAGGGAGTGCAGGAAGGTGATTTCACATTCATTTACGGCTTCCCAGGCAGCACTAAGGAATATATCCATTCTGAGGGAGTACGCTACATCGAGGAGATCGGAGATCCTCACAAGATCCATCTCCGTACCCTCCGCCTTGATATCATGAACAAGTATCAGGCTCAGAGCCAGAAGGTACGTATCCAGTACTCATCAAAGAATGCGAATGTCTCCAACGCCTGGAAGAAATGGCAGGGAGAGGTCAAGGGAATAAAGAAGATGAAGACCGTCCGGACGAAGCAGGAATTCGAGAAGGCATTCGACAGATGGGCACAGGGAGGAGAATTTGACGGTATCATCGGAAAGCTCGCCGGCATATATGCCGAACTTGAGCCATACCAGTTCGCTACCGACTATTATTCCGAGACAGTACGCACCATAGAACTTGCGAATTTCGCGATGAGCATGGCAAGACTTTTCAAGCAGACTGATTCGACAGTAACTTTCGACAAAGAAAGGGCATCAGAAGTCGCTGCTTCATTCTATAAGGACTGGTATCTTCCTATAGACAAGGAGTCATTCATTGCCGTAATGAACGAATATGAGAAGAATGTCCCAGCCGATTTCAAGCCGGAATATTACAAGGAGAAGCTGGCTTCCTATGGTTCGATAGAGGCATGGGCAGAAGACATGTTCACGAATTCCATATTCATCGACCCTGTCAGGACAGAGGCTCTGGATGCTGCAGACAAGGATGCCGTCATGGCTGACCCTGCAACGGAATTCTTCAATGAATTCCTCAAATGGTACGCTTCAGACATTCAGCCTGTCACCACACGCCTCAACCAGGATCTCCAGCTTGCTTACCGCGATTATATGCGCGGACAGATGGTATATTGCAGGACACAGCGCGTGATGAAGGATTTCTATCCTGACGCGAACCTCACCCTACGCGTGGCCTACGGCCACATCAAGGGCTATTCCCCTGCAGACGGTGTATATTACACCCCGTCATCTACCATCAAGGGTATCATGGAAAAGGACAATCCGGAGATATTCGATTACAACATTCCTCAGCGCCTGCGCGACATCTATGCAGCCAAGGATTACGGCCGCTGGGCTGACGCATCAGGTGAAGTGCCGGTATGCTTCATCGCAACCAATCATACCACAGGAGGAAACTCGGGAAGTCCTGTGATCAATGCTGACGGTGACCTCATCGGTCTTAACTTCGACCGCGTATGGGAAGGTACCATGAGCGACATCGTATTCGACCCTGAAATCTGCCGCAACATCGCTCTCGACGTTCGTTACGTCCTCTTCACGATCGACAAGATCGGCGAAGCAGACTACCTTTTTGATGAAATGACATTTACAGAATAAGACAGACATGGCACACACAGACAATTTATCGATAGGAGTTTTCATCGATGGCGGTTATTTCGCAAAGATCGATGAGGGACTTGCAAGAAAGAAGATGGGCAAGGTCAATGTGAAGGGCCTGTTCCAGTATATTCCGGAAATGATTTCAAAACAGTTCGGAATTGACAGGAAGCTTCTTTACATCACTGAAGCTCATTACTACAGAGGACGTTTCAAGGCTTCGGATGCCGAGAACAGAAACCTCCTGCTTGAGGAACGCAAATTTGAAGATTCCCTGATTGAGAACGACATAATCTTCCATTACAAGCATCTTCGTCCGCTTGATGGTGGCGGAATCATTGAGAAAGGAATCGATACCTGGTTCGCCCTCGACACATATGAGATGACTCTCTTCAGGGAATTCGACTATGTGGTACTTATCAGCGGAGATGCTGACCATGAGATGCTTGCGAGGAAACTCAAGGCTCTAAAGACGCATACAATTCTTCTGACGTGGGATCCTGCCAATACAGGCTCCACTTCACGTTTCCTCACTGAGGAAGTCTGCACCCATATCGACATCATGAAGCAGGCCGGCAACAATCCTGACATTCTGAAAAAGATCACAATCAGCAAATAAAACAGGATTATTTACTAAAAGACACAGCACAGCCCCATTGAACCATACTTTGGCACAATGGGGCTGTATCTTTGCCTCAGAAACTTAAAAAAGGAGGTAAATATGTGGTTCGCAGTAATTGTTTTTGTAAGTCTTGCAGTCGAAGTTCTGAGCTATCTTACAGGTGGTGACACAAGAAACGGCATAGTCAACGGTAATGGAGATAAGACATCGCCGGAAGCTGCTTGAGGCAGTTCCGGCGACCGCAAGTAAAGGTAATATGATGAGCCTCTGCGTCTGGTTGGCCTGACCACTGCCGGAGGACGAAAGTGCCCCTGGGATATTGCAAGGTCCAGGCCATGACAAAAAAAAGCCGCCCTTGGTCGAGGGCGGCTATATCATCTAACTGAAAGTTATTAGTAAGTCATTACACCTGGAAGCTCCTTAGCGCAGTCAACCATCTTCTGGATTTCCTTTGCTACAGGAACACGGCGAACGAGATGCTTCTCTTCATTCACCTCAAGCATCTTGGCTGCAAGATTCTCTGCCTTGCGGTGTGCAAGTTCCTTTACTGTATCGACGCCGGCAGCCTCGAGAAGTTCTGCGAACTGAGGACCTACACCCTTTACGCGGAAAAGGTCAGCATGATTGCACCATTTGAGAATGAGCTTGCCAGTGATTCCTGTCTCCTCCTCAAGAGCCTTGCGGCCAGCAGGGGCAGCACATTTAGCAAGAAGCTGAGCAGCTGTTGTGATACCTGCTGCAGTGAGTTTTTCAGCATAAGCTGCGCCTACGCCTTCAATGTCGATTACTTTGTATGCCATAGTATTAAAATTTAAGTGGTTATTATCTGTTGAACTGTGCTCTGAGTGCCTCGTTCTTCGCATCTGCGTCAGCACCCTTGATACCGAAATAGAACTTGATCTTAGGCTCTGTACCTGAAGGACGTACTGTGACTACATCACCAGCCTCGTTATAGAACTGGAGTACGTTTGATGAAGGAAGACCAGTCTCTTCAGGCTTTGTATAGTCAATAACCTTTACGACAGGAGATCCTGCAAGCTCCTTAGGAGGATTGTTGCGATAGTCCACCATCATCTGAGCGATTTCCTCAAGACCTGCCTTACCCTTCTTTGTAACAGAGATGAGTGACTCCTTGTAATATCCGAACTCAGCATAGATGTCCTGGAGGAGCTGATAGAGGGTCTTGCCCTGTGACGCAGCCCATGCAGCGCACTCTGCGATCATCGCGCATGAGATAGGAGCATCCTTGTCACGTACGAACTCACCTACGTTGAAACCGTAGCTTTCCTCGCCGCCGCAAACGAATGTGGTCTCACCCTCGTTCTTTTTGATGATGTCAGCAATCCACTTGAAGCCTGTAAGCACATTGTAAACCTTCACACCGTACTTCTCTGCGATTGCACGCATGAGCTCTGTAGTAACGATAGTCTTTACGATGTACTGCTTGCCGTCGAGCTTTCCAAGCTCTGACCAGCGACGGAGAATGTAATAAGTAAGGATCGAGCCAGTCTGATTACCTGTGAGAAGAACCATCTTGCCTTCATTGTCGCGTACTGCGATACCGAGACGGTCTGCGTCAGGGTCTGTGGCCATCACGATGTCTGCACCCTCACGATCTGCCACTGCAACAGCCATTGCAAGTGCCGAAGGTTCCTCCGGGTTCGGAGACATCACTGTAGGGAAGTTTCCGTCAACTACGTCCTGCTCAGGAACATGATAGATGTTCTCGAATCCGAGCTTTGCAAGGAACTCAGGAACGATCTCCACACCTGATCCGTGGATAGGAGTATAGACGATCTTGATGTCCTTGTGAGCCTCACGTGCCTCTGGAGAAAGCATGAGGGTCATCACTGAATTGAGATATGCCTCATCCATTTCATGGCTCATCACCTCGATAGGAGCTGCACCTTCACCTGGCTCGAACTTGACCATTGAAGGGTCTGTGATCTTTGCGACCTCGGCAACGATATCCTTGTCAACAGGAGAGGTAACCTGTGCTCCGTCTGACCAGAACACCTTGTAACCATTGTACTCCTTAGGGTTGTGGGAAGCTGTGATCATGATACCGGCAGTAGCTTTCTTTGTCCTTACAGAGTAGCTCATCAGAGCGATAGGATGAAGCTTGTCGAAGATATAGACGTGGATTCCGTTTGCTGAAAGCACGTTTGCAGCGATCTGAGCGAACTCAGGGCTGTTGTTACGGCTGTCGAACGAGATGCATACGCTGAGAGGGCCCTCGCAGTTAGCCTTCATGTAGTTTGCAAGGCCCTGGGTTGCCATACCTACCGTATATTTGTTCATACGGTTTGTACCTACTCCCATGATACCACGGAGTCCGCCGGTACCGAATTCGAGGTTTCTGTAGAATGCATCCTCAAGGGCAACAGGATCGTTCTCCTGAAGTTCAATGATCTGGGCCTTTGTAGCCTCATCAAAATTTCCGTCCAGCCAGCTCTGGACTACTGTTCTGAAGTCTCTTTCCATGTGGTCAGTTAGTGTTATTTATTATGTGTTAAAGATTATCCTTTTCAATATCCTTGAAGTAACGGTATGTATTGACCTTCAGCTCTCCAACCGCGAGTTCGTCAGCAACGATGATTCCATGCGGATGTGCCTGAAGGGCAGAAAGAGTGCATTTATGCGAATATGCACCTTCTATAGCCTCTCTGAGTGCATTTGCCTTCTTATGTCCGAATGCAAGCACGAGAACTTCCTTTGCATCCATGACAGTTCCTACTCCCACGGTAAGTGCAGTTGTAGGGACCTTGCTGATATCACCGTCAAAGAAACGCGAGTTCACAAGGATGGTATCATATGTAAGGCTCTTTACCCTTGTGCGCGACACGAGTGAAGAAAACGGCTCGTTGAATGCAAGATGACCGTCCTCACCGACTCCTCCCATGAAGAGGTCGATACCGCCTGCTGCAACGATCTTAGCCTCATAAGAGGCGCACTCGGCAGCAAGATCCTCTGCATTTCCGTTAAGAATGTTGATATTCTCCTTCGGAACGTCAACATGGTCAAAGAAATTCCTTGCCATGAACGAATGGTAGCTTTCAGGATGTTCTTCAGGAAGACCGACATATTCGTCCATGTTGAAGGTGATCACATTCTTGAATGAGACCTCGCCGGCCTGGTACATGCGGATAAGCTCCTGATATGTTCCGACTGGAGTTCCTCCGGTAGGAAGTCCAAGCACGAACGGCCTGTCTGTAACGGCAGCCTTCGCCTTGATGGCATTCACAATATATCTTGCAGCCCATTTTGAGCCTGCCTCAGCATTCTTTTCAATGATAAGTCTCATAATCCACTAAATATTAAAACAGTTTCACAAACACTTCTATTGCCTGATATTCCGCCATACCGAGCTCGTCATAAAAACGCGCTGTATTCTGCGTCCTTTCTTCCGCCCTCTGCCAGAATTCACGCGGATCCTCTCCAGGGAACGGAACGATGTCTTTCTGCGAGAGATGTCGGTAAATTGCATGACGCTTCTTTATCACCTCATCAGGACTGAGCGGAACGGCCATATCTACCTTTCCGAGTTCCCATTCCATCCATGCTCCTCTGTAGAGCCATACATGGCATTCTTCAAGCCATTTCTCGCCCTTGAGCTGGTTCAAGGCCTCAAGAACGGCCTCTGTACATACACGATGCGTGCCATGCGGATCGGCAAGATCACCTGCGAGATATATCTGATGAGGCTGAACCTTCCTGAGAAGATCAATGATTATGTCGATATCAGCTTGGGTGCGCTGTCCCTTCTTGATGCCTCCTGTCTCATAGAACGGAAGATTCAGGAAATGCGTATTGGTCTCGTCATTCAGTCCGAATGAACGCACCGCACTCTTGGCTTCAGCACGACGGATAGCTCCCTTGAGCTCAAGCAATGCCCTCGGTTCAGGCTGGCCCGGCTTCTTTGAAGCGATTATCTCCTTCACTTCGTCAAAACGGTCACCGAATCCGAGTTCACGCGCGGCATCCATATGCTGGAGGACCACATCATCATGTACGGCCACATTGCCGGAAGTCTCATAAGCGACATGGACATCATGTCCCTGCTCGGTAAGACGGATGAAAGTACCTCCCATCGATATGACGTCATCGTCAGGATGAGGAGAGAATATCACCACTCTCTTAGGGAATGGAGCTGAAGGCACCGGTCTCGTGCTGTCATCTGCACCAGGCTTGCCCCCCGGCCATCCGGAAATAGTATGCTGAAGGTCATTGAAGACATTGATGTTTATCTTGTCATATGGGCCGAAAAGCTCGAGAAGCTCTCCGAGACCATTTGAAAGATAATCGCCCTGGGTAAGCTTGAGAATAGGCTTGTGAACCTGCTCGCAAAGCCATACCACAGCTTTTCTGATGAATTTCGGAGTCCATTCGCATGGGCCGACAAGCCATGGCGCTACATTTCTTGTAAGCTGTGCCGCAGCATTGTCATCAACATAAAACGATATGTTCTCGTGATTCTGGAGATATGATGCAGGACATGCAGGATTTACCGGATCCTCGACGATCTTCTTAACGACATCCGCCTTGTCCTCTCCCCATGCGATCAGGTGGATCTGCTTTGCGCTCATCATTGTCGAGATACCCATCGCAATGGCCTTGTCAGGAGTCTCATTGACATTTCCTGCGAAATTCTTCGCCTGTCTCTTTCTGGATCCATAAGGAAGAAGGACAGTCCTTGTGCGGCACTTCTCGGAAGCTCCGTTCTCGTTGAAGCCGATCTGGCCTTTTTCCCCTGTTCCCATTATAAGCACATCCAGATCTTTCGCTTTCGCATCATATTCCGCACAGAAACGAGCGACATATGCACTGTCGTGTATTTCGGAAAGTTTAGGGACATGCACATTCTCAGGCTTCACATCGACATGAGCCAGGAAATCCTCATAAAGCCTGCGATTGCGGCTGTAATGATCTGCCGGTGCAGGATAATATTCATCTATGCTGTATATCTCTACGTTACGGAAGGAAACCTCACCAGACTGATAACGTCTTACCAGACTTCTGTACAGTGCAACCGGAGATGATCCTGTAGTCAGGCCGAGTCTCAATACGCCTCCGTTGCCGTTGATGTAATCGACAATCTTTTCAGCCAGACGTTCGCTGGCAGTAACTTCATCTTCATATATATGGGCTGGAATCTTCTCGTATGTGTGCTTGATTCCAATTGGAAGACCTTCTTCAATCAGACCTCCGTCTTTAGGCAAAGCAAACTTCTTCATTACTCCGTTTGTTGGATATCTTACATCCAACAAATATAGTAAATATTACAGACATATCGACACAATTATTGTAATTTTTATCACTTTGACGTTCTATTCTTCTTTTTTGTTTCCGAGCAGATTTAATTTATTTATATTTGCAGTAAAGGAGTATATAACACTAAACATCATAATCATGGTTAATTTCTCACTCGACGGAAAAGTCGCTCTTGTTACCGGAGCAGCTTATGGAATCGGATTCGCAATGGCCAAGGCACTTGCAGAAGCGGGTGCAAAGATAGCATTCAACTGCAGATCACAGGAGCATATGGACAAGGCTCTGGCAGACTACAAGGCTGCAGGAATAGAAGTCAAGGGCTATATCTGCGACGTAACCAAGGAAGAGCAGGTAAAGGAGATGGTAGCTGACATCGCTTCCACTCTCGGACCGGTTGACATTCTCGTAAACAATGCAGGAATCATCAAGAGGATCCCTATGCACGAAATGGAGGCTGAGGAATTCCGTCAGGTCATCGACATAGACCTTGTCGCTCCATACATATGCTCAAAGGCAGTGATTCCAGGAATGATCGAAAAGGGAGGCGGAAAGATCATCAACATTTGCTCGATGATGTCGGAGCTCGGCCGTGAGACCGTTTCCGCTTACGCTTCAGCCAAGGGAGGACTCAAGATGCTCACACGCAACATCGCATCAGAGTACGGACAGTACAACATCCAGTGCAACGGAATCGGACCAGGCTATATCGCGACACCGCAGACCGCCCCGCTCCGCGAACGCCAGCCGGACGGAAGCCGTCATCCTTTCGATTCATTCATCGTCGCAAAGACCCCTGCAGAGAGATGGGGAACCCCTGAAGACCTTATGGGGCCAGTCGTTTTCCTTGCCTCAGGGGCATCCGACTTCGTAAACGGCCATATCCTCTACGTCGATGGAGGAATCCTCGCATACATAGGAAAACAGCCTAAATAAGCCATGGAACAGGTATTCAGCTACATAATCGGAATGGGCGCTGCCGTGATGATGCCTATCATCTTCACCCTCCTCGGTGTCTGCATCGGAATCAAGTTCAGCAAGGCTCTCAAGAGCGGCCTGCTGGTCGGAGTCGGTTTCGTTGGACTTTCTGTTGTTACATCGCTGCTTACAAGCACATTGGGCCCTGCACTCAGCAAGGTTGTAGAAATATATGACCTGCAGCTGAAGGTATTCGACATGGGCTGGCCTGCAGCCGCATCTGTGGCATACAATACATCTGTAGGAGCCTTCATCATTCCTGTATGCCTCGGAGTAAACATCCTCATGCTGCTGACAAAGACCACCCGTACTGTAAACATCGACCTGTGGAACTACTGGCATTTCGCCTTCATCGGAGCCATAGTATATTTCGCATCAGGTAACATCTGGTGGGGCTTCTTTGCAGCCATCATATGTTATATTCTCACACTCATTCTTGCAGACTACACTGCAGACCGTTTCCAGGGTTTCTATGAAAAGATGGAAGGTATATCGATCCCACAGCCTTTCTGTCAGGGATTTGTTCCTTTCGCAGAGATAATCAACAAGGGCCTTGACAAGATTCCAGGCATGAACAAGCTCGAGATTGACTCAGAGGGCATGAAAAAGAAGTTCGGTCTTCTCGGAGAGCCTCTTTTCCTCGGTGTCATCGTCGGAATCATCATCGGAGCGCTTTCTTGCGAAAGCTGGAAGGAAGTGGCCGAGAAGGTTCCTTACATCCTCGGTCTCGGCATCAAGATGGGTGCTGTGATGGAACTTATACCACGCATCACTTCTCTGTTCATCGAAGGCCTCAAGCCTATTTCAGATGCAACCAGAGACCTTATAAACCGCAAGTTCAAAGGTGCTAAAGGCCTGAATATCGGTATGAGTCCGGCACTTGTGATCGGACATCCCGCTACGCTTGTCGTCTCCCTCCTGCTCATTCCTGTCACAATTCTTCTGGCTGTGATTCTTCCAGGAAACGAGTTCCTGCCGCTTGCATCACTCGCAGGAATGTTCTACGTCTTCCCGCTCATTCTCCCTATTACAAAAGGAAATGTGGTAAAGACATTCATCATCGGCCTTATCCTCATGGCGATCGGACTTTACTTCGTGACAGACCTGGCCCCATTCTTTACACAGGCGGCTCAGGACGTGTTCGCCAAGACGCAGGATACAGCCGTTGCAATCCCTGCAGGATTTGATGGAGGATCGCTTGATTTCGCATCAAGTCCTCTCACATGGGTGATATTCCACCTCACACATTCATGCAAATGGATAGGAGTGACAGTTCTCATCCTCCTCACATCTTTCCTTATGATTCTGAACCGTCGCGCGATCATCAGATATCAGAAAGCAGAAGAAACGATATCAACAGAAGAATAGAATGAATAAAAAAGCAAGAATATGAAGAAGATAATTTTACTGACAACAATGACACTTATGACATTAGCAGCAAACGCACAGCTCAACTACACAGTCCAGACAGCTTGTCATCCGGACGATGTAAAGCATTATGACACAGAGCGTCTCCGCAGCGCATTCCTCATGGAGAAGGTTATGGCTCCGGACGAAATCAACCTCACTTACACACTTTATGACCGTCTCATCTATGGCGGTGTGATGCCTGTAAGCAAGACTCTCGTTCTCGAGACATTCGACGAACTCAAGGCAGAGCATTTCCTCGACAGACGTGAGCTTGGCGTCATCAATGTAGGCGGTCCTGGCGTCGTGACTGTTGACGGAAAGGAGTATCCTATGATCTTCAAGGAAGGCCTTTATGTAGGATGCGGAAAGAAGGAAGTCACATTCAGAAGCGTTGACCCTGCAAATCCTGCAAAGTTCTACATCAACTCGACTCCTGCATACAAGGAATATGTGACCCAGCTCATCACTACAGACAAGAATGCCGATCCTAAGAAATATGCCATCGCACAGTCTGACAAGTACGGAAAGATGGAAGACAGCAACGACCGCGTCGTGAACCAGCTCATCGTAAGTTCGGTTCTCAGCAAGGTAAAGGGAGGCGGAACAAACCAGCTCCAGATGGGTCTCACAGAACTCAAGCCTGGTTCTGTATGGAACACAATGCCGGCTCACACCCACACACGCCGTATGGAGGCATACTTCTACTTCAACGTGACTCCGGGCAACGCGATCTGCCACCTCATGGGCGAGCCTAAGCAGCAGCGCCTCGTATGGATGCAGAACGAGCAGGCGATCACATCACCTGAGTGGTCGATCCACGCAGCGGCAGGAACCAGCAACTACATGTTCATCTGGGGAATGGGAGGCGAGAATCTCAACTATGGCGACAAGGACGAAATTCCTTACACAGAAATGAGATAATCAGAAAAAAATGAGGCGCTGATCGTTAAAATCAGCGCCTCATTTTTCTATCGTACCGTTTTAATTATATCAAGGGCGTCCTTGCAGAGCTTGGTGATTGCACCCCAGTCCTTGGCTGCTATCGCCTCCTTAGGGAAGAGGTTGCTGCCCATTCCGACACAGGTGACTCCGGCCTTGAACCATCCTTCCAGATTCTCCTTTGTCGGTTTCACCCCTCCTGTGACCATGATCTGACTCCATGGCATCGGAGCCTTCAGTCCTTTGACGAATGCAGGTCCGAGAACATCACCAGGGAATACCTTGCAGAGATCACATCCCAGTTCCTGAGCCTTTCCGACTTCCGAAACAGTGCCACATCCCGGGCAATATGGAACAAGACGACGATTGCAGATCGGAGCTATCTCGGGATTGAAAAGCGGACCTACTATGAAATTCGCACCAAGCTGAAGATAAAGCGCCGCAGTCGCAGGATCAACCACAGAGCCGACTCCCATGATCATTCCCGGAAGTTCCCTGGCTGCATATTTAACAAGCTCACCGAACACCTCATGAGCGAAGTCTCCCCTGTTAGTGAATTCGAAAGCACGGACACCGCCTTCGTAACAAGCCTTGAGAACAGCCTTGGCAGTCTCAGCATCAGCATGATAGAAGACAGGAACCATACCTGTCTCCTTCATTGTCGCTATTACCTGTAATTTAGTATATTTTGCCATAACGCTATCTTGAAACTCTGCCAGAGCCGTCACCCTTCATGAGATTTTCAACCTCAGCGACAGTCACCTGATTGTAATCACCGAAAACCGTATGCTTGAGACATGAAGCCGCGACAGCGAAATTCAATGCCTTCTGATCATCACCGACATAGGTAAGCAGGCCATAGATAAGTCCTCCCATGAATGAATCTCCACCGCCTACACGGTCAACAATATGCGTGATATCGTATCTTGGGGACTGATAGAGCTTTCCATCGCTGAAAAGGACTCCACCCCATGTATTGTGATTCGCATTGATGGATCCGCGAAGAGTGATTATGACTTTCTTTGCACGTGGGAACCTGTCCATAAGCTGTCTGCATACGCTTTCGAACTCGGCAGCATTGACTTCTCCCTTAGTTGCAGTGACATCGAAACCTTCCGGTTTGATTCCGAAAACTTTCTCGGCATCTTCCTCATTGCCGAGGATAACATCACATCCTGCCACAAGTTCAGGCATCACTTCAGAAGCAGTCTTGCCGTATTTCCACAGATTCTTTCTGTAGTTAAGATCGCATGACACAGTCACACCCAGCCTGTTGGCTGCCTGGATAGCCTCCAGACAAACATCTGCAGCACCCTGACTGATCGCAGGAGTGATACCCGTCCAATGGAACCAGTCAGCGCCCTCGAATACTTTCTCCCAATCAATCATACCCTTCTCGATCTGCGCGATCGACGAATGGGCACGGTCATATACCACCTTGCTCGGGCGTGCGACAGCGCCTGTCTCAAGGAAATAGATTCCAAGTCTGTCACCTCCGAAGATACAATGATCTGTACCTACGCCATAGCTGTGAAGATCCTTTATGCAGCTTGCTGCAATATCATTCTTTGGGAAACGGGTGACGAACTGCGTATCAATGCCATAATTCGCAAGCGAAACAGCTACATTCGCTTCTCCACCACCGAATGTAGCCTCAAACTGCCTTGACTGCGAGAATCTGAGATAACCCGGAGTCGATAGGCGAAGCATGATTTCACCGAATGTGATGACTTTAGCCATAATAGTAATTTTAGTTGTTTATGTTATTCTATGATATTTACAGATTTAACTTTCAAATTTAACATTATTTTTGGATTAATATGTCTATTTTTGCATAAAATATCATGCTGATGGAAAAGCTGACGGAATTCGTATCTGAACATATGTCCGATGACACGACAAGACTCATCCTCGACAAGGCCAGATGGCCGGAAATCGACATGGATCTTGCCGTCAACTGCATCGAAAGCAGAAGAAAGCTAAGAGGAAAGGTTCAGGAATGGTACGAAAACCCTCGTCTGTATTTCCCGGCAAGGCTGTCTGCGGAACAATGCAGCAGCAGTGCAACCGCAAGATACAAGGCCTCGTTTGCCGGCAGGATCGGAAAGAGCATTGCTGATCTGACCGGTGGTCTCGGAGTTGACAGCTGGTTCTTTTCAAAGGAAATGGAACATGTGCTCTACAATGAGATGCAGGCGAAGCTGTCCGATGCCGCATCATATAATTTCCGGATCCTGAAAGCGGGAAATATCGGAATAAGCTGCGACATTGCTGAAAAAGGGAACATCGGGCACATCCTTGGAAATTTCCGTCCTGACATCATCTATATGGATCCGGCGAGACGCGGAGAAAGCGGAAAGAAAGTTTTCCTCATCGAAGAATGCACCCCCGATGTACTTACACTGAGGGACGAGATATTCTCCTACAGCAGGCATATCCTTCTGAAGCTCTCCCCTATGGCAGACATATCCATGGCTTGCGAGAGGCTTGGTACGACATGCCGTGAAGTTCATGTCGTGGCTTCCGGAGGTGAATGCAAGGAACTGCTGATATGGATGGACAGGGAATGGGATGGAGAGTACTCTATCACGGCAATCGAACTTCCCTCCGCATATCCGGCCACTGACGGATCTGGATTCACCTTCATGCCGTCCGAGGAGAAGACATGCATGGCTGCAGCCGCATCACCTGAAGATATAAGGAGCAGTTCTTTCCTCTTCGAGCCTGGAAAAGCGATGATGAAGGCAGGATGTTTCAACCTGATGGGCAGACGTTTTGAAGCAGGAAAAATAGGCAGATCGACACATTACTACATATCTTCATCAGAAGACAAGGCTCTGGCCATGAAGGATTTCGGCAAAGTGTTCAGAATCATCAGGACAGATCCTTTAGACAAGAAGAGCATGAAGAATCTGGGGAAGGAATTTCCGAACGCCGACGTCAGTGCGAGGAACATTCCAATGACATCGGAAATCCTGGCCAAGAAGCTCGGATGCGGCCCGGGAAACGGCATTCACATCTTCGGACTCAGATCCGATACGGAAGGAAACATACTCATTACAGCTGAAAGAATTTGAAAACATCAGACATACAGGATATGAAAAGATTGATTTTGACTGCCTTGCTGGCACTTGCATGTTTGTCAGCATCGGCGACCGGACAGATTCATGACAAGGTCATCATCGATGGCGAGACATGGGAAATGCCTTCTTCACCTCTTCTCTCCCTCGATGCCAGGGAATATGAAGCATTTCAGGAACTGCTTGGCGAGAGAAACTTCGTCAGCACGGCAAACTACCGTGGATATGTAGCAACCTGGCATGTAGGCAGGAAAGGACTTTATCTTGACAAGGTCGAGGTAATGCAGAGCAACGGAAAGATGAAGGAAATCCGCATGAAAGAGCTCATGACAATCCTGAAGAAGCATAAGCACAAGGGAATGATACGCGCCGAATGGATCACCGGACTGGTCAAAATCGGCAAAGGAGCCGGCCCTGTCGATCCGGACAATCCTCATGCTCCAAGCTTTGCAGACAACTGGACTCTGCAACTGAAGAAAGGACGTGTAAAGAACATGTAATTCACGAATACGGCCCGCTGCGTCAGATGCTGCGGGCCGTATTCATATATGATACTGTCTTTAGTTCTGGTGAGCCGGTCTGAGAAGGTCAAGAACGACTTTCACAGGATTGAATGTTGCGAGAGGAACCTCAACGAAGAGAGTGTTCCAGTTGCTCATTGCACCGTTCCAGAGGCCTGGAAGCTCGAGAGCCTTGAGCTCACGGCCCTGATAGCTCTTCGAGCTGATGAATCCGGCATCCTCGTCAACATACTGGAGGAGATCGAAGCTCTGTCCCTTATAGTCATGGAGGCAGCATACGATGTCAACCGGGTTGAAGTGGGTTGCATTTGCGAGGCACTCACGTGCATGATCATCTGACATATTTATCTGTACGCTTTCGAGGACCTGAAGCGATGTAGAGCCGTCCTTCTCTGCGATGATGAAAGGACCACCGCCCGGTTCGCCCTGGTTCTTCACCATACCAGCAACACGGATAGGACGGTTGAGCTTCGCGCGGAGAGCTGCAACACGTGCATCGAAATCAGCCGCTGCAGGAAGTGTCACGCAGAGAATCTGGTCGAGGAATGCCTCGATTTCGTCGCAAAGAGCCGGAGTAGCCTCTGCATCGAGAGCATTGAGATATCCGTATATCTTGTCGCGGAGCTCGAGAGCCTTGCCGAGGAGAACCTTCTTCCATGTCGCAGTCTCAGGAAGGAGTCTCTCGTTTGCCACGTTGTCGATGTTCTTGATTGAAACCACCTCTTCTTCAATCCTGTTAAGGTTATAGATAAGGGCGCCATGTCCTGCAGGACGGAAAAGAAGAGAATCAGTTTCTGTTCTGAAAGGCTTGTTGTCAACATCTACTGCGACAGTGTCGGTAGCCTTGTCCTGGAATGTGAATGTGATGTTGTACTTCACGCCATATTTTGCCTCATATGCCTCCTTTACCTCAGCATATGCCTCTTCGAAAAGATGCTGATGCTCCGGAGATATCGTAACGACCAGATTAGCAGTGCCGTCTTCGTTTCTCATATAATTCTGAGCCTCTACAAGATGCTCGGCAAATGCAGTACGGATCTCGCCGTCAGTATATTTATGAAACTTGAGAACGCCCTTTGGCTTTGCGCCATAACCGAGTCCTTCATCTGTCAGTGTCTTTGACAGCACATCCTGTCTGTATTCTGGACACTTGCATGTCTCCTCACCGAAAAGTGCCGGTGTATAGAATGCAAACGACTGGATCCGGTCAACGAACTTCGCAGCCGGAGCATCGTCAGCAAGCTCCTTGCCAGCCTTCAAGGCATCAAGACCGCTGAAAAGATCCTTGAACATACGAGATGCAGCACCTGAAGCCGGAACGAACTTGCATTTTCCGTTGATTGAAGCACCGTCATAATACTTTGCCGCAGCCTCGACAGCCGCTTCGTCAAGAACCTGGATTCCTCTTTCAGGGGTTGCCGGAGCAACGATCTTCATCCATGGGAAACCCTGCTTGAAGCGCTCCACCTGCTGCTCTACTGTCTGTACCGACGAGCCTCTCTGCTCGATCTGGGTCAAATCTTCTTTTGTGAACATGTTGATTATTAGTTGGTTAGTGTATTATTCTACATATATTTCACGTCTATACTGGTAGTCCGAACGGAGCTTCTCAAACTTATGAGGCTCCATACGGAATCTGAAATCGTCCGTAAAGATAGGATAATTATATTGGAAAACAGCGGCTATCTCACCCTGATTCTTTCCTTTAAGATCAAGATGCAGTGGCTGATGGTCCGAAAGTTCGTCCGTCGGGAAGAAGTCCTTAAGTTCTTCTATTCCGAAATGTTCTGCCACAGCCCTTACAGCAAGAGAGGTTCCGTTAAGTTTTCCCTGGAATGAATAACCGGCAATATGAGGTGTCGCGATATCTGCGACATCGATAAGATCCTGATTCACATCCGGTTCATTGTTCCATGTATCGATCACGATAGCTCCCAGCTTCGGACTTGCCTCGATCAGTGCATTCTCATTGACGACCTCACCTCTCGAAGCATTGATGAAAATGGCACCAGGCTTCATCAATGTGAAGAAGTTGTCATTGGCCACACCACGTGTCATTTCATCAAGAGGTACATGCAAGGTGACAATATCGGAATCAGTAAGAAGAGTTTCCAATGAGCAGAAGCCCTCAGGGCCCTCCTTCCGGGCGCGCGGAGGATCACATTTCAGGACATTGAATCCGAGATATCCGGCCATTGCCTCAACCTTTTTTCCTACATTGCCTACACCGATTATACCTATTGTATTTCCGGCGATCTTTATTCCCTTGCGGGCAGCGACTCCATACAATGCGGAAAAGACATACTGCATCACACCACCGGCATTGCATCCGGAGGCATTTGCGACTGCTATTCCATGATCATGACAATACTCCAGGTCAATATGGTCTGTTCCTATTGTCGCTGTTGTGATAAGCCTGATCTTCGTTCCTTCAAGAAGCGATGCGTCACATCTGGTTCTCGTGCGGATCAGAAGCGCATCGGCATCAAGAATGTCATCACGATTGATATCCAGTCCCTTCTTATACACGACCTCTGCATAAGGCTCAAGAACACCTTTGAGAAAAGGTATGTCAACATCTGCTACTATCTTCATAAACATTTCCTTAATTCTTACAAAGTTATAACTTTATATGAATTAGGGAAATATTATTAAGTAAATCATTTCACATAAACTCTGCGATTCTCTATTACATCTTCAGAATTTCTTCCTACCCAAACCTCAAACCATCCTTCTTCCACTCTGAACTTCATATCTTTATCCCACATATGGAAGCTGCGATATGGAATCTCCAATTCAACAATCTTGCTCTCGCCAGGATTCAATGTAACCCTTCTGAATGCAGCAAGCTCTTTCAAAGGACGGGCAACAGATGCTATCTCATCGTGCATATATACCTGTACGACCTCGTCACCCACAACATTTCCCGTATTTGTAACAGTAACATTAACTATGAGAGTGTCACCTCTTTCAAGCGAATCCGGAATCCGCAGGTCGCTGTATTCGAACGTCGTGTAACTCAGCCCGTATCCGAACGGATATAGAGGCTTTCCATCATTCTCCACATAACTATAGTTACGTCCACTTGGCTTGATAGAATAACACATCGGGTTCTGCCCTATGCTCTTTACCCAGCTGAAAGGCAGACGACCACCAGGATTATACTTACCTGTAAGCACGTCTGCAATTGCAGTACCTCCCTGTTCTCCAGAATACCATGCCTCAAGCACAGCAGCTGCACCGTCAACCCAGTCAGTGATATCGATGACTGAACCATTTTGAAGAACGACAATGACAGGCTTTCCGGTAGCAATGAGGTCTCTTACCATCCTTTCCTGATCTATAGCGACATTAAGAAGTTTCTGTTCGTCAATGATCTGGTGGTTCGAATCGTCCCTGTTCTGACTTACATGCTGAGAAGGAAGTTTGAAACTGCTTCGATCACTTCCTTCATCTTCCATGATACCAGGGAAGAACATAAGGACATCGCATGTCTCCGCCAAAGGATAGACATCCTGTCCCTGACTGAGAACCACTTCTGCCTTGCCCTCAAATGCATTACTTATTCCTTGATATGCACTGACAGCACCTTCGCCTCTCCAGCCGCCACGCCCTCCACTGTAGTCTCCAAGACACAGTTGGTCAGCACCTGGTCCATATATTCCTATCTTATTGATTCTATCAACATCCAAAGGAAGTATTCCATCATTTTTGAGAAGTGTCATACATTTACGCGCAGCCTCTTCTGCCAGATCTCTATGCTGCTTGCTGCGTACTACTTCTGCAGCTTTACTCTCATTTACGAACGGATCTTCAAAAAGGCCCAGTTCAAACTTGACCTTGAGTATCCTACGTACACTCTCATTTACAGTCTCCTCACTTATCTTTCCGCTCTTGACCAGTTGAAGGAGGCCCTCATGTGTATTCATGAGCTCAAGATCCATACCGTTGTTAACACTCATCGCAAGCGCTTCCTCATGAGTTTCAGCCATATAGTGTCCGCTGTTAATCAATCCTACAGCGCCATAATCACAAACCACATAGCCATCAAAACCCCACTCATCCTTAAGAATGTCATTGAGAAGTATATCGTTACAACTTACAGGAACGCCATCCACTGAATTATACGACGACATCACCGACCTTGCTCCTCCTTCCTGAAAACATGCGCGGAAAGGTTCCAGATATACTTCGCGAAGAACTCTCCATGATGTTGACGTTGCATATGAATCATGACCTCCGTCGCCATAATTGTCCACATAATGTTTCGGTGTGGTAACCACTCCGCTGCCCTCCAGAGCCTTCACATATGCAACTCCGAATAAAGAGTTCATTAAGACATCCTCTCCATAACTTTCCTGAGCCCTACCCCAACGTTGGTCGCGGCTCACATTCACAACAGGAGCATATACCTGACGAACTCCTACAGCCCTCAGTTCTTCTGCAATAGCAAGAGCCACCTCATGGTAAAGATCCGTATCAAAGGTCGCAGCCATCGATATGCTTTGCGGAAAGCATGTAGCATCACCCCACTGTGCTCCATGAAGAGCTTCTCCATGCTGAAGTACCGGAATCCCCCATCTGCTTGCCTCTATCGAGCGCCTTGTATCCTCATTAATATGCTTTGCCACAGATTCGGGATTATTTGGAATATTTCCATCCCAGAGAAAATGACCGATATTACGCACATGTCCCTTTGAATAATCTCTTTTTTCATAAAATTCATGCATGAAGAGAAGTTGAGCACTCATCTGATTCACTTTCTCCTCGATTGTCATCCTGCTTATCAGATCCTCGACTCTCTTTTCCACAGGAAGATCCGGATCCTGATATGGATACTTTCTTGCCTCAGCCCCTGAAAGGAGCGATAAAAATGCAATGATTACAATAATTGTCTTTCTCATACCTGATTCTGCATTAATATTTCGAACTGAATGAATATTTTCCCGACGATACCTCATGGATTTCGTGACCACCTTTAGCAGGAATATATACTGTGGCTGAAGTGCCGACAGGAACTGTACAATCCAGACGGAATTTTCCGTTCCTGCGTTCCCAACGGATATCTATCCTACCATATGTCGTATTATGTGAGTACTCTACCCAGTCAAGACCCTCAGGTACAACCGGACGTATCTCAAAGCTCTTGAATCCCGGTTCCTTGACACGTAGTCCAGCCAAGTCGCGATAAAACCAGCTCAGGCCACTACCGAACATCGGATGATTATGAGACCCGCTGCTTCCTATTCCATCCCAATTCTCCCACGTTGTAGTAGAGCCCTGTTCCACCCAATAACCGTAACTCGGAAGATCCCTCTTGTTCATGATTCTATAGGCGAGATCCTCAAGACCATTATCACACAGGACTCCGAACACATATCTGGTTCCTATTATCCCACTGTCAATATGGTCATCAGTCTCGGCAAAGTTAGCACGGAGAGCATCAAGAACCTTATCATGACGTTCTGCAGGAACTCCCATCTGAAGAGCAAAGACATTGCTTCCATAGTTTCCGTATGAACAAGTTTCCGAATCATAGAAAGTCTTATGGAATGCCTCATACGTCCTATCCCTTATCGCCTCATACTCTGATGCCGGCTTTCCAAGGATTTTAGCAACCTTCACAACGATATCAGCAGAATTCCACAGAAGAAAGGTATGCACCAAATCTGTCCGTGGCAGTTCACGAGGAGGTATCCACTCACCTAAGTTCAACCATGGATCAGCTTCTTCAGACAGCATGATGCCGGTTTCCGGATTCACCCATTTCTGCATCCATCCTATATGTCTGCACATAGCATCAAAGTTCTGCTCCAGCACACGCACATCGCCGTAATGGTTATAAAATTCCCACGGAAGAATCTCAATAGCGGCACCCCAGCCTACTCCGCCTCCGCATCCTGGCTGCCATGGAGCCGCATTGGGAACATAACCATCAGGTATCTGTGCTCCTCTGATATCGCGAATCCACTTGTTGTAGAACTGCTGAACCTCAAAATTGTGCATTACGGTCACACAGACAATCTGTGCATCACCGGTATATCCACAACGCTCCCTATGCGGACAGTCACTCGCAATGGAGCCATGCATATTGTCAAGCTGGCTCTGCTGCCATATCCTGTTTATATCATTCAAGAGTTGATTGGATGTCTTGAACTCACCGGATCGCCTGACATCGCTACAGACAAGATGAGCTTCCAACTGATCTGCAGAAAGGCTGTCCAAACCATATATTTCCACCTCAGAAAACACGAACCATGTGAATCTTGCATGATAAGACTCCTTGCCGGTACCTTTTGCGGTATAGGAGTTTCCTCCGTTTCCAGACTCACCAAGATATCTGATCTCTATCTTCTGTCCTTCTTTCGCATCAATATCCTTCAAAGCCACCCAGCCAGACACTTCCACCGGAAACTTCACATGAAATGCTCCATTGTCCAGCCTGTCTATGCTGACAGGATCATAACGTTCCACAATTCTGTCGGAAGGACCGTTCTGAGGGATAAGCTTACCTGAAGGTGCAGATTTCAAGGACACATTCTCCCAGCCAGAATCATCATATCCAGGAGCAGACCATCCTTCATGCTCAAGTCTTGCATCATAATGTTCACCGAAGAATATCTGATCCTTCACTATAGCACTGCGTTCAATCTTCCACGTTGAGTCTGAGGCGATCGTTTCTGTCGTACCATCTTCATAAGATACCTCTACCTGTCCCATGAAACGAGGCGAACCATAGCCCATTGTCGGCCAGTGCTTGATCATATCGTAGAATCCGTTTCCGAGCACTACTCCAAAGACATTCTCTCCTTCCGCCACATAATCAGTAAGATCATAAGTAAGATACATTACCGTGTATTCCTCAAAAGGATCCGTTATGCCTCGTTCTGTCCCGACAAGTTTCGGACGTACATCATAATTTGTCTGATTTGGAGCAAAATACTCATCACCTATTCTATTCCCGTTGAGAAAAAGTTCAAAATACCCTAATCCTGTTCCATAGAAACGAACCTCACTTACCGGCTTTTCTATGAAAAAACCTTTCCTTATAAGCGGAGCTGGAAATGCATCGAACTCATTGTCTTCCACATTGTATTGGAACGGTCTGTCCTCAAAGAAATCATACGATTCCTCTCCCTGCCAAGGTGCACCTATCCATTCTCCTTTCCATTCTTCGTCTGACAGAATACCCATATGCCAAGATGCCGTCTCGCTCCATCCGGACTCTCTTCCTTTTTCGTCCCACACCTTCACTTGCCAGTAATAGGTCGTACGAGAGCGAAGCTGCTCACCGGAATAAACGATGAATGCGGACTCGTCTGAATCAACTTTTCCGGTATCCCACACAAGGACATCGAAGTCTGGAGAATCTGCAGCGACACGCACCTGATATGCTGCTTGTGCCGCACCTTTAGAATCTCTGACATTCAGATTTATCCAAGCAAGACGAGGGTTCTGAATATCTATCATCGCATCAGTATCATACTCGCAGGTAAGGTGAACAGGACGGATTCCTGAAGTTGTACAAGAAAACATCGATGCGAGACATGCAGACAGCACTGAAAGCCTCAAGCAAGACATTATTTTGCTTCTCATTGATTTTGAAAGATTAAAGATAATATAATTAATACTTTATACAAAGATAAATCTTTCTTAGTACATAAAGACTACATATTTTGCCTTTTTACCTGCACTTTCTGATCACTTTTTAAGATATATGATTTTATTCGTATATTTGTAGAAATCATTTCGAGCCAATGTTTACCTTCAAATATATTGCACAAAATGAGCGGGACGAGCAATGGGGATTGACTGTATGCTCCACTGGGACCCAGCACGTCGGTCCCGGAGAAGCATACCCGCCACCTGTTCATGAGAGCGAATATATGTTTGTCCCTAACAAGGGAAGGATCATCAACGAATATCAGCTCATCTTCATTGTAGAAGGGAGGGGTACTCTGACAACTGCATCGGCAGGCAGTTTCCGCATAAACAGCGGCGACATATTCCTGATATTTCCGAATGAATGGCACACTTATTCTCCAGATATGGAAACAGGTTGGACTGAGTATTGGATCGGTTTTTCAGGAATCAACATAGATAGCAGAGTACAAGCTGGATTCTTTTCCCCGAAATCCCCTGTGTACAGAATTGGTCATGATGAAACCCTTATACTCCTCTACAATGAGGCAATCGAAGTAGCACAGCGTCAAGAGTCTCATTTTCAGCAACTTCTGGCAGGCATCGTGAATTACCAGTTGGGAATAGTGTTCACGAAACACAGTAACATGAACTTAAATGAGACAATAAATCCAAGTATTATAGATAAGGCCAGATACTTCATGCAGGAGAACATTGACAGAAATATAGACATGCCGGCCATCGCTGAATTCCTCAACATAAGCTACTCTACATTCAGACGCATATTCAAGACCTACACAGGGATGGCTCCTGCAAAATATTACCTGAACATGAAGATACAAAGGGCAAAGGAAATGCTCCGCAGTACGACGAAATCGGTTAAGGAAGTGGCATTTGCACTGCATTTCGATACACCTGAATATTTTTCCCGATTATTCAAGAAGAAGACAGGAATGACACCAAGCCAGTTCAGAGAACAGCTGCACAAACTCATTTCAGTATCAGAGTCCTGACCACAGGACCTTCCTTACCGTTACGCGCCAGCATCTCATCTGCATCAAGGCACTCGTTCATCTTCTGAACCAGCACATCCCTCTGGAAATAAAGCTGGTTCCTGACCACCGAAGAGCTTATGACACATGTCAGAACCCCTTTGTCAAACTTGACGTCAAGAGTATATCGTCCTGCCCCGGACACTTCATTCCATACTTCCGCGACCCTCTGCTTCTTCAGTCCGGACGCAAGCTTCATTTCATTGATGAACTGAGTCACAAGCTCATCCATGCCTACCGCTTCCTGCCTGTGCAGAGCGCTATATCCCTTATTCTGTCTCATGACTATAATCTTGCAAATGTACCGGACACGGTTTCAAAATATGCCCTGTCCCTTGTCAGTCCGTCAACAATTCCTGCCATTCTCACCTTGTTGCTGTCGGTTATGAATATCTGGCCGAAATCATTGCTGGCAACCATCTGAAGAAGATTGGATATCCTGCCCATATCAAGCTTGTCAAAGACATCATCCAGAAGAAGAATCGGAGCGAATCCGTAATTCCTCTTCATTATTTCATATTGAGCGAACTTAAGGGATACAAGAAACGACTTCTGCTGACCCTGAGAGCCGTATCTTCTGATGGGATGACCATTCATCCTGAAGATGAAATCGTCCCTGTGTATGCCTGAAGTGGTATGTTTCAGTATCCGGTCCTTCTCATATGAAGCTTCAAGAAGCTGATCAAGCGAAGCCTTCGACAGTTCGGATTCATATTCTATGTCAACCTGCTCCGAATCTCCGGAAACCATCCTGTAGTATTGGGCCACTATCGGATGAAGATCATCGACAAAGCGCTTCCTTTTCTCATATATCGGTTCAGCCAGAGCCGCCATCCTCATATCTATGACTTCAAGAAGCGACCTGTCGGGATCCATCTCCTTGAGCATACGGTTTCTCTGAAGGAGAAGCCTGTTGTACTGCTGCATTGCCGACATGTATTCTCTGTCCATCTGCGAAAGAACCGCATTGACAAATCGTCTTCTTTCCTCCCCGGATTCGCTTACCATAGATATGTCGGCCGGCGAAATCATCACGATGGGCAGGATACCCACATGCTCCGACACCTTGGAATACGGTTTGTCGTCACGACGGACCTTCTTCTCTCCTTTTGCAGACATCTTCAACGAGAATCTGCTTGACAGCCCGTTCTCCATCCTGTATGTTCCGGAAACGGAGAATTCATCCGTCCCATGTCTGAAATTGAAACGGTCCGATGTCGCAAAAGCACTCTTAGTCATTGACAGATAATATATTGCGTCAAGAAGGTTGGTCTTTCCCTCTCCGTTGTTTCCGCTTATGCAGTTGACATTCGGAGAAAAGACAAGCTCCTGAAGCTGAATATTTCTGAAATCTGATATTACTATTTTTTCGAGTATGGGCATATTATTCTGCGATATCAAGGCAAAGATAACATTTTTATTGGAGTTTGGACAATTTTTGCTAAATTTGCCGCCTGTTTGGGCAGATTGTGCCTTTACAAGTCTGAAATATATAAAAAACTAATCGATATGGCTAAAGAAATCAGAAACGAGAATGCCGAGGCAGTTGTCGAGGCAGTATCAAAGACAGAGCAGTTCTTCGCTAAGAACGGTAAGCTCCTTTCAATCATCTGCGTTGCAGTTGTAGTATTTTGTGCAGCAGTTTTCTGCTGGTACAAGTTCATCCACCAGCCTAAGGTAGCAGAGGCACAGGGTCAGATGGCTCTTGCTGAAGAGAACTTCCGCAACGGTGACTATGAGCTTGCACTCAACGGAGACGGAAACGTACTCGGTTTTGTTCAGGTACTCGACGAGTATGGCAAGAAGGCCGGCAAGTCTGTAAACTTCTACGCAGGCGTTTGCGAGCTCCAGCTCGGAAACTGGGAGTCAGCAATCAAGTATCTTGAGGCTTATGACGGAAAGGACGAGATCCTCTCGGCACGTGCAAAGGCTTGCATCGGTGACGCATATGCAGGTCTCGAGGACTACAAGAAGGCACTCGGCTATTTCGAGCAGGCTGCTTCTGTTGACAACATGTTCGCTGCAGGATACCTTCTCAAGGCTGGTGTTACAGCTGAGAAGCTTGGTGAGAACGCAAAGGCGCTTTCATACTACAAGAAGATCCAGGATCAGTATCCTCAGTCTATGGAGGCATACGACATCGACAAGTACATCGGAAGAATTGAGGCAAGATAATCATGGGAAGAGCATTTGAGTTCCGTAAGGAAAGAAAGTTCAAAAGATGGGGTCATATGGCCCGCGTCTTCACAAAGATCGGAAAGGAAATCACCATCGCTGTAAAGCAGGGTGGTCCGGATGTAACAGGTAACCCACGTCTCCGTGCACTCATCCAGACTGCACGAAGCGAGAACATGCCTAAGGACAATATCGAGCGTGCGATCAAGAGAGCTACCGACAAGGATCAGGCAGATTACAAGGAGGTAGTATTCGAGGGTTACGGCCCTCACGGCATCGCTGTTCTTGTCGAGGCAGCTACTGACAACAACAACCGTACAGTTGCAAACGTACGTTCATATTTCACAAAGAGCGGCGGCTCACTCGGAACATCAGGCAGCGTTGACTATATGTTCGACCGCAAGTGCATGTTCAGAATGAAGACAACCAACCCATACGACCTTGAGGAACTTGAGCTTGAGCTCATCGACTATGGCGTAGAGGAGATCTTTGAGGAGGAGAACGAGAACGAAGAGACTGAAATCGTGCTCTACGGTGAGTTCACAGCATTCAACGGCATCCAGAAGTGGATCGAGGAGAATGGTTACGAGCTCGTTGCTGCAGAGTTCACACGTCTTCCTAACGTGGATCTCAAGGTTCTCGAAGGTGACGCAAAGGCTGACGTCGAGAAACTCATCGAGCGTATCGAGGAGGACGATGACGTACAGAACGTTTACACAACAATGCAGCCGTAATAAATTTACGACATATCCATTCAGAAGCCCGGCAGCCGTCAAGCTGCCGGGCTTCTTCGCATATGAACGGAATCATTCTCGGAATTCACCACCACAAGCCACAATTTCGCCACTAATAAAAGGGGAAACACGTAATAACCAACGATGTGGCAGGATTTTATTTGTCAGGTTAAAAAAAATGCTAACTTTGCCAAGTTGATACATCAGGCATAATACTTTCATCATTTATAATATGAGCATTCAACAGGAAAAGATCAAGGAACTGGTAGAACGCAGAGCAAGTGCGAGAATGGGAGGAGGTCAGAAAAGGATCGATGCCCAGCACCAGAAAGGCAAGCTCACGGCTCGTGAAAGGCTTGCGATGCTTCTTGACGAAGGCAGCTTCGAGGAGTTCGACATGTTCGTACAGCATCGATGCACTAACTTCGGAATGGACAAGACCAGATTTGACGGTGACGGAGTCGTTACCGGAATGGGAACCATAGACGGCCGTCTGGCATATGTATTCGCGCAGGATTTCACCGTTACAGGAGGATCCATGTCAGAGACCATGGCTTTGAAGATAAGCAAGGTAATGGATATGGCAGTAAGGAACGGTGCACCTTTCATAGGTCTGAATGATTCCGGTGGAGCACGAATTCAGGAAGGCATCTGTTCTCTTGCCGGCTTCGGTGAAATATTCGAGAGAAACATCCTTGCTTCCGGAGTGATTCCTCAGATTTCGGGCATCTTCGGTCCATGTGCCGGCGGAGCGGTTTACTCCCCTGCCCTTACCGACTTTACTGTCATGATAAAGGACACTTCATATATGTTCCTTACAGGTCCGGGAGTCGTAAAGACCGTGACAGGCGAGACTGTCACCCAGGAAGAACTGGGCGGAGCGAGCGTACATGCGACAAAGAGCGGTGTGGCACATTTTGCTGCAGACAGCGAAGAGGAAGGTATCAAAACCATAAAGGCACTTCTGAGCTTCCTGCCTTCAAGCAACCGCGAAGAAGCACCATTCGTCGAGACATCCGATCCTGCCGGCCGTGTTGATGATGCATTGAACGATATCATCCCTGACAATCCGAACAAAGCTTACGACATGTATCAGGTAATCGGCAGCATCGTTGATGACGGCAAGTTCCTTGAGGTTCACAAGAGCTGGGCAAAGAACATCATAATCGGTTTCGCACATATGAACGGACGCTCTGTCGGCATAGTTGCAAACCAGCCTAAGATCCTTGCCGGTGTGCTCGACATCAATGCATCACGAAAGGCTGCAAGATTCGTCCGCTTCTGCGATGCGTTCAATATCCCTCTCGTGACCTTGGTTGATGTTCCCGGCTTCCTCTGCGGAACACAGCAGGAATACGGCGGCATCATCACCCATGGTGCAAAACTGCTTTATGCATATGGAGAAGCTACCGTTCCTAAGGTGACCGTGACTTTGAGAAAATCTTACGGAGGAGCCCATATCACAATGAGCTGCAAACAGTTGCGCGGAGACATCAACTACGCATGGCCATCAGCCAACATCGCCGTAATGGGTGCTGAAGGGGCAGTCGAGATCCTTTATTCAAAGGAGATCAAGGCCATCGAGGATCCGGCAGAACAGGCCAAGGCTGCTGAAGAAAAGAAGAAGGAATACAACGATCTCTTCTGCAATCCATACAATGCGGCTGGATACGGATACATCGATGACGTGATCGAACCGAGAAACACACGTTTCCGTGTAATCAGAGCCCTCGAGCAGCTTGCTGACAAGCAGCAGGAAAATCCTTGGAAGAAGCACGACAATCTCCCACTCTAACAACATGCAGGTATGAATCCACATATGATATTACAGGTTTCGGAGAGCGTCATTGCCAAAAGTGCGGAAATGGCAGAGAAGGATCCTCATGGAGCGATCATCACTCTGGTTTCCGTCTCAGTGGTATTCGTTGCACTTGTCATCCTGTACTTCGCCTACACATTCATCGGAAAGCTTTCATCCGGAGAGATGAAGCTCAAGATGCCTGAAAAGAAAAAGAAGGCTGAAGCGAAAGGGGTTCCTTCCGGAGAAGAGGCTGCGGCAATCGCCCTTGCCCTTGATCAGGAAATGAACGGAGAAGTCTATGCAGCCATATCGATGGCCCTCCACCAGTACCTGAACGACACGGTACACGACAACGAAAGTTATGTAATCACCATTAAAAGAAAAAGATAGCCATGAAATCATACAGATTCAAAATCAACGGCAACGAGTATAATGTTGAGATCAATTCAGTAGAGGGCAGCAATGCCTCTGTAACAGTAAACGGAACAGCTTATCAGGTAGAGCTTGAGAATGCTCCTGCCGCACCGGTTCAGGCAGTTCCTGCAGATCCTGCTGCAGCTGCACCAGCACAGGCAGCTCCTGCAGCAGCCAAGCCGGCAGCTTCCGGCGCAGGAAAGGCTGTAACCAGCCCGCTTCCAGGCGTGATCATCGCCATCAAGGTCAATGTAGGCGACACAGTCAAGGCCGGCCAGGAAGTAGCTGTTCTCGAAGCTATGAAGATGGAGAATTCGATCGAAGCCGATCATGACGGTACAGTGACTGCCATCCATGTGGCAAAGGGAGACTCTGTTCTCGAAGGAGCGGCTGTTGTAACAATAGCATAGTGATATGAACACCATTATAGACAGTCTGCAGCAATTCCTGCAATACACGGGATTCGCCAACATGACCTGGCAGCACCTCGTGATGATTGCGATCGGTATCGCCTTCATCACCGTTGCCATACTCAAGGATTGGGAGCCCCTCCTTCTTGTGCCTATCGGATTCGGAATGATCATCGGAAACATTCCGTTCACCGAAGGTCTGCAGATCGGTATTTACGAACAGGGTTCAGTGATGAACATCCTTTATCAGGGTGTTCAGAAAGGATGGTACCCGCCTCTGATCTTCCTTGGAATCGGAGCGATGACAGACTTCTCATCACTGATATCCCAGCCTCGCCTCCTCCTTATCGGAGCTGCTGCCCAGATAGGTATATTCGGTGCATATGTTGTTGCGTTGCACATGGGATTCACACCGGCAGAATCCGGTGCCATCGGTATCATCGGTGGAGCTGACGGCCCTACAGCGATCTTCCTTTCATCGAAGCTCGCCCCTCACCTCATGGGTGCTATCGCAGTTTCCGCATATTCGTACATGGCACTTGTGCCTGTGATCCAGCGTCCTATCATGCTGCTGCTTACCACCAAAAAGGAACGTCTCATACGCATGAAGACACCAAGACCGGTAAGTCAGAGAGAGAAGATCATATTCCCAATCGTAGGCTTCATCCTCACAGCCCTCATCGTGCCTTCCGGAATGCCTCTTCTCGGAATGCTCTTCTTCGGCAACCTGCTGAAAGAGAGCGGTGTGACAAAGAGACTTGCAGAAACCGCACGAGGTCCGCTCATCGATGTAGTGACCATTCTGATCGGTGTTACAGTAGGTTGTTCGACCCAGGCAGACGTTTTCCTTACAGGAAATTCCGTAAAGATATTCTTCCTCGGTCTCATGTCATTCGTCATTGCCACCACCTGCGGAGTATTGTTCGCAAAATTCATGAATCTGTTCTGCAAGGAAGGCAACAAGATCAACCCTCTTATCGGAAACGCAGGAGTATCGGCTGTTCCTGACGCTGCACGTGTTTCACAGAACGTCGGACGTGAATTTGACAAGAACAATCATCTTCTCATGCATGCGATGGCTCCGAACGTCGCAGGAGTAATCGGTTCTGCCGTAGCAGCCGGTATCCTCCTCAGTTTCCTCGGATAATCATGAGATTTTCATTACCTAAAGACAGAATACTTATTCTGGATGGAGCCATGGGCACCATGATCCAGAGATATGGCCTGACCGAAAAGGATTACCGGTGCGGGCCATTCTCTGTATGTACAAAAGAGCTGAAAGGCAACAACGAGTGCCTCAATCTGACTCATCCGGAAATAATCAAGGCAATCCATCAGGATTATATAGCAGCCGGAGCCGACATCATAGAAACCAACACATTCAGTGCAAACGCCATATCACAGTCGGAGTACGGCTGTGAGGATTTCGCGGCACAGATGGCTTTCGAAGGTGCCAGGATAGCCCGTGAAGCTGCGGATGAGGCAGAATCAATGGCTGCAAGGATTGGAGTGAAGAGAAAGGTCTGGGTGGCAGGCAGCATGGGACCTACATCAAAGTCCCTTTCCCTGTCTCCGGATGTAGCCGACCCTGCATTCCGTCCTTATGGCTTTGATGAGATGCAGGAGGCTTATCGCCAGCAGGCTGAAGCTCTGCTGAAAGGAGGAGCCGACATTCTGCTCATCGAGACCTGCTTTGACGCTCTGAATGTCAAGGCTGCGCTGGCAGGCATCAAGTCACTCCCACACAACGACACATTACCTCCGGTAATAATATCGGTTTCAGTCGGAGACAGAAGCGGAAGGACGCTTACCGGACAGACTCTGGAGGCATTTTATACGTCTGTCCGGCACTACCCTGTCACAGCATTCGGCCTTAACTGCTCGCTTGGAGCGGCTGACCTCATGCCGATGATAGAAGAAACAGGCAAATGGTGCGGATGCGGAGTGAGCTGCTATCCTAACGCCGGTCTGCCGAACGAGATGGGAGGATATGACCAGAGTCCTCAGGACATGGCCGATCAGGTAAAGATCATGGCTTCGAAAGGCCTCGTCAATATTGTCGGAGGATGTTGCGGAACTACTCCTGACCATATAAGAGCCATATCCGATGCTGTCAACGGCATAGCTCCACGTAACTCATCCGGGAATCAGGACAGTTTCCAGGACAAAGTCCTGAAGGTGAGCGGTCTGGAGGCCGTAAGTGTCGATGTCAGACGAAACAACTTCACGAATGTCGGCGAAAGGACTAATGTGGCAGGATCCCGCAAGTTCGCGAAACTGATTGCGGCAGGCGATTATGAATCAGGTCTGCAGATTGCTGCAAAGCAGATCGAGGACGGTGCATCGATCATAGACATAAACATGGATGATGCGATGCTGGACAGCGCCAGGGAAATGGAACGTTTCGTCAGATATATTTCCAATGACCCTGCCGTAGCGAAGGCCGCTCTGATGATAGATTCATCGCATTGGGACACTGTTCTTGCCGGCCTTAAGAACGCACAAGGCAAATGTATCGTGAATTCCATAAGCCTGAAGGAAGGAGAAGAGGCATTTCTGACCAAGGCAAGAGAGGCTGCCATGTTCGGAGCAGCCATTGTGGTGATGGCATTTGATGAAGCCGGACAGGCAACCACATATGACCGGAAGATCGAGATATGTTCAAGAGCCTACAAGCTGCTCACGGAAAAGGCAGGAATCGCCCCGGAAGACATCATATTTGATGTGAACATACTTTCCATAGGCACAGGAATCCGCGAACACGCCAGATATGCCGTTGACTTCATTGAAGCCGTAAGATGGATAAAGGCAAATCTTCCTGGCGCACTGACATCCGGAGGAGTATCGAACCTTTCGTTTGCCTTCCGAGGCAACAATGCCGTCCGCGAGGCAATGCATTCCGCTTTCCTATACCATGCGGTGAAGGCAGGAATGGACATGGCGATATTGAATCCTTCAATGCTTCAAGTTTATGACGATATCGAACCTGAGCTTCTCAGATGCGTAGAAGACGTGATCTTCGACAAGGATCCGCAGGCAGTGGAAAGGCTTCTCGAGAAAGCCTCGGCCATGCTTGCAGAGAAGGAGGCTTCAAAAGATATGGCTTCAGGAACTCCTGAAGGAGGCAATGCAGCACCTCTTGAAGAAAGGCTGAAGAATGCCCTCGTACATGGCCGTTCATACGGTCTGGAAACCGATCTTGAAGAGGCTATGACCACATATGGCAGTGCTCTCGCAATCATCGAGGGGCCTCTTATGGCAGGCATGGAGACAGTAGGCCGTCTGTTCGGGGACGGAAAGATGTTTCTGCCGCAGGTAGTGAAGTCTGCAAAGGTGATGAGGGATGCTGTCAGCATACTCGAGCCGTTCATGAATTCGGATGACAGGGAAACCGGCAGACCGAAGGTCGTCATCGCTACAGTGAAGGGAGACGTTCACGACATCGGCAAGAACATTACCGGTATAGTGCTGAGCTGCAACGGTTTCGAGGTCATAGATCTCGGAGTCATGGTGGATAAGGAGACCATCCTGGACAAGGCGAAGGAAACTGATGCCGACATCATAGCTGTGAGCGGACTCATAACCCCTTCATTATACCAGATGGAAGAGATATGCCGCGAAATGAAGGCCCGGGGCATGGACAAGCCTCTTTTCATAGGAGGAGCCACGACATCTGCACTGCATACTTCCGTCAAGCTCGCCCCTCTGTATGATCATGTATTTTATGGAGCCGATGCATCTGCTGCAGCTGTCATGGCAAAGAAGTTCATTTCTGACAGAAAGGCATTCGAAGCCGAGCAGCATCAGGAACAGGATCGCATCAGAACTCTGTATGAATCTCGCGGAAAGGCAGAGGAGACAAAGACAGAATGGAAGATCAGGCCTGAAGGATTCGCAAGAGAAACATATAACGTAAGACTGCCGGAAAGCATCTCATACATGGAGCTGCCGATCGAGGAGGCTGTACAGTATTTCGACTGGAAAATGCTTCATGCCATATGGGGCGTAAGGTATGGAAGTCCTGTCCCTGAAGTGGCTGAACTCATGCAGCTGAGAAGGGATGCGGAGGAAGAGATCGCGGTAGGAAATTTCAAGATCAGGTTAGCAGTACGGTTTTATGATGCCTGCTCTAAGAACGACAGCATCATAGTCAGGACTGAAAAGGGCGAAAGGACGATTCCTATGATGAGACAGGAAGAGGGAAAGATGCTGTCTCTCAGCGATTTCGTCATTCCGTGCAGCAATGGCAGGACTTCTGCATTCGGAGTCTTTGCCATCAGCGTAAAGGCAAATGACGCTCACGAAGAAGGCTGCTGCTGTCCTGCCTGCAGCAACAAATACGAAGATCTCGTAGGACGTACTGTACGGATGACGATGGCGGAGGCGGCTTCAAGCTGGCTGGACAGAAAGCTTCAGAACGATCCTGCAATCAAGGAAGGCATTTCCGCATCTGCAAAGATAATCAAGCCTGCTGCCGGTTATGCCAGCTGTCCTGACCATACTCTGAAGAAAGACATCCTGGAACTACTTCCAGAAAGCGAAAGATTGGAGATCAGGCTGACAGAAAGCTATGCGATGGTTCCGGAATCATGCATATGCGGAATGATATTCATGCATCCTGATGCCTCTTATCCGGATATCCGCAGGATATCTCAGAAACAGTATGAGGAATATGCTTCACGCAGAGGCATGGACGAACAGACCGCACGCCGTTTTCTGGGTCATCTGCTGAAATGAACATAGAACAACATCAAATCATTAAACTCCATATATCATGAAGATATCAGATATATTGACAGGCAGTACGAAGGCATATCCTTCACTGGAGATCGTGCCGCCGCTCAGGGGAATCACGAAGAAGGAACTTATCGAGAGCATAGCGCCCTTCATGGAGTTCAGTCCTAAATATATCAATGTGACAAGCCATAGGGATGAATTCGAATTCCGTGAGGAAGCAGACGGTTCATTCAGCCGTCATCTTGTCCGCAACCGCATAAGCGAGACCACCGTATGTGCCGCCATAATGTCGAGATATGACGTTGAAACAGTCCCGCACATCATCTGTGCAGGTACTACCGCCGAGGAGATCGAGAGCAAGCTTGACAATCTGGAATTCCTGGGAATCAACAATATAGTTGCTCTCAGAGGCGACAGCATGACAGGTGAAAAGAGATTCTCCCCTACACCTGGAGGATACAGATATGCCAGTGAACTGGTAGAAGGCATCCGAAGATATCAGGGAAGTGCCGGTTATCAGAGGAACCGCAAGGAAGGTGACAGCGACAGATATTTCTGCATCGGCGTGGGAGGATATCCGGAGAAGCATTTTGAAGCGGCGAACATAGAGACCGACATCGAGAATCTGAAGAAAAAGATCGATGCCGGAGCCGATTACATCATAACCCAGATGTTCTTCGACAACAATGTCTATTATGATTTCGTAAGAAGATGCCGCGAAGCCGGAATCACCGTCCCGATCATTCCGGGTCTGAAGCCACTGTCAACGGCAAGGCAGATCAACATGATTCCGGAGTCTTTTTCGCTTGATATCCCTGTAGAGCTTACTTCGGAAATCGCAAAGGCCGGAACTGACAAGGAAGCCGTTTACCGGATAGGTACGGAATGGTGTATAGAACAGTGCAGGGATCTGATTGCACATGGGGTTCCGGCAGTTCATTTCTACACGATGGGAAAATCACAGAATATCGTAAATATCCTTAAGGAATGTTTCTGATTGCATAAAAGACTATAAATCAACCTATAGGATAATCGCTCGGCGAGGAAGACAACTATTTTGAAAATTTAAACAAAAATAGATTGTTTCCTCGCCGATTTATTAGTAAATTTGCCGAGATAAGGAATAAAATATAACCAAAAATATAAATATCCGGATATGCAGAACAAATTGCAGGAACTGACAGACAAACTTTACAATGAAGGTCTGTCAAAAGGAAAGCAGGAAGGCGAAGAACTTCTTGCAAAAGCAAAGGCACAGGTGGACGAAATGATTGCCAAGGCACAGGCTGAGGCAGCGCAGATTATTGCTGCTGCTCAGAAACAGGCTGAGGAGATCAAGACCAAGACAGCATCAGATGTCAAGATGGCGGCCAATCAGAGCATTGCAGCCACCAAGAAGGACATCGAGACTCTGATCGTAGGCAAGATGACTGGCGAGGCTGTGAAGACGGCTCTTTCATCAGCTGATTTCATCAAGGATCTCATCAAGGCTGTCGCTGAGAAATTCACTACAGAAGGTCCTGTTGACCTGAATCTCATCCTCCCTGAATCACTCAAGAAGGATCTTGAACCGTTCGCGACCAAGGAACTTGCAAAGATTCTCGGTGCAGGTGTCGAGGCTTCATTCTCAAAGAAGGTTGCCGGAGGCTTCCAGATCGGTCCTAAGGACGGCGGCTATTTCGTAAGCTTTACTGAGGAGACTTTCAGCCAGCTCATTTCAGAGTACCTCAGACCAGCAACAAAGAAACTTCTCTTCGGATAATGAGCAATTACGTTTACATCATAGCAGGTCTTCCTGACTTTACTCCCGACTGGAGGCAGGGTGAGAAGAGCCTTGACGAATACATCGGTCAGGTCAGAGAACTTCTGTCCGAAAAGGACAACGAAGTGCTCGACTTCATCGTAAAAGGATTCGACAAGGACCAGATCGGCCCGGAGCTCTACAGGGAAGCATTGTCGCACAGACTCGGATTCATCAGGGAGTTCTTCCAGTTCGATCTGAATGTGCGCAACCAGAAGGTCAGGTATCTGAACCAGGCTTTGGGCAGGGATCCTGAAAAGGATGTCCTTACACTCAGAGATCCTGAGGCAGAAGAGACCGGCCTTGAACCGGAGGAGCCGGAATTCAAGGAGTCTGCAAAGCTGCAGAGCATCCTCGAAGGCCACGATATCCTCTCCAGAGAGCGAGGCATTGACGACCTCTACTGGGACAAGATCGACGAAATCACTCTTTTCGACTATCTCAACTTTGACAAGATACTCGGAATGATGGTGAAGATGATGATCATCCGCAGATGGCTTATCCTCGACGAGGAGACCGGACGTGCGATGTTCAAGAAACTCGTCGATGAGGTGCGCGGCACATTCAAGGGAGTCGAATACAATGAGAAATAATTAAAATTCAAAAGCAATATGAAAACAACTGGTAAAGTTACGGGTATCGTTTCAAACCTTGTGACTGTAGAGGCCGACGGACCGGTGTCGCAGAATGAGATCTGCTACATTACCGTAGGTGACACAAAGCTCATGGCCGAGGTCATCAAGGTAAACGGTAAGAACGCAGCAGTGCAGGTCTTTGAAAGCACCCGTGGACTCAAGAACGGTGACATGGTTGAGTTTGAAGACAGGATGCTCGAGGCTACCCTCGGTCCAGGTCTTCTCTCCAGCAGCTATGACGGTCTTCAGAACGACCTCACCACAATGACAGGTGTATTCCTCAAGAAGGGAGAATACACAGATCCGCTCAACCACGAGAAGCTCTGGGACTTCACACCTATCGCAAAGAAGGGTGACAAGGTAGTGGCTGCAGACTGGCTCGGAGAAGTGAAGGAAGGATGGCTTCCTCACAAGATCATGGTTCCGTTCAGCTTCAAGGGAGAATATACAGTAAAGTCTGTAGCCGAAGCAGGACAGTACAATATCGATAAGGTCATTGCAGTCCTTACTAACTCTGAAGGCGAGGATGTAAACGTGACCATGTGGCAGAAATGGCCTGTAAAGGTGGCGATCAAAGGCTACAAGGACAAGCCAAGGCCATCAAAGATCATGGAGACAGGAGTACGTGCAATCGACACCCTCAACCCTATCGCAGAAGGCGGTACAGGCTTCATCCCGGGTCCGTTCGGATGTGGCAAGACCGTGCTTCAGCATGCAATTGCAAAGCAGGGTGACGCTGACGTTATCGTAATGGCAGCCTGTGGTGAGCGTGCGAACGAGGTTGTGGAGATCTTCGCAGAGTTCCCTGAACTCATCGACCCGCATACAGGACGTCACCTGATGGAACGTACAACCATCATCTGCAACACTTCAAACATGCCTGTGGCTGCCCGTGAGGCATCCGTTTATACAGCGATGACTATCTGCGAGTACTACCGCGCGATGGGAATGAAGGTTCTCCTCCTCGCCGACTCGACTTCACGCTGGGCACAGGCCCTCCGAGAGATGTCCAACCGTATGGAGGAACTTCCGGGAGCAGACGCATTCCCTGTCGATCTTTCAGCAATCATCTCAAGCTTCTACGCACGTGCAGGTATGGTTATCCTCAATAACGGCCAGACAGGTGCAGTTACATTCATCGGTACAGTGTCTCCAGCCGGAGGTAACCTCAAGGAGCCTGTAACAGAGTCAACCAAGAAGGCGGCACGCTGCTTCTATGCTCTCGAGCAGAACCGTGCTGACCAGAAGCGTTATCCTGCAGTCAACCCAATCGACTCATATTCAAAGTATCTCGAGTATCCTGAGATCCGCGAGTACCTCAACGAGACCATCATGCCAGGATGGGTTGAGATGGTCGAGCGTGCGAAGAACATTGTCCGCAAGGGTAAGGAAGCCAATGACCAGATCAACATCCTCGGTGACGACGGTGTGCCTATGAGCTACCACGAGGTATTCTGGAAATCAGAGCTTCTTGACTTCGTGATCCTCCAGCAGGACGCATTCGACGACATCGACGCCCTCTGCCCTATCGAGCGTCAGAAATACATGCTCGAGCTTGTAATGGGTATCTGCGAGCGTGACTTCACATTCGAGGACTTCGAGGAGTGCCGCAACTATTTCAAGGAACTCATCAACGCTCTCAGACAGATGAACTACTCTGAGTTCCAGAGTGAAAGATTCTACGAATATCAGGAAAAACTCAATAATCTTCTAAGCAATGGCAAATAAGGCATTTCAGAAAGTATATACACAGCTGGAAGCCATCACAAAGGCTACAGTTTCGCTAAAGGCGACAGGTGTATCAAATGACGAGCTCGCACTCGTTGACGGCCGCCTTGCTCAGGTGGTTAAGACAAAGGGAGACCTCGTTACACTCCAGATCTTCTCAGGAACAGAGGGTATCCCTACCAATGCCGAGGTCGTATTCCTCGGTGGAGCACCAACCCTCAACGTAAGCGACGAGCTTGCAGGACGTTTCTTCAATGCATACGGTGAACCTATCGACGGTGGTCCGGAAGTGGAAGGAAAGACTGTAGAGATCGGTGGTCCTTCGGTAAACCCATACAAGAGAAAGCAGCCTTCACAGCTGATCCCTACCGGTATCGCCGGCATTGACCTCAACAACACCCTCGTGTCAGGACAGAAGATTCCTTTCTTCGCTGACCCTGACCAGCCTTATAACAATGTAATGGCTCAGGTGGCACTCCGTGCAGACGTTGACAAGATCATCCTCGGAGGTATGGGTCTTTCGAACGACGACTACCTCTACTTCAAGCATGAATTCGAGGCAGCCGGTGCTCTTGACAAGATCATCTCATTCGTGAACACTACCGAACAGCCACCTGTAGAGCGACTCCTCATTCCTGACATGGCGCTTACTGCAGCAGAGTATTTCGCAGTGGAGAAGAACGAGAAGGTTCTCGTACTCCTCACCGACATGACACTCTATGCCGATGCTCTTTCGATAGTGTCTAACCGTATGGACCAGATCCCTTCCAAGGACTCGATGCCAGGATCTCTCTACTCTGACCTTGCAAAGATCTATGAGAAGGCCGTACAGCTCCCTGAAGGTGGTTCAATCACCATCATCGCTGTGACAACCCTCAACGACGGAGACATCACCCACGCGATTCCGGACAACACCGGTTATATCACAGAGGGACAGCTCTTCCTTCGTACAGACCCGGATTCAGGAAAGGTCATCATCGACCCGTTCCGTTCACTTTCACGTCTGAAACAGCTCGTTCAGGGTAAGAAGACACGTAAGGACCACGGACAGGTGATGAATGCTTCCGTACGTCTCTACGCCGATGCACAGAACGCAAAGACCAAGCTCGAGAATGGTTTCGACCTCAGCGACTATGACCTCAGATGCCTCGACTATGCCAAGGCTTATGCTACAAGACTTCTTGCAATCGACGTCAATCTCAAGATCGATGAGATGCTCGACACTGCATGGGAGCTCTTCGGAACATATTTCACAAAGGCAGAGACAGGTATCAAACAGGAGCTTATCGACACTTATTGGAAAGGTAATTAATTATGGCAATTAAGTTTCAATATAATAAGACATCTCTGAACAACTTGAACAAGCAGCTCAAGATGCGTAAGAATGCCCTCCCGACACTCAAGAACAAGGAGTCGGCATTGCGTCTCGAGGTGAAGAAGGCCAAGGACCATTCGGAGAAGCTTATTGAAGATCTTGATGCCGCCCTGAAGAAATACGACTATCTCGCAGCGCTTTGGAATGAATTCCAGGCAAACCTCATATCGATTGTTGACGTTGACCTCTACACTGTAAAGGTAGCCGGAGTAAAGACACCGGCCCTCGGTGAGATCAAGTATGAGATCCACGAGTTCAACGCATTCAACTGTCCCGCATGGTATGCGGACGGAGTTGCGATACTCAAGGAACTGTCAAGACTCGGAATAGAGTCTGAGGTATATCTGGAGAAAGCACGTATTCTAGACTTCCAGAGAAAGAAGACCACTCAGAAGGTGAACCTTTATGAGAAGGTGCAGATTCCTGGATATCAGGAGGCTATCAGAAAGATCAAGCGATACATGGAAGACGAGGAGAATCTCTCCAAGGCTGCTTCCAAGATCGTAAAGAGCAGACATGCTATAGAAGAAGAGGAGGAACAGAACAATGATAACTAAAATGACGAAATATTCCTTCATTCTCCTGACTGGAGAGAAGGAAGGCTTCCTGGAGCAGCTTCAGGAACTCGGAGTCGTGGACATCAGCCGTTCTGTAAAGCCTGTTGATCAGGACTCTTCCGAGATGTTCGCAAAGGCCTCAAGAGCAAAGAAGGCGCTTGAGTTCCTTGAGAGCGTCAACTATAGCAAGGATGCTGATGCCGAAGCTATTGCGAAGGCCACTGTAAATGTGGAAGGCGATCCTGTTGACTTCATCGAAGACTGCAGGGCGAAGCTCGGCGAACTCAACGTGTCTCTTGCCAATGCTGAAAAGCAGATGAAGGCAAGACTCCCATGGGGAGATTATGACAAGAATGCTGTTGACGGCCTTAAGGATCTCGGTTACATC
>JAFSBV010000089.1 GCA_017437125.1 Bacteroidales bacterium | reverse complement strand
CCTTGTCGAGGCCATCTTTGACCCGGTCGGTGTCTGGAGGGAGAACATCGTTGTAGTATCCATCATAGCCATCGTCTACTGCTTCACCCACGATTTCCGGGATATCTTTCTTTTCTTTCTTCTTTTTGGACTCTTTCTTCCGCTTCTCTTTTTTCTCCTTCATAGGCTTGGATTTCTTCGTGGTTACCTTTGTGGGGGATTCTTTTCCTGCAGCTTCTGCTTCTTTCGGTTCTGGCAGCTTCTTACCACAATCCGAGCAAAACGAAACGGTGCCTTCACTAAATCCGGCACCGCAATACGGGCAATATTTCATTGATCAGTCACTCCTTGTAAAGAAATAAGGCGGGTCAATCACTTGACCCACCTTTCGTCATGAACAGTATAGCATATTTCCATGTACGGTGTGTGACCTTTTATTTCCCATTTTTGTCACGGCGTTTTCCTATATTTTTCCCGAAAAATCAGTCGTAACATAAAAATGGTGTCGATGGCCGCAGAAATATGAGAGGTGCCGCCGGAAGACTCCCCGACGGCACCAGTAATTATTACTGGATAGTGATGACGATCAGATCCTCAGCAACCCAGTTATGGGAATAATGGGGAGTGAGCCAGACTTTGTCGCCTGTGAACTTCTTCAGCGGGAATTCATCGTAGAAGAAAGTAGCATTTCCATCCTCGTCAAAGTCACCGTAAGTGCTGCTCCACTGGTTGATCTCATACTCATTTCCGTCAACATCGTAGAACTTGTTTCCGAACAGCTGATACATTGCATCGTCTTCTATGAACTTAGCCCGGAATCTAACGACCCATTCATTACCGACCTTTCTGGCAGAATCAAATTCTGCACCCTCCGGAAGCTCGCCGTGCTCCCCAGTCACAAGATTGATATAGGTGGTCTCCATGTCCTTACGCAGCCACTGGGCGCCTGTTATGACCAGCTTCAGATGGTCTGCCTCATAGAAGTAAGAACTGTCTGCCCGGTAAGATACCATAGAAGGAGAATCTGCGGATCCCGTGGAGATAATGCCACTGGATGCTGCATCAAACTTCATTCCCCAATCGGTTTCAATGTAGAACTCCAGACCCTTCAGCCAGGCAGTATTATCAAGAGATTCCTCAATATCTACACGCATATGGGTGGGATATACTTCAATATCTGTGATGGTAATAGCCTGGCCTTCTAAGATAACTGTCTGGTTGACCGGGAAGATCTTACCTGCAGCAGTGAATTTGGGGTCAAACTCCAGAAGGAATTCAAACTCAGCCAAATAAGAAGGTTCCTCGTAAATGTCATCAGAAGAATAGAGATCATCTACGGAATGCTCAGGAGCTACCTCTTCCACAACCATGTTAGGATTAACACGGAGTGCGATTCTCAGCTTATCGGGCACGTCGTTATCAACGAAATCGATACTCAGGCATCTGAGTTCACCGTTCTCGGCATCAAAACCGGTGCTGTGATAACTACAGGATTCGGGACGATTACCATCTGCAGAACGAACATCCGGGTCAGCATAGAGCTTTTCGTACTTATCAGAATCCAGGCGATAGAAGACATTGACCTGCTTCTGATCGACGATAAGGTAAGCGACTTCTGCAGTAATGTGATTGTCAGACTGAGACAAATCCATAGGCTGCACATACTCATTTTCAACTGCATCTGTCAGGGATCTGGAGAAGGTAACCGCAGCGGCCAATTCTCTCAGAACGGGAACCTGAGAGCAGGCATAGGCCACCGGTGCACAGAAGTTGACCAGCAGGACGAATACCGCAAAGCAGGCGGCAAGGCCAGCCAGCGGGCGGACGATCATCTGGGTAGTTCTTTTTCTTTTCTTCTTGAAGGCACGATCCACAGTGGTATCCAGCCCGGGAGCAGGCTGGTTCAGTTCCTCGATCATAGCCTCAAACTCATTTTTTCGATTCATGAAGACACCTCCTCTTCAAGTTCCAGCCGGAGTAACTGCAACGCCTTCCTCTGACGGGTGGCAACAGTTCCTGCGGGTATGTGTAACGTCTGGGCAGTTTCGGCTACGGTGTAACCGCCAAAGAACCGTAAGATGATGACATCTTTGAGATCCTTGGGCAGGCGCCGCAGCGCTTCTTTCAATGGCAGAGAGTCAAATTCTTCCGACGCAGTCT
>JAFSBV010000088.1 GCA_017437125.1 Bacteroidales bacterium | reverse complement strand
CCTTACAGAGAATATCCTTCCCTGCACGTCACCCAGTTTTTCGGCTGTGCCGTAATTGCCATGAAGCCAGAGTGTCGCCCTATGGGATATCTTGTTTCCTCCGTTCATCTGCATCAACTGATTGATGCGCAGTATGAACCTTCTCATGATGTGGGCTTCCTTTTCGGTCGGAAGTCTCCAGCCGCTGCCCGACGCCTCGATCCGGAGGATCTCATCAAGCTTGGCCGAGCGTGTCGGAAGAGAGGAGACGATGATGTGTACACCATCGCAGTCGATTTCAACCCCCTTGTAGATACTGTTCCAAGAGGATTTCTTTTCTTGCTTTTGCATTGTCCCTAAATTTGAAATACACTTACTACTAACTACTTAACTAACTATTTCTCTTAAAGCCAGATTCTCGTCAAAGAGGCATGACCATCCTAAACTCCCTCCTGCCCCACCAGGAACGTACAAGCGCTTATCGTTTAAGCTTTCTTTTCCGTTTCTTATCCTTCATGTCCTTCTCCTGAGACTTGGAGCTGCCTTTGGAGATTCCGGCCAGAGCTGCACCTATCAGATTCAGCTCGTGACCCTCACTCTGTTCCTGGATATTGGAAGACTTCTTCAGCCACTGTCCGCCTTCATCAGCGGTTACGATATCGTCCAGTCTGAAAGCACCCAGTTCTGAAGACTTAAATGCGCATCTTGTGGAGTGATCCACGAATGTTGCACCATAGATGCGTCCCTCCCGTGTCCTGTGAAGATGAATGTCAATATCGAACCTGGCAAGCATATTCCTGAAGTGCCTCTCTGAAGTGGAGTGCTCAAGGCAGGAAGCGGAGATTCCGCATATCCTCGCCCTTTCACGCTGCTTGATGCCGCTTCGCCCCACGCATTCCATAGCTCTTCTCTCATACTCCGAATAGAGCTGTTTCCCGAGCTCATCTTCCGTAATAGGAGCCGTGCACGGAATACCATCCTGGTTCAGTCCGCGGACCACAACCTGTGAAGTGTCACCTATACGGTCAGTCACTTCAAGTCCGTGCGCCTGCATGATGAGCTTGAACTGCGCAAAGGACGTCATGTGATACTTGCAGCATTCCTCGGCTATGATCCTTATCTGTTCCATGATGTTTCCTCCCACCGGGTTGAATCTCCTCGGATCGATGCCCATTGCTGCATACCGTTCTCCGTCTCCGTTTCCTACCCGAAGGCCATACTTCGGAGCCACGGCAGATAGCAGTTGAAAGCATCTCTTGTTCTCCTGAAAGTCGTGTATCTTCCTCCCCTGGTCATTCACCCTCACGGACACCACATGGAAGTGCTCCCTGTCGATGTCCGTGTGGCGATAGACCGCATACGGCTGGTTTCCGTAGCCGAGTCCCTTCATGATATCCGAGATGAACTCCTTGACCTGCTCTTCTGTCAGATGCTCGCCAGGAGCCGGATTAACTGACATGTGGAACGACAGGTTCTCTGTCCTGATGTTCCTCCTTTCATACTTCCGGAATGTCTCCGCAATCCCTTCCGATTCGTCGATACAGTTCGTGTGGAGCAGCACCGCCTCACCAGTTGCACACTTGCTCTCGTTGTATTCCAGCGAGAAACAGGAAGAGCTGGCCGGCTGCATTATCTTCAGCACCATCTCAGAGTCTCTTGAAGGAGAAGTCCACTTCGAAATCTCAGTTGCGTGGTGCAGAACATAAGATCACGTGGTTGGCAGACACATAGGCATTCAGATAGGCCTTCCCGTCCTTACAGTTCGCACTGATGGAGAGTCTTCCGGACACGTACACCTGCTGTCCCTTCTTGAGGTAGTCTATTACCCCGCTCTTGTGACAGCTCACCTCATAGTAGGTTGTGCGCTTCTCTTCTCCCGAAGACTCGCTGGCAGCCACCCTGAAGGCGATGAATTCGCTGCCGTCCTTGCCGTTCTTGATTTCAGCATCGGCGACCAGATTGCCGATAAGATCGATTTTCTGTAGCATGATGATTATTGGTTTTGTGTGTTACTAATTGACTCCGTCTGAGGAGCCTTCTCTTTCAGTTCTAGGGCTTCAACCATCTCGATGATGGTATCCATGGTCTTCTTCAGATCGACAGTCATGGCATTGAGCTGCTTGAGATAGTAGTTCGCTGCCCTGGCATTGATGACCGGAGACCCGTCTGCACGTTTCTGCTTTACCAGAGAATTGAAGCGCTTGGTGGCCTGATTGTAATCCACCCCGATTCGTGCCACGATGGCACTAAGAGAATTAATCTGATTGCGGAACGCCCTGTCCGTCAATACTATACTGCGGTCAATCTTAATCCGCTTGTCAAGTACCTTATCCCTGATGAAACGCGAAATGGACAGGTAGTCATAATTCTTCATCTGAGTAGTGAGCACCTCCCACTCCTTCTCAGTGAATCTGATGCCGACATAGCGGCTTCTTGGTTCCCTTGTCTTGTCCATATCTCTGTTCTGTTTCCGTCAGGAAGGAAGGCGACTTCGGAGCTTTCCCGCCCGCACCACCCGGTGCGCAATTCAGCTGTTTGTTTAACAAACGCCCATCTTGCTACTTGTCCAGTACTAGGTTTCACTGCAAATATATTATTTTTACAATACATTAGTATCTTTTTACTCTAAAATTTTGCATTTTTCTTAAAAATAGCACTTACAGACCATTCTGGCGGGGGTAATCCAAAACCACTTCATCCACTGAAAACACCAATACTTGCAGCCTTGATTCAGATAGACAGTCTTATCATATTTTTATTCAGCACATTATATACAATTTTCTCTATTTACTCTTAAAGGAGAGGAGGTTTTCATTCTAAGGAAATTTTGTTAACTTTGTACAACCATGAGCATATCCAGAATATACCACTCCTACCATCTCGACATAGCCCAAAGCAGTCCCCACAGGATCTGCTACATCATACTTCCCGAACGTCTGAAGGAAACGGAAAGGGAATGGCTGGACAGGATGGCAGAGCAACACTCGGCCAGCATGGTCGTGATTTCAGGTCTGGACTGGGAAAGCGAACTGACACCGTGGAAGGCTCCGGGACTGAAATCCGGCGAATTCGCAGGGCGTGCCCAGTCGTTCCTGGACATACTCAAGGGAGACATCATAGTGAACGTGGAGAGTTCATTGAGGATGTCACGCCCGAGAAGATTCATCGCAGGTGTCTCCCTTTCCGGACTGTTCGCCCTGTGGGCATCCTGTCAGACCAACCTGTTCCACGGAGTAGCATCTGTTTCTGGTTCATTTTGGTATGACGGCTTCATCGAATGGTTTACAGAACACAGACCGGAAGCAGAGTTGTTTTACCTGTCTCTGGGAGAAAAGGAGAAGGAATCTAAGAATCCTAGGTTGGCATCTGTAGATAGTGCAACAAAGTCCATTTACGGTCTGCTGAACACCATCGGATGTCAGATAACTTTCGAATATAATGCGGGCAATCATTTCGGACCTCTCATCGAAAGAATTGAGAAGGCCATAACAGCACTATATACTTTATAACCGTATTTTATATAAAAATATATTTATATAAACCGCATATAGCTCGCTGTTAAACGACTAATAGAAGATACCATTTATTCAATATTAAGTGATTTCTCCACCCATATTTATCAAAATAGAGTGATTATCTCGCACCTTATATGCAAAATAAGGCGATTTCATCGCGCATTTTATTCAAAATAAGATGACACTATGATCTTTTATACTATATTTGCAAACATAAAAGACAAATGACATGATAGACAAGAGGACACTCGAAATAATATTCTCTGAGCAGAAAGAAGAACTTGAGGTGACTGCCCAGAACACTCGATGCCGGAGAAAGGAGGAGGATCTGATAAACCTTGACAGTAAACTGGCACAAGTCGTCATAGGAGTACGTCGAAGCGGTAAGTCCACATTATGCTTCAATGTCCTGCATGATGCCGGTGTCAAGTTCGCGTACGCCAATTTCGATGACGAGCGTCTTGAGGGAATGAAAGCAGCCGAACTGAACAATGTGCTGGAAGTCCTATACAAGATTAACGGTGAATTCACTCACCTGTTCCTCGACGAAATACAGAACGTAGAAGGATGGCACCTGTTTGTCAACCGCATGCTCAGGCAAGGGATGAAGATCATCCTGACAGGATCGAATGCAAAACTGCTTAGCGGTGAGCTTGCTACCCACCTGACCGGAAGGCATAACACAGTGGAGCTGTACCCATTCTCGTTTAGGGACTTCTGCTCCTTCATGAATATCGATACCACCAAACTTACCACGAAAGCCGAGGCAGCAAGACGTGCCGCATTCGACCAGTATCTGAAGCAGGGTGGATTCCCAGAGCTGTTCCATGAGAAGAAAAGCAGACAATATGTCACCGACCTCGTGAATGACATCCTCACGCGTGACATACAGCAGCGCCATAAGATCCGTCATTTCGCGGCATTCGAGAAGATGGCTCATCATCTGATGAATATAGCACCGGCTATACTGGCCCCTGCAAATCTCACGAAGACATTCGGATTCGGATCATCCCAGACCACAAACAACTATATCAAGTACCTTACACAGGCATACCTGCTGGTCAAACTCAATAAGTACTCGGCAAAAAGCAAGCTGAGAATAACTGATGAAAAGGTATATACCGTAGATGTCGCCATAATGGATAAACGTCCTGATGCGATGGTCGGGGATAACCTTGGCTGGCGTCTTGAAACAATAATATATCTTGAGCTATGCCGCCGTAAGTCTGAGAACGACACAGACATCTACTACTACAAGAAACACGCAAGAGCCAAGGAAGTGGATTTCGTGGTATGTAAGGGGAACAAGATTCTCCAGATGTATCAGGTCGCATATGACATGACCAACGAGAAGACCCGCAAACGCGAAATCGACTCACTGATTCAAGCATCACAGGCTACAAAGTGCAAGGAACTATACCTGATAACCGACTCCGAAAGAGATACAATACAGAAAAACGGGTATATTATAAATATCATCCCGGCATATGAATGGCTACTTTCATAAGCAGTTCCCCATTTAATTATGCCTGAAGCGACTATCCCACCGGCAGTATTCATAGAATACCTCCGGTGGGATTGCTTTCCGTTATGGTTTCCGGGAACACATCTATTCGAGCAGCTCATATTCATCGACTCCAGGAATGAGTGCAAGCCCCGATTCCTTCAGATGAATCTGGCCTTTATCATCTATGAACTTCACTGTCACAACCCTGCCGTCCATCTTCCTTGCCTGGATGTCGGTTCCGTTATTGTCATCCATGCGGATGATCCTGAGTTTGTCTCCTTTTTTCATAACTGTAATTATTCTACATAAACATATTCTTCGTCTTCATCTCCCACATACCAGTCAGCATCGCCTCCGGCATTGACGGAAATGTCATTGAGCCTGTCTACCAAGGCGAACGCCTCGTCCCGATTTGGGAGGTCTACCGCCACTGCAATGTACTCATTTGCCCTGTCATCATGATAAGCCTTTGTCAGGGGAACGATAACCATAGCCTCCGGCATAGTGATCGTACCAAGGAAGCATGACTTAATAATCTGCACTGTACTACTCATCTCCTATATTGTCTGCAAGTACATAACTGACCGCTTCAGCAAGGTCCACCTCATCAAACTCCACCAGTCCGGACTTCTCGTCAAGTTCAAGAAGTTCATCATAATCTTCCTCATAGACTAGTGAAAGATGTCCTCCTACCACCTTGACTGAATTGATACGCTTGTCATGAGCTTCCATCCTATCATCAAAAACATAACAGAAGGCATCTTCAACAAGCTCCACCTCTCCTCCTGCCTCTTCTACCATCTCCACAATCAGGTCGTGGGCACGTTCCTTTACGGCACCCGATTGTTCGACGATATCCCTTATGCTGTCTCGCCAGCATTCCTTTATCTGTTCATCAATCCTATAATGTTTCATCGCGTTATCTGTTATGGGCGGGATGACCCGCCCGGTTCTACCTTTCCAATACCTTGAGTGAATCAGCGACCACTTCAGTGAATGTCCGCTCCGTACCGTCTGATGCGGTATACTTGACTGTTCGCAGTCTTCCTGTCAGGTGAACGAGGGACCCTCTTGTAATCCCTTCAAGGCACACTTCCCCTCCTTCCACTGCCATAACATTATGCCACGTGGCCTCGACCAACTTCTTACCTTCCACAGAGATGACCGTAGATTCCGTCATAAGACTGAAGTTCGCTGCTATTGACCCTATTGCCGGGCTGATTCTTACTGTGCCTGCCCTTCCCTGAAGTTCGACACGATTGATTGAGTTTGAATTATTCATATCATTGATTGTTAATGGTTTATAGATTTGAGTAAAACTT
>JAFSBV010000087.1 GCA_017437125.1 Bacteroidales bacterium | reverse complement strand
GGATATCTTCCGTTGATTCAGATCCGGATTATGCAGGTAATAATGGAGGCTTTTGGCCGGATAGTTCCGTTAAATGTTGATTTATTTGAGAATATCAAGGATCTGGACGAAGACAGGTTGTTTTCAGTCATTGAAAACGAACTTGAAATGGAAATAGACAAAAATAAAAGGTGTTCGGTTCGCACTCCTGATGACATCATAAATCTGATGACAGACATCATGACTGAAGATGAAATAAGAGTGTACTATATGAAGGTGTCGCTTGCCAATCTAATAAGAATGAGGGATGAGCGCATTGAAGATGGGTTTGATACAGAAGGTATTGATGATGCCATTATGGATCTTGAACTGGAATTGATGGTAGAGGAGAATGACGAGGCAAAAGCAATATATACTGAAATGATGAAAATGTTCGATGATGATAGCGAACAGTCTGAAGATGAATATGATGAGGAGGAGAGTGATGAGGAATATGAAAGAAAATTTCGAGAATCTCTCAATAATATCGCCCAGACTTTGAGTGTTGAGCAGATAGTATATCTGTGGAATGAGGGTATAGAACTCAATACCCTTGATGACGATGACCTGTATATTTACAAGGAAGTACTTGCAATACACGGCGTGTCAGTATCTGAGATGGAGGATGCAGATGCTATTGATAGAAGATTGATGATTCAATATGACGTTGAGAATAATCTGATACGTTGTGTGGAGTAATCGAAACCGTTACATCCAACACGCAATTTCACTGAAATGATTCATCAACTGCCACTGTGTTTCAGTGTTCTTCTTGAAATACAGTGGTAGTTCTATTGATAGGAAGTCATACACGAAATCATAAATCTCAGGGCCGTCGTGAGATACTTTTGCAGATGTAAGGATATGTGGATTTGCCCGTGCAAGACTTCGGCCAGGCAAGCCGACTGAAGACTTGCACTGACGGGACAGCGGAATCAGAAGATTGTCTTTATACCTGCGTTTCTCTCCGGCACAAAGCCAATCCTCTTCCATTTCACATATAATTAAAGCCACTTGCAGTTTCCTGCAAATGACTTACTGTTTCCGAAGTGATTTTGGGATATTTTTTGGGATACTAAAAGCAAAAACGGCACTACAGATATCTGTAATGCCGTTTTCTGCGGTGAGAGGGGGATTCGAACCCCCGGTACAGTTACCCGTACGTCAGTTTAGCAAACTGGTGGTTTCAGCCACTCACCCATCTCACCAAAACTGCCTGCCTCACTTGACAGGACTGCAAATATAGGTTAATTTTAATGATTCACCAAATAAAATTTGAAAATCAACCTCTCTTTTACTGCTTTGCGATGTTTTCGCGCATTTCGGTGTCGGCTTGGATGTTCTTCATCTTGTAGTAGTCCATGATGCCGAGATTTCCGTTGCGGAAAGCCTCTGCCATTGCGAGAGGAACCTCTGCTTCAGCCTCGATCACGCGTGCACGTGCCTCCTGAGCCTTTGCCTTCATTTCCTGCTCGAGAGCCACAGCCATAGCACGACGCTCCTCCGCACGGGCCTGGGCGATATTCTTGTCAGCCTCAGCCTGATCCATCTGGAGGACTGCACCGATATTCTTTCCTATGTCGATGTCTGCGATGTCGATAGAGAGGATCTCGAATGCGGTACCTGCATCAAGTCCCTTGTTGAGAACCACCTTTGAAATGCTGTCAGGATTCTCAAGAACGAGCTTGTGGCTTTCTGCAGAACCGATAGACGACACGATACCCTCACCTACTCGTGCAAGAACGGTTTCCTCACCGGCACCTCCGACGAGCTGCTTGATGTTGGCGCGGACCGTAACCCTGGCCTTTGCGATAAGCTGGATACCGTCCTTTGCAACTGCTGTAACAGGAGGGGTGTTGATGACCTTAGGGTTCACCGACATCTGAACAGCCTCGAACACATCACGACCGGCAAGGTCGATTGCAGCAGCCATCTTGAAATCAAGGGAAATATTAGCCTTATCTGCTGATATCAAAGCATTTACAACCTTAGGAACATTACCCTTGGCGAGATAATGGGCCTCAAGTTCATTGGCATAAAGCGTAAGACCGGCCTTTGTTCCGGTCACCATGGCCATGACTATGGTGTTAGGTGAAACTCCTCTCCAGCGCATGAGCACAAGCTGAATGAGGGAGATGCGTACTCCGGAAATCAGAGCCTGGAACCAGAGGGTCACAGGGAAGAACCAGAGAAAGACCACGAGACCTACGATTGCGACCGCGATCCATACGATTATCATTGCGTCCATAATAATATAGTTTATGATTAATATTCAGTTCCTACAGGCTTGACATATATCTTGTTATCCTCGATAAGGACAACTTCCACCTGTGTTTCAGGATCAAGCATTCCCTCGAGTGACTTCACTTCGACCACATAGTTTCCGAAACGGGCCGATCCCATAGGTGCAAGTCTTGTAAGGGTCTTGCCCTTCTCTCCGACAGACAAGGTGGCTCCTTCCACAGCCTTCGAATCAATATTGGTTTCGAGAGACATTCTCTTCCATGTCTTGGCCCTGAGCACCCAGATCGTAAGGGCAACGATCAGAACGGCATTAACGGCAGTAACAATGGCTCCGACCGTGTTTCCGAACTCGTAGAACGCATAGAAGCACGATCCTCCCATGGACAGAAGTCCGAGAATACCTGCGATTCCGACTCCGGGAACAAGCAGGATTTCAGCAAAGATCAGCACAAGGCCGACCAATATAAGTGTAATGATAAATCCCATGTGGACAAATTTACTGATTTGACGGATCATTTACAATAGGCTCGCATGAAACTTCTGCGACACCCATGGCCTTGATGAATTCCAGCAGGCTCTCAGCCTTGTTCTGATCTGCGAAAGGGCCTATGACATAAGCGGTTCTGCCGTCATCGGTTTCAGACTTTGCTATATCCTTTCCATCAGCCTGCTGACGGATTCCATCGGACAGAGCGGCATCAAGACTGCCGTCTTCAGGCACAAGAACAATACGATAGAACACCTGTTCCTCCTGCTTCCTGTTCTCTTCAGACCTTGCCTTCGACACAGAAACTTCCTTTCCATCGATATATGCAGTAATGAAAGCACTTCTGAATCCCGCCTTCTTGACAGCGTTGAGCTTCGAAAGCACATCACTATAAGAATTGAAGAGGCCGACCCTATAAATATATCTTCCGCTGGCATTCCTGCGCTCGAATACAGGACTCAGGCCCTTGAGGGCAGCAATCGAAGCCTTTCTGGTCGAGCTGAACATCTGTATCTGATAGACGATTCCGTCCGGAATCTCATTGTTTTCTGCAAACTGTCCTTCATCAAGTATCATGAAAGAATAGTCGAACTTCTTCTCCGGCTCCATGATGTCGAGCCTAAGGGAATCGCCCATAGACATTCTTGTGAATGCATAGCTTGTGGCTTCTCCCACGACCTCACGGTCAGCCTCGGCCATCATCATGTCAGGATCGATGACAACACCGCTGAAAAGAAACTCCATCTCGATCTTCTGCAGCAATGCCACAGCCCTGTCAAGCGAATCCTGAAGCTGAGGAATGCGGGCCTCCCTGCGGAGAATCTCCCCGGTAAGCTTAGTCCTCTCGTCATCGTCATTGCTCAATGCAAAGAGGTTTCTCTCATTATCAAGAGAAGCGTTATATATGGAAATGGAATCCCTCAAGGCACGCACCTCCACCATCTTGTCCATATAACGGCGGGTATCGACATTTTCAGGAATATCGGCAGCAACCTCGCTTTCCCCGAGATTCTCCGACACATCCAGAGGATCCAGATGCGAAAGCTCAACAAGCCTTTCAGGCTCATCTACAGCCTTTCTCACAGGCATATTGTCGAATTCGAGCACATATACCCATACGCTGTCCTTTCCGCAGTCCCTGTTCGATGCGAAGATAGTGTGGTTTCCGTCATCGGTGTTGATGAAAAGGAAATCATCGGCCGGAGAGGAATATGGAAAGCCCAGATTTACAGGGACAGACCAATCCTGATCCTCCTCGGACCATTCCGATACATATATGTCGAATCCTCCGACTCCATACAGACCTTCAGACGAGAAATAAAGCCTCTTGCCGTCATCAGACAGCATCGGATATATTTCATCTGCAGGAGAAGTGAGATGTTCGTTCAGGAGAGAAGGATATGTCCATATCGTATCCTGAAGCTCGGTCATATAGATATTGCGTATTCCGTCCTGATCCTCAGCGGAGAAATATATGCGTTCAGCATCCTCCGGGGCATAGAGGGCACGGGATATTCCAGTTACGGCAGCTGTGTCCAGCTGGTCCGGAAGTGCACGCCAGCTCTTGTCCGGAAGAGGATAGTACAGGAAGAAATCCTCGATCGGGAACTTATGGCGGGCTACCACCACAGGACTGTATGCAAAAGAGCTCATGCTGCGTCCGTTCTCGGAAAGAAGAAGTCTGTCGCGAACAGAAAGGATCATCAGGGAGTCGTATCGGACACCAAGGGTATCCTCCATGATTTCGAGGGCATCTTCATATGCCGATACGGCATTTTCGAAATCATATACTGCATGATATGCATCACCGGCACGGACGAGACTGTCAGCAACATTTTCCTGCGCAGACGACTTCACCGAAAAAGCGAAAAACACCGTTATTATTATAAAAAAGGAGAAATTTGACCCTCTCATCGCTACATTTGCTCTCATTTTCAGCCTACAAAAATAAGAAATATTTACAGAATCTTCATTTATAAGAAAAAAATCGTAAATTTGTGCCCTATTTTGCGGATGGTATGGGATGCAACTTCCATGCTATCCCCAAATAATGCATACAAATATCATTAAAACAATAAATTATTATGCAAAGTAAAGGTGCTATCAGATTTGTAGCGATTCTCCTTCTCCTTGCGTCGCTTTGGCAGCTTTCATTCACTCTCGTGGCAAACCGCCAGGAGAAGAAGGCAGAGAAGTTCGCAGAGGCTAAGGCTGAGGCTGCAATGAACGCAGCTGCATTCGGCAAGGTTGCCGAGGCAGACAAGGCTTTCTACCTCGATTCAATCAGAAAGGTCGAGAACAGAAGGTACATCGATTCAATTTCATCTGAGAAAATTTATCTCGGATACACATTCAAGGACGTACAGGCAAAGGCTATCAACCTCGGTCTCGACCTCAAGGGCGGTATGAACGTAATGCTCCAGGTTCAGCTCGAGGATCTCGTGAAGGCTCTCGCTGGCGGTAACAACGCTCCTGAGTTCACAAACGCACTCGCTCTTGCGAAGGAGCGCAGCATCGACTCAAGAAACGACTTCATCACTCTCTTCGCTGAGGCTTGGGAGGAGACTTCAAACGGAATGCCTCTCGCTCAGATCTTCGGAACATACGAGATGAGAGACAAGATCGGTCCTGAGTCAACAGACGCAGAGGTTATCGAGGTGATCAGAGCTGAGTCAGAGAGCGCAATCTCGAACTCATTCAACGTCCTCAGAAACCGTATCGACCGTTTCGGTGTAACTCAGCCAAACATCCAGAAGCTCGGCAACAGCGGCCGTATCCTCGTGGAGCTCCCAGGTGTAAAAGAGCCTGAGCGTGTAAGAAAGCTCCTCCAGGGAACTGCATCACTCGAGTTCTGGGCAACATACACCAACGAGGAGATCGAAGGATATCTCGTAGAGGCAAACAACGTTCTCGCACAGATGCTTGCAGCAGAGGATGAGACTCCGGCTGTAGAGGAGACTGCTGAGACTGCAGAGGATGATCTTCTTGCAGAGGAGCTCAAGCAGACTGAGAACGACGCTGCTGCAGAGGCAGAGATGATCAAGCAGAATCCTCTCTTCTCACTCCTCCAGCCTTCAGGCGCAAGAGGACATGCATGCATCGGTTATGCTCACTATGCCGATACTGCTCAGATCAACAAGTATTTCGCAATGCAGCAGATCAAGCAGCTCTTCCCACCTGAATTCAAGCCTATGTGGACTGTAAAGGCTTCAGCAATGGATCCTAACGAGAACATCTTCGAGCTCGTTGCAATCAAGGCTTCTTCACGTGACGGTAAGGCTCCGCTCGACGGAGGTGCTGTGACTGACGCACGCGTACAGTATGGCAACACAGGCGCTTCTCCTGAGGTTTCAATGACAATGAACGCCGAGGGTGCAAACGTATGGGCACGTATGACCAAGGATAATATCGGACGTCAGATCGCTATCGTTCTCGACGGAATGGTTTACTCATATCCTAACGTACAGACAGAAATCACAGGCGGTAGCTCACAGATCACAGGTGACTTCACACTTGAAGAGGCTGAGGACCTTGCAAACGTCCTCAAGTCAGGTAAGCTTCCTGCACCAGCAACCATCATCCAGGAGCAGGTTGTAGGTCCTTCACTCGGAGCCGAGTCAATCAACGCTGGTCTCATTTCATTCGTGATCGCGTTCCTCCTCGTGCTTCTCTACATGCTCTTCTTCTATCAGGGCGCAGGTCTCGTAGCTGACATCGCACTCCTCTGCAACGTAGTGCTTCTCTTCGGTACACTCGTTTCATTCGGTGCTGTCCTCACACTCCCTGGTATCGCCGGTCTCGTACTGACACTCGGTATGGCAGTGGATGCCAACGTCATCATCTATGAGCGTGTGAAGGAAGAGCTTCGTGCAGGAAAGGGTCTCAGCAAGGCAATCGCTGACGGTTACAAGAATGCTTACTCTGCAATCGTCGATGGTCAGATCACTACCCTCCTTACAGGTATCGTTCTCTTCGTATTCGGTTCAGGTCCAGTACAGGGCTTCGCGACTACATTGATCATCGGTATCATCACTTCTGTCCTCACTTCTATCTTCATCACAAGAATCATCTTTGATGACAGGGTAGTGAAGGGCAAGAGCATCACATTCGACAGCAAGCTTACAAGAAACTTCCTCCAGAACACACATGTTGACTTCATCGGCAAGAAGAAGATCGCTTACATCGTTTCAGGAGTGGTTATCCTCATCTCACTTGTTTCAATCTTCACAAAGGGCTTCACATATGGTGTTGACTTCACCGGTGGACGTACTTACGTTGTAAGATTCGACCAGCCTGTAACAGCAGAGGACGTACGTGCTGCAGCTCTCGAGGAGTTTGACGGTGCTGTCGAGGTAAAGCAGTTCGGTGGTGAGAGCCAGATGAAGATCACAACTCAGTATCTTGTTGAGAATGAGTCAACTGAGGCTGATGCAGAGGTTGAGAACAAGCTCTACAACTCACTCAAGGGATTCTTCGCTGAAGACCTCACATTCGAGCAGTTCACATCAACTCTCGAGAACCCTAACGGTATCATCAGCTCTGACAAGGTAGGTCCTACAATCGCAAACGACATCACAAGAGACGCTATCATCGCTGTGATCATCGCCCTCTTCGTGATCTTCGCATACATCGCAGTCCGTTTCCGCGGATGGACATGGGGTCTCGGTGGTGTGACAGGTCTTGCACACACAGCACTCATCGTGATCGGCTTCTTCTCACTCTTCTCAGGCATCCTTCCATTCAGCCTTGATATCGACCAGACATTCATCGCTGCGATCCTGACCATCATCGGTTACGCAATCAACGATACAGTGGTTATCTTCGACCGTATCCGTGAGTTCAAGGAGCTTCATCCAAAGGCAGACTTCCGTCAGAACGTGAACGAGGCTCTCAACAGTACTCTCTCACGTACAATGAACACATCACTCACTACACTCGTTACAATGCTTGCAATCGCAATTTTCGGTGGTGAGGTGATCAGAGGTCTCGCTGTAGCCCTTATCCTCGGTATCGTGATCGGTACTTACGCATCTATCTTCATCGCAACTCCTATCATGTACGACGTTACAAGAAAGGCAGAGGCCAAGAAGCAGAGCAAGTAATCCGAACTTCATAATATGACAGGGTGACCTTGACGGGTCACCCTATTTTTTTTATCTTTGTCCTCCTTAATCCATACAGCCATGTCCTTCGTCCATCTTCACGTACATACACAGTATTCCATCCTCGACGGCCAGTCGGCCATCGGTGACCTTTTTGCACGCGCCAAAGAGCTCGAAATGCCGGCATTGGCCATCACGGACCATGGAAACATGTACGGTGTAAAGGAATTCCTGAAGGTAGCGAAGAAGTTTCCCGAGGTGAAGCCTATCATCGGCTGCGAGATCTATGTCACAAGGCATTATGACCATAAGCTCAAGGACAAGGATCACAGAAGCTATTTCCACCTCATTCTCCTTGCAAAGAACTACAACGGCTACAAGAACCTGATGAAGATAGTCTCAACGGGACATATCGAGGGTAAGTATTATGAAAAGCCGCGTGTCTCACATGAAATCGTTGAGAAATATGCCCAGGATCTCGTATGCTGCTCCGCATGTATTGCCGGAGAGATTCCAAGAGCCATCATAGCCGGTGACATGGAAGGTGCCGAAAAGGCTGTAGAATGGCACAAGAAGGTGTTCGGAGAGGATTATTACCTCGAAGTCCAGCAGCACAAGACCCAGATTCCCGGACAGTCCCAGGATGTATATGAGCGTCAGCTCGTCGCAAACGAAGGAATATTCCAGCTTGCGGAAAAGACAGGCACCAAGGTTGTCGCGACAAATGACGTGCATTTCGTGAGAAAGGAAGACGGACCGGCACATGACAGGCTGATATGCCTCACAACGAATGCCAATATCGACGATCCTGACAGGATGAGATATACCCAGCAGGAGTACCTCAAGAGCGAGGAAGAGATGCTTGACATGTTCTACAAGCATCCTGAGACACTCAGTAACACGCTGGAAGTGGCCGAAAAGATCGAGACATTCAAGGTTGACAAGGATCCTATTCTCCCGAAGTTCGATCTCCCGGAGGAATTCCTTGCGGATATCGACACACACCTTGAAAGGTACAAGGGAATCATCGACGAAGGCCGATGCGACAAGAACGGAAACGAGCGTGGAGAAGAATTCTGCCGCTCGGTGGCATATCTGTGCCATCTGACATATAAAGGAGCGGAATGGAGATATGGGGAGAACATGACAGAGGAGCAGGCCGAACGAATAGAATTCGAGCTCAAGACCATCTGCAAGATGGGATTCCCGGACTACTTCCTCATTGTCCAGGACTTCATCGCAGCCGCCCGAAGCGAAGGCATCTCAGTGGGTCCGGGACGTGGATCAGCTGCCGGTTCTGCCGTAGCTTACTGTCTGAAGATCACCAATATAGACCCTATCAAGTACGACCTTCTCTTCGAGAGATTCCTCAACCCGGACCGTATCAACATGCCCGATGTGGATATCGATTTCGACGATGACGGCCGCTACCGCGTGTTCCAGTACATCGAAGAGAAATACGGAAAGGAGCAGATATCCCATGTGATCACCTACGGCACGATGGCTGCCAAATCAGCCATAAAGGATGTAGCCCGTGTGAGCCGTATGTCCATAGAGGAATCCAACAGGCTCACCAAGATGATTCCGGACAAGCCTATCGTACAGATGGAGGACGCGGAAGATCCTTTCAATGAAGGAGATACCCTGGAAGAAGGCCAGAAGCTGATAGAAAAGGAAGTGGAGATCGACGATCCGGAGAATCCAGGCAGCAAGATAAAGACAAAGAAGCAGTTCAAGAAGTATAAGAAGGAGGTTTCATACAAGCCGAAGCTCAAGAACTGCTACAAGCTGATACCTGAACTCAAGGAAGAGCTGTCCAACGGTACGGACGAGGTCAAGGATGTCCTGAACTATGCCGCAAAATTGGAGGGCTGCGTCCGTCAGACCGGAGTCCATGCCTGCGCGATGATCATCGGAAGAAGCAATCTTACCGAATATATCCCGATCTGCGTGGCAAACGACAAGCTAACCGGAGAGGAAGTATGGGTGTCACAGTATGACGGCCACTACATCGAGGAAGTCGGAATGCTCAAGATGGACTTCCTGGGCCTCAGAACGCTCTCTATCATCAAGGAATGCCAGGCAAACATAAAGAAGCGCTTCGGAATCGAGTTCGATATCGAGAAGATTCCTATCGACGACCCTGAAACATATGCACTCTACAGCCGTGGAGACACCACGAGCGTATTCCAGTTCGAATCTCCAGGCATGAAGGAATGGCTCATAAAGCTCCAGCCGACCAGATTCGAGGACCTCATCGCCATGAACGCCCTCTATCGTCCGGGTCCGATGGACTATATTCCTGATTTCGTGGAGAGAAAACAGGGACGCAAGCCTATCAAATACGACCTCCCGGCAATGGAGGAGATCCTGCAGGACACTTACGGAATCACCGTATATCAGGAGCAGGTGATGCTTCTGTCCAGAAAGCTGGCGGACTTCACACGTGGTGAGGCCGACACTCTTCGTAAGGCAATGGGAAAGAAGATCATCGACCTTCTTAACTCATTGAAGGACAAGTTCATAAACGGAGGTATAAAGAACGGACATCCTCAGGAGATCCTTGAAAAGATATGGAAGGACTGGGTGAAGTTCGCTTCATACGCATTCAACAAGTCCCACGCAACATGCTACGCATGGGTGAGCTACCAGACAGGATGGCTCAAGGCCCATTATCCTGCGGAATTCCAGGCAGCCAACCTGACCAAGAATCTCTCCAACATGGAAGAGATCAAGAAGATCATGGATGACTGCAAGAAGAACGGAATCAAGGTGCTCAATCCGGACATAAACGAGTCGGATGCACGCTTCACAGTCAACAAGCAGGGCGAGATCCGCTTCGGTCTGGGAGGAATCAAGGGATTCGGAGACAACATCGTGCGCGCAATCCTCGCAGAACGCGAAGAAAACGGCCTTTTTGCCGACATCTATGACTTTGTGGAACGTATGTCCGGAATGGTGAACAGAAAGGCTTTTGAGGCCCTTCTGCACTCAGGAGCGTTCGACAGCTTCGGCATATGCCGCAAGCAGTTCATGCTTCCTTGCAAGGGAGGAGATGTATTCCTTGACACCCTCATCCGCTACGGCGAACTCTTCAGGCAGGACAGCATGGACAGCAGTATATCCCTTTTCGGTGATGTGGAAGAGCTCAAGCCGGAAAGGCCGGAAATCCCTCCGATGGTCGGAGAAGAAGACATACTTGAAAAGCTCCAGATGGAGAAGGAACTGGTAGGAATGTATCTTTCTTCCCATCCTCTCGACAGATACAGGTTCGAACTGGAGAATTTCACGACATGCCAGGTAGGAGAAATCGATGCCCTCGTAAGCGAATGCGAGCAGAAGAAGACAAAGCAGAAGGCCTCGATAGCCGGCTTCATAACTTCGACACAGACCATGACCTACAAGAACGGACGTCCATGGTCAAAGACTGTGATAGAAGATTACGGAGGAAGCTATGAGATAGCCCTTTTCGGAAAGGACCACGAGAACTTCATGAGCTATCTCCAGGTTCACAGCGCCATATTCCTCGAGGGAGACATAGAAGAGAAATATTATCTGAAACCGGAAGACAGGGCTCAGGGCAAGACATCGCCTTATGCGTTCAGAATCAAGAAGATAATGCTTCTCGGAAATGTGACAGACACATTCGTCAAGGGCTTCGCGATAAAGATATCCACATCAATGCTTACACCTGAATTCCGTGAAAGCCTGGTGAAGATGATAAAAAGGAACAAAGGCAACGTTCCGTTGACAATGTTCCTCCATGATCCTGAAAAAGGATGGAATATCGAATTCCTTTCCCGAAAGTTCCGCGTCGCCGTCACAGAGTCATTCATAGAAGAACTGAACGCCCTGCAGATCGGATACAGCGTGATTAAAAAATAAGTCTTGCAAAGACAGGATAGTGATCGGAAACGAACTTCCTGTCTTTGTATCTTTTTACAACTGTCTGGAATTCAGGACATGAGCTGAATCCTGAGACATATATGTAGTCGATGACTCCGCTGCCTCTTCCCCATCCGTTGTACGTGTCGTGGCTGTCGGTCTTTTCCGCGATCTTCCTTGCACTCTGCATCTTCGCATCGAGATCGGTGAGGGCCTTGTTGTCAGGAGTGATGTTGAAGTCGCCGGTAAGCACCATAGGATAGCCGTCAGGATTGATTTCGCTCAGTCTGTCAACGATGAGCTTGAGGCCGTTCTTCTGAGCCTCCTTGCCTTCATGATCGAGGTGGGTGTTTATGAAACAGAACTTCTTTCCTGTCTTCTTGTCCTTCATGATAGCCCATGTCGCTGTCCTCTTGCATGCCGCATCCCAGCCCATTGAAGGCTTCTCAGGAGTCTCCGAAAGCCAGAATGTACCCCATTTGAGCATTGAAACCTTCTTCTTGTTCCAGAATATGGCCATATGTTCGCCTTCCTTCTTTCCGTTTTCCCTTCCCACTCCGACATATTCATATCCGCACATATCTTCAAGGAAAAGGACCTGATATTCAAGAGCTTCCTGCACACCGAACACATCCGGAGCCTGATCTGCGAGCATATCCTGGGTGGCTGAAGCCCTCAAAGCCCATGAATTGGTACCGTCATTGGCCGATCCGAGCCTAATATTGTATGACATCACCTTGAGTCCTTCGGAATCATCACCATCGGCCGCTTTTGATACAAACGGCATCGAGAAAAGTGCCGCAAGAGTAAATAGAATGATCTTCTTCATTTTTATGTTCATATATATCCATACAAAATTAACCATTTTATTGTATTTATTCTTATGGATTTTCAAAATGAGTTGGAAATTAAGTTGGATTCTAAGTTATCACTTTGATTCAACGGTGTAATGTGTGTATATATTGCGCTCATAGGGGCATCCTGCCCCTGGCCGCGCGGCTACCCTTGGGAGG
>JAFSBV010000006.1 GCA_017437125.1 Bacteroidales bacterium | reverse complement strand
AGTGGCTCAAAAAAAAGCCACGAATTTGGCACGATTGAAATTCCTAAATCTGCATGTTTTGCACAGTTGAAACAAAAAGAAAACCTCTGAATTCGTTGAAATTCAGAGGTTTTCATCTTTTTGCTGTGATTCTTCGTGGTGTCACCGGGAATCGAACCAGGGACACAAGGATTTTCAGTCCTTTGCTCTACCAACTGAGCTATGACACCAGTTTTGTTTTAAGAACTCCCATTCTTTTCGTTTGGGATTGCAAAGGTAGGCATTTTTTCTGAACCTGCAAATTTTTCTTCACTTTTTTAGACATTTTTTCAAAAAATCTTATTTGCAGCCGCTTAGGAAGACTTTTCTGAATACTTTTTGGTATCTTCGCATCCATATGAAGAAACTGCATTACATATCTGTGATTCTGCCGCTCAAGCTTGCGTGGGAACCGTCGTATGCAATTCCGGATGGAACGGATCCGGAAGAGGTCAAGGTCGGAGACAGAGTGAAGGTAAGTTTTGCAAACCGGGAATATTCCGGAGTCGTAAGTGCAGTCGGAATCACTCCTGACACCACGCCTGAGAAGATCAAGCCTATCCTGTCATTCGAGAGAGAACTGGAAAGAATCTATCCTAAGGAAATCGAGCTTTGGAGAGCGGTTGCAGATTATTATCTATGCAGTATCGGAGAAGTCTATAAAACAGCATATCCTTATGGAAAGATCAGCCTTGAGGAAGCACGCGCAGCAGCAAAGTCTAAAGTTCGGATAAGACGGGAAAAGCTTCTGGAAAGCATCCGCAGGAAACTTGCAACGTTGGAAACCAGGTTGTCCAGAAAAGAGGAACAGCATTCAAAAGCACGTAAGGAATCGACGAAGGAGGGATATGCAAAAGAGATTGACACGATAAGATCGGAAATTGAACGTGTCAGGGAATCGCTCGAAGAAGTCAGCCATATGAACATGGCTGAGAGCAGCTCGGTCCCATTTGGCCAGCGTCCTCAAGTATCCTTGACCGAAGCACAGGAAACTGCATTTAGAGGCATAAAGAAAGGTTTTGACGAGGATAAGCCTGTACTGTTACATGGAATAACAGGCTCAGGAAAGACGGAAATATATATAAAGCTTGCTACAGAAGCTCTTGATTCCGGAAAGAATGTGCTTTATCTTGTTCCTGAGATTGCCCTCAGCCGCCAGCTGGAAGACAGGCTGTATGCATATTTCGGAGAAAGGATGCTGATATTCCACTCCGGAGAAAGTGCTGCCAGTAAAAGAAACGTGGCTGAGACCATAAGGAGTTCGACAGACGGATACATCGTTCTTGGAACACGTTCATCCCTGTTCCTCCCCCACCACGATCTCGGACTGATAATAGTCGATGAGGAACATGACAATTCCTACAAGCAGGACTCCCCGGCACCACGATACAACGGACGAGATACGGCACTGATGCTCAAGCAGATACATGGATGTGACATAATCTTGGGATCTGCCACGCCATCACTTGAGGAAATGTATAACTGCCGTGCAGGAAAACATGTCCTCATAGAGTTGAAACAGAGATTTCATGGTTCAGAAGATTCAAAGATCGAGATAATCGACACCAAGGCGGAACGTCGCAAGAACGGAATGGTCGGAAACTTCTCAAGGAAACTGATCGCCCATATGAATGAAACCCTCAAAAACAGAGGACAGATCATCATTCTGCGGTCAAGACGTTCATGGGCCCCCGTCATGCAATGTGAAAGCTGTGGAGAGATTGTTAGATGTCCTCATTGCAATGTCAGCATGAGCAGTCACAAGAACGGTCTCATGGTATGCCATTACTGCGGTCATTCAGAACCATACAAAGGCAGATGCAGCAAATGCAACGGTTCATTGATGAGCCTCGGAGCCGGAACTCAGAAGATAGAGGATGAAGCAAAGGCTCTGTTTCCGGACGCCTGTATTGCACGTCTGGACAGTGATACGGCTCAAAGCCGTCAATATGAAAAGGGCATTATCCGGGACTTTGGAAACGGAAAGATTGATATTCTCATAGGAACCCAGATCGTAACAAAAGGATTTGACTTCGGCAGGCTGAGTCTTGTCGCTGTGATAGCAGCTGATTCTCTGCTTGGAATGCAGGATTTCCGTGCAGACGAAAAGGCTCTGCAGCTTATGGAACAGTTCAGAGGCAGGTGCGGCAGAAGAGAAGACAGAGGGTTGTTCGTCATACAGACATCACAGCCCGAACACCCTGTATATCAAAGCATCAGAAACAATGAAGCTTCTGATTTCAACACCGCGCTGCTGATGGAAAGAAAGGACTTCAGATTCCCGCCATTCACAAGAATCATCGAGATCACGGTAAGAGACATGTTTGAAGATCGGGCAGACAGAATGGCCGGAAAACTGGGAGAACATCTGCATAAGGCAATCTCTCCGGCCGGTACGTCTCTGCTTTCGGATCCTGTTACCGGTCCATACGTGCCTGTAATAGACAAGATTGCGGACAAATATATCCGCACTATCAGAATCAGTCTGAAAAAGGACAGAAAGCTTTCAGAAGAGAAGCAGAAGATCATGACCACGATCTATGACTTCGAAAAGTCTCAGAAATATGACGGCCATATAACCGTCAACGTCGATCCGTCATAGATCCGCATTCATCAAGGGCAGAGAATATTCAGCTGTCCCTCCAGAACTTCGAATTTCACCGGTGCATTTCCGACAACTTCGCCGTCAACCTCCACTAAAGATCCGGATATGGCATGGCATGGCATGGCTTCATCATATGGAACGACTGTGATGCAACGTGATCTCGACGTAACCAGTTCCTTTACAGTCAGGAATTTTCCAGTGAAAAGCTTCGGCGCTTCTCTCGCAATAGTGAGTATAGGCAGATCCGGTATTATGGTCATATCAAGCATACCGTCATCAAGTACTGCACCTGGAGTCTGCCTCATGCCTCCACCGGAATATTTGCCGATACCGAAGGCGATGGAAAGAAAGGCACCTTCAAAAACCTTTTTACCGTCACATATGACCCTGGCAAAGCTTGGAACGCGATGAATTATATTATATATCAAAGCACTGACATAGAGCCTCTTACCTCTTTTTCCCTGTCTTTTCACTCTGTTGACCCTTTCGCATACGGCAGCATCCAGACCGACACCTCCCACATTGGCCATATATGCGACCTTGACAACCTTTTCTGACGGTAATGAAGCCGGATCAAGGACGCTTGCCTTGACAACATCCTGCTTTCTTATGACGCCTGTTGACAACAGGGCGGCTGCTTTCGAAATCTCCTTGGGAACACCGGTCGTCTTGATCCAGTCGTTTCCGGAACCGACCGGTATGACTGCAAGAGTGAAATCAGAAAGGGAAATATCGTCACCTGCAAGCCTGCGGCTCTCCATGAAGAAGACGATTCCCTCAAGAACATCATGAACAGTACCGTCACCACCTACAGCAATGAAATTACGGTAGCCTCTTTCGCATGCGACACATGTAAGGTTCATCGCATTGCCATGATCGCCAGTCTTTTCACTGATGAAAGGTACTCCGGACTCGAGAAGAACAGTTTCAGCTTTCCTCCACATGGCACCGGCCTTCTTTGAGGCTGCAAATATGTTTACAACGGCATACCAGACGCCTCTTGTTTCGGTGACTTCCATGATTTTCAAACAGTTAAATCATTTCCCCTTGTTCCGACGGAACAATTTATCAACAAAAGTAGCAATTTAAGCCGACGAATGAAATAATTTTTGTAATTTTGCGAGGATTATGTCCTAAAGAAAACAACATGGGAAAAGTTATAGCAATAGCAAATCAGAAAGGCGGTGTAGGAAAGACCACGACTGCCATAAATCTGGCCGCGTCACTGGCCGTACTGGAGAAGAAGGTGCTCATCATTGACGCCGATCCCCAGGCCAATACGACATCCGGATTGAACTTTTCTCCGGACAACGACCAGAAGAGGACTCTCTATGAGGTCATGATCGGAACGATTGATGTCAGGGATACACTGATACAGACAGAGATCGCTAATCTCCATATGATCCCTTCGCACATCAACCTCGTAGGAGCTGAAATAGAGATGCTCAACGATGAGGACAGGGAATCGGTTCTCAAGAACGCATTGGCTCCGTTGAGAGACGAATATGATTACATCATCATAGACTGCTCACCTTCACTTGGTCTCATTACTGTGAATTCGCTTACTGCAGCCGACTCTATCATAATACCGGTACAGCCGGAATTCTTCGCACTGGAAGGACTTGGAAAGCTGCTGCAGACCATAAGGCTCGTCCAGGGCAGACCTAACCCTTCATTGACGATCGAAGGTTTTCTTGTCACCATGTTCGATGGAAGGACAAAGGTTCACAACCAGGTGCTCGGTGAACTCAGGGAGCATTTCGGAGACATGGTATTCAACACTATCATACAGAGAAACATCAGGTTGAGTGAAGCGCCATCACACGGCAAGCCGATCATACTTTACGACGTAATCTGCAACGGTACGACAAACTACCTGAACCTCGCAAAGGAAGTACTCGAAAAGAACAGTTAAACAATTGAAGATGAGCAAGCAGCAGAGAGGATTGGGAAAGGGTCTGGGTGCACTTCTCGGAGGTGAAGCCGACCTCAGCCAGATAAGAAAGCCTGTAGGCTATGTAAACAAGGAAATAGTCAGCACAAGCCAGCCTCAGCAAGGTACGGCCGACGTGCTGCGCATACCTGTGGAGATCATAGAGCCGAATCCGTTCCAGCCGAGAATGAGCTTCGACCAGGAAGCTCTGGAAGAACTTGCCGATTCAATAAGGACACTCGGACTCATCCAGCCGATAACGGTAAGAAGAAAGTCAGACGGAAGATATCAGATCATAAGCGGAGAACGCAGATTCAGGGCTTGCAGACTGGCCGGAATGGATATGATTCCGGCATATATCCGTGACACCAATGATCAAGGAATGCTTGAGATGGCTATCGTCGAAAATATCCAGAGAGAGAATCTGGATCCTATCGAAGTGGCCATGAGCTATCAGAGGCTGATCGAAGAATGCAATCTCACCCAGGAGCAGATGGCGATAAGGGTGGGAAAGAAAAGGGCTTCCGTTACGAACTACCTGAGACTTCTCAAGTTACCTGCCAAGCTTCAGCATGACCTTAAGGTGGGTCTTCTCAGCGTCGGACACGCCAAGGTTCTTCTTGGAGTTGAAGACCTGAATCTGCAGGAATACCTTTGTGACCTCGTCATTAAGGAAGAGCTCTCAGTACGACAGCTTGAGGAAAAGATAAAGAAACTGACAGAACAGAAAAGCGGACAGACAGCCGAGGTACAGGAGCTGCCGGACGAGTATTTCAAGGTTCTTGAGATTGTCGGCAAATATTTTGAAAACAATATCAGTCTCAAGCGTGCAGGAAACGGCAAGGGTTCTATGACGATCCATTTCGGTTCGGACGATGAAGTAAAACGATTCCTCAAGGCACTTGAAGACTCAAATTTCTAAGAAAGGGACCAGATGCTGAGACAACTGATCAGATATATATTCATAATGGTGATCTGCCTTGCAGGCTTTGCTGTAAAAAGCCAGGCCCAATTCAAGGAAGAAGCATTCAAGCAGACCTACAACTCCCAAAGTGACACGACTTCACAGGGAGACTCTGCTCTGTTCTCTTTCAAAGAGTATTTAGGAGGCCTTGCACACAAGAACACCATGAAGATCGGAACCATGTTTGCAGGTTCAGTCGTACTCCCCGGAACAGCTCAGATTTACAACAAGGACTATTGGAAGCTTCCAATCGTATATGGAGGAATCGGAGCATTGGCCGGAACTGGAGGATATTATCTGCATCAGTACAAGAAGACACAGAAGGTTTACGACAATTGGAATCTGGAGAAGACCGCATTCGAGGCCCAATACAAGATAGAATATCCGTTTGAAGCCCCTTTCGTTGACATGAAGTCCAAAAAGACAGGAACATGGCTTATGGCAGGAGCTGCATTCATGTACTGGGGGACCCTCCTTGACGGTGTGATAAACTATGAATCGGAGACTGATCCGCTTCCTGGACGTGCTACGCTCTATTCGATCCTGCTTCCCGGACTCGGTCAGATATATAACGGAGAATTCTTCAAGATCCCTATATATTGGGGAGGTCTTCTGGCATCTGTCCATTTCCTCACCACAAACAACCTTAACTATAAGAGATTCAAGAGGATACACAACGAAGCCACTACACCAGGAAGCGGCTATGACCAGAGCATTTCTGCAGAAACGGCCAAATGGTACAGAGACGTTTACAGAAGATACAGGGACTACTCTATAGTAGCTACAGCCGCAGTCTATCTTCTTCAGGTCATAGATGCCAATGTGTTTGCATATATGCATGATTTTGAAATCAGCGACGATATAACGATGAATATTGAACCGGCAGTCATATCTCCTTACAATGCCTATGCGATAAATTCTCCTTCAGCAGGACAGAATGCATTCGGAATGAGGGTTGGCTTTAGGTTCTGATTAATCTGAACATAGAATTATATGAAGATAACAAAGATTCTGACAGTCGCCATAGCGGCTGTTTTTCTTGCGGCCGCTCCTGAAATGCAGGCTGATGACAATGTAAGGAAGATCTGGAGAGGAAAGATCCGTCTCAAGACCGAGAATCAGATGCTTCGCAGCAAGATAGATTCACTTCTGGCAGAAATCGACAGATATAAGGCAGAACTGCATTATACAGACAGCATTTCAAGCGAGATGCTGGAGATTTATATTGAGAACGAAAACAAATCCGCAGCAGGATTCAGTCCGGAAGACTATACCCCGGAATTGTCAGACAGCCTGCTGAATATCTGGTACACCCATAAGATGGTAGCTGAAGATGATGTGGAATACGATATGGATTCCGTAAGATTCCAGTCTGACGTTCCTGATTCGGTTTATATCGAAAGGCTCAAAAAGATGAATTCCTTCATATCTCTCCCTTATAATGACATAGTCAAGAACTACATCATCCTCTACTCTGAGAAGATGCCGACAAAAATGTCGAACATTCTCGGACTATGCCAGTACTATATGCCTATCTTCGATGAGATCTTCAACAGATATGACATGCCGGAAGAGCTGAAGGCAATGGCTGTAATCGAGTCCGCAATGAATCCTCTTGCCGTTTCCAGGGCAGGCGCGAAAGGCATGTGGCAGTTCATGTACTCTACAGCCAAGAGTTACGGCCTTCATATTGACTCATTCGTGGACGAGAGAATGGACCCTGTAAAGTCAGCAGAAGCAGCCGCTCAGTATCTGCAGGATTCATATGAGATCTTCGGCGACTGGAACCTGGCAATCGCTTCATACAACTGCGGAGCCGGAAATGTAAACAAGGCGATCAGGAGAAGTGGTGGAAGGAGAGCGTTCTGGGACATATGGCCATATCTCCCAAGAGAGACCAGAGGATACGTGCCTGCATTCGTGGGAGCGCTCTACACAATGACGTATTACAAGGAGCATGGCATAAAGCCTGAAGCGATCGAAATGCCGGCACACGTGGATACCTTCAAGATCAACAAACAGCTGCATCTGAAGCAGGTTGCAGATCTGACCGGTGCTCCTCTTGATGAACTGAAGAATCTCAACCCGCAGTATCGTCATGAAATCATTCCAGGAGACAGCAAGGAATACATACTTCGCCTTCCATACACCTATACGAATTCATTCATAGAGAATGAGGATTCGTTATACAGGCACAAGGTTGACGAGTATTTCAACCCTGCAACCATCAAGAAGATCAAGGACGGAGGTGACGGTGAGAGAATCGTCTATCGCGTAAAAAGCGGAGACTATCTCGGAAGGATAGCAAGCAGACACAGATGTACAGTCGCACAAATCAAGAGGTGGAATAACCTCAGCAGCAATAACATACGAGTCGGACAACGTCTTGTAATCTATCGCGGAGGAGTATCATCATCAAGCAGCACCTCATCATCGGCAACAGCCTCTTCAAGCAGCACGACATCAGCCGGATCAACATCCGGAGCTGCCACATATACCGTGAAAAGCGGAGATACCTTGTCTGGAATCGCTACAAGACATGGAATAACCGTAAATCAGCTGAAGCAGTGGAACGGTCTCAGCAGCAACAATATAAAACCGGGACAGAAGCTGAAGGTAAAGGAGGGGACGACAAGTACGGAAGCCAAGCCATCCGCTTCAGGAGATTATGTGACATATACTGTGAAAAGCGGAGACTCATTCTATTCGATAGCAAAGAACTATCCTGGCATCAGCGCCCAGGACATAATGAACTTCAACGGTCTCAGCAGTACCAAGATCAAGCCCGGAATGGAGATCCGGATACCTAAGAAATAATCACAGATCCACTTCCAACTGAAATTTAAGCTCGGCTTTGCCGGGCTTTTTTTCTTTCATGAAGACATATGAAGTAGCCGCTGCCCGGAAATATAGTTTTCCCCATCTGCTGAAACGCCATCTCGCAGTCATAGCGGCCCAAAATCCTCTGCCATAGTATGCAGGAACATTGAATGAGCCTGGAGCATCGCGCTCATATGCATATATACGGTCTTCCCAGTCATCTGCCTTGAACATACCGGCACGGACATAGACAGCATCACCATTACCGGAACAACCGGCCTCAAGATAAGATAGACAGCCAATACCCACGCATCTGACAACATCCGCACGCATGGATGCAGACCATGGCGGTGAGTCGAGAACCAGGTCTGTCCGTATTTCTGTCCTGTACGGATCATTCCACGTACGGATTCTTTCAGACAGACGGAATTTCATCTTCCATGATCCTGAGAGAATCAGTTCCCAATCGATCCTGGCCTTGAGCTGCAGGCTTCTGGCGTCATCATCATCCTTTGGCTCGGGAAAGCAGGCCATATCAACGGAAAAGACAGCCGAATGTCTTCTTGATGTCGATACGAAACCTTGTCTTCCCTCAAGTTCAACCCACTTTCCGGAAGATAATTCAGATGATAGCGAGAGAGAAAACTCATTGCAGCATTTTGTTAGACTCCTGAAGGCAGCGCTTCTGGATGATGAGTATGCCGATGGATATGCACGTGCCATGACCCCGAATTTCAGGTCATCCCCTGCAGGAAAGACACAGCCGGCAAGAGAAGCAATCACTGCTGATTTCCAATCATATGCAACCTCAGCAAAAAAATCACTGCCTTTTACACACATAGCCAGATCCAGAGAGGTCTTCATATCATTTAAGGATGAATTCTGCGATAGCAATGACATATCCGCATAATGTGTCACAGACACCAGCCCATTGCGATTATAAACTGAGACGTTCAGCCCTGGAAGAAGATGGAATCCATTATCTGAAGAAGAAACCGAGATAAAGGAGGATATCCTTGTTCTGCCGAGTGCAAATGCACATGCCGCCCCTCTCATTGCATAACTGCCTGTAAATGATGACGAACCGGTCAATCCTGTTGACCTCTTCATCATGGAAGAAGGGGACGGTGCTCCTCCCATGCTCATACCGGTCCAGAAAGCAAGACCTTGCCCGAATCTGGCATTATAGTCCCCGAGGATCAATGTGCAGTCCTGATTTCTGAAGCGCCACGACATATTTCCAGACAGGGCATCAGGCTTCATGGACGCAGAGACTCCGGTATGAGTCGCAGCAAATCCCACAGTCAGTCTCTCCCCTGCTTTCAACCTGTATTTGATACCATATGACGGATGCCTTCCGGATTTCACGGCTGTTCGCGCAGACAGTTCATGCTCAAGGATCAAGGAATCACGCCACCGTTCTGAAGGAAGCCTGAAGCTGTCCAGTGAGATGAAAGGCGCCAGACGTCTGACATAGTCTTCCCCGAACCCATCAACTGCAGAAAGCTCAGTCAGCGACATCACATCCCCATGCCGTTTCCTGTAGTCAGCCAGCGACACGGCCTGATAATGAGTCATCAGTCCGGACTCTTCCAGACGAGCTACAGAACCGAGATTGATTCTGACCGGATTTCTCAGCAATTCTTCAAGAAGTTCAACATCATACGAATCCATATCTTCCTCTGAAGCTGTTCCTAAAAACATCATGACAGCCTCGACCGGATCCTGCTGCGCCTTGCATACAGCCAAAGCATTCAAAGCTAAAATCATTGACAACATCACTCTCCTCATGCCTTCTACTTTCGTTTTGACAGCAATAATATACAGGAATGCAGATAAATCAGTTGTATTTCATAAAAACAACGCCACATTTTTCTTTTTTTTAAACGTTTTATGTTAATTTTGTAGAACAGATAAACCAAGCCAATGGAAAAGGTCACCCTATACGACAAGACTTTCAAGAAGTTTATCCCTTATGACAGGATAAGCAGCGCTATCGATGATGTAGCCGCTAAGATCAATCATGATTTTGCGGATTGCAATGACATTCCGATTCTTTTATGCGTCCTCAACGGATCCATCATGTTCATGGGTGAACTCATGAAGAGACTGTCGTTCAACTGCCAGACAGTTTCAATAAAGCTTACTTCATACGAAGGTACAAGCACAACCGGAAAGGTCAGGCAGGCTCTCGGTCTTACAGCTGACATCAGCAACAGAAGAGTAATCATCGTCGAAGACATCGTTGACTCAGGCAACACCATCGTCGAGCTCAAGAAGATTCTTGCCGATCATGGAGCATCAGAGTCACGCGTGTGCACTCTTCTGCTCAAGCCTGACGCATACAACCAGGATGTTCCTCTTGAGTATGTAGCAATGGAGATACCTAACGATTTCATCATCGGCTTCGGACTTGACTATGACGAACTCGGTCGTAACCTTAAAGACATATATGTACTTGATGCATAAAAAGATATAATCATCATGAAATATTACATCCTATTCGGTCCTCCAGGTGCAGGAAAAGGCACACAGGCCACAGCAATGGTTGAAAAATACAATCTTCATCACATTTCTACAGGAGCTCTTCTCCGCAAGGAGATCGCAGCCGGCTCGGAACTTGGTCTTCAGGCAAAGGCCCTTATCGAACAGGGATGCCTCGTTCCTGATGAAGTGGTGGAAAGAATGATCGATAACGAATTCAGCACTGTAACAGGTGTAAAGGGCTTCCTTCTTGACGGATTCCCAAGAACACTGCCTCAGGCAGATGCACTTGAAGCAATCCTTGCAAAGAGAAATGAAGCCGTTACGGCCACTGTTTCCATCATGATTCCGGATGAGATGATCATGGAACGTATCAAAGGACGAGCCCTGAAGGAAGGCCGTGCCGACGATGCAAGCGAGGACATCATCAACAACCGTATCACGACTTACCACAATCAGACCGAACCGCTGATCGCTTATTACGAAAAAGCTGGCAAATACAACGAAATCGACGGTATCGGAACCATCGAGGAAGTGCAGGAACGCATCTTCTCGGTTATGGACAAATTCTAAGAAAACATATGGCGGATTCGAATTTCATAGACTATGTAAAGATCTATTGCCGTTCGGGCAATGGAGGTGCGGGCTCTACGCACATGAGGAGGGAGAAATATATTCCGAAGGGTGGACCTGACGGAGGAGACGGAGGACGTGGAGGCCACATCATCCTGAGAGCGAATCCGCAGTTCTGGACGCTGATTCACCTCAAGTACCGCAAGCATATCATGGCTGAGCATGGTGGAGCGGGAAGCGGACAGCTTATGAAGGGCAAGAACGGAGAGGACATCTATCTTGATGTTCCTCTCGGAACCGTTGCCAAGGATGCCGAGACCGGAGAAATCCTGTTCGAGCTTGTCGAGCCTCATGAGGAGAGGATTCTCGTGAAAGGTGGCCGTGGAGGTCTCGGAAACAACAATTTCAAGACAGCTACCAATCAGACTCCACGCTATTCACAGCCAGGGGAGCCATACGAAGAAGGCTGGTTCATTCTCGAACTCAAGCTTCTTGCAGATGTCGGTCTCGTAGGCTTCCCGAATGCAGGAAAGTCAACTTTGCTTTCGACTGTTTCCGCTGCACGTCCAAAGATCGCAGACTATCCTTTCACTACTCTCGAACCGAATCTCGGCATTGTGAGCTATTACGATGACAAATCATTCGTCATGGCCGACATACCAGGAATCATCGAAGGTGCACACGAGGGAAAGGGCATCGGAATGCGTTTCCTGAGACATATCGAGCGTAACTCGATCCTTCTCTTCATGGTTGCAGCCGATCAGGACGATATCAGGGAAGGATATGAAGTGCTCCTTAACGAGCTCCGCGAATACAATCCGGAACTTCTTGTAAAGGACAGAGTTCTCGCAATCACAAAGTCCGACATGCTGGATGACCAGCTCAAGAGCGAGATTGAAGAGCAGCTGCCGGCTGATATCCCTCATGTATTCATCTCGTCATTCACTCAGGAAGGAATAAAGGAACTGAAGGACTTGTTGTGGGAAGCTCTGCAGAAAGAGATTCCTGTGGAAGATGCTCCTGTCGTCCTGTTTCCCGGTGACGACAATGAAACCTTGATCTGATATGGAGGGATTCTGGCAGGAAATCCATAAGGCTGACCAGCTTGTCACACTTGAAATCAACAGCTGGGACTCCCATATCACAGATCCCATATGGCAGTTCTTCTCGGACAAGCTTGTATGGGCTCCGATGTATGCAGCTATCATCGCCCTGCTTGTATGGAAGTTAGGATGGAAAAGAGGACTGCTGGTTCTTGCCGGAGCTTTGCTGACCTTCGGATTCTGTGACCAGTTCTCAAATATTGTAAAGCATGCAGTAGAAAGAATCAGACCATTGCATGACGAATTCATGGTCAGCAATGGTCTGAATATTCTGGAAAAAGGCGGAGGATTCAGTTTCTTCTCCGCTCATTCCGCAAACTCTTTCGGCCTGGCATTCAGCACATTTCTGGGCATGAAGCTATGTCTTAGAGATGGCGGTTCAGTCTGCACTCCCAAATGGCTCAAAGCCTATGGAATATGGATGTTCTTCTGGGCGGCGATGGTAGCTGTCAGCCGCATATTCGTCGGAAAACATTATCTGGGAGATGTCATAGTCGGCATCATTGCAGGTTCTCTCGCCGGTATCGCTTTTGCATACCTTGCCAGCTTCATTGCACGGAAAACGATTCGATGAATCGTGGAGCACAACAAATCAAAGTACCGGAATCACCTTTTCCATACGGGTGCCACGCGAGCCTTTGATCAGAACGGTCGCGCCTTGCACAGGATTTGACTTGAGGTATTCAGCAAGTTCATCTGAAGTCTGGAAGAACACTGCCTCATCAGATACAAGCGAAACTGCAGAAAACTCATTTCCGACAAAGAACACCTTGCTGAAGCCACGTGACAAAGCAGACTCAATGACTGCCTTATGTTCAGCCGCGGAATCCTCACCTAATTCGAGCATGTCACCGAGCATCGCAATCCTGTTGTCAGCAGACACATTCGAGAAGTTTTCCAAAGCTGCCGCCATACTGGTAGGGTTCGCATTATAAGCGTCAACAATAAGAGTATTATGTTCAGTCCTGGTCATCTGAGAACGGTTGTTCGAAGGAACATATGAAGATACGGCATTCACAGCATCTTCAAAAGGCACACCGAAATACTGTCCTACAGCCAAGGCTGCCATTACATTATCTGCATTATATGCTCCCACGAGATTCGTGCTGATCATGCTGTCACCAATCCTGATTCTGAGGAACGGATGCTCCGCGCTCGATTCCAGTACCGTTGCACCCTGATATTCAACTCCATACGGTATCAGAAGCGAATATGGTCTTTCCGGATCGCTCTGTAGATTACGTTCGGATGCCATACGGCACAAATGAGGATTGTCCACATTTATGAACACCTTGTCTGAAGTCCTGCGGAGATAATCATAGAGTTCTCCCTTGGTGTTCATTACTCCTTCAAAACTGCCGAAACCGAGAAGATGTGCCTTTCCGACATTGGTGATCAGGCCATAGTCAGGAAGAGCTATATCAACGAGTTCCTTGATATCTCCCGGATGGCTTGCTCCCATCTCGACAACTGCAAGTTGAGTATCTTTATTGATCTTGAGAAGAGTCAGAGGGACACCGATACTGTTATTGAGGTTTCCTTCTGTAGCAGTCACCTTATATCTTGCGGAAAGCACTGCCCTGATCAGTTCCTTAGTAGTGGTCTTGCCGTTGGTTCCAGTCAAAGCAATGACAGTCAGAGGCTTGCCATTGACTATAGTCATTGAGCGATGCCATCTTGCCAGTTCCTGAAGGGTCTTGAGTGTATCATCCACCTTGATCAGACGAGGATCATCGGTTGCCGCAACTGAAGAATCTCGATTTACGACAGCATAGGCAGCTCCGGCCTCAAGTGCCTTCATCGCATATTCGTTACCATCAAAATTTTCTCCTTTCAAGGCGAAGAACATTTCCCCGCCCTTCAACGTACGGCTGTCAGTAGTTACCGATCCGCACTCCTTGAACTTATTATAAATGCTTATAATCTCCATCTCACCTGCCTGTTGATCCGAAACCACCTTCACCCCTCTCGGTTTCATCGAGCACCTCTACCTCATCCCACTCCACCTTCTCATATCTTGCCACAACCATCTGGGCGATTCTTTCTCCCGGATTGACCACAAACGGTTCATTTGAGAGATTGACAAGAATAACCTTCACTTCTCCCCTGTAGTCGGCATCGATCGTACCGGGAGCATTCAGTACTGAAATACCGTGCTTTGCTGCAAGTCCGCTACGTGGACGTACCTGCGCTTCCGTCCCATCCGGAAGAGCGATATAAAGCCCTGTAGGAATCATTGCCCTTTCAAGAGGAGCCAGCGTCAAAGGTTCCTGAATATCTGCTTTGAGATCCATACCGGCTGATTTTTCTGTCGCATATGCCGGAGTCGGATATGATGATCGGTTGACAATTCTTACTTTCATTGTGATTCTGATTTACTGCAAATTTACATCAATCAAAGATCAAGTCCTATAGAAACGACAAAAAAAGACACGGGCAAGAACCGCACCACCAAAGTATTCGACCACTTATGAGCAAACGGAAACAAGCCCGTGCCTGACACGCGCTTTCCCGTACATCCTGCTCATAAATATAAATGTCGAATTCCGGTGGTAATGACAGGAATGTATTATGCTTTCAAATTCATTTATGCAAATATAACCATATAATCCCACATTTCAAGTCATAAAGAAGAGATTGGCAAACTTTATCTCGACATCCCTTGAAAGCATATGAGCAACATACTGGTAATCAGGTACATCAGCTCCAAAAAATAATCTTATGTCAAACTTTTTCAATTGATTGCACATTAACTTCATGTTAAATTTGGACGGCATTTTCATTTTTCAGATTATTTAACATTAAAACCTATATCACCATGAAACAACAGTATCAGAATCCGAAATCTCAGAATGAAACCGGGCGAATGCGACCGGATACCAACAGTTTGAAAGGTATCATAATTGTAAACGCATAAACAAGGCACAGGAGAATTCTGACACCACCATTTTTCGACCACATGACGAGCAGGTTAAGAATGATCCTGTGCCGTTCATAAATGACAAGACCACATTCCTATGAAAAGACTTACTTTGATTCAAATCCTCATATTCAACATGTTGTCAAGCTCGTCATGCATGGATCAGAGAACAATCAACGAGATTACGGCTCAAGCGCGGACATATATCATCATATCTGCCATATGCATAGGAGTGATGATGCTCATGACATCATTGATCTGCATCGTCAATATAAGGAGACAGCTTGCCGACAAGGAGTCAGAGAACAGAGTTCTCAGGAAACAGTTCGATGAACTGATGATGGAACGGGAAGAACTGGGAAGAACAAATATCAGAAACAAGGAAGGTATAAGGATAATCAACGAGCGTCTGAGGATAATCGACCAGTTCGTTCTGAGTGAAGCACTTCATGACTCATTCTTTGAAAAGAAGGCTTCACAGACATTGAATGCGATAATGAATGACAGAAAGGAATTCATAAGACATACACGCATAATATTCAACACATCATATCCAAGATTCATAAAACATCTGACCGACAAGGGTTTGGATGAAATGGAAGTTGAATTCTGCTGTCTTTATGCAATAGGTCTGAACGGAAAAATGGTAACATCCTTCACAAATGTGAAAAGACATTACCATATCGGTTGCGATATACGCAAAAAACTGGGACTGAACGGTCATGACACCAATCTCAGCATATATGTAAGGAATCTGCTTGAAGAGCTGGAATATTCCGGGAACTGAGACCGGATGGTGGCTCCCGGAATACAGATCAGCGGATATCGATAGAATTGAGAAGATCTATCTTGCCGTCAGCGATGAGCTTGAGGATGAGCTCGCCGAAGAGGGTGTTCTGCCATGCGAACCATGCACGTGTGAACTTTGACGGATCATCCTTATGGAATGACTCGTGCATGAATCCTGTACCGGCATCGGTCCTCATGAGTGTTTCTATGCAGGACTTGATCTCATCGTCAGAAGTCGATGTGAAAGCTTTCATCATAATGCTCATCGGCCAGATGTAGTCATATCCGATATGAGGGCCTCCGATGCCTTCCGCAGCGCTTCCCTTAAAGAAATAAGGGTTATCCTCGCTCCATACGAAACGGCGTGTATTGCGGTATATTCTGTCATTTACAGGCACGTCTCCGAGATATGCCATAGCGAGAAGGCTTGGAACGTTCGCATCATCCATAAGATAGCTGTTTCCGAAGCCATCGACTTCGAAAGCATATATCTTTCCGTACTTCGGATGCTTTACTATGGCATGTTCCTTCAAGGCCTTTTCGACTTCTTCCGCGAGTTCACGGCATTCTCCGGCAGTGGCAGGATCGCCATTGACAGCTTCGAGGATCTCTGCAGCCTTGCGAAGAGAAGTGACTGCGAAGAAATTTGAAGGAACAAGGAATTCAAATGTCGTAGCATCGTCGGATGGACGGAATGAAGACGCTATAAGTCCTACCGGATTGACAGGATGTCCCCAGCCACCATTGGCCTTCGTATCAAGCTGACGGTCAGTCCTTCTCGTAAAACGATAAGGGCCGAGACCATCCTTTCTCTGCTGTTCGCGGAAAGTCTTGAGGGTATTCCTGACAGCCTTTTCCCAATCTTCGTCAAACACTGAATCATCGCCTGTCACCTTCCAATACTCATAGGCAAGACGGATAGGATAGCAATGAGAATCTATCTCCCATTTGCGTTCATGAAGCTCGGGGATCATCTTCGTACCGTCGTTTGCCCATTCACTTCCTGTTGGCCCGTCATTGAAGGCGTTGGCATAAGGATCGATGTTGATCAGTTCGAACTGACGGTTGATGGTTCCGGCGATCATTCTCTTAAGATGGTCGTCCTCGTTAGCCAGTTGTATATATGGCCATACCTGAGCTCCTGAGTCACGGAGCCACATGGCATGGATGTCACCGGTATAGACGAAGGTATCCGGTTCGCCCGTCTCATCTTCATCTGTAAAATGAACGGTCGTATCCAATGTGTTAGGGAAACAGTTTCCGAACATCCATGCGAGACGCGGATTGGTCAGCATGGACTGTACTTCCAGGATCTTGGCTTCGACGGCTTCAGAGACAAAGAGTCTCTGATCCTCAGCCGGCCTCTTGCATTCATATTCCTGGGCTGACATAGTCAATGTCAGGGCAGCAGTCGCTGCGAAAGTGATCATCTTTTTCATAAGTTCATATTTGCTGAAAATGAGTAAGGCATTGCGTCGTCTGAAATTCCTCGCGACATATCCGGACGGTCAGACATTTCAAACCTGATATGGGCTCCGTCACGAAGCTGCTCCATTGAGATATAATTCCTGTCGGATTTCCTGCCGTCAACAGAAACTGATGAGACATAACAATTCTTGTCGGAATTGTCCGGAGCAGATATCACGATTTCTTCCCCGTCCGGAAGTGTCAGTGTCATCTTTCTGAAAAGAGGTGATCCCAAGGCATATTCCCCGGATCCAGGACATACAGGATAGAAGCCCATTGCTGAAAATACGTACCAGGCAGATGTCTGTCCGTTATCCTCATCCCCGCAATATCCGTCCGGAGAAGCGGTATAGAAACGGTCCATGACATCTCTGACCTTTTCCTGGGTCTTCCATGGCTGTCCGCACCAGTCATACAGATATAGCATATGCTGAATCGGCTGGTTTCCATGGGCATAGTTGCCCATATTCATGATCTGCATCTCACGGATTTCATGTATCACGAATCCGTAATAGCTTTCATCGAAATGCGGAGGCATCTCGAAAACGCGGTCAAGAGCGGCCGCGAACTTTTCTTTTCCTCCCATGAGTCTGATCAGGCCAGCGATATCATGGAATACCGACCATGTATAATGCAGAGAATTGCCCTCTGTAAAGTCCCCTCCCCACTTCAGAGGATTGAAAGGCCTTCTGAATTCACCGGAAATGCTGCGGCCGTTCATGAGTCCGTATTCCTCATCATAGAGGTTCCTGTAATTCAAGGCTGCTTCCTTGTATCGTGATATTTCCGTCTCTGATTTACCGAGAGCGACACCCAGCTTCCATATGCACCAGTCATCATAGGCATATTCCAATGTACGTGCAGCACTCTCGTTGATGCCGGCATCATAAGGTACATAGCCTAAAGAGTCATAAAGTTCATGACCGATACGTCCGGATGAACTTACATCAGGATGTACCTTGTGCGCTCCTTCGGTAACCGCTTTCCACAGGATATCGATATCATAGCCACGAACTCCGCTGAGATATGCATCAGCTACAACCGAAGCTGTATTGTTTCCTACCATACAGTCCCTGTGGCCGGGGCTTGACCATTCCGGAAGAAATCCGCTCTCCAGAAAATGATTGACATATCCTTCCTGGATCCTTGAATTGACTTCCGGATATGCCAGGTTAAGCAACGGGAAGAGACAGCGGAATGTATCCCATACTCCGGTATCGACAAAGAGGTAGCCTTCATGGACATTGCCAGTATGAGGGCTATAGTGCACCCTCTTGCCGTCAGCGTCGATTTCAGAGATGTCACGAGGGAAGAGCAGGCTGCGGTACAGACAGGAGTAGAACGTCCGTATGTCATCTACGTCATTGTCTTCGACTTCGAATCGTCCGAGAACTTCGTTCCATCTGTTACGTCCGGCTTCCTTGACTTCATCATATGTCAGCTCTCCCAGTTCATTCATATTGATCATGGCCTGTTCAAGCGAAATAAACGAAGAAGCGACCTTGAGATGAACCTGTCTGCCACCGGCAGTATTGAAACCAAGAACCGCTCCGGAATGTTCTGAAACAGACTCATCTCCATCGGACATCACACCATCAGATACGATATGGGCGGAAGAGAACGGCGTATCGGACACTATGACGAACCAGTTGCGGAAATCATCTGAAACGCCGCCGGAATTCCTTGTGGAATATCCTGCAATCATTTTGCTGTCTTCATATATCTTCACATATGAACCCCTGTCAAAGGCGTCTATAATAAGATATGATTCCTCAACGGAAGGATATGTAATGCGGAACATCGCCGCTCTTTCCGTAGGAGCCATCTCGACATACGTATCATGATCGGCAAGATATACGGAATAATGATAAGGCGTAGCGGTCTCAGCCTTGTGTGAAAACCAGCTTGCCCTCTGATCCTCATCAAAGACCGGGGTCGAAACCGGCATTATAGAGAACTGGCCGTAATCGTTTATCCATGGAGAAGGCTGATGGGTCTGCTTGAATCCGCGGATCTTGTCTGCAGTATAGGTATATGTCCATCCGTCTCCCATCCGTCCTGTCTGGGGTGTCCAGAAATTCATTCCCCATGGCATGGCGACAGCAGGATATGTGTTTCCTGTGGAAAGCGAATGCTTTGACAAGGATCCCATCAGCGTATTGACATGATCCACCGGCTCATATAAAGGAAGTGCAGCCCTTTCTGCCTGACATGCAAGCAGAAGAAGGGCTGCACAAAATATGGTGATATGTCTTGTCATCAGTCAATGTTCGGCTGATCCCATACTATTGTCTCGGTACAGAGGATGTTCACGCTCTGATTTCCGATTGAAAGTGCGAATTCACCTTCCTCGAGAGTCCATTTGCCATAGTAGTTGACAAAGGCAAGATCCTTGGCTGTCACTTCGAGTTCGACTGTCTTTGTCTCACCTGGAGCAAGTTCGATCTTGTCGAATGCGCGGAGACGGCGGACATCAGGAGTTGAGCTTGCATAATAGTCGCTCGAGAAGAGAAGCACGCTCTCCTTACCGGTAACGTCACCTGTATTCGTAACATCTACAGTAACCTTGAGAACATCATTCGAGTCGAACTCGTTCTGAGAGACTGTAAGGTTCGAATAAGCGAATGTAGTATAGCTGAGACCATGTCCGAACGGCCACTGAACGTCCATTACAGCATTATAGTTGTATGAACCGGCCATAGTTGTCTGGTTCTCGGCAGGCTTGTAGTCATATACAGCGAACTTGTTGGTATATTTTGGATATGTGAACGGAAGCTTTCCGCTGAAGTTCTCCTCACCGCAGAGGAGGGCGGCAAGAGCGTCACCACCATAGTTGCTTGGGAGAAGTACGTCAACGACTGCTGAAGCGAGAGGCTCGATATCGTTGATAATACGAGGACGGCCTTCGTTAAGAACGAGGATAACCGGTCTTCCTGTAGCGGCAAGAGCATTCACGAGATCCTTCTGATTCTTAGAAAGATTGAGATCCACATCATTTCCAGGAGTTTCGCAATATGTATTCTCACCGACGCAAGCTATGATCACCTCTGCCTTTCTTGCAGCAGCGACAGCCTCCTTGATGCTTGTAGCCTCATCAAATCTCCAGTTTGTTCCTGCAAGGTCATACTCTACACCTGGAACATATGTAACATTCTCAAACTTCTGTGCGATAGCCTCATAGATAGTGTTGAACCTTTCTGTGAACTGAGGAATCGAAGCACCGTGTCCCTGCCATGTATATGACCAGCCACCGTTCAATGTCCTCATCGAGTTTGCATTAGGACCAGTAACGAGAATCTTCACATCCTTTCTGAGAGGAAGGATACCGTTGTTCTTGAGAAGGACTTCAGACTCTACAGCAGCATCATAAGAAAGCTTTGCATGAGCCTCTCCTCCGAATTCCGGATAATTCTCCATAAGTGTATCAGGCTGATCGAAAAGTCCGAGACGGAACTTCAGACGAAGGATACGTCTTACAGCATCGTCGATACGTGACATAGGGACCTCACCTTCTTCAACGAGTTCCTTGAGATCAATTGCAAACTGGCAGTCATAAGGTACCATAGACATGTCTATTCCGGCATTGATGGCAAGCTTTACAGCTTCCTTCAGGCTTGAAGCGACGCGCTCACGGGTATAAAGGTTAGCAATATCAGCCCAGTCGGTAACGATCATACCGTCCCAGTTGAGGTCTTCCTTGACCCACTGTGTAAGAAGCTCCGTATTGCAATGGAAAGGAATACCGTTATTGCTGCCTGAGTTCACCATGATAGTGAGGGCACCTGCCTGCATTGCCTCCTTGAATGGCTCGAAATGCTTTTCGCGGAGCTCTGAAGCGGCAATTGAAGACGGTGTGCGGTCCTGGCCTGTAACAGGTACTCCATAACCCATGAAATGCTTTGCACAAGCTGCGATGTTGTATGGACCTACATGATTAGGATCCTCACCCTGCATTCCGTTTACCTCTGCAACAGCCATCTGCGCATTGACATAAGTATCTTCTCCGAAGCTTTCCCACATACGTGGCCACTCAGGATTTCTTCCGAGGTCCATTGTAGGCGAGAATGTCCAAGGAACATTTGCTGCACGGCTCTCATATGCAGTAACCTTACCCATGTTGTACGCATGCTGACGGTTGAATGTAGCAGCAATGTTAATTTCCTGAGGAAACAGAGTACCGCCTGCAACATATGTTACGCCATGAATGTGGTCAAGACCATAAAGACATGGAATGCCCATTGTTTCCATAGAGATCCTGTTCAGTTCAGTGATGAACTGATTGTACTTTTCCCTTGTCTGAGCGATGTCGCCAGGAGTATTGAGCACTGAACCGATCTTGTATTCACGGATAGCCTTTTCACCAAACTCGGTGATATCAATACCGTTTGCTACCGCAGTTGCATTGAGCTGGGTCATCTGACCGATCTTCTCCTCAAGAGTCAGTCCCTTGAGGATCTTTTCAACCTTTGCCTCTACCTCCTTGTCCTGAGGGATAGCTGGTGCGACCTTCGTTCCGCAGTCGCAGGATGCAAGAGCAGCAACCGCTGCAGCAAGCATGAGAATTCTTTTAATCTTCATAGTGTATGTGGTTTATTCATTGTTTCTTGCTTCAATCAGCAGTTCTCCCAATTCCTTGATGTCTCTGCATATGAGATCAGGCGGGAAGAACTCAGGAGAAGGATTGGTCCTGGCATCCTCAGCCACAGTCTCTGCAGTTTCAAGAGTTGTCTCACCGGAAAGGACCAGAACTCCGAAAGCTCCGGCATTATGCGCTGTAGCCGTATCCGTATATATCCTGTCACCCACCATGGCCACTTCCTCCGGTGCAAGACCGTAACGGTCCATTATGCCTGTAAGCATATTGGGATCTGGCTTGCCCAAGGTGATGTCGGGGCGTCGTCCCACAGCATGTTCTATGCACTTGCACATAGAGCCGCAATCCACAAGAACAGTCTTCTGATCCGTAGGACACACGCGGTCGGGATTTGTAGCGACATATGGTATGCCCTGCAAAGCCCACCATGCCGCACGACAAAGCTTCGGAAAGTCAAGAGTCATGTCGAAAGCGACGACAAGTACATCAGGCACATCATCCGGGTCATCGGTGCAAGACTCGAAACCTGCCTTCTCGAACTGGGATATCATGCTCGGTGTGCCAAGAAAGAAAATCCTCCTTGCAGACGGATAATGAGACTTTATATAATCTATCGCAGCCAATGAAGTCGTGTACATATCCTTCTCGTCAGACTTGATTCCCATAGCCTCAAGCTTCTTCAGATAATCCGCCACAGAACGGGAAGGATTGTTCGTAAGGAATGAATATCCGATTCCTTCACTCTTCATCTTCTCGAGGAATTCCACAGTAAACGGGAACAGAGTACCGCCAAGATAGATGGTTCCGTCCATATCCAGAGCCAGATGCCGTATCCGTGAAAGTCTCTCCTTCATATCAGGAGAAAGTATCTGATTATGATTCTGTTTCATTTACACAACTTTATAATTCAAACATTTGTGAAGGATACTGGCGTGGCAGGCAGTGAAGATATACGGATCCCTTCTCCACACCGATCTCCTTCAATGCATCAGATGTACATCTGTATGCAAGTTCATGAGTATTGTTGTTCTCGCTCAGATGACACAGGAATATGTTCCTAAGGCCGTCGTGCCAGAAGCGCTTGACCGCAGAAGCACACTCGTCATTGCTGAGATGCCCGCAGCCTTGAACAATCCTCATCTTCAGTTCATATGTATAAGGACCGCCCATGAGCATGTCCATATCATAATTCGATTCAACCACGACCGTATCGGCCTGACGGGCAAATTCCACCGCCTCATCCGTCATCCTGCCGACATCGGTCATGATGACGAATCTGTGGTCCTCGACCTCTATCGCATATCCGACAGTCTGGGTCGCATCATGAGGAACGACGAAATATCTGACCTTCATTCCTGCGATCTCATTCCACACTTCCTCTTCCAGGATCCGGCGGCAAGGGCCTATTGTCGGAGCTGTGAACGTGTGTCTTGCAAGTGCCGAATGTATTGTCTGAGTAGTATAAACAGGCTTGCTCAGGCGCTTACAGAATGAACCAAGATGTCTTATATGATCCAGATGATCATGTGTAACCAAGACTGCCGAAAAGGAATCCATATCAAGATCGTATTCTTGAAGGACCTTCTTGAGACGTCTCAAGCTGACACCAGCATCGATCAGGACTCCTCCATTTTCCGTTCCCAGATAATAGCAGTTGCCGCAGCTTCCGCTGGAAAGACTCATAAACCTCACCATCAGTCCTGTCCCTCCAAGATTTCTGAAAGCAAGGCTTCAAGGTCTGTTCCCGGCTCGTAATATGCTGCAGGCAGTCCGGCAGCGACAGCTCCGTCAACATTCTTCTGAGAATCATCTATGAAAAGCATCTGATCAGCCGGCAGGCCTATCTCCTCGATCACAGCCTTATAAAACTTCTCTGACGGCTTCAGAGCCTTCATCTCGAATGAATAGAAGCACTTGCGGAAAATGGAATCCAGCGGAATACCAGCCTTGCTGAATATCTCTTTGGCACGTGGCAGGCAGACAGGATTGTTATTGCTCAGAAGGTACAGCTCATAAGACTCTGAAAGCTTCCTGAGCATTTCTACCTTATACGGCTCTATGCCAACAAGAATATGCCACATGGCCCTGTCCACATCCTCTGCAAGAGCACCGGGACGGGAATCCGCCAGAACGATCTTCCTGAACTCGTCAGCAGACAGGATTCCTTCCTCCAGATCGCCATAAATGCCTTTCTGATGACATGCATCTATAATATTGTCAATCTCATGATATCCGATATATTCCTTGAAAGCCCTCTTGCAATCCTCGATATCAAGGTCAACAAGAACTCCTCCCATATCAAATATCAGAGCCTTTATCTTATTCTCATTCATTTTCATCTTCACAATATTTCTTAATCACTCCATAGGCGTCACCGACTCCAAGCTCTCCGGCACGTGAAAGGTCGATACATCCTTTCTCCTTGTCCTTCAGATATATGAGAACCAGTCCTCTGTTGAAATATGCATCACCCATATATGGATAGAGGTCGATGGCCTTGGTATAGTTATCTATCGAATTTATGTACTCTGAAGACAGACAGTACAGATTGCCGAGATTGTAATATGCATAAGGCATATCCGGTATTATCTCTGCCGCTCTCTTCATATCTTCAAGAGCATCAGTATATTCATACTGCCTTACAACCTGGTCACGGACACGTGCCCTCGTACTTCCAGTATCATCCATTGAAAGAACCTGGACATTGCTCTCGATGGAAGCGATGAACTCGATCATCTCGGCACGAAGCACTCCCCTGTTCATATGATAGAATGCTCTGTAAAGCGATGCATATCCCGATGAGACTTCCTCAGCTTCTTCAATCGCCTGCCCGTAATATGCCAGAGCGGAGTTGAACTGCTTTCCGTTATAATCGTACAATGCCCTGAGGAATGCTGTTTCAGGCGTATTTCCGCCTGCCCATGCAGCAGCTTCGACTTCGGCAAGAGCCTTCTCGTCAAGATGAACATCAGAATTACGAATTCCGACTCCCACAGGCATGGCATTCTCGAACATGGCGACAAGAGGATTCTCATACCCGCGGCTCAATGCATATGTCGTATTATCCTTCTCTCCAGTAAGAACGAACTTGTACAAAGGTCTCAACCTTATGTCTATGTCACGATGCTGGAGAAGCTCGTCGTCGAAATCCTTCTTTGCGAATTCCGCATCAAGAGACAGGAGAGAACTGTATTTCTTCGTAGTGTCGGCAAAAGATCCGGCATCGGTCACATTCCTTGCACGGTACTCGGCAACCTTCTTCTGAGCCGTATCGTAATCCTTTTTCGCATCCTTGAATCTGCCTAAGAGATTCTTGACATACGATCTGTTCATGTATGCCTTGGCGAAGTCGGGATAAAGGCTGATCGCCATATCGTAGTCCTCCAGAGCATTCTCATACAAGCCCATTTCTATGAAGATGGACGCTCTGTTGAAATACGCCAGCACATTGTCCGGATTGATGTTCAATACCCTGTCCATATCATTCAGTGCATCGTCATATGCACCGAGCTGGGCACTTATGAGGCCTCTGTTATAGAGGGTCAGGGCATTGCCTGGCTCGTCCTGAAGAACTCTGTTGAGATCGGCCATCGCCTCCCTGTACCTTTCCTGCTCATAAAGCATTATGGCCCTGTTGAAGTAAGCGAAAGTATTGGCAGTATCAAGCTCAATAGCCTTGTCCATATCTTCCAATGCCTGAGTGTATTCCTTCCTTGAAGCATGGAGACGGCCTCTGCGGACATATCCCTCAGGATCGAAGCGGTCAAGCTTTATTGCCTTGTTATAATCGTTCAAGGCCTTCAGGGTATCGCCAAGGAAAAGATAGCTGGCTCCTCGGTTGAGATATGCCGAAGGATCTTTCGGCTCCTTTCTTATATACCTGTCGAAATCATCGATCGCCTTGTCGAACTGCTGGGCAAGGAAATATGTCACACCGCGGCTGAAATATATGCCTATGAATCCCGGTCTTAATTCTATCGCCCTCTGGAGATCGCCCAGGGCAGCATCATAGTTTCCGAAGCGGCTTTCCGTTATACCACGGTAATGATAGCCGTTTGTAAATACAGGATTGAGACGCACGGAACGGTCGAAGTCATTCTTTGCTCCTCTGAGGTCACCGAGGTTATATTTCGCGATTCCACGGAAGAAGAATGTCCAGTAGTCGGCCGTATCAAGCTGGGACAGGACATTGAAGTTCTCGATAGCAAGAGCATACCTGCCGTCAGCAATCGCCTGACGGCCGCGCATCATGAACACGTCCTTGTCATATTGAGCATGAAGCTCATGAATGCCTGCCGCAAGAAGGAGACATATGATGACCAGATGCTTCAAGACTCTATGCATATCGATAAAAAATTTTCCGTTATTGATGATTTTTTCTAATTTTGGCGGTTCATTTGGCATTGCACCATTCAGCCAAATTACAAATATAATCATTTATTGCGCGTATGCAGACAAAAAAAAGAAAAAAATACGTCAATCCGCTCCTTCTGGTGCTGATCGGACTGCTGTACGTGACCTCTGCAGACGCACAGAATTCAAGATTGGCTCTCCACAAGCCGGCACGTAACCTTGTGACGGCTGAAAAGATAGACAGAGAGGTCTCCTTTCTTGCCGACTCTATATGTCAGGGCAGGGCTACAGGAACAAGGGGAAGCGTCGAAGCTGCGGCATGGATCGCGAGAAAATTCTCGAATGCGGGACTTGTCAGATTCGGTGACTCGTGGGGAAAATCCATAGTCGCCGCAAACGGTACGACCGGGCACAACATCATGGGATTCCTTCCAGGCTCGGACAAAGGACATCGCGACCGATATGTGATCATAGGAGCACATTACGACCACCTCGGAATCATAGGCGAAAGATACTACCCTGGAGCCGATGCAAACGCCTCCGGCACAGTTGCATTGACATCACTCGCCGAGATGCTTTCCATGACGAGATCGATCGGCAAGTCATACGGAAGCAACGTGATATTCGTCGCATTCGACGGCAAGGAAATGGATATGGCCGGATCATACGGGCTATGGGAAATGATATCAGGAAACGGGCTGGTTGATCCGATATCCGGAAAGACCATCACCCAGGACAAGATCAACCTGATGATAAACATCGACCAGATCGGCAGCAGCATGTCCCCTATCAGCGAAGGAAGAGACGACTATCTGATCATGCTTGACGGAAAGATGGGAAGAAGCTCATACAAGGACATGCTCCAGTCATGCAACAGCATGTATGACATAAATCTTGAACTGGGATTCACATATTACGGAAGCGAGAATTTCACGAAACTCTTCTACAGGCTTTCAGACCAGAGGGTGTTCGTCGATAACAGGATTCCTGCCGTCATGTTCACTTCCGGCATCACTATGAACAACAACAAACCTTGGGACAGGCCTGCCACCCTCGACATGGAAATCCTGCACAAAAGGATAAATCTGATATATCATTGGGCAGTGATGATGCTTTAGGCACGTTCTTATGGGATTCCTTGAAAATTTATGCTATCTTTGTAGATTAAGCATACACAAACCCATAGACTGATGAAGGAATTCTGGAAAGTACTCAAGCGCTTTGCCGCTCCATATAGGAAATATCTTGCCGGTTCGGTTGTCCTGAACCTGTTTTCCGCTGTTTTCAACATATTTTCATTCGCTCTGCTCATACCTATCCTGAACATTCTGTTCAAGATGGACACCAACGTATATGAATTCATCCCATGGGACGGAATGCCGGACAAGGAACAGCTGATGAACAATTTCTATTATTATGTCAGTCAGCTCATCGACAGATGGGGAGGTTCCACAGCACTTCTGATACTCGGCATCATCTTCGGAGTCATGACACTTCTCAAGACCAGCTGCTACTTTGCATCTTCTGCAGTCATGGTCCCTCTGAGGACAGGTATCGTAAAAGACATCAGGACAATGGTTTACAACAAGCTCCTGGGCCTGCCGATGGGTTTCTTCTCAAAGCAGAAGAAGGGTGACATCATAGCAAGGATGAGCGGTGACGTGACCGAAATAGAGGTATCGATCATCAGTTCCCTTGACATGCTGATCAAGAACCCTATTCTCATCATATGCTATTTCGGAGCATTGATATATCTCAGCTGGGAGCTGACCCTCTTCACGGTAACAGTCGTTCCTCTGATGGCCTGGGGCATGAGTGCGATAGGCAAGAAGCTCAAGAGACAGTCACTGGAAGCACAGGGCAAGTGGAGTGAGACCATGGCACAGCTCGACGAGACTCTCGGAGGATTGAGAGTGATCAAGGCTTTCATTGCCGAGGAAAAGATGAAGGAAAGGTTCACCGAGACTGCAGACCAGTACAGAAAGGCATCTGCAAGAGTCGCTGTAAGACAGGCGTCAGCCCACCCGGTAAGCGAACTGCTCGGTTCGATCATGATCATGATCGTTCTATGGTTCGGAGGTACTCTGATCCTCAGCGACAAGGCGCCTATCGATGCCCCTACATTCATATTCTATATGACCATCCTATACAGCGTGCTTGCACCGCTGAAGGAATTCTCCAAAGCCAGTTACAACATTCCTAAAGGTCTGGCATCGATGGAGAGGGTTGATACGATAATGAATGCCGAAAACGACATTACGGAGCCGGACGTCCCAGCAGTTCTTGAGGGCTTCAATGAAAGCATAACGTTCAAGGGCGTTTCCTTCAGCTATGAAGAGGGTAAGGAAGTGCTCCACGACATCGATCTTACGATTCCGAAAGGCAAGACTGTCGCACTCGTGGGCCAGTCAGGATCTGGAAAATCCACACTTGTTGACCTCATTCCGCGATATTATGATGTTGCCGGTGGATCCATCAGTCTTGATGGCACGGACATAAGGAATTTCCGTGTCAAGGATCTCAGAAGCCTTATCGGAAACGTTAATCAAGAAGCTATCCTTTTCAACGACACGATATTCAACAACATAGCTTTCGGAGTTGAAGGCGCCACCATGGAACAGGTTATTGCAGCGGCTAAGATTGCAAACGCCCATGATTTCATAATGGAGAAGGAAGAGGGATATCAGACGAACATCGGTGACAGGGGCAGCAAGCTCTCCGGAGGACAGAGACAGAGGATAAGCATTGCCCGGGCAATACTTAAGAATCCGCCGATACTCATACTTGACGAAGCGACGTCAGCCCTTGACACTGAATCTGAGAAGATCGTTCAGGAGGCACTCGACAGGCTTACCTCATCAAGAACGACCATCGCCATCGCTCACCGCCTTTCTACAATCAGGAACGCAGATGAGATATGCGTGATGCACGAAGGAAGAATCGTGGAAAGAGGACGACATGAAGAACTCCTCGCCATGGACGGCTATTACAAGAAACTTAACGACATGCAGGCTCTCTGATGAAAACCGGCAGAAGACATATATGGATAACAGCATTATGCGTCTATTTCGTCGCAGTCGTATATCTATGCCTCATGCGTCCGGATGACATGCCGCAGGTGCAGTTTGACCTTTTTGGGATACCGATCGATCAGGTCGTTCATTTCACGATGTTCTTCCCTTTTCCGATCCTGGCATATGCCGCCTTCAGACCTGAAGGAATGAAAAAGATCGTCCATATGGCTGTCCTTCTGACGATCCTGGTGGCGGGTGCTGGAATTGCGATCGGCACAGAAAAGCTCCAGGGGCTGTCTGAATACAGAAGCTATGAGATCACTGATTTTTATGCCGATATGCTCGGCATGATGCTTTCGAGCGTCATCACTGCATTGTTTGTTATGCTGAAGAAATCTTAAACTGACATGAAAAGACTTTTTACAATCATATATTTCATCTGCTGCATCTGTATGAATGCCGCAGCCCAGAAGTCCATAACAGCAGACTTCAGTCCGGTATGTGACTCACTGGATGCGATTCTCAAGCAGAACAGGGATGTCAAGGGAGAACTGAAGCTGAAGAATGTGATGAAGCGTGGCGAATATCTGGATATATATTTCACTGAATCGCTCGGCGACTATCCTTGGAGAGAAGGTGAACCTGAATGGTTCAGAAGACAGCTGAAGAACCTGTTCCCTGAGAAGTATGGCAGATACAAGCTTGGAAAGATCTACAGCAGCAGGGTTCCTCTGGAAAGACTGGTCACTTCGGAACTCGGCTTTGACGGAAAGCCATCAGGACAGTCATTCCTGACTGACGAGCCTGTAAACGGTTTTCCGCTTGTAAAGAGACTTGATTCCCCTGAATTCACCAAGGGACTGCAAGGAAGGAACATCGCCGTATGGCAGAGCCACGGAAGATATTTCGACCAAGGTACAGGTGAGTGGATATGGCAGCGTCCATGTCTGTTCCAGACTGTGGAAGATATGTTCACCCAGGGCTTTGTCCTCCCCTACCTTGTACCGATGCTGGAGAATGCCGGAGCCTATGTGATGCTTCCGCGCGAACGAGACACCCAGACCAATGAAGTCATATCTGACTATGATGTAGTTGACGAAGCATATGGATATGCCGAATACAGTGAGACAGGCAGCTGGAAGGATGCCGGTGCAGGTTTCGCCGCGATGAAGCCCGTATATACAGGTATAGAGAATCCTTTCACAATGGGTTCGGCAAGAAAAGCGGAGACAGTCATGGCTGGAAGCAGGAAAGGGGCCTCTGCCGAATGGCGTCCTGAAATACCTGAGAGAGGAGAATATGCAGTATATATATCGTACAAATCCTTCCCTGAAAGTGCCTCAGCTGTAGAATATACTGTCAGTCACATGGGCGGAGAAACAAGGTTCATCGTCAATCAGAAGATAGGAGGCGGCACATGGATCTATCTCGGAACATTCGAGTTTGACAAGGGAGAAGAGGGATATGTCACCATAAGTGGCACGACACCGATCGGATATGAACATGAAAAAGGAAGCATAGTGACCGCGGATGCAGTAAGGTTCGGTGGCGGTATGGGAAATATAGCAAGATCCCGCAAGGGTTCTGATGACGATCCTGAAGTATCCGGAATGCCGAGATTCGCGGAAGGAGCGAGATACTGGCTGCAATGGGCCGGAACAGATCCTTCTATATTCAGTCAGAACGAACTCAAGGACGACTACAGGGATGATTTCATGTCCAGAGGAGACTGGGTGGAATGGATCAGCAGAGGATCATCGATGAATCCTTCAAAGAAGAGCGGAAAAGGCATACCTGTCGATCTGTCTTTAGGTTTTCACTCCGATGCCGGAGTCTCCCCGAACGACTCTATCGTCGGCACTCTTGCCATATATACATTGAGATCGGAAGGAAGTGAAAAGCTCCCGGGCAAGGAAAGCAGAATGACTTCAAGAGAATTTGCCGACCTCGTCCAGACTCAGATAGTCAATGACATTCAAGCGGGGTTCGATCCTGAATGGAGCCGCAGATGCGTATGGGACAGGTCGTACAGGGAATCACGCACCCCATCAAGCCCTGCAATGCTTCTTGAACTTCTGTCTCACCAGAATTTCGCAGACATGAAATACGGCCTGGATCCTTCATTCAGATTTACTGTAAGCAGGGCCGTATATAAAGGAATGCTCAAATATCTCAGCAACAGATACGGCATCCCTTATGCAGTCCAGCCTCTTCCTGTAAGAAACATGGGAGTCAGGTTCGTTGATGACAGACATGCCGTCATCACATGGAAAGAGACTGACGATCCTGTAGAGCCTACGGCAAAGGCAGACGGCTTCATCCTCTACACCAGAATTGACGACGGTGGATTCGATACCGGAAAGCAGATAAAAGCATCAAAAGATCCGGACGGAAAATATTCGGCAAGAGTGGATATTTCCCCAGGAAAGATATACAGCTTCCGGATATGTGCAATGAACGGAGGCGGATCAAGTTTCCCATCGGAAACTGTCAGCATAGGCATACCTGCTTCCGGACCAAACACAGAGAAAGTACTGATAGTCAACAACTTCGACAGAGTAAGCGGCCCTGCATTCATTGACACTCCATCCTATGCCGGTTTTGACAACAGGCTGGACAGCGGTGTTCCGTATGTCAAGGATATCACATATATCGGAGAAATGTATGAATTCCGCCGCAATTCCGAATTCATCACCAACAGCAATCCGGGATTCGGAGCTTCTTACGATGACTACGCAGGAAAGCCGGTTGCCGGAAACACATTTGACTTTGCAGCCGTTCACGGCAAGGCGATAATGAAAGCGGGATACCCTTTCTATTCATGCAGTAACGAGACATTCTGCAGCGACACATCATATCTCAGTTCAGCCTGGACCGTTGACCTGATATGCGGCAAGCAGACATCGACTATTGTAGGAAGCGGAAAGGAAACCAGATTCCAGGTGTTCACGGAGGAGATTCAGGATGCAATCAGAAGATTCACTTCGAACGGAGGCAACATCCTGACAAGCGGTGCATATATAGGAACAGATGTCTGGGACAGCATATATCCAGTAGAAAAAGACAATGAATACAGCGAAAATACCCGGAGGTTCGTCCGCGAGACCCTCGGCTACAAATGGGTGAGGAATCATGCCGGAAGGACCGGAGAAGTCCGCTTCAAGGAAAGTACACGTTTCGGAACAGCAGACGACTCCGACGCATTCGGGTATCATAATGAGATCAATCCGGATACCTACTGTGTCGAAACGGCTGACGGAATAGCTCCTGTATCAGCAAGAACGGGAAGCACATTCCTTACATACAGCGACACCGGAGTTTCAGCTGCAGTATGTTATGAGGGCAATGGTTATAAGTCAGTAAGCATAGGCTTCCCTATCGAGACATTGAAAGACAAAGAAGACATAAACGACATAATATCAATAACCTTACAATTTTTCAGCAAATGACCGCACGTGAAGCAGAGATCATCGAACTGATCCACAAAGAAGTCAAACCGGCGCTCGGCTGTACCGAGCCGATTGCAGTAGCTCTTGCCGTTGCCAAGGCAATGGAAATCATGGAAGACAGGTGTGGGATTTCCGATCCGGAATGGAGAATGAAGGATTGCTACAGCCTCAGGATCGAGGTAAGCGGAAACATTCTCAAGAACGGAATGGGAGTCGGCATTCCGGGAACAGGAATGGTCGGTCTTCATATCGCAGCAGCCCTTGGAGCTGTGTGCGGCAAGTCTGAATATGGCCTGGAAGTACTTAACGATCTGAATGACAGTTCAATCAGAAGAGCAAAAGAGATGGTTGAATCAAAGTCAGTCACTGTCGGTCTGGCAGAAACAGACCACAAGCTGTATGTCAAGGCATATGTTGATTCTGCTGACGGCCATTGCGCGAGTGCAGTCATCCAGGACAATCATGACAGCATCGTTGAGACGAGATTCGACGACGAAGTCCTATCCACTTCACAGAACAGCAACGAAGCAGAGAGCACCGATCAGAAGACCACGCTTGACTACAACCTGACTGTCAAGGAGATAGTTGAATTCGCTTCAACTGTAGCCTATGAAGATATTGAATTCATTCTCGAGTCAAGGACATTGAACCTTGCTCTCGCTAAAGAAGGAATGAAAGGCTGCTACGGTCTCAAGGTAGGTTGGGCGATCAATCTTGATGACAATAGGGAGGTATTCGGAGGAGACTTCCTTTCATATGCGATGTCGCTCACAGCTGCCGCCTCAGATGCCCGTATGGCCGGATGCACACTTGCTGCAATGAGCAACTCCGGAAGCGGAAATCAGGGTATAACGGTGACAATGCCGGTCATCGCATATTCGATAACATACGGAACTGACGACGAAAAGCTGGCAAGAGCCCTTGTTCTGAGTCACCTTGTCGCCATACATATCAAGGGCTACTTAGGCAAGCTTTCGGCACTTTGCGGATGCGTGATCGCATCGACCGGCTCGGCCTGCGGACTGGTTTATCTACGTGGAGGAGACTATGAGCAGATATGTTCTGCCATCAAGAACATGATCGGAAACATCACAGGAATGGTCTGCGACGGTGCAAAGGTCGGTTGTGCGATGAAGGTCGCATCCGGAGTATCAAGCGCCCTCCAGTCTGCCGTACTTGCACGTGAAGGAATATGCATTTCCGAACATGACGGTATCATTGAAAAAGATATAGAAAAGACCATTCAGAATCTCGGAAAGATCGGTTCTGTAGGAATGCAGAAGACCGACAACATGATTCTGGACATCATGGTCTGCAAATAAGCCCTATCATCTTACAAAGCAGAGAATATCCTGCCATACGTTTTCTTTTCCTATCTCATTTAGGATCTCATGACGCATGGCAGGATATGTCTTTATCCCTATATCACGGAAGCCATGTTCATGCATCGAGCATAAGGCCTTGTTCATCCCAGCAGGGCCTCCCATGCATGGATCGTCATCCCCATAGAGCATCAGGACGGGCATATCGCTCCGAAGCGCGTTGAATTTCTTTTGTGCATAAGCCTCTGTCATCAATCCCATCAACGCACGCGTACCGTCGAAAGTCAGATAAAAGTCATGACGAGGATCTTCAGCGAACTTCTTGCGTTCCTCGGGATCAGAACATGTCCAAGCCTGTCTGCCTTCAGAAACGAAATCACGGTTATATCCGGCAGAGGTCAGATCCTGTAAGAACTTCGGTCTTATCCTGCCGAGCCCGACACGGCACATGATTCCGGAAACAGCATACGTAAATGGTGCAAAAGGAGAATAGGCAGGAAATCCGCACAAGATTGCACCGTCCGGAAGAGCTGAGGCTGATTTCAGATATGCCATAACTGCAAGAGCCCCCATGCTGTGCCCGAGGATAAATGAATCCACATCGTGAAATCTTGTCTGCATCCACTTGAAAACCATATCCATATCGTCAATCAGAGCGACATGGCCGCCTCCGTACATATATCCGAGATCATTTATGTCTGTCACGCTCCTTCCATGCCCTCTATGATCGTGAGCCACACACGCCACACCATGTCCCGCCATGAATTCCATGAAAGGAAGAAAACGCTCCTTGCTCCCGCACATTCCATGGACGACATGAAGAACAGCAACAATCTCCCCTTCCGGCACAACCGCCACCGCTGCGATCTCCAACCCGTCCACCCTGGACTCAAGTTTGAACTCCTCCTTCATGAGCATACCCTTTTTTAATGGCCTGAGGGCAATAATCATGCAAAAAAAAGAGACATCTGATTATTATTTATAACTTTGCATCCACACGGCGGACAAGGCGATCATCCATGATCGCATGAATTTACAATATGGTCATGATCAAGCATTTACTGATATTACTCCTCTCTTTGATATCTTTAGCTGTACCTTCCATGGCACAGGTGGTCACTGTAGGAAAGGCTATTGAAAAGACTGTCAGAGAAAAGCATGACAGCAGCTTCATGACCATTATTGATTCATGGAGCAGATATGTCGAGACTCATAGCAAGGCACAGGAAAGTACGGCAGAGATGTGGGTCAATTGTGATACGGCAAGATTTCTGGCCAGCTATAATGGCAAAACGGAGAAGAATTATGACCATGAGATATTCCGCATTGACTCTTATGGAAACGGTGAATACGGATTTTCCGTAAAGGCTGTTCACCGGGGAAAGGCTGCACGCAAGACCTATGGTCTCAGGAGTATCAATTACTACATATATGCCTTGGCAACCAAGGATGGAATCAAGTTCATGGCTCCTTTGGACTATGGTGTTTATAAGGATGAAATCATCAGAAAAACGTGCGGACACATTGACTTTTACTTCCCACATGACTTCCGGATTGACGAAACCGGCATGAGGCGATGCAGTGAATTCATTGACAGTCTGGTTTCGATGTTCGGGCTTGAAGAGGTGAGGCGGATCAACTACGTCATATCTGAAAATTATGCTTCCTCGAAGCTTATTGCCGGGATTCTGATGCATGATGATGGACGAAGCTCTGGTGTCAGTGCAGAGTTCGTTTACCCTGACACGATATTGGCAGGCAGGATATGTCACAAGCACGAACTTACTCACTCTGTGCTATATCAGCATTATCCTGATGCACACAGACTGATACACGAGGGATTGGCCATATATCTGGACACAGATGCTGCAGGGAAATACCGTATTGAAGATTACATGGGTAAAATCAAGAGGATAAAAGATGCTGATGATCTGAGTGCACTACTCCAGACAGATTCCGGTTTATATTATTCCATCGCCAGACATATCATAAAGACTGTATTTGAGACAGAAGGCATCAAAGCTATCTCGGATATTCTGAAGATGAAAACCGATGATGAGGTTTACGGATTGTTTTCGAAGATATTTGAATAAGCATCACTTGTGTTGAATCGGGAACGGTTCGATAGTATAGGGATGAACAGGAAGAAGCCGAATCACAATGCATGACACATTTGGATAGAGCACGTATTTGGTGAACTTTTCTATATTTGCAGTGATTTTTTAAGATCACATCATATGACAGACCGACTGGATATCGCAATAAAGATTGTAGAGGAGACCTGTCCTCAACGAAGGCTGAAGCTGGAAAGCATCAAATTGTTTTCGGAAATCATCCGATGCAGGAAATTTCACAAAGGGGAGATTATCCTGGCAGATGGAGATGTATGCACCTGCCTGTCGTATATTGAAAAAGGGCTTACCCGTCAGCATTATGTGAAACACGACAAGGATATGACCGAACATATATCCTGTGAAGGCGGTGTCGTCTTCTGCATCGACAGTTATTTCCACATGACTCCGACCCATCTTGTGATCGAAGCGTTGGAACCGACAGTCATATGGGAGATGCCGCGTGACAGGATGGAGGCTCTGGCTGAGACCAATACTGATCTCGCGTACCTGTACAGAAGGTTTATGGAAGACTCTCTGGTACTATCTCAGATCAAGGCAGACATCCTCCGCTTTGAGTCAGCGAAGGACAGATATACAAAACTGATGCAACTCTTCCCTGGAATCATCCAAAGGGCTCCCCTCACCTACGTCGCATCGTATCTTCAGATGTCGCTGGAGACTCTCAGCCGTGTCAGGGCGTCCATTTTACAAGAGCATCTGCAATGAAAAAGAGGATGTCATCACGACACCCTCTGACTACTAACCACTTTAATTTGAGTACCTTGTACTACTACACCACTAAAATATCTTTTTTATATTTAATGTAAATAATCGGAGTAGGACCAGGAGGGTAGATAAGAATCACCCTGCTGATGAACTTTTTGATGAGATTCTTCATAACTCATAAATATTACTGAAGAATATTTACTTGATCAGCATCAAAGCCATGAGCACAGCTACTTCAAGCAGCATTATGCAAAGAATGTCTCTCTTTGGATGGCCAGAAAAAACATGGCCGGAATTTGCTACAATTTTATTCATAACTACATCTGTTTATCCCTTGCGGGGGTTATTTTCTGATGCAAAATTATGAGTTTGCAGGTTCAACGGATCGAATCCGTGCCGGTATTTTTCAAAAATGCCGTTTTATTTGATGCAAGTCAAAAAAATGTAAAAAATCAATTCGTACACTTTATTCGGTGAGGAAATCCTGTATAAGAACGTAGAGTTTGTATCCATAGGCAACAGCAAGATTTGCCGGAGAAGAAAGGCGCTGAGGGCAAGTGCTGATTTCGGTCATTTTTGTGGCAATTTTTGGCCGAGCTGTTTATTCAAACGCCACAAACATATCCTCAAAGTTGAATATGACCTTGTTGAACTTCCTGAGCAGGCTTATGCCGAGATTGCCGTCATGCGAAGAGGTTACAGTGCCTTCGGACGGTATGACAGCCGGAATATCATTGAAAGTGACTGAGGCATCGCCGATTGTCATCGTATATTCCGGAATCTTTACTATGTCGTGCTGTACTGTGCCACCATGTCCCCATGTGTTCAAAGTATCAGTAGGGTGAGCACTTGCGGTATCAGCATTCTTTGAGAACCAAAGGTCGGTGAGGTCAGCCCCGCCGTTGCCTGTATCGAAAGTGAATGTCAATTTGTTTCCGTCGATGTCAGCCACTTCTATGATAGGGATATTCTGTTCAAGGATAATGTTTCTGCCGTAATCTGGTAGAGGAGTCTTTTGTGCTGGAATAGTCAATGTCAGATCACTCATATCGATCTGAATCTCTCCCAGTCTTTCGATGAAATCCATGCCCAGTACGGCATCTACCTTGACTGGGTCGTTTTCACCAGGATTCCCACCTACCAGCACCAACATGTTTCTGAAAGTTACAGGGCCGACATTTATCCTCTCTATGAATGCACGTCGAAGATCTCCACCTCCGGCTGCGCCTCCGACAAATACCGGCTCGCCGATTGGCTTTGCTCCGATCTCATTTGCCATTTTCTGAGAAATCAATGATAATGAGGCTCCTGTATCGAAGATAAAATCGTATGTTTTTCCATTGATTTCAACCGGAATATAAAGCAGAATCGAGTTTTCTGAAAGCGCAATCTGAATATCAGTTTCCGGCTTCTCTATAATAGGTGCCGGAAGCTCGCGCACGTCATCATAATATACATGCAGTTCCTCAATTCCAGTTCCTTCCAATGAACCGCTCGCAGCCTTGATAGCGTCTGCAATAGCTTTTACCATGTCTGCTGCAACTGCATAGTTTCCTTCAAATCCTTCCGTCATGGCTCCCATTATCATCATATTGCAGACGTTCTCGAATCCGAGTTCTTCCTGATGGTTTGCAAGCAGTTTCTGAAGTTTCCCACGAAGCTCGTCCGGACGGTTGAAGTTAGACGCAAGCGTCACTTCGGCCATCAGTTTCAGCATGGGGCTCTGCACGTCAGCTGCAACAGCAGGATATATTCTTTCAAGCTCAAACCAGTTGCCTATATTGACAAGTTCACCAACTTTCATGTCCGCTTCCTGAGCGAAGATGACTGAGGAAGATAATAGTAGAGTAGAAATGATTGTCAAGATTCGTTTCATTGTTAAATCAAGATTTGTTTGTGTAAAGATATGCGTTTTGACATTGAATAGCAAATAACTGAGGGAATTAACCGAGCGGAGCGAGTTATGGATGGTTGCGTTCTTTCGCTGACGCTCAAGCGACTTCGTCGATGACTGTGGCTTTCGTAGAAAGCCGCAGAGGGCAAGTGCGCTTTATATATACAACGAAGCCCAGCACGAATGCCAGGCTTGTATCTCGCAGATAAATTGTAATTTAGTTTAGAATGATCTTCCTACCTTAAGCGAAATAGCCATACCCTCTGGAAGTATAAATTCTGATTTGGCTCCTAGCCACCAGGACTGACCTCTGGTTCCTTGTATCTTACGTATTCTGGTACCGAATTCCAAGCCAGAATAAAGTCCATTATTCACAAAGTCATAACCCAAGCTAGCTCCGATATATGGAACGACACGTTTCTTTCCGATAGAATAGCGGAAGTTTGTATATATTGGCAGAGAGGCTGTGGCTCCATCGTATCTAAGGCCTGCTGTCAGGTAAGTCTTATAGCCCACACCTGCACCCATAAAGAAATTCTTTCCGAAATTATAGCCTCCAACGGCATCCAGACTCAGGAAGTTCGGAATCCCAAGTCCCATTTCAAAGAATCCGGTACCGCCTTCCTGATTTTCATTTCCGAAAGTAATATGTGATGAACCATAAGTGTTCATCTTTTCTTTTCCATAGAAATAGAATGGAAGACCTATCAATGCTATAACACCTCCAGCTGCTGCTCCAGCCATTGCAAAAAATGGATACATGGGCATGTCTGGGGCATCCGGATTTGGATCGTACATGGCAGCTCCACCAATAAAACATGCGACACCGGTCAATGCGATAGATGCTCCAGTAAAAAGTAGGGTCTTTCCGGCATCAACCATATGCACGCCTTTGCCAATCTCATACGGAAGATTGTCCTGATTATATGAGAGTTCTTGCGTTTCATCTGATTGCACACTTGGTGCATATTGTGCAAATGAACTATGCTGAGAAACAGCTATGAGTAAAACAGTAGCGACAATTAGAATCTTCTTTACCATTGCATTTGTATTTCATTGATGAATAAATCTCATTGTGAAATCCTGAATATAGATGCAATCTGTACGTGTTTCGTGACGCATAAATTCGAATTTACCGACTATTCGTATCTCAGTGCTTCAAGAGTTATAGATATCTCTTTGTCATTAACATACTAAGATATGCCCTATATTTTTTATGAGTGCTTCCATAAGGGCTCAGCTGAACGGGGTTATAGTCTAAAAGCGCCAACTTAGACCGGTCATAAAGCCCATAAAGGCGTGTCCGATTCCTAGTTCAAAGTACCAGGATACCTTCTTTCCTACAGATATGCCTACGGGAGTAAACTGTAATGCCACAAATGCATCATTTACTCCTGAGGACAGATCCATTCCAGCTCCGACTCCCAAGGTGGCATAATAGCGAAACACTGAATCATGGCCAGTAGTAAACTTTACAGTAGGCATTACTGACACAGCTTGCAATCTATCGATACTATAAACCTCAAGACCATCGCTGATGGTTTTTATATCACGCCATGAATTTCTATAATTCAGTTTTGCACCAACTGTAAGCCATTTCTTCACCTTGTAGTCAAAATCAGCTGAAAATATACCCGCTGTCTTCATCGGCCCGTATGTAGTTTCACCTGATGGATCCTCTCCCATAAGATATACAATATTCAATGCATCTATAGGGAACCAACCAAGTTTGGCCTCGTACTTATACTCATGTGCACTCAAAGATATGAAAGGCATCAAAAGTATGCTGAATAATATTATAGTCCTCTTCATATTGTGGTTATTAGTTAGTAGATAAATCCCGATTTATGTGCGTAAACTTATGGTTTTCAGTGAACATATTGTCTTCTAATTAGATCTTTCTCAAAAAATGCCAGTGCATAATCTATAAAATTGTCTGAAATTACGTCAGGTTCCTCGTTGACTAGAAAATCAATCCTCACTCCGCAACGCTGAGACTGTCCTCCATCCGGATACTTAACCCCTATACCTCCAACTTGAAACACATAATCTCCGGGGAGAGATAGTTTGACGATATTACCGTCTGCTCCGGCTGTCGTGGTGCCGACTACCATAACTTGTGGTGAAGACTGCATCATCATTACGGTATATTCAGCGGCGCTTTGGGTCTGCTCATCAACAAGGATAACAATCTTGCGTTCCGGATCATAGAATCGGCCTACACCAGTCATATCGCTTGTCATAGTATGGAATATTCCAGGGTTAAGCAAGTCAGGATATAAAGCCGTCGCAATAGGTCTTATCGCCGGTAGCAAGGATTTCAGCCAAGATTGATACATATTCCTTGGATAATTTCGCAGATCCACTATGATCCTATTATAATCCAAAGCCTTACGGAAATCAGCAACAGTCATATCTTCGGCATGCAAATATGCTACAGTGTCATTAATGGTGTCAAATGCGTGGAGTTCTCTTCCGTTGAACCACGTCATAGTCGATTCCCTGATACCGCTTTTATACAATTCACGACGAAATTCCTTGACAGGCTTCATCTGTGGAGCAAGTGTCAGCGTGTCTCTGTTCCTGATTACAGTATATGTCTGGCGATCGTCTCCAGACATTGAAACAGATAGAGCAAGATCTCTTGGCCTTGTCAATTCATTGGAAGCTGCCAAATGGCATCCTTTCCTGGCAACATAATCGTCAACAGATTCTCCATTTATAGCGATAATGGCATCTCCTCTGACAAGATCCTGCTCGGACTCCCCTAATGCCCAAGTCACATAGTATTTCCCATCGTAATATTTATCCGTGATGAATGATGCCGCATACTGCATATTTGAAGGAACTTTTGCCATCCTTATCAACCGTTTGAATATACTCTTTGGCATATATGCCGAATTGGTATGAGAATCATAAGTAAATACTCCTATAGCACTCAGCACGTTTGCGTATTCTTCTCTGGTATCCGCTTCGAACATGGCAGGAACGGCCGTTTTCAGTGCCTCGTCCCAGGATAGATCAAACAGATTCCTGTACGGGTAAAAATACTGCACATAGTTCCATATACGGAATACAGCCAACAGTTTCAGGTTTAAGTCAGAAAAGGACATACGGGGATATGTCTTTTCATTTTTATCCACAATGCTCATAATATACGGCACCTGATACAGATATCCGTGATAGACGGTTCTTTCCGCCAAAAGTATTTCCTGAAGTTTTTGTGAGAGTTCCGACCCCAATACGGATATTTCCTTAGTCCATTCAATGGCGTCATTTATTTCCAATATTGATATGTCTTGAGATGTTTGGAATGTTCCGAGGCCATTACACCATTCCAGCAGCAGTTCATTTCGTCTGACAACATCAGCATCCATCATCAAAGGTATCATTCGGAACAGTTCTGCATCCCAGTCTTTGGCCCCATTGCGTACATTAGGATGAAAATACTTGAGGAATCCCCAGACCTTTCCCAACAATGCAAGGTTTTCTATCTGGAGTGATGACAATTCCCTGACTTGGTTATCGAATGGACGATAACGGTCAGTATGCTGGTGTTTAGTCTTTGCTGAGAAAGGATTTCGAGCATCGGAAGCGTATTTTATACATTCAGCATTCAAGTCACCGATCCACACATTCCCTGCCCCTCTGATTGTGATCTCAAAATCATACTCCTTCATCTGTTGGCAGACAGGTATATCCAGCCTGAATTCCTGCCATTCCTGTGGCTTGGCGAATGATATTATCTTGTAAAACTCTCCAATATGATTGATACGTTTTCTCGAAGATCCATCCCAACATATGACAGCAATATCAACATCACCGGCAAGGGAGTCAATACGGACATGTCCAGTTATCGACAGGAGCGAATCAGTCGGACCGATGCTGTTTTGGGTCAGTGATACCGAAGAATAATAACCTGACAGGTATCGCGAAGGGGCGT
>JAFSBV010000086.1 GCA_017437125.1 Bacteroidales bacterium | reverse complement strand
TTGATGACCAGATCGTCTGAACTCAGGGCAAAATTTCCTCTCGGGCATACTTCCGTGCAGGTCGTGCACCGGATGCATTTAGCGGTATCAAGCCTGATCAGCTGCTCGCTTCTCTGAGAGAAGTGCATTTCCTGCATTCCTAGAAGCATTTCTTCCGTGAACCATCCCATATCTGAAGGAGCAATGAAGTCCTTATGAGCTGAAATATCGCCGATTATTCCGGCCATGTTCTCATCGGTCTTCTTGTCTATCTTGATCTGTTCGTTCATGTCGAAGACAGGCAGATAGTTGTCGACCATCAGGATGGTGTTGATGTAGTTGTTGTGCAGGCCTTTAGCCTTCGCCCAGTCATTCCACCATTCCGCGACATTGACGGATGCATTTCCGAAAGTGATGACGGAGAATATGTATGAAGCCTTGAACCGTGCCTTCTCAACGAACTCCCTGACAATTACAGGTACGGCTGCGGCATAGTCCGGGAAGACGAATCCGATCTCGTCAGCTTCGTAGGTAAGGTCAGTCTTCTTCAGTTCCTGCGGAATGCTTAGAGGAGAGTCAGACAGCTGTTTTGCAATAAACAAGGAATTGCCTGTCGCTGTGAAATAGAATACGATCCTCTTTCTATCCTTTGCCCTGTCCTTAAGAATGGCTGCATGGGTATGGGGAGCAACATTCATCATGAATGCCGCCGCCAGGCTAGTGCCCATGACTTTAAGTGCATCTCTTCTGTCCATAGTGTTGATGGTCTTTTAGTTAATGCAAATATAGTATATTCCGGACAAGAAGCAGTTTCACTCTTTGCCGTTTGAATTTCACTTATTACCCAATGGCAGAATGCTGCGCCCAGCCGGGCGCAGCATTTTATATATTATTTCTGGAGAGAAATTTCGTTTATCGCTTCGGCCGGGGCGAGGACATTGTTTACCTTCCAGCTTTCCGCCTTTTTGAGCTTGTACTCTGCAGTTCCGCGTATGTCAGCTGCATTTGCACCGAACATCACCTTGTATGTACCGGCTGCAGTCTCCCACGCTGAGTTTGCTTCATTGAATGAAGCCAGAGTATATCTGCATACATCGATCGTGAGGGTCTGGGACTCGCCAGGAGCAAGTTCCTTGGTCTTAGCAAAGCCCTTGAGCTCGAATGCAGGCTTCTCAATGCCTCCAGCAGGAGCTGCGACATAAAGCTGTACTGATTCCTTACCTGCGACAGCACCGGTGTTCTTCACTGTGATTGTAGCGGTGAATCCCTTGTCCGTTGCCTTTACGACAGGCTTGCTGTACTCGAAAGTAGTGTAAGATTTTCCATATCCGAAAGGATAGGATACTGGTGCACCAGCTGTCTGGAAATATCTGTAGCCTACGTAGATGCCTTCGTTGTATTCCGTGTAGTCAATGCATTTCTGCTCTTTCTTCTTTCCGCCCCAGAGGAAATCCCAGTCTCCGGTCTGAGTCTTCTTGTAGTTATAAGGGAAGTTTGCGGAAGACGGTATGTCAAGATAGCTTACAGGGAAGGTCATAGGAAGCTTTCCTGAAGGGTTTGCCTTTCCGCAAAGGATATCAGCAACGGCATAGCCACCTTCCTGTCCAGGAGTCCAGGCAAGGAGGATTGCATCCGGAATATGCTTCCAGGAGGCTGTCTCGATGACGCCGCCGATGTTGAGGACTACTACGAACTGCTTGCCAGCTGCGTGATACACGTCTGCAAGTGTCTGAATGAGCTCGCGCTCCTGTCCGGTTAGTGTCCAGTCTCCGTCGAGTGCATAGCGGTCTCCACCTTCTCCTGCATTTCTTGATAGAGTGAAGATGGCGATGTCGGTCACAGGCTCCATCTTTTCGATATAGTCACGGCTCACTTCCATTTCTGATATAACAGGGTCGCCAAGGAGAATTCCACCGGCGCCATTGTTCTTAAGTGAAGTCTTTGAGTAGGTGATATACTGCTCATACCATTCCTGGATAGCCGGATTAACTTCCAGACCATTGACAGTCAAGCCCTCAGCGACGTTGCGGATATAAGGCTTGTTTACATTGCCGGATCCTGTGCCGCCAGCGATGAAATCGTAGGATCCTGTACCATATAGTGCAACCTTCTTCACGTTCTGAAGAGGGAGGACGCCGTTGTTTTCAAGAAGAACCATTCCCTCCGGTGCTGCCTCGCGGACTAGTCTCGCATGAGCTTCAAGCTCCGGCTTGTTAGAGTAATTGTACTGGTTGAATCTTGGAGTCCTCACGATGTACTCGAGCATGTTGCGTACGTTTCTGTCGAGCTCATCCTGAGATATCTCGCCGGCCTTTACGGCTTCGATGATACGGTCTATCTCAACCTGCATGCCAGGCTCCATAAGGTCGTTTCCGGCCTTTACAGCCTTGACTGTGCCGTCTTTTGTACCCCAGTCGGTCATCACGATGCCGTCGAATCCCCACTCGTCACGAAGGATGGTGGTGAGAAGGCCGTGCGACTGCTGTGTGTACTCTCCGTTCAGCTTGTTATATGAAGACATCACGGTCCAAGGATCAGCTTCCTTCACGGCGATCTCGAATCCCTTGAGATAGAGCTCGCGAAGAGCGCGCTGGCTTACGCGTGAGTCGTTTTCCATACGGTTCACTTCCTGGTTGTTGGCAGCGAAGTGCTTTACGCTCACGCCGACACCGTTGCTCTGGATACCGTTGATGTATGCGGCGGCAGTCTTACCGGTAAGGAATGGGTCCTCTGAGAAATACTCGAAGTTTCGTCCGCAGAGAGGGTTTCTGTGAAGGTTCATACCTGGAGCGAGGAGAACGTCAGCACCATACTCGAGAACCTCGTTACCCATTGCTGTGGTGAGCTCTTCAACACGCTCGGTATCCCACATACTCGCGAGAACGGTACCTACAGGGAAACCTGTACAGAAATAAGTGTTCGGATCGTTGTCACGTCTTGGCGAGATGCGCAGACCTGCAGGACCGTCCGCGAGGACAGTAGAAGGAATGCCAAGGCGCTCGATAGAACGTGTTGTACCTGCTGCACCTGGTACGAGGGCAGTTGCGGAAGCAGTCATACTGCCTGCTGTCATGCTACCCCAACCGCTACCTACGAGCAGGGTTGCCTTCTCTTCGAGTGTCATGGCTGCCACAACCTCGTCGATGTTGTCTTTTGTCAGCTGTGGCTGTGCGAACATAGCCACAGAACCTAGGAGCAATGCTCCGATTGCAAAGATTCTCTTCATTAGTCGTTATTTAGTGTTATTCAAAAATTGTCATTACCTTGTGGATGATTTTCGGACTACATGCATTCCAGAATGGCCAGTCGTGTCCACCCGGGCGTGTTATGTACTCGAATGGAATGCCATAGCCAGCAAGAGTATTGACGAACTGATCGTTGGTGGACGGAAGTACAGTCGTATCTTCAGTTCCGATCTCGAGTGTGAATCCTGGCAGTTCGTCGGTTCTGCCAGCGCTCACAGCTTCGGCTATAAGCTTGGCTGGGTCCGCTCCTGCCATCCCGGCACTTATCGCAGCAGAGCATGCATACACGTAGCAGAACATCTCCGGGTGGAGGGTTCCGTAGTAGAGCGAGCCGTATCCTCCCATTGAAAGACCTCCGATCGCGCGCGACTTCTTCTCGGCCTTGATCGCATAAGTCGACTCAATGTAAGGGATGAACTCCTGGAAGAAGAATGACATGTACTTAGGGCCGCCGTTAAAGCCGTCACAGTAGAAGTTGTTTCCTCCGTCCGGAGCCACGATGATCAGCTCCTTGCCGGTCTTCTCTGCATATTCCCTTGCGTATGCAGGCAT
>JAFSBV010000032.1 GCA_017437125.1 Bacteroidales bacterium | reverse complement strand
GGCGGTTATAGCGGTGAGGATCCACCTCTTCCCATTCCGAACAGAGAAGTTAAGCTCACCATCGCCGATGGTACTGCCCCACCAGGTGGGAGAGTAGGTAGCTGCCACTTTCTTATACGACACCCTGTCATCTTACGATGACGGGGTGTTTTGTTTTGGCTGAAAATTTGAAATGATGTGGGAAGGATTATTAAAACGAACTGTTATGTTTTACAATTTTCTTTTTCCCCAGTATTTCAGAGGGAAGGGCATATCTCTTCTCATTCTGTTCATGCGCGTCATTTTCGGCGTTCTCTTCTTTACTCACGGTCTTGACAAGATGATGAATTTCAATGAACTGGTCCAAAATTACCCGAGTATCATCGGATTAGGCAGCTATATGACCCTGATGGTCACGATTTTTTGTGAGTTCTGCTGTTCATTGTTCCTGATTTCCGGGCTTCTTGTACGTATCATGACTATTCCGATGATCATTGCTATGGGCGTTGCCTTCTTTGATGTTCATGATGCCATGATGCCCGAAGGAGAGCTTGCTCTGATATATTTCATCATGTTCATTGTTCTTTTCGTTACCGGACCAGGCAGATTTTCTATCGACTATCTTATTGATTCTAAATTCAAGAAAGAAAAGACAACCGATAACCTTTAATCCGACTTTCTGATATGACACTTCTGTCTGATGCAGATAGGAGTGTCATATTTTGTTTTTTATTCTTAAAAGTCATAACTTTGACATCATGCGGCATAAGGCCGTCACCTAAACTGATTGTTATGGCTATATTGACTGGTAAAATATCGCAGATCATCGGCCCTGTCGTCGATGTTCATTTCAATATTCAAGATGATTCGGCTGGAGAACTTCCGGCTATTTATGAAGCGCTGTCTGTCCTCAGGAATGATGGCAGAGAGCTGATAGTGGAAGTTCAGCAGCATATCGGAGAAGACACTGTCAGGTCAGTAGCCATGGATTCTACAGACGGACTCAAAAGAGGAATGGAGGTCATCTGTACCGGTTCTCCTATAACGATGCCTATCGGTTCCCAGATCAGAGGCCGTGTGATGAATGTGGTTGGTGAAACCATAGACGGAATGCGTGACCTCTCCAGAGACGGAGCCTTCCCTATACATCGTGAACCTCCTAAGTTTGAGGATCTTACAACATCTCAGGAAGTACTTTTCACAGGAATCAAGGTGATCGATCTTCTCGAACCTTACCTCAAGGGAGGAAAGATCGGACTTTTCGGAGGCGCCGGTGTGGGAAAGACTGTGCTTATCAAGGAACTCATCAACAATATTGCAAAGAAACATAACGGATTCTCCGTATTTGCCGGGGTCGGCGAGCGAACCCGAGAGGGAAATGATCTGCTCAGGGAAATGATCGAATCAGGAGTAATCAATTATGGATCCGAATTCCTCAAGTCAATGGAGGAAGGGCATTGGGATCTTTCCAAGGTGAATTATGATGAAGTGGAAAAATCTCAGGTGGCGATGGTCTTCGGTCAGATGAACGAACCTCCGGGAGCCCGTTCTTCAGTTGCCTTGTCCGGTCTTACGCTGGCGGAATCCTTCCGTGACAGCAAGGATGCAGAAAGCCCTAAGGATATCCTCTTCTTCATTGACAACATATTCAGATTCACCCAGGCGGGTTCCGAAGTCTCGGCTCTTCTCGGCCGAATGCCTTCCGCTGTGGGATATCAGCCTACACTTGCTACTGAAATGGGCCAGATGCAGGAGCGCATCACATCGACGAAGAACGGATCCATCACATCTGTTCAGGCGGTATATGTGCCGGCAGACGACCTTACAGACCCTGCACCAGCAACTACATTCAGCCATCTTGACGCTACTACGGTGTTGAGCCGAAAGATTGCGGAGCTTGGCATTTATCCGGCTGTGGATCCGCTGGAATCCACATCACGCATATTGGATCCGAACATCGTAGGCAAGGATCATTACGAAACGGCCCAGAGGGTGAAGCAGATTCTTCAGAGGAACAAGGAACTTCAGGATATAATTTCCATTCTCGGTATGGATGAGCTTTCCGACGAGGACAGGCTGACAGTGAACAGGGCAAGAAAGGTGCAGAGATTCCTCTCTCAGCCGTTTGCCGTGGCCGAGCAGTTTACCGGAGTTCCGGGAGTGATGGTTTCTATCGAGGATACCATCCATGGATTCAAGCTCATTCTCAATGGAGAAGTAGATGATATTCCGGAGCAGGCATTCCTGAATGTCGGTACCATTGAGGAGGCCATCAGGAAAGGTGAGGAAATGCTTGCGGCAATCAAACAGTAGGACATGTCTTCTACCGGTCACATATCACTTACGGTTCTTACTCCTGAAAGCACTCTGCTGGAGAAGCGTGTGAGCAAGGTATCCCTGCCTGGCTCCAAGGGGCGTTTCATGGTCTTGAAGGATCATGCGCCTCTGATATCCTCTCTGGAAGAAGGAGATGTCGTGTTTGAGTCCGAGGGTACTGAGGAAAGGATACATATCGACTCCGGATTTGTGGAAGTGAATGCGAATGTCGTGACAGTCTGTGCAGAATTATGAAATGGAACAGGATCATATCTGTAGTGGCGGCTCTGTGCCTGTCCTTCACCCTTTGGGCTGAAGAAACGCATGATGCGCCTTCAGATGAGGTGAATGTAGGAGAGATTCTGTTCGGACATATCGGGGATTCCTACGGCTGGCATATCACGGAATGGAATGGAAAACATGTGACGATTCCTCTCCCGTGCATAGTGCGCAGCAGTACAGGATGGCATTTCTTCATGTCCTCGGAGATTGAGCACGGACATGAATATGAGGGACTTTTCCTTGCGGAGGAGGGTAGATATGAAGACAAGATTGTGGAAAGGGGCCCTGACGGCGGGTATATAAGACCGTTTGATATATCGATAACTAAGAATGTGGCCTCATTGATGTTTACGGCGGTTCTTCTTGTCTCGCTGGTGCTTCTTACGACGCGCTGGTACAGAAAGCATGATGCCACTGAAGAGGCTCCGAAAGGATTTGCTGGACTTATGGAGATGATGGTCATGATGGTGAATGACGACCTCATAAAGCCGTCGATGGGCGAAAAGGACTGCAGGAAGTATGCTCCATATCTGCTTACGGCATTCTTCTTCATATTCCTGAGCAATCTCTTGGGAATCGTGCCTTTCTTCCCGGGAGGAGCGAATGTGACGGGAAACATAGCCGTGACGCTGGTTCTGGCCTTATGTACGTTCTTAGCGGTCAATCTGTTTGGAAACAGGCATTATTGGAAAGAGATATTGTGGCCGGATGTGCCGATGTTCCTGAAATTTCCTATTCCGATAATGCAGATTATTGAACTTTTCGGAATGATTTCAAAGCCGTTCTCGCTGATGGTCAGGCTTTTTGCCAATATCATGGCAGGACATGCGATGATTCTGGGTCTTGTGTCCGTGATCTTCGTGACGGCCAAGCTGGGACCGGTGATAAGCGGCTCGATGACTGTGATAACGATGCTTTTCGGAGTGTTCATGGACTGTCTGGAGCTCCTTGTGGCATTTATCCAGGCATATGTGTTCACAATGCTGTCGGCGATCTTCATAGGTCTGTCGCGACAGGAGGAGCATGCATGAAATATAAACAACTAAAAACATAAAACTATGTTACTATCAACAATCATCCTTCAGGCTGCAGGTGCAGCTATCTGGGGAAAAGTAGCTGGCGCTCTTGGTGCCGCAATCGCAGCTCTTGCTGCAGCATGGGGAATCGGTAAGATCGGACAGTCGGCTATGGAGGCCATTGCGCGTCAGCCGGAAACAGCAGGAAGCATCCGTACTGCCATGATCATCATCGGTGCCCTTGTTGAAGGCGCATGTCTCTTTGCGATCATCGCATGTCTCATGGCAATCGTGATGTAAGGGTCTGAGGTCATGAATCTGATGTTGCCGGACAGTGGTCTCATCTTCTGGATGACCATTATCTTTGCCATCGTCTTCTTCATTCTCGCCAAGTTCGGCTTTCCTATCATTACAGGAATGGTTGACAGGCGTACGAAGAGGATTGACGATGCCATTGCTGCCGCCCGTCAGGCCGAGGAGTCTCTTGCTGGCCTTGCAAAGGAACAGGAAAGACTTCTGGAAGAAGCTAAGGCCGAGCAGAAGCGTATTCTTCAGGAGGCTGCAGCCCAGCGCGACAGCATGATTGCCAAAGCTCAGGAGGAGGCAAGACAGGCGGCCGGCAGGATAATGGATGAGGCCAGGACGCGGATACGTGAGGAGAAGGAGGCGGCCTTGAAGGATATCAGAAAAGAGGTTGCCGTCTTGTCTGTGACAATTGCCGAGAAGGTGATAAGAAAGGAACTCTCAACAGATACAGGCCAGATGGAGCATATCGACAAGATGATCGATGATGCTGCCGGACTGTCATCCTGATCTCATAATAGTTTAGTCAGATGAACGCTGGTGTCATTTCGTCCAGATATGCCAAGGCTCTCCTGAAATTCGTTCAGGAGACAGGTGCCGGGGAAAAGGTTTATTCCCAGGTATGTACCCTGTTGCATCATATGAAGGAGGTAGGGAGTCTGGCGGATGCCATACAGAAGCATCCTGAAATCAGTCTTGAACGTAAGCTTGAACTGATAGGTGCGGCAATCGGAACTCCGACTGCTGACGAGATGAAAAGGTTCGTATGCCTGGTCCATATGAACGGACGGATTGAGTTCCTGCAACGTATTTTCCAGTCATTCGTGGAGCAGTACAGGGAATTGAAAGGGATCAGGACAGGACGTCTTGTCACGGCCGTTCCTGTTCCTGGAATGAAGGAAAGGCTTCAGAAGCTCGTGCATGAAAGGACGGGAGATGATGTTCTTCTTGATGAATATGTCGATCCGTCCATCATCGGAGGTTTTGTTCTTGAGGTTGACGATCTCAGGATGGATGCAAGCGTGGAATCGCAGTTACGTCGTCTGCGTCGTGAACTTGTCGAAGATGCTGACCGTATAGTTTAATGAAAAGATAATGTTTTATATATGACAGATCAGATACGCCCAAGCGAAATATCGGAAGTGCTGCTGGCTCAGCTCAAGGAGATTGACACCGATCCTCGTTTTGATGAAATCGGCACCGTTCTGCAGGTCAGTGACGGTGTGGTCAGGATTCATGGTCTGCTCAAGGCTGAGGCCGGAGAGCTTCTCGAATTTGACGAAGGAGTCAAGGCCGTGGTCATGAACCTTGAGGAAGATAATGTAGGTGCAGTGCTTCTGGGTCCAACCGACAGGATCAAGGAAGGAATGACGGTGCGCAGAACCGACAGGATTGCTTCGATAAATGTCGGAGAGGCTATGGTCGGCAGGGTAGTAAATCCTCTTGGCGAGCCGCTTGACGGCAAGGGACGAATAGAAGGTGTTCTCTGCGAGATGCCGTTGGAAAGGAAGGCTCCGGGAGTCATCTTCCGTCAGCCTGTGACAGAACCTCTCCAGACGGGTCTTAAAGCCATAGATGCGATGATTCCGATAGGCAGAGGCCAGCGTGAACTCATCATCGGCGACCGTCAGACAGGAAAGACAGCCATCGCCATAGACACGATAATCAATCAGAGGGAGTCATATCTGGCCGGAAATCCGGTTTACTGCATATATGTGGCCATAGGGCAGAAAGGCTCGACGATAGCTTCCATTGTCAATACATTGAAGGAAAAGGGAGCTATGGATTATACCATAGTTGTTGCTGCGACTGCAGCGGATCCTGCAGCCCTTCAGTATTATGCGCCTTTTGCAGGTGCTGCCATCGGAGAATATTTCCGTGATACGGGACGCCATGCCCTTGTCGTATATGACGATCTGTCAAAGCAGGCTGTGGCATATCGTGAGGTTTCGCTTATCCTTCGTCGTCCTTCAGGACGAGAGGCCTATCCGGGAGATATATTCTATCTTCATTCCAGACTTCTGGAAAGAGCTGCGAAAATCATCGGCCAGCAGGAAGTGGCGGAGAAGATGAACGATCTTCCCGAATCTCTGAAAGGAAAGGTGAAGGCTGGCGGATCATTGACTGCTCTGCCAATAATCGAGACGCAGGCGGGAGATGTTTCGGCTTATATTCCTACAAATGTCATATCGATCACCGACGGTCAGATCTTCCTTGAGACCGATCTCTTCAATCAGGGATTCCGTCCTGCCGTGAATGTGGGAATATCCGTGTCCCGTGTCGGAGGAAGTGCGCAGATAAGGAGTATGAAGAAGGTGGCAGGTACTCTGAAGATTGATCAGGCTCAGTATCGTGAGCTGGAATCGTTCTCTAAATTCAGCAGCGACATGGATCCTATCACCGCTATGGCTCTTGACAAGGGAAGGAAGAACAACAAGCTGCTTGTCCAGCCTCAGTATTCCCCTATGCCGGTCGGAGAGCAGATTGCAGTGCTTTATTGCGGTACGAAGGGCCTTCTGAGGGAACTTTCCATAGATCAGGTGGATGATTTCCAGACCACCTTCCTGAGCAAGATGAGGGCTTTCCATGCGGAGGATGTGCTGAGACCGCTGTCAGAGGGACGAATTGACGACAAGATAGCTTTGATAATTGAAGACGAGGCCGCTTCCATAGTAAACGGAATGAAGATATAATGTCATCATTGAAGGAAATAAAGACCAGGATAGGGTCGGTGAAGAATACGCTGAAGATCACTTCCGCCATGAAGATGGTCGCTTCAGCCAAACTTCACAAGGCTCAGTCTGCCATAGGTAACAAGCTGCCTTATGAGCAGAAGCTCCACCGTATCCTTGCCGGTCTGCTCCAGTCCGATGATCTTCGTGAAGCATTGGGCAAGGAACTCGGATTAGGAGGCAAGGGAGGAAAATCCCCTGTAGTTCTTCAGGATGTAGCAGTGGATGAACTTCCGTCCAAGGAGGATGTCAGCCGTGTTGCCATCGTCGTCTTTTCTTCGAACAGTTCTCTGTGCGGAGCCTTCAATGCAAATATCGTCAGGAAGTTCAATGACATGGTCGGCAGGCTCTTCCAGAGGGGATATTCCGAAAATGACATTGACATATATGCGGTCGGAAGAAAGGTCGCCGAGGCTGCCCGGAAGGCCGGATTCGAACTGAAGGGAGACTGTCAGGACATGGCAGACAAGCCGTCATATGACAAGGCTGCAGATCTTGCTTCGGAACTTATCGACAGCTTTTCCGAGGGACAGGTGGCTCAGGTCATATTCCTCTACAGTCATTTCGCTTCCACGTCTTCCCAGCCTGTGGTTCAGGAAAACTATCTGCCCCTGGCGCTTCATGATTACAGCTCAGCTCATGAGCCTCTTGATTATATCCTCGAACCGGATGCCATGACATTGGTGAAGGAGCTTCTGCCAAAGGTTCTGCTTCTGAAGATGTTCACTGTGGTTCTTGATGCAAATGCGGCTGAACATGCCGCCCGCACGGTAGCCATGCAGATCGCTTCCGACAACGCTCAGGATCTTATCTCGGAACTTACCCTTGCATATAACAAAGGCCGTCAGCAGGAAATCACCGCTGAAATCCTCGATCTGGTCGGCGGTACAATGGCATAAGACAATTGAAGGTGGCCGGAAGGCCACCTTCAACAATATATATCGCAGAAATTACGACAATTTATGGATTGCAAGACCACTTCTGAGCTTAGGCTCGAACCATGTGGTCTTAGGAGGCATGATGTTGCCTGAGTCAGCGATATCGACAAGCTGCTGCATCGATACAGGGTAAAGTGCGAATGCAACTGCCATCTCGCCGCTGTCAACTCTGCGTGAAAGCTCGCCGAGACCGCGGATACCGCCTACGAAATCGATCCTCTTGTCTGTGCGGAGATCCTTGATTCCGAGAATCTTGTCAAGCACGAGGTTCGAGAGGATGGTAACGTCGAGAACGCCGATAGGATCATTGTCGTCGTAACGTCCTTCCTTTGCAACGAGAGAATACCACTTTCCTCCAAGGTACATTGAGAATTCATGGAGCTTTCCTGGCTTATAAATCTCAGCGCCTTCTTCACGTACATCGAAATCTTCTGCAAGAGCTGCAACGAGCTGTTCAGGAGTGAGTCCGTTTAGATCCTTCACCACGCGGTTGTAGTCGATGATCTTGAGCTGGCTGTCAGGGAATGCGACAGTCATGAACCAGTTGTATTCCTCTTCGCCGTTGTGGTTCGCATTCTGTGCCTTCTTTTCTGCTCCGACAAGAGCTGCAGCTGCTGTACGGTGGTGACCGTCAGCAACATAGAAAGCAGGAATCTCAGAGAAGATCTCTGTGATGCGGTCGATGTCAGCCTGGTTGTCAATCACCCAGAAATGGTGGCCGAAACCGTCAGCCGCAACGAAGTCATATTCAGGTTCTCCGACAATGTACCTGTTCACGATGGCGTCGATCTCCTCGTTGTCAGGATATGAGAAGAATACAGGCTCGATGTTGGCGTCCTGAATGCGTACATGGATCATACGGTCCTCTTCCTTGTCCTTGCGGGTGAGCTCGTGCTTCTTGATCTTGCCTTCTGCATAGTCATCCGTATGTGCACATACTACAAGTCCGTACTGGGTACGTCCTTCCATTGTCTGTGCATATACATAATAATATGGCTTTTCATCCTGCACAAGCCAGCCTTTTTCCTGCCATGCCTTGAAGTTGTCAACCGCCTTGTCATATGCAGGCTGACTGTGTTCGTCGATTATCGGGTCGAAGTCAATCTCAGGCTTTGTAATGTGGAGGAGGGATTTCTCTCCTGCCTCGGCCTTGGCTTCCACTGAGTTGAGGACGTCATAAGGTCTTGCAGCAACTTCCTCTACATACTGCTTAGGCGGACGTACCGCCGCGAATGGCTTAACTCTTACCATGGGACTATTTGTTTACCTGGAATTTTGTACAACCTGTTGCAAAATAACCTACGATCTGGTTTGCTGCGGCAAGACCGGCATTGATGTTGGCCTCAGCTGTCTCTGCACCCTGCTTCTTAGGGGTAGCGAAGATCTGCTTTGCATATTTCTCCTTGAGCTCTGCATAAGCTACTGGAGCGATGTCGGTCGCATACTTGAGGTCTGCTCTCTCAGCAAGTGCCTTGTCAAGACCTTCCTCGCAGATGATCTCCTTGCGTGCGGTGTTGATGAGACATCCACCTTTAGGCATCTTTGAAAGGAGGTCGTATCCGATCATGCCCTTTGTCTCAGGTGTAGCAGGAATATTCACAGAAACGAAGTTACATTTGCTGTAAAGCTCCTCGATTGTAGGAACGGTGTTCCATCCCTGATGCTTCTCAGCTGGCTGAGGAGCGAGGACGAGGACGTTCATGCCGAGACCGACAGCCTTCTTTGCCACGAGCTGTCCGATGTTTCCGAATCCCTGGATACCGATTGTCTTTCCGCTGAGTTCGGCACCTGTTCCAGGAGTGAACTGATTGCGTGACATATAGATCATGAGGCCGAGGGCAAGCTCAGCAACGGCATTGGAGTTCTGACCAGGAGTGTTCATTGCAACGATGCCACGCTCTGTGCATGAAGGAAGGTCAAGGTTGTCATAACCGGCTCCTGCACGAACGACGATCTTGAGCTGCTTTGCGGCAGCCACAACGTCAGCAGTAACCTTGTCTGAACGTACGATGAGGGCGTCAGCATCAGCTACAGCTGCAAGAAGCTGATCCTTTTCTGTATATTTCTCGAGGAGTGCGAGCTCATGGCCTGCACCTTCAACGATTTCGCGTATGCCGTTCACAGCCGCTGCTGCAAAAGGCTTCTCAGTTGCTACTAATACTTTCATGTTCAATGGTATTGAGATGCCCGGCCGAAGCCGGGCATGACGATTATTTCTTCAATGCTTCGAATTCCTTCATGCACTCTACGAGAGCCTGAACGCTTTCAACAGGGCATGCGTTGTAGATGGATGCACGGAAACCGCCTACTGATCTGTGGCCCTTGATTCCCACCATTCCTCTTTCCTTTGCGAAGTTCATGAACTCGTCCTGGAGATCCTCATGGCCTGGAGCCATTACGAAGCATACGTTCATGATAGAACGGTCTTCCTTGGCAGCTGTTCCAACGAAGAGAGAGTTGCGGTCGATCTCTTCATAAAGGATGGCAGCCTTCTCCTTGTTGATCTTGTAGATAGCCTCGACACCACCGAGTCCCTTCACCCACTTGAGGGTCTCTGTCATGACATAGATAGGGAATACAGGAGGAGTGTTGAACATTGAACCTCCGTCGATATGTGTCTGGAGATTGAGCATTGTAGGGATATAGCGGCTTACCTTGCCGAGGAGATCCTTCTTCACGATGAAGAATGTCACACCTGCAGGACCTACGTTCTTCTGTGCACCACCATAGATCATGGCATATTTGCTTACGTCAACCGGACGGCTGAGGATGTCTGACGACATGTCGGCGATGAGTGGAACCGGGCAGTCGATATCCTCATGGATCTCTGTACCATAGATGGTGTTGTTGGTTGTAATGTGGAAATAGTCAAGATCTGCAGGGATCTCGTAATCCTTTGGTATATAGTTGAATACTGTTTCAGCTGATGAGGCTACAGCATATGCGTTACCGAGACCCTTAGCCTCTTTGAGAGCCTTCTTGGCCCATACGCCTGTCTCAAGATATCCTGCCTTGTTCTCAAGGAAGTTCATTGCAACATAGAGGAATCCCATGCTTGCACCACCACCGAGGAAGAGGACCTCATGAGTGTCAGGAATGTTGAGGAGTTCTTTCCAAAGTGCGCGGCACTCGTCCATTACGGCGCTCCACTCCTTGCTTCTGTGTGAAACGCAGATTACCGGCATACCTGTTCCGGCGAAATCCTTGAGGGCCTCGATGGCATTATCGACAGCCTGCTGCGGCAGGGCGCATGGACCTGCATTGAAATTGTGAACTTTTTTCATGTCTTAATATATGGTTAGTTAAAATTTTTAATCGAAATCGAGCGAAAGATAATGATTTATTTTAAAAAATATGTTTTGAGTCAGTAACTTTTTCACAATAGTGGCATAAAAGTGAAATTTCGTTACCATTGTCTATGGTCTTGAACCACGTCTTGATCGGCTGATGATTGGTCACGCATTTAGGATTCCTGCATTTTGCGATGCCGTGGATCTCTTCAGGCATGACGAGCTTCTTCTTTTCAACGACCTTGAAGTCACGAATGATGTTCACGGTGGCCTTAGGGGCGATGAGGGCAAGCTTGTTGAGTTCCTCGTCTTCGAAGAACTTGTCAGCGATCTTTATGATGCCTTTCTTGCCGGAGAATTTGCTCGTGAGGTTGATTCCTATCGTGATCTGGTTCTCGATTCCCTTCAGATTTAGTATGTCCAATGCCTTATATACATTTTCAGCGGGTATATGGTCCAGTACGGTACCATTCTCCAATGCGCTTACTACCAGTTCTTTCCTTGTCATGATTCTATCTGTAGCCTAAAAGATAACTAATTATAGCCATACGGACATAAAGGCCGTTCTCCGCCTGCTTGAAATAATAGGCATATGGAGTCTCGTCAACATCCTGGTCTATCTCTGTGACGCGTGGAAGCGGATGGAGTATCTTCATGTTGTCCCTCACGTTTCCGAGCATGGATGCATTGAGGGTATAGACATCCTTAACTCTTTCATATTCCATCGGGTCGGTGAACCTCTCCTGCTGCACTCGTGTCATATACAGAATGTCGCAGTCGTTGAGATGCTCGTTGAGGGAGGTCGTCTCGATGTATTCGATTCCTCTGCTGTCCAGAAAGTCCTTATATTCCTTCGGCATCTTGAGCTCGTCCGGTGCGGTGAATATGAACTTAGGGTTGAAATGGGACATTGCCTGAAGGAGCGAGTGGGTAGTACGGCCATATTTGAGGTCTCCTACCATGTTGATCGTCAGTCCTTCCAGCGTGCCCTGGGTCTGCAGGATCGAATAAAGGTCGAGAAGAGTCTGCGAAGGATGCTGGTTGGCTCCGTCACCGGCATTCACTACAGGAACGGATGCCACTTCCGATGCGTATCTCGAACTTCCTTCAAGAGGATGGCGCATTACGATCATATCCACATAGTTGGATACCATCTTTATCGTATCCTTGAGTGTCTCTCCCTTGCTCTGGCTTGTGTTAGTGGCATCGGAGAAGCCGATTACCTTTGCACCCAGACGGTTGATCGCAGTCTCGAAACTCAGTCTGGTTCTTGTTGACGGTTCGAAAAACAGGCTTGCTATCACCTTGCCTTCCAGAAAGTTCTGAACCTTGTTCTGTTCGAACTCCCTTGCGGTCTCCAGCACATGGAGAATCTCCTCCTTGCTGAAGTCGCGGATAGAAATCAAACTTTTTCTGCTCATATGTTATATTTCTTCAATATTGCATCCTTCCACATCACCCATCCTCTCGAGGAATGAGTCAACCAGCGACAGCCTCACGCTTGTGTCCATGCTGCATTCCATGTCGAACTTCTGGTTCTTCTGCTCCAGTCCCATGTCCTTCATGACTTTCATGACACCGTTCATGTTGAGGTATCCGAAATGTATCCTGTACATCTTCGCGGCTATCTTCTCGACTATCTCGGCGTTGGCCAGTGCATCTGCTGTAGATGTCTTATATGCCCTGATTAGCCCAGGAATACCTAACTTTATGCCTCCGAAATACCGTACCACCACAACGAGGACGTCGCTGAGTCCGCATGAATCGATCTGTCCCAGGACAGGACGGCCGGATGAGCCTGAAGGTTCTCCGTCATCGTTCGCACGGAACCTGTCTCCCATATATCCCAGACGGTATGCATATACATGATGCCTGGCATCGTAGTACTCCTTCTTGAGCGCCGCGACGATCTCTTTCACTTCCTCTTCTGTTTCGACAGGATAAGCATGGGCAATGAAACGGCTTCCATTGTCCTTGAACAGCCCCTTTGATTCCGAGGCGATGCTTTTATAAGAATCCCGGATCTGTACAGTGTCCATATGAAAACCAAAAATAGTGAATTTTCACAATAAAATGAAATAAAACTTTCACATTCTTTTACATTGCATGTTTCTATGATTTTTTGTGTTTGCGGAATGAAAAATTTATTATCTTTGGCTTCGCTTCCGCAATTTCGGAGGCGTTTTTTTACGGAAAACAATTCTAACTGACTATGATTCTGAAATATAGAGTATCTCTCCCGGGTATAAAGGGATTCGCAAGGGTTTACGAGGTGAAGGATAATACTTCGTTATATAGTTTTCATAAGCAGATGAGGGCGGATATGGACTTCCCTCAGGATCAGGTTGTCCTTTTCAAGGCTTTTGACAAGGACGGTGAAGTCGCGGCACGTTACAGTGTCTTCACGGACTTCGGATTCGGAACCATTGACAATGTCACTGCCGGTGAGTGCCATAAGAGAGGAGAGGACAAGTTCATATATTTCTATGATACGACCAATGTCAAGAGCGTCATCGTGACTTTCGAGGGCGAAGGTGAGGCACGCAGGAATGTGCTGTATCCTCTTCTCGTCGAGCAGAAAGGCCCTAATCCTATAGAATTTGAAAACGGATATGTCGCATTCGAGGATCTTCCTGACGAAAAGAGGAAGGATCCTGATGATGAGGATTTCGAGGATGACGACGACGATGATATCGAGGAGGAAGCTGACGACGAGACAGAAGAACTGTACGACGAAGAAGATTAAGGGTGAAGAAACTGGTGATCATACTTGGGCCGACTGCTGTAGGCAAGACCGACTACAGCATAGAGATTGCGCTCAGATACGGATCGCCGGTGATTTCATGCGATTCACGTCAGATATATAAGGAAATGACGATAGGGACTGCCGTCCCAGATGCTTCGCAGCTTTCTGCTGTGAAGCATTATTTTATTCATTCTCATACGGTTACGGAGCTATATACGGCAGGGAAGTATGAAGTTGAAGCCCTTTCTCTGATCAATCGTCTTTTTGATGAGGGACATGAGGTCCTTGTCATGGCCGGCGGTTCAGGCTTCTATATAGACGCTCTTGTAAACGGCCTCGATGACTTTCCTTCAGCCGATCTCCAGTTGCGTTCGGAGCTGACTTCCAGACTGGAGAACGAGGGAGTGGAGTCGTTGCGTCTTGAACTCAAGGCCCTGGATCCTGAGAGCTATGAGACTATCGACATAGCCAACGGACAGAGGGTGGTGAGGGCATTGGAAGTGTGCCTGATGACCGGCCGTCCGTTCTCTTCATTCAAGACCTCGTCAAGAAAGGCACGTGATTTTGAGATCGAGAAAATCGGACTTGCAAGGCCTCGGGACGTGCTTTATGACAGGATAAACCGCCGTGTGCTTCAGATGATAGACGACGGGCTTGTCGATGAGGTCCGTTCACTGGTGAAGTACCGCGACCTTGCGGCACTTAAGACGGTAGGCTATAAGGAGATTTTCGACTGGTTAGATTATGAGGCAGGGCTTGTGTCAGCCGAGGGGTTCGGTCCTACGACTCCCGGTGACGGTCCCGTCACTTCCCTCGACAGGGCAGTGGAACTTATACAGCGCAACACCCGCCATTATGCGAAAAGGCAGTTGTCGTACTGGGGACGCGACAAGGATATAAGGTGGTTGGAACTGTAGCCCCATCAGCTACGTTCGGGATGGATCAGTTGGCGACCTCGCAAAGGAATTTTAAGCGCACGAGGCGTACTTCCTGCTCGTCATAGTCTGATCCCAGATCTTCCATGGCCGATTCCAATGAGTCTGATTCGGCCTCATCGTGGAAATAATCATATATATCATCAACTATGTCATCGTCGAGGGTCTGTTCGATGTAATAGTCAAGATTGAGCTTTGTTCCGGAGAATACTATCGCTTCGATCTCGTCGAGAAGTTCTTCCATATCCATACCCTTAGCATCCGCGATGTCTTCGAGCGGCAGTTTCCTGTCGATGCTCTGGATGATGAAGACCTTGTTCACGGACTTGTTGACGATGGACTTCATCACGAAGTCATCAGGACGGACTATCTCGTTGTCTTCGACGTATTTCGATATGAGGTCGATGAATTCCTTTCCGAATTTCCTGGCCTTTCCTTCGCCGACGCCCTGACAGTTCTTGAGCTCGTCATATGTCATCGGATACATGATGGACATATCCTCGAGAGACGGATCACCGAATACAACCCATGGCTGGAGTCCCTTCTTTCTCGCTACATCCCTGCGCAGGTCCTTCAGCATGGCCAGGAGCTGGGTGTCTCCTCCTCCGCCTCCACGTACTGCGGCTGCAGCTGCAGCAGGATCGTCGTCATCGTCCTCACCTTCAGCGAATTCCCTGTCTTCCGTAAGCATAAGTGTATATGGCTTCTCGAAGAATTCGAGGCCTTCTTCAGTCACTGAAATCAGTCCGTAGGACTCGATGTCTTTGTGGAGAAGGTGCAGTACCATTCCCTGATGGATGACGGCGCACCAGAATCTTGCTGAATGATCCTTTCCGGCACCGAAGAGTTCGAGCTTGTCGTGGTGATATGACTTGATGATCGAATTCATCTCTCCGGCCAGGATGTTTGAAAGATGTTCTATCTTGAAATGCTCGGGAAGGGCCTGTATGAGCTCTATGACCATTGACATCTCTTCCTTTCCGTCGAACTGCTTCTTCGGATGCAGACAGTTGTCGCATGCTCCGCAGTTCTCGACCTCGTATGTCTCTCCGAAATAGTTGAGCAGCAGCTTTCTGCGGCATGAATTCGATTCCGCATATGCGACAGTCTCCATCAGAAGCTGCTTTCCGATCTCCTGCTCGGCGATAGGCTTTCCCTGCATGAACTTCTCAAGCTTCTGGATGTCCTTGTAGCTGTAGAACGTTATGCATTGTCCTTCGCGTCCGTCTCGTCCGGCGCGTCCCGTCTCCTGATAATATCCTTCGATGCTCTTCGGGATGTCGTAGTGGATCACGAAACGCACGTCCGGCTTGTCTATGCCCATTCCGAAGGCGATGGTGGCCACGATGACATCGATATCTTCAGTCAGGAACCTGTCCTGGTTTTCGGCACGTGTCTTGGCATCAAGTCCTGCATGATATGGGGCTGCCTTGATGCCGTTGATGTTGAGGAGCTCTGCCAGCTCCTCGACCTTCTTGCGGCTGAGGCAATAGATGATGCCGGATTTGCCCGGATTCTGCTTTATATATTTGATGATATCCCTCTTAGGGTCGGACTTGTCGCGGATTTCGTAATAGAGGTTCGGCCTGTTGAAAGATGACTTGAACACTGTCGCATCGTTCATTCCAAGGTTCTTGATGATGTCGCTCTGCACCTTTGGTGTCGCGGTTGCGGTAAGGGCGATGATCGGTGCTGTGCCGATCTCTTCGATGATGTTGCGTATCCTTCTGTACTCGGGACGGAAGTCGTGACCCCATTCGGAAATACAGTGTGCCTCGTCAACGGCATAGAAGGAAATCTTTATTTCCTTAAGCATCGCAACGTTTTCAGCCTTGGTAAGTGATTCGGGGGCAACATAAAGAAGCTTTGTGGCACCTGACAGCAGGTCGTTCCGTACATCGGCGATCTGCGCCTTGTTGAGGGAAGAGTTCAGGAAATGCGCTATTCCGTCATTACCTGCAACGAATCCTCGGATCGCGTCAACCTGATTCTTCATAAGCGCGATGAGCGGAGAAATCACGATCGCAGTGCCTTCCATGACGAGGGCAGGCAGCTGGTAGCACATAGACTTGCCGCCTCCTGTCGGCATCAGGACAAAGGCATTGTTGCCGGCTACAAGGTGCTTGATGATAGGTTCCTGGCCCGCCTTGAATGAGTCAAATCCGAAAAACTCCTTCAACTTGGCATGGAGAGTTGCAGAGTCTGGTGTCATAAGCTGAAACATTTGGATTATAAAATTAAACATTATTTTCCTAATACTCAAAATATTTTTGATGATAAATGAACTTTCTGCCCCGAGAAGCCTCATTTGCTAATTATATAGGTATATTTGACAAAAGAAAAGAACCATCGTGTGTAAAAAATCATTATCTTTGTCGTTTGGTTTGAAAATTATACAATAACTAAAATATTAAAGACAATGAAGACAATCAGATTTTTCGCTATCGCAGTATGTGCAGCTGCACTTGCTGTGTCTTGCAACAACGCTTCAAGCGACGTTGCAGTAGAGGCTGAGCTCCCTACAAAGGCAGAGGTTGACTCTGCAAGCTACCTTCTCGGTGTTAACTTCGGTGCTTTCTTCAAGCAGAACAACTTCGCAGAGAGCCTTGACGAGCTTAACAAGGCTGAGATCCTCAAGGGTATGGAAGATTTCCTCGCAGCAGAGGGTACTCCATATGATCCTGACTTCGGTGCTCAGTTCAAGATCGATCCTAACAAGATGGGCGACATCCTCAACGCATTCCTTTCAAAGAAGCAGAGCTACAAGGCTGCAAAGAACCTCGCTGAGGGTAAGGCATTCCTTGCAAAGAACGCTCTCAAGGAGAACGTTGACACAACTGCAAGCGGTCTTCAATATACAATCATCGCTGAGGGTGCAGGTGACAAGATCGCTCCACAGGATACAGTATGGGTTAACTATAAGGGTACTCTCCTCGACGGTACAGTGTTCGATGAGAACGACTCTACAATGTTAGTAGCAAACCGCGTTATCCGTGGATGGACTGAGGGTCTCGGTCTTCTCGGAGAGGGTGGAAAGGCAACTCTCTATATCCCTGCTGACCTTGCATACGGCGAGAGAGGAAACCGCAGCATCGCTCCTAATTCTACTCTCATCTTCGACGTTGAGGTCCTCAAGGTAGGTCACTTCGTTCCAGCAGAGGAGAAGTAATAATGGCTATGGAACTCGAGGGCAGGATTGCCCGCAAGCTCAATGTCCAGACCGGTACCTCGGCAAGAGGAGCCTGGGCAAAGCAGGAATTCATTCTTGAATATCAGGAAGGCAACTTTCCTTCACAGGTGTGCATGAACGTATGGGGAGACGACAAGGTGAAGGAGCTGGACAAGTATCAGGTAGGAGACAGGGTAAGGATATCCTTCAATCTGAGCAGCCGTGAGTATAACGGAAGGTGGTACACGGATGTGAGGGCCTGGAGAATCGAGCCTGCGAATGCGGCTCAGCCTGAATACAACTATTCTCAGTCAGCCGGATCATATTCGACTCCTACAGGAGCTCCGATGCCGTCGGCGGATGACATGAGTTCACCGGTTGAAGACGATCTTCCATTCTGACATACAGACAGCTGGCAGTTTCCTGTCAGCTGTCTTTTTTATATCAGAGGCATCTGTACAAGCCTGCGTTTTTCGTAATGAGCTGTCCATCTGAAACCCAGATGCTTCAGAAGTTCCGCATGATGCATGAATCCTGCTCCGACGCGTGATGGCTCATGGGAATCCGAGCCGAGGCTGATTATCTCGCCTCCCATCTCACGGTAGCGTATAAGTACGTTCCTGTCCAGACCGACTGTCCTTCCGCGGTAGCCCTCATAACTCTTGGTGTTTATCTCCAGGGCCTTGCCCTCATGTATGAGGAAGCGGAACATTTCATCGAATATGTCGCTGAAGTCGCGGTACCGGATACTTAACTCGGGATATGGAGCATAACGCACGATATAGTCATAATGTCCCATGATGTCGAAGTCCTCCAGCCATTTCATTTCCTCGAGAATGGTTCTCAGGTAATTGCCGTATGCCTCTTTCCAGTCCTTGCCGTCATAATATCCTCCGTAATACGGATCGGTCTCTTCGATATAATGGACGGAAGCTATGACCTGGTCGAAGGAATTCTCCACCATCACCTTCCTTATCTCAGTGCGGCAGTCCCTGTACATTCCGATCTCTATGCCTTTCAGGACTCTTATACTGTCTCCAAGCGCTTTCTGCACTCTTTCAATTTCAGCCTGCTGGGCGGCTACGTCGAAATATTCCGGGGCAAGATTCTCGAAAGAGGCCTTCATCGGAGGCACATAGAAGTCGCAATGGTCTGAGAAACATATTCCTCCCAATCCATGTTCCGCAGCAGCTCTGGCACTGTCTTCAACGGAAGTCCTCTTTCCGTCGAAGGAGAACTGACTGTGATTATGATTGTCATATAAAACCATTGCGATAACATTGAAAACGGCGGCAAAAATACTAAAAAATTCCTATTTTTGCATTTTATGCATATCCTGCAGCCTGCGACGGGCCCGGTATTGGCAGTCCGCGTTCAGGCATACATGGTGAAAGTTCAACGAATAATTGGAAAACAGATGTTTACATTTGGTTATAAAAGCAGGTTGAATGGCCCGCTCAGAGCGTTGATCGCTCTTGTGATAGGACTGATGATGGTCCTCAATCCTGACGAAGCTCTTACGACTGTGGTCAAGATCATCGCAGCCTTCCTTCTCGCTTCAGGACTTGTGTCCCTTGTGGTAGGACTGAAGGACAAGAAGAACGGATCTCTTCCGCTCATGTCTTTCAATGCGATCGTGGATGTCCTTCTCGGACTCATCCTTTTCATGTTCCCTGGCTTTGTGGCGAGGTTCATCATCTATCTCATCGGCTTCATGCTTCTCGCTTTCGGAGCCGTGCAGCTTCTTGCCCTTTTCAGCGCAAAGAGGGTAGTGGGAATGGGACTCGGAGTCTTTATCCTTCCTGCTGTGGTGACGCTTATCGGCGGATTCATCCTTTTCAATCCGTTTGCAGAATCCGTGATGGTCATGATAGCGGGTGCAGCTATGATAGTTTATGGCGCGTCGGAACTCTTCTCTTCATGGAAGATGAAGAAGGCCATTGACGAATATGAGATACATAAGGCTCCTGAGACCGATACACCGTCTGAAACGGTGAATCCGCTTTCCGAAGTAAAGGATGTCGAGTACGAAAAGGTTGACGAACAATAGGATATGATTCCTCAGGAGACGGTAAACAGGATATTGGACACGGCGCAGATCGTGGATGTGATCGGGGACTTCGTTACATTGAAGAAGCGAGGTGCCAATCATATCGCGTGCTGTCCTTTTCATAATGAAAAGACTCCGTCTTTCTCCGTTTCCGCTTCAAAGGGAATATACAAATGCTTCGGCTGCGGTAAATCCGGCACTGCTGTCGGTTTTGTGATGGAGCATGAAAACATGTCCTATACTGAGGCCTTGAAATATCTCGCCCGCAAATATCACATCGAGGTGGTCGAGAAAGAGGAATCGGCAGAGGAGATAGCCCAGAGGCACAAGCATGAGAGCCTTATCCTGCTTTCTGAGTTCGCCGGAAAGTTCTTTCAGGAAAGCATAGACACTCCGGAAGGCAGAAATATAGCATATCAGTATTTCAGAAGCCGTGGCCTGGAAGACGAGACGATAAGTAAATATGGCCTGGGATGGGCTCCTCTCAGCAGAAAGGCTTTTTCTGATGCTGCACGTGCTGCAGGATACAAGGAGGAGTTCATGGTGGAGACCGGACTGAGCATCAGATATGACGATGGCAGGCTTGTTGACCGCTTCTATGACCGTGTCATGTTCCCTATCCATTCGGTCAGCGGCCGCATCATCGCTTTCGGAGGCCGTACGCTCAAGACGGACAAGTCCGTAGCCAAATATGTGAATTCTCCGGAGACGGAGATATATGTCAAGAGCAAGTCTCTGTACGGAATATATTTCGCGAAAAGCGACATATCACGTCAGGACAAGTGCATCCTTGTGGAAGGATATCTCGATGTCCTTTCCATGCATCAGCTCGGAATCCGTAATGTGGTCGCTTCCAGCGGTACTTCGCTTACTGTCGATCAGATCAGGCTTATCAGGAAGTTCACGAACAACATCACCATCATCTATGACGGAGACGGTGCTGGTATAAAGGCGGCCCTCAGGGGTATAGGCCTTGTACTCAAGGAAGGAATGAATGTGAAGATCGTACTTCTTCCTGACGGACAGGATCCGGATGACTTCGCGCGCAGGCATTCCCTTGACGAGGTACAGGACTATATAGCCCGCAATGAGCAGGACTTCATAAACTTCAAGACCGATCTTCTTCTTGACGAGGCCGGCAATGACCCGATAAAGAGGGCTAATCTGATAAATGATATCGCTGATACAGTGGCCCTGATACCGGATGCAGTGGTAAGGGCGGTTTATGTCAGGACATGCGCAGACAAGTTCGAGATTGACGAAAAGATACTTACTGACAGGGTCAGCAGGTCAAGGACACAGATGATTCTTGCCGACGAGAAACAGAAGGAGCGTGCGACCCCTCCGCCTCCTGTTGTGGAGGACTATCATGAACCGGAGGGAGATCCGGTATATGATGTCCGACCTGTTCCTGATACCCCAGCACAGGGCCCGATCGTAATAGAAGAACCATATCTGGCTCCTTGTGAGAAGGAACTTCTCGGATTCATCCTCGAGGAAGGATGTTCGGAACTTCTTTTTGACGTTGATTCAAAATACTATGTTCCGGGTGAGACAATGAATGTCGCGGAATTCATTGACGGAATACTTGCAGATGATGACGCTGATTTTGTAAACAGCTCATACAGAAAGGTCTATGAGTCGTATTTCGCGATGTATGAGGAGGGACTGACGCAGGAGCAGATGCAGTCAAGGCTTCTGAACAGCATGGATCCGGAAGTGGCGGCTGTGGCAAGGGAACTTCTGATCGAAAAGTATCAGATAACTGTCAAGAATTACGAGCAGTCGCTTACAGCCACTTCGACAAGGCTTGTCCAGTTCATTCCAAAGACCTTGCTGGCATACCAGTGCAAGAAGGTCGAGCTTCTGCTTCGTGACCTTATGGCCAGGCTGGCTGCCGAGACCGATCCCGGGCGTCAAGTGGAGATCCTTTCGAAGATAGATGATCTGAACAGGGCCCGTACGAGGCTGAACAATGAACTCGGACGTGTCTGATCTCAATACAAGTGCCGTGTCACCTTATAAGGGGCACGGCACTCTGCTTAAGATATATCATCAGTAAACCTCGACGGTTATCCAGCCGTAATGGATGCCGTTGGCATCAGTGTAATCGGCTTCTATCAGATACAGTCCTTCGTACGGCGTATAGAACTTGCCTCTTGCAACCATGTCAAGTCCGTTGCTTGTCTTCCATATGACCTTGTTTACGTCAATGTCTTCGGATGATACGAACCTGTTGTTGCGCCAGGTGTTCAGTGCACAGTACAGATTGAATGTGGTTCCGACGCTTACGGATATGTATTCCATACCTTCGGGATACAGTTCGTCTGCACCATACAGCATCAGAGAATATATGTAGTTCATCTTCACTGTCACTCCGGCAGTAGCACTGTAACCTTTATATCTGGCAGTGACATTGCAGCTTCCTGCCTTGCCTTCCGTAGTGGTGATGTTTCCCTCTGAAACTGCAGCGAGTGAGGCGTTGTCAGATGTCCATACCACCTCTGACGTGACGTTCTTTCTGGATCGTTCCTCACCCTGGTAATATGTGACGAAATAAGCCTCAAGCTGCCTGCTCTCGCCTTCGATGAGTGTCACATCCGTTTCACTCAGCTCCAGACCGTAGCTGTACAGTCCGACAATTACCGGGATGTCAAGATGGCCCGAATACATATAGTTCTTCAAAGTGACATCTATTGACAGAACGGTGGATCCCTTGGCCTTTCCCGTGATTTCGGCACCGAATGCTCCAGAATATCCGTACGATGCGATCGAATTGTCCGATATGTTGAATGTAGCCGATCCTTGAGCATTGCTCTTCAGTTCCACCCTTGTAAGATTCTCCGGATCATTGATGTTATAGGTAACCTGATACAGGGTTCCTTGGAATTTTTCTCCGATCTGGATCTCGACAGGATCCGGAATGTATTCTACGCCGACAATGGTGACAGGACAGTTTATCGTCCTGACGTCTGACTTCCCTCCATGCGCAACGGTGATCTTGCACATTCCGCTTATGTCCAGCCTTCTTCTGAGCATGCCGTTCTTCACTGTCACAATGTCGTCAGGTGAGCCTAAAAGACCATTGATGGTCCAGGTGAATTCAGACGGATCTGTGACAGTGCTGCCATCGTAATATGTGGCTGTCGCCGTGACTTGCATATATTCCGAATACATGGCAGTGAAAGGCAGGGTCATCTTTATTCCAGTCACGTAGTTCACCACTTCCACTTCTGCCTCGGCATGGACCTCTCCCGCTTCCATCCTGACGTGCAGGATGTCTCCGATTTCTGTAGAGGTGCTGCAGGTCAATGGTATCGTGCCTGTTCCGGCATTTGCACTGACTGAAGTGAATTCCGGGGTTCCGAACTCAAGCCCATCGTCAGCCGTGAATGATATTTCCGATGGATCCTTGCCGGTAGCGGACAGGTCATACGAGAAGTTTACATTCACAGTCTGTCCTGGACCTGCCTCGATTCTTCCGGTGAACTCCAGGATATCCTTTGCCGCCGGTTCAACCGCATCCGTGTCGATCTTCCAGTCGTTGTACTGCAGGTTGTCCTGATGATAGGTCACATTCCATCGGTAGCAGCAGTTGCCTCTGATATCGAAATTCCTGGTGTTGTCATTGCCCAGATAGCTTCTGTAGATGACATTGCCGATGTAATCTTCATTCTCCTCAAGGCTGACATCGACTTCCATATACGTAAGCACGTCCTTTCGTGCCTTGATGCCGGAATCAAGATCCGGATTCTTCTCATGTGATGCCGATGCCGAGCCTATCTGTCCCTGCATGTTCTCTGGAACGTAGAAGTAATGCTCGCCTGTTCCGGAATCATATTCCACTTCAGTCATTATGGCTGATGATGTCGAGGCAGCGGATGAACCGAATGGCTTCAAGGTACCGTTGAGGTTCAGTACCTTGATGCCGGAAATGACGGCTCCTTCATAAGAGAATCCGATGTCCAGACAAACTTTCGCGAAAAGGCGTCTCAGGTCAATTTCCGGAATATCGGTTCCTGCCTTGAATCCCTCGGCCTTTCCTGCCATCGGAAGACCGTTTGCGTCGATGAATGAATATGAGGGTACTTCCCATGTCAAGTCCGGAATCTGTCCGGATGATTTGTCCGCAGGCATTGCATCTGTCATATCTCCCATGTTGACAAGGGCATAGATATCATATTCACGTCCGTTCTCCAGGGATATGGATACTCCGTTCCCGGGATTCTTGTAATGGCTGGCCTCGATGAGACGGTCTTTGTAATAGACGAACAGGGAAAGAGAAGTCATCTTGTCCTCGATGTCATCTGATGTGAGTATGCTTCTGGATGCCGCACCGAATTCTTCGACATTATAGCTGAAAGTGATGTTGCCGGAGGTTTCAGGTTCTGTGTGTGTCTTGTCGGAACATCCCGCAAGCAGGCTCCATGCTATCAGCATGACTGACGGTTTGTTAATGAATGTTTTTCTCATGATTCCTCCTCCACTGAAAATGTCTGATCCCAGGATAATGATTCAGTTATGATTACCTCGCATGATGGTATCGTGTTGTCTTCGGGTGAATTGCCTCCTATGTTCATTATGGTACAGCTCTCTATGCTGTATGAGGCGTTGGACTTCATCGGAGGAAGGGTGATGTGATACCAGCATTCCTTTCCGTCCAATGTCGCTTCGATGACCAGCCTCGTCCTTCGTGATTCCCATTGCCCGGAATCCGAATCGGAAACGCAGCCGTTCGGGTAGGCATAATAGACCTTGTCCAGATCTGTCGATGAACCGTCCTGAATGACTATGTCCAGTCCTTTGTCGGCTGTCATTGACATGATTGTATGACCGGAATCCTCCAGTCCCATCCTGTTATACCATCTGTCTGAAGATAAAGGAGATCCCGAAGGAATCATGGAGTAAGGGCATTTCCCCAGGACATTGGTGAGGTACATATTCCTTATCTTCAGGCTGCACCCTTTATAATGGGAGTTGGAACTGAAGTCAACCTTCAGGTTTCCGACCATTATCCTCGAAGCCAGTCTGTCAACATTGACCGTTATGGAAGTGAATCTTTCGTCGATTTCAAAAGACGGAACATATCCGAACATGACATATGACGAGAGGGAATTGTCCGAGAATGATGAAGCGGAACTCATGATCTTCTCTTCTGTCAGATCCGGCATGGATATCCACTCAGTAGGATCATTTACAAAGGCATAGAGACTGTAAGTCCCGAAGTCTGCCTCCATGTCGGTGCTGTTTCCGTCACTTGATGCAGAGGAGTAGAGTGTTCCGTCTCTGAAAAGGACGAACTGGATCCTGTTCAAGGCATTCTCGCTCCCGGCAGAAGATGCTCTTGTGGCAGGACCGGAGTCCACGCTGACGCAGAACCTTACGGTCTTTCCGTCAGTGTGGATGCCGGTCTGTTCCGATACGCATGAAATGCCTGCAATAAGCATGACAGACAAAAGTACGGATGCTTTCATGACGTACTATATTATTGTGCCGTCTGCAACTGTTATGGTAGTCCAAGGCTTGACGAAGATCGTGAATTCGCAGTCCTTGCCCTGTACCGGCTCCTGCTCGTCCGTGCCTCCTTCCTTGCCGTCATCAAGATTGCCTGGACGTGTGATCTGGATTTCTTCGATTTCATAGGAATGGTTGCTTGTCAGCGGAGGAAGCAGGATAGGGTAGTTGTAAAGAACAGTGCCTATCTGCACCTTGAGTACCAGCATGGTAGCACGGGCTGACCAGCTTTCTGCCGAAGAATGTTCGGCATGATTCGGATAGGCATAGAAGTAATGTGCGGTTTCATGGCTGGTACCTGCCGCTACGGTCTCATTCACCGTGTCAAAAGTCAGACTGCCACGGTTGTTGCCGCTCTGATAATACATCTTGTTGTACCATGTACTGATCTGGTAATCTCCTGACATACCGTAATTTATGTCGGCTGCGACATTGATCAGATACATGCTTTTCAGGACGAAGTTCTGAGCTTTCAGAGCCGGAGAGGTCAGGGCGTTGGTGACTTTCTTTACCATGATGCGCGAGGCCAGCCTGTCAATATCGACGTTTACCGATCTGGTGTCGGCCTTTATTTCCTCGGTCTTTTTTCCTATCATTTCAAGGTTGGTCGCGTTCTCTCCCAGCCTGGAGACTGTGGCAAGCAGTTCCGACATGCTGGTGACATTTGCCAGGGAAGGTGCATTAGCTATGGCATAGATGGTTCTGCTGCCGGTCGTGCATCCCAGGTTCAGGCTCTTTGCGTTGCTGGCCGAAGCGTAGCCGTCTATGGCTTCTCCGTTGAATACAAAGACCTGAAGGCTGTTTACCTTGGCTTCATCGGTTTCGTCACCGCTGATTCCGGTAGCTCTGGTGTTTAAAGGATTGTCTATATTCACAGTAAGGTTTACTGTCTTTGAAGATGGGTCGCCGGATTCCTGTGCCGCATCTTCTTTTCTGCATGCTGTCATCACTGCAGCGGCAAGTGTCATAAAGAAAAATAACTTTTTCATAAAAACGTTTTGTTAAAAATTCCCGCTCATGCCCGGCCGGACATGAAAATAACGTGTTGCTAAGTTCATGAGTCTGAGCCTTCCGCCAAAAGAAATGTGACGAAATCACCCCTGACCCCCTCATTTTTATGCGAATTTTATGATGTGAAAAATAAATTTTTAACAGGCTCGAATTTATTTTTAACGGTGGTGGGACTAAAAACGCCATATAGGGATGAGTATTGCGGTAAATTTTTGTAAATTTGCAGGTTGACTGTAATGGAAATATTGAAATTGATAATATAATGGAAAAGAAATTCAACAGAACGCTTGTGACCTGTGCGCTTCCATATGCGAACGGTCCGGTCCATATCGGCCATCTTGCCGGTGTGTATGTGCCAGCGGATATCTATGTGAGATATCTTAGGATGAGAGGTGAGGATGTCCTCTATGTCTGCGGTTCGGATGAGCATGGTGTGCCTATCACCATCAAGGCTCAGAAGGAAGGCTGCACTCCTCAGGACATCGTTGACAGGTATCACAAGATCATAAAGAACTCATTCACAGGTCTGGGAATCAACTTCGACATCTATTCAAGGACTTCTTCCAAGACACATCACAAGAATGCTGCAGAATATTTCCGTAAGCTTTATGATGAAGGAAAGTTCATCGAGAAGGTGAGCGAGCAGTATTATGACGAGGAGGCAAAGACCTTCCTCGCAGACCGTTATATCACAGGTACATGTCCTCGCTGCGGTGCGGAAGGAGCTTATGGTGACCAGTGCGAGAAGTGTGGTGCCACACTCAGCCCGGATGAACTCATCAATCCTAAATCGGCTCTCAGCGGAGGCGAGCTCGTGAAGAAGGAGACCAAACATTGGTATCTTCCTCTCGACCAGTATGAGAAGTGGCTTTCCGAGTGGATCCTCGACGGCCACAAGGAATGGAGAAGCAATGTTTACGGACAGTGCAAGAGCTGGATCGATGGAGGTCTTCAGCCACGTGCCGTCAGCCGTGACCTCAACTGGGGTGTTCCTGTTCCTGTAGAAGGTTCTGATGGCAAGGTTCTTTATGTGTGGTTCGATGCGCCTATCGGCTATATTTCAAATACTCAGGAACTTCTTCCTCAGAGCTGGGAGAAGTGGTGGAAGAGCGAGGATACGAAGCTCGTTCATTTCATCGGAAAGGACAATATCGTATTCCATTGCATCGTATTCCCTTCGATGCTTAAGGCGGACGGAAGCTATATCCTTCCTGACAATGTCCCTGCAAACGAGTTCCTGAATCTCGAGGGGGACAAGATATCTACCTCTCGTGGCTGGGCCGTATGGCTTCACGAGTACCTCGAGCAGTTCCCTGGACAGGAGGATGTGCTCCGTTATGTGCTTACAGCCAACGCACCTGAGACAAAGGACAATGATTTCTCATGGAAGGACTTCCAGGCACGCAACAACAGCGAGCTCGTGGCTATCCTCGGAAACTTCGTGAACCGTGCCGTCGTGCTTACGCATAAGTATTTCGAGGGTCGTGTTCCTGCCGACCTCAAGCCGGAGACTGTTGATGCAGAGACGCTTGCGCAGATTCAGCCTCTCAAGGAAGAGATGCAGAGATACCTTGACGGATACAAGTTCCGCGAGGCTCTCAAGGAGGCTATGAACATCGCACGTCTTGGAAACAAGTATCTGACTGATACCGAGCCTTGGAAGGTTGCCAAGACCGATATGGACAGAACGGCTTCGATCCTGAATGTATCTCTCCAGATATGTGCTTCCCTTGCAATCGCATTCGAGCCATTCCTTCCGTTCTCATCCGAGAAGCTCCGTGGTATCCTCAATGTAGGAATCGTAGCCGGAACCGACCACCGTGCAGGTGAAGAGGGATCAGTAAGCGAGAACATATACAAGGATGGCGAAGGCGCAGCCCTTCATACTTCTTCATGTCACAGCGGTGGACACAGCGACGTGGCGATCTCATTGACATGGGATGACCTCGGCAAGGCTTCGCTTCTTCCTGCCGGCCATCAGCTCAATCCTGCAACCCTTCTCTTTGCCAAGATCGAGGATGAGGTCGTTGATGCACAGATTGCTCGTCTTGAGGCTATCCGCGCAGAGCGTGAGGCTGCAGCAAAGGCGGCTGAGGCAGCTGTCGTGACTCCGCAGAAGGAGGAATGCACATTCGATGATTTCCAGAAGATGGATATCAGGACAGCGACAGTGCTTGAGGCTGAGCGTGTTCCTAAGACTGACAAGCTTCTGAAGCTTACCATCGATACCGGCATCGACAAGAGGGTGATCGTTTCAGGCATTGCCGAGCAATATTCTCCTGAGGAGATGGTCGGAAAGCAGATATGCATCCTGGCCAACCTTGCTCCGCGCAAGATCCGTGGCATCGAGTCGAAGGGAATGATCCTCATGGCTCGTCAGAATGACGGCAAGATGCGTTTCGTCACTCCTGCGGAGACTCTCTGCAACGGTGCTGAGATAGGATAATAATACTGACTGTATTGCCTAAGGAGTTTATATGTAATGAGATAGGCTTTCGAGGGCCGGTGAGATATACGACCCCCGGAAGTGTAATTGTAAGATAGACAGGCGTTTGCGCGTTACGGCAAAATGATAAGGACGGAGTACTATAAGGATCTTACGAAGATGAACACCTTCGGAATGAAGGTGAAGGCCCGCTGTTTCATGGAATATGATTCGGTGGCGGATCTGGTTGATATCGAATTCGAGGAGCTGGCCCGTCCGGTACTTCATATCGGTGGCGGCAGCAATCTGCTGTTTACCGACGATTTCAAGGGAACGGTCCTGCATTCGAAGATTGATTTCATAGAGGTGCTTGAAGACTGTGAGGAGGTGCTGGTGTCGGTCGGCGCGGGAGTTGTCTTTGACGATTTCTGTGCATGGGCAGCGAAGGAAGGACTGTGGGGAGTGGAGAATCTTTCGTATATTCCTGGTGAAGTCGGCGCTTCAGCGGTTCAGAACATCGGAGCCTATGGAGTTGAGGTAAAGGATGTCATCAGGAAAGTCTATTGTTATGATACTCAGGAAGAGGAATTCGTAAACTTCGATGTCGGGGAGTGCGGATACGGCTACCGTGATTCGATCTTCAAGAATCCTGATATCAAGGGCAGATATATCGTCACCCATGTGGTATTCGCTCTTTCACGCACACCTCAGCCTAAGCTTGACTACGGTCATCTTAAGGAGGCCGTGGAATGTCATCCTGAACGAAGTGAAGGATCTTTGACCCCGGGACTTATCAGAAAGACCATCATAAAAATCAGGAAGGAAAAGCTTCCGGAGCCGTCGGTCAAGGGAAGTGCGGGAAGTTTCTTCAAGAATCCGGTGATAAGTCAGGAGCATTTCGCCGGAATCGAGTCTGCGGCAAAGGCAGAACATGGTCCAGAGTACAAGGTTCCGCATTATGATCTTCCTGACGGAATGGTGAAAGTTCCTGCCGCATGGATGATCGAGCAGTGCGGATGGAAGGGAAAACGCAGCGGTGGTGCGGCCGTATGGGACAAGCAGCCGCTGGTGATAGTTAATCATACCGGTGAGGCCTATCCTGAAGAGATCATAGGTCTGGAAAAACGTATAATCGCTTCTGTCAAGGCGAAGTTCGATGTCGAACTGAATCCTGAAGTCGAACATATATAGTCGTTAGATGAAAAAACTGCTGTTCTTCATATTGATGATATGCTGTGCGTGTGATTCCTGGCAGACTCAGGTCGGGAAGCACACCATAAGCGGTGTTATCACAGATCAGGAAGGGAATGTTGAACGTTTGATGACGGGCGTGCAGGCAGTTGTCACAAATAATGTCGGCAAGCAGGTCTATAGCGGTGATGTGATTCCTGAAGGAACCGTCGGAAGCAGCTATTCGATAGCAGGCATACCTCAAGGCGAATATGAGGTGGTCTTTCAAGGGAAATATTATAAACCAAGGGCTTATGTTATTTCTATCTCTGGTGATACGGAGCTGGATGTGGAGCTTGAGCCTATACATGTGATGAAGGTGGAGCAGGATGAGATCCGTTTCGAGCCGCGCGTCAACGAACAGACTTTGACGATAAGGAATATGACGGAGACTCCGATAAGCTTCGGCATAAGGGCTGATCTTCCCTCATACGATCTTGTTTTCCTTGAGATGTCTGCCCCGGGACTGAAGTTCGATGACAGAGGATGGTACGGCACCGTTGCTCCCATGTCTGCGCTGGATGTAGAGATCAAGATATTGAGGGCATCTATGGAAAATATGGAAGGCGTGCTGCATGTTTTTTCCACAACTCCTTATTATTGGGAAAGATATGATGTTCCGATGGTCGTGGAGACTTCTGACAGAGATCTTTATGCAAATCTGAAAGGAACAGTGAAAGATGCTGAAGGTAACCCTCTTGAAGGTGTGGCTGTGTGGAACAACTGTACGGAAACCATCGTCTATACTGATGGGAACGGAGAATACAGCTTTGATGCATTGCCTTATATAAGCATGGTAAGAACAGAAGTCTATTCGGAATACCATGCCTTCCAGACACAGTCGGAGGACTATGCCGTGAAGGAATTCGTGATGGATTTCACTCTGCAACCGGCGCATAAGCATATCACATTTGACAGAAAGCATATAGATTTTGGAGAAGGAAAGATAATCGAGGGAGCTGAAAAAGAGAAGATAGAGGTCAATGCGACTTCCGATACAGGAGAAATGGTGACTTTCAGCATAGTCAGCACGACGCGTGAGGCCGATTTCGCTGTAAGTTACAATCCGGCATCCGGAGTACTCAAAGATAGCAAGAAGTTTGTCTTCTCACTTGCGCGCGAAAGGTCGGCAGGATTGGGCGGATATGAGCGGAATCTCGTTGTACGCACCGAAGATGCCGGATCATACGTCTTCCGGATCACTTACACAAACATTGAATAATACAGGATATATCATATGAGTTCATTCGTCATAGAGGGCGGCCACAGGCTGAGTGGCACTATCAGACCGCAGGGAGCGAAAAACGAGGCTCTGCAGGTGATCAGCGCAATATTGCTTACGGGAGAGAAGGTTACCATTTCGAATGTCCCTGAAATCCTTGATATCAGGAATCTTATTCTATTGCTTGAGAGCATGGGAGTCAAGGTGACGAGACATGAGAAAGGTGTATATACCTTCCAGGCTGATGAAATCGATACCGACTATATATCAAGTGTTGATTTTGTAGGCAAATGTGCGAAACTGCGTGGTTCCGTGATGGTGGTAGGCCCGCTTCTTGCCCGCTTCGGCCATGCATATTTCCCTAAGCCGGGAGGAGATCAGATCGGTCGCCGCAGGGTGGATACTCATATCCTCGGCTTCATGAATCTCGGAGCTTCACAGGAATATGACAATGACAGGAAGGCCTTCTATCTGCATGTTCCGGAAGGAAAGAGTCTGGAAGGAAGGTATATGCTGCTTGATGAGGCTTCGGTTACGGGAACGGCGAACATCGTCATGGCTGCTTGCCTGGCAAAAGGCGTTACGACGATCTATAATGCCGCCTGCGAACCTTATGTCCAGCAGCTGTGCCGTATGCTTGTGAAGATGGGTGCAAAGATAGATGGAATCGGTTCCAACCTCCTGACAATCACAGGAGTGGAGTCGCTTGGAGGAGCTGAGCACAGGATACTCCCTGACATGATCGAAATCGGATCTTTCATAGCTCTGGCGGCAATGAACAGAAGTTCGATAACCATAAAGGATGTGGCCTGGGATGAGCTCGGAATGATACCGGAAGTGTTCCGCAAACTCGGGGTAAATCTTGAACGCAGGGGTGACGACATCTTCATTCCGGAGCAGGAAAGCTATGTGATAGATTCATTCCTTGACGGTTCCATCCTGAATGTCGCAGACGCGCCTTGGCCTGGTCTTTCGCCGGACCTTCTCAGCGTCATCCTCGTAATGGCCACCCAGTGCAAGGGAAGCGTCCTCATTCACCAGAAGATGTTCGAGAGCCGCCTCTTCTTCGTTGACAAGCTTATTGACATGGGTGCTCAGATCATCCTTTGCGACCCTCACAGGGCCGTGGTAATAGGCAATGACAACCGTTATCAGCTCCGTGCGGGAAAGATGTCCTCTCCTGATATCAGGGCGGGTATCGCCATGTTGATCGCCGCCATGTCAGCTAAGGGTACGAGCGTGATAAGCAACATCGAACAGATCGACCGAGGCTATGAAGAGATCGATGTGCGTCTGAATGCTTTAGGGGCGAGGATTACAAGACAAGGGTAAAATCGCCGGATTTGCTTCCATTTCATCACTAAATAACGACCATTCGTCATAAACTTTAAGCTGTTCATCTTATATATTTTATATATAGGAGAAATCTTCGTATATTCGTATGATGTGCATATTGTGCGCAATGGATAATGAAAACACGAAATAATATGAAGATATCATTCAAAAGTTTACTGATGGGTACAATCGCTGTTGCTGCAATGGCATCATGTGCATCCGAGGGAGGTGCACTCGTCGTACCTGAGGCTCCGCTTGAGGAGTGCGTCTATATGGGCGACAAGACAGAATTTTCGGTGTGGGCTCCGGATGCGGAGGCCGCGCAGCTGAGGATCTATCATTCGGCTTCCGATGAAGCTGCTTTCAAGACGGTGAACATGAAGAAGTCCAAGGACGGACTTTGGAAGGCTGTCGTGAAGGAGGATGTCAAGGGTGCGTTCTACACATTCCAGGTGCAGAAGAACGGACAGTGGCTTGAAGAAACCGAGGGCATAGCGGCAAAGGCCGTGGGTGTCAACGGCATGCGTGGAGCCGTGATAGACTGGGATGAGACCGATCCTGAAGGCTGGGCAGACGACAAGAGTCCTGAGATCAGACCTTCCGATATCATCGTCTATGAACTCCAGCACAGGGATTTCTCTATCCACCAGACATCTGGCATAGACAACAAGGGAAAGTACCTTGCTCTTACAGAAGAGGGTACGAAGAATCCTGACGGTCTTTCGACAGGTATCGATCATCTCAAGGAGATAGGAGTGACATATGTCCAGCTTCTTCCCTCTACAGATTTCGCGACCATCGATGAGACGCGTCTTGAGGACAATCAGTACAACTGGGGATACGAGCCTCTCAATTACAACGCTGTAGAAGGCTCTTTCTCTACCGATCCGTACAATCCTGTAACCCGTATCAAGGAATTCAAGCAGATGGTCCAGGCCCTTCACAAGGCTGGCTTCCGCGTTATCCTCGACGTGGTCTATAACCATACCACCAATGCTGCAAACACTGGATTTGAGCGCACAATGCCGGGATATTTCTACCGTATGCGTGAGGACGGATCTTTCTTCGATGGCTCAGGCTGCGGCAATGAGACCGCTTCGGAGCAGGAGATGTTCCGCAAATACATGATCGAGTCGCTTGAGTGGTGGATGAAGGAATATCATATCGACGGCTTCCGTTTCGACCTCATGGCCATTCATGATATCGAGACCATGAACATCATCAGCGAGCGTCTCCATGCGATTGATCCGGACGTCGTGATCTATGGCGAGGGATGGGCTGCATCTTCACCGGCATATCCTGCAGAGCAGATCGCTCTCAAGGCCAATACGCATATGCTTGACAAGGTGGGAGCATTCAGCGACAATATCCGTGATGCTGTCCGTGGCCCTCTCGGATGCGAGAATGCCGGATTCATGGACGGAGTTGCAGGAAACAAGGCCAATGTGGAGTTCGGAATAGCTGGAGGAATCGAGCATCCTCAGGTTACGGTAGAGGCTTGGACAAACAATCCACTCCAGCACGTCAGCTATGTGAGCTGCCATGACGACCATTGTCTCCGCGACCGTCTCGAGGAGGCTACGAAGGCGACTGAGGCAGAGCGTCTCAAGATGGTGAAGCTCGCCCAGACAGCTGTCTATACATCACAGGGCATTCCGTTCATCTTCAATGGCGAGGAGCTTTATCGTCACAAGCAGGGAGTGAAGAACAGCTACAATCAGCCGGATTCGATCAATGCCATCGACTGGACATACAAGACCACATACAAGGACCTTGTGGATTATTATGCCGCCCTTGCGGCAATACGTCATGCTCACCCCGGCTTCTGCCTCGGCGATGCAGACCTTGTCCGCGAGAAGCTTCAGTTCATCGAGGTTGAGGATCCTTGTGTAGTGGCTTTCCGTATCAGCGGACTCGAGGGAATAGATTCTGCGAAGTCTCTTACAGTCCTTCTCAACGGATCGAAGAAACAGGCGAAGGTGGAGATCCCTCAGGGCAATTACACTGTCCTTGCAAAGGACGGACAGGCTGATGCAGAGGGACTTGGAGCCTATTCCGGCAATATCATCTCTGCCAATGCAACATCCGCTACAATACTTGCCGAAATGTAATCCGGCAGATCCGGAGGCTCGCAGAGCGAAGCAGAAGCATAGGGATATGCTTCGCTCTGCGAGCCTCCGGATCTGCAGCAAACAGAAATCAATAACAACAGATATGAAAAAAACAATATTTGCAATCTGCGCTGTGCTCATGGCCTTGTCATGCTCGCAGGCACCTCAGACTCCTGAGCAGCAGCCTCTCGAGAATTCTGTAGTATATGAGATGAATGTACGTCAATATACTCCGGAAGGAACATTCGCCGCTGCACAACAGCAGCTTCCGCGTCTGGCTGAAATGGGCGTGGACATCGTATGGCTCATGCCGATCTATCCTATCGGTGTCGAGGGCCGCAAGGGAACCCTCGGATCTTACTATGCCGTAAAGGACTATTGCGCAATCAATCCTGAGTTCGGAACCCTTGAGGATTTCGACAATTTCGTGGCAGAAGCACACAGACTCGGCCTCCGCGTGGTTATCGACTGGGTTGCCAACCATACATCACCTGATGCAGTCTGGGTTACCGGACAGGCACCTGAATGGTATGAGCGTGATGCAGAGGGCAATACCACCTTTACAGCTGACTGGTCAGACACCGCAAACCTCAATTATGAGAACAAGGACGTATGGAAGGGAATGCAGGCTGCCCTCCGTTTCTGGATGGAGCGCGGTATCGACGGCTTCCGCTGCGACATGGCATGTGAGGTTCCGCTTGAGTTCTGGCAGGAGACCATCGCAGGCCTTCGTGCAGACTATCCGCATATGTACTGGCTTGCTGAGGGTGAGGAGCCAAAGCTTCACAGCCTTTCGGATTTCGATGCATCATATGCATGGGAGCTCCACCACCTTCTCAATTCGATAGCTCGTGGTGAGAAGAACATCCCTGAGCTTCTCGAGTACATCGCAAAGGATGCACAGAACAACCCTGCAGACGCTTTCCGTCTCATGTTCACATCAAATCATGACGAGAATTCATGGGCAGGTACAGAGTTCGAGAGAATGGGTGATGCCGCAAAGGTGATGGCTGTGCTCACATTCACTCTTCCTAACGGCCAGCCTCTCATCTATACAGGTCAGGAAATGGGCTGGAACAAGAGATTCGAATTCTTCGAGAAGGATCATGTTCCTGCATGGGAGAAGAATGAATATTTCGACTTCTACAAGGAGCTCATCAGCATCCGTCACGACAATCCTGCTCTCGCTGCTGGCGACAAGGGAGGAAAGTTCGAGGTTGTTTCAACTGATGACAGTACACTCGTGTTCACACGTACTCTTCCTGAAAACAAGGTGACTGTGAAGGCTGAACTCAAGGCTCCATGGTCATATGAAATCACTGTAGAGTAACATTGTCATTCTGAACGAAGTGAAGAATCCATACAATATGATGAAGAAAATATATATTGCAATAGCAGCCGTTGCCCTTGCAGCTTGTTCGGGGCCGGCTTTTGATCCTGCATCGGTGGCTGATGCCACAGCTGAGCAGGTGACACGTGTCGAGCCTCTTTCTTGGTGGACAGGTATGAAGACCCCTCTTCAGCTTATGGTAAACGGTGAGGGTGTTTCGGCCTATGACGTCACTATCGAAGGCGGTGCAGGCGTCTCAGTGGAAAAGGTCAACAAGGCAGAGAGCCCCAACTATCTCTTCGTTGACGTGAAGATCGCTCCGAATGCCCGTCCGGGTACATATTATATCGTGTTCTCCAAGGACGGACAGTCGTTCAAATATCCGTACGAGATCGCTGCACGTGAGGCAGGCTCTGCAGAACGCAGGAGCTTCACGACATCTGACATGGTATATCTCATCATGCCAGACCGTTTTGCCAACGGCGATCCTTCGAACGACTCTACCGACGATACAACAGAAGACGCAAACCGTGCTGATGGCAACGGACGTCACGGAGGAGATATCCAGGGCGTGATCGACCATCTCGACTACATCAGCGAGCTCGGCGCCACATACATCTGGACTACTCCTTTCCTCGAAGACAATGATCCGAAAGGTTCATATCATGGATATGCAGCTTCTGACTACTATCATATCGATTCACGTTTCGGATCGAACGAGCTTTACAGGACTCTGGTAGAGAAAGCAAGGGAGAAAGGACTCGGCATCATCATGGACATCGTTCCTAACCATTGCAGCTATGTTCATTGGTGGATGAATGATCTTCCTTTCCAGGATTGGATCCATCAGTTCCCTGAATATACCGGAACAAATGTAGCATTCTCTACAAACATGGACCCTAATGCCTCGGCAAAGGATCTCTATATACAGGAAAGCGGATGGTTCGTGCCTACTATGGTGGATATGAACCTCGACAATCCGTATGTCCTTCAGTATTTCATCCAGTGGGGCGTCTGGTGGATCGAGTATTCAGGCATTAACGGCTTCCGTGTGGATACATATCCATATAATGAGAAGGAACCTGCTGCAGAGTGGTGCAAGGCGATCCTGAACGAGTATCCGAACTTCAATATCGTCGGCGAGTGCTGGACTTCATCCATCCCTCAGCTTGCATACTGGCAGGGTGGAAACGCCAACAAGGACGGATTCGACTCTCACCTTCCTTCGATCATGGACTTCCCGCTCCATGATGCGATGCGCGAGGCTCTCGCTGAAGATGAAGGAGGATGGGGCCTCGGCATGACCAAGGTATATGACATTCTTTCACATGACTTCGTATATCATGACCTTTCGAAGATGCTCATCTTCCCTGGCAACCATGATACAGCCCGTATCGGTGATGTCGTACGCAAGGATCCTCGCGCCCTCAAGATCGCGATGACCATGATGGCGACCATGCGAGGCATACCTCAGATCTTTGCCGGTGACGAGCTCATGTTCGTTACCAAAAGACCGGACAACATCGGTGACCACCCAGGTCTCCGCGTTGATTTCCCAGGCGGCTGGGAGGGTGACGAGGTTGACCTCTTCACTGAGGAAGGCCGCAAGGCTCAGACATATAACACTGACGGAAACAAGGTCGAGGTGGGACAGGCAGCAGATCTTTTCGATCACGTGAGCCGTCTCTTCCAGTGGAGAAAGACAGCAGACGTAATCCATAACGGCAAGACCATGCATTTCATGACCCGTGACAATACTTACGCATATTTCCGCTATGACGATGAGGCTGCGGTGTTCGTATATATCAACAACACCCTTGAGGACAAGAATGTTCCGTGGTCTTATTATTCGGAGATCACAGAAGGCCTTCATGATGGTGTGGATGTGCTCACCGGCGAGCCTTTCGAGGTTTCGGATGCTACCGTTGTCGCTCCTAAGACAGCACTTGTAATCGAATATAAAAGGTAGTTCAACGGTTTCTGCGGCTGGCTCTGCAGGAACATAGGGAAATGCTCCGCACACCCGCATAAACCGTTTGACAGACATTAAGATTGTGACTAATAATCAAACAGATATGAAGAAGATATTATCAGCAATTTCGGCAATTGCACTTCTCGCTGCCTGCGGCACTTCAAAGCCGGCGGGAGAGGTGACAGACGTCCAGACTCTCAAGTCGCCTGACGGAAACATGGAAATGACCTTCCATCTTACAGCAGAGGGAACACCGCAGTATGCCCTCAGTTACGGAGACCAGCAGGTGATCCTTCCTTCAAACCTCGGATTCGAGTTCCGTGGTGTACTCAAGGCTCAGAAGCTTGTTTATAACGCAGACGGTACCATTTCCAAGGAGGACCGTGAGCCATGTTATTCATTCTATGACGGATTCGCAGTGGAGAGCGTCGAGACTTCTACGTTCGACGAGACCTGGGAGCCTGTATGGGGTGAGGAGGCAAAGATCCGCAACCATTACAACGAGCTTCTCGTCAATCTCGTGCAGACTTCTTCCGAAAAGAAGATGGCCATCCGTTTCCGTCTCTATGACGACGGTCTCGGATTCCGTTACGAGTTCCCTTACCAGAAGAATCTCAGCTACTTCGTGATCAAGGAGGAACTTACCCAGTTCGCTCTGACAGGCGATCATACCGCATGGTGGGTACCTGGAGACTATGACACTCAGGAGTATAACTTCGTGGAGTCCCGTCTGAGCGAGATCAGCGCAAAGATGGAGGCAGCGATCAATCCTAACGATTCGCAGACTCCGTTCTCTGTAAACGGTGTGCAGACATCCCTCCAGATGCGTACTGACAGCGGTCTCTACATCAACATCCACGAGGCGGCACTTCTCGACTATCCGTGCATGCATCTCGACCTTGATCCGGAGACATTCACATTCGTTTCTCACCTTACCCCTGACGCTCAGGGATGGAAGGGCCGTATGCAGACTCCATGCAACACACCTTGGAGGACAATCCAGGTGGCTCCAAGCGCGACTGCTCAGCTCGCTTCACGCCTCATCCTCAATCTCAACGAGCCTTGCGCTCTCGAAAATACAGACTGGATACGCCCTGTAAAATATATAGGTGTATGGTGGGAAATGATTTCCGGCAAAGGTTCATGGGCTTATACCGATGACTTTGCGTCTGTCCAGCTCGGTGTTACAGACTATGCTTCAGCTACTCCGAACGGCCGCCACTCTGCAAATAACGAGAATGTACGCCGCTATATCGACTTCGCTGCCGAGCATGGCTTCGATCAGGTTCTCGTGGAAGGATGGAACGAAGGCTGGGAAGACTGGGCGAACTGCAACAAGGATTACGTATTTGATTTCGTGACCCCATATCCTGACTTCGATATCGACGCGCTCAACAAGTATGCACGTTCAAAGGGCGTGAAGCTCATGATGCATCACGAGACTTCTTCATCCGTACGCAACTACGAGCGTCATCTTGACCAGGCCCTCGATCTCATGGACAAATATGGCTACAATGCGATCAAGAGCGGATATGTGGGAGATATCCTTCCTATAGGAGAGCATCATTACAGCCAGTCTCTCATCAACCACTATATGCATGTGGTCAAGAAGGCTGCAGATCATAAGGTGATGCTCAACGGTCATGAAATGGTACGTCCTACCGGTCTCTGCCGTACATATCCTAACCTCATCGGTGCTGAGGCTGCACGCGGAACAGAGTATCAGGCTTTCGGCGGCACTATGCCTCATCATGTGACCATCCTTCCGTTCACACGTCTCAACGGCGGTCCTATGGACTATACCCCTGGTATCTTCTTCCAGGATCTCGCGTCTGTTACTGACGGAAGGAACACTTCATGGGTGAACGCTACCATCGCAAACCAGCTCGCACTCTATGTGACCCTCTATTCACCTCTCCAGATGGCTGCAGACCTCCCTGAGCATTATGCTCAGTTCATGGATGCATTCCAGTTCATCAAGGATGTGGATATCGACTGGATCCAGTCAAGATACCTTCTTGCCGAGCCTGGCGAGTATGTCGTGATCGCACGTCAGGGAAAGAAGAACGGTCAGTGGTTCTGCGGTGGAGTTACAGACGACCACAGGCGTACCGTTGAGGTTCCTCTTCAGTTCCTTGATCCTGAAAAGACATATGAGGCCACGATCTATCGCGATGCGGATGATGCTCATTATAAGGAGAATCCTCAGGCATATGTGATCGAGAAGAAGACCGTGACTTTCCATGACTTCCTTCCTGTCACAATGGCTCCAGGCGGTGGATTTGCAATCAGCTTCGAGGAAAAATAAACATCTTGTGGTGATATTTGCGGTGGTGCGTCGTCTTCTGATGGCGCACCACGCTTTCTTTTAGCTTGTTATAGACGTTTTTTTGTATTTATGCGAGTATATTTTGCGAAATAATGAAAAATTATTCATACTTTTGCAAAATAAGTGTATTGTCTATAACTATCTAAATTTATATCTATATGATTATGAACAAAAAATTAACCGTCTATGAATCTCCTGAAGTGAAGATCTTAGACATCCAGGCAGAGGGTGTCCTCTGTGGAAGCGCTACATGGGATCCGTTCGGACCAGGTGAATTCCCTAATGATGAATGGGAATAATGTTTAACCTATAAAAGACTACGGAAATGAAGAAAATAGCTAAATATTTCTTTGCTGCCCTTGCGGTTGCTTCGGCAGTATCCTGCGCTAAGGAACTTACTGATGACTTCAGACCTGCAGATAAGGTTCAGCAGGGCAAGTCATATACCTTCACTGCGACAATGGCTGACACTAAGTCAGTGATCGATGAGGAGACTCTTGAGATCCTTTGGTCTGGTGATGAGAACAATATGGAGTACATCACAGTCCTCGAGCCAGCAGCTACCGGTATTACAGCAAAGGCAATCACTTATTCAGCAGAAGTCAATAAGTATGAGCCTACATCTGTCGCTAACTTCTCCCAGCATAATGAAGAAGCTGCAGGTGTTGTAGGAAATACAGTATTTGCAGTTTATCCTGCAGGTGATTGGAAAAGCTTCTCTAATGCTGACAGCCTTGGTGTTGCCGTAACATTTGCTACCGAGCAGAATGCAGTTGCCGGAACATATGATCCAAAGGCACCAGTGGCAGTCGCTTACAATAACAATGTTGCTGAGAATCAGGATCTCCACTTCCAGAACACTTCAGCTCTCCTCAAGCTTCAGCTTGCTCCTACAACCGGTAAGGTGAATACTATTACAGTTTATTCTCTTGGTGGTGAGACTCTCGCAGGTGAAATCCTTCTCATGAACAAGGGTGGTGTTCCTTCTATGGTTCCTGTAAAGGAGACTGCAAAGTCATATGTAAACCTTAACTTCAAGGAGTATGAAGCTGGTGCTACATACTATATCGCTGTTGCCCCTGCAACACTCTCAAAGGGTATTGCACTCCAGTTCAATGGTGACGAGGTTCAGACTTATACAATTTCTGATGAGATCGTGATAGAGCGTGGTAAGGTTTATGACCTTGGTGTATTCGCTTGCGCTGAACCTGAGGATGCATGGTACCTCATCGGTGACTACAATGTAGGTAACGCAAATACTCTCAGAAAGACAGAGTTCGTAGAGGTCGAGGGTGAGGATCTCCTCGTTGCCAAGGATGTTACTATCCGTGAGCTTCAGGGCTTCAAGGTTTACAATCCTTCAACTGGCGTAACGTATTATCCAGAAGTAAACGACCTTGAAGTTAATGAGTGGTTCCCACTTACAAAGGAAGCCGGATATGGTTATACTTCGTCTTCATACAATGTTTACGACGTTTATGTTGACTATGTAAACAAGGAAATGACTGGTATTCTCCTTGTTGATGCAGGTTCTGCGGTTCCTGGCTTTGCACTTCCTGAGGGTGTGTTCATGCATACTACAGAAGAGGCAGGTAGCTTTGCATTGTGTATTGACCTCGAAAATGAGGTTCTTAAGCAGGGTCAGTTCTATGATGACTATGCAAAATATATGATGCCTAAGGATCCTTCAATGGAAGGAAAGTGGTATGAGGCTACCAAGACTTCTGAGTTCACAATTACACCAGAGACCGCTATGTCCGGTAAGATTACTTATTCTGATCAGTGGGGTCCGGTTGTAGTCAATTACTCTAATTACTGTAGAGACTCGATCAGCCTTGTATCAGATGTATTAGCGGGATATGAGGAACTTCGTAACTGTGTTATCGTTGACGAGGAACCTGAGTTCGCTTATCCTGTCCCTTCTGGTCTCTTCTTCTACATGAGTGCGGATTATGAAAGTAACTATATCCTTGATCTCGGTTCTGAGGATGGATATACATTCAGACAGGGACAGCTCTTTATGGATTATGAAGTACCTTCAGGTGCTGAAGAGTTCTACAATTTCTTCGGTGTAAACGGAGATCCTTATTGCCAGGTGGATAATCTTGGTGAAGTATATCAGGTCAATCCTGAAAGCAATACTGCTGGTGTTATCTATGTAAAGATAGGTAAGAACTATTATCAGCTCAATTACTCTAATTACGAGTTCAATAATGCTATCAAGATTGATTCTCCAGAGGATATGGAGGAACAGCCTGTACTTGATGAGAATGGTGAGCAGATGGAGGGCGGCTGGCCTTCAGAACCACTTGTATGCTATGGTCTTGGTCTCGAAATTGAATCTGCATTCCCATACCCAATGGAAGCTCCAAGATATTTCACATACGAGATTCCTGCTGAAATGCCAACAGACTACGAGACTCCGGAAGGAAATGCATACACTTGGTTTGACGAAAGCTATTCAGCTGATATGCTTATAGACTTCGGTGAGGTTATTACAAAGGCATACAACTATAGCCAGGCTATGATTCCTGAAGGCGGTGAAGAATATCCGATCGAAGAGATCTGGTGGAATCCTGAACTTGCTGGATATTGGGTATCTCAGGGCGAGGTATATTCAGATTATACTGTTATGCCGACTGCAGCTGATGCCGGTATCATCACATTCGTAAAGGATGTAACAAATATGTGGGGTGAGACAATGACTCAGTACTTCAGAATCGAGTATTCTGACCTTACTGCTGAGTCAGTAAAACTCTTCTCTCCATCTTCATTTAATATTCCTGTTTATGATACTGAGACTGGAGACCAGGTAATGAATGAGATGTACGAAATGCCATATTCTTGGGATGGTATCGGTCTCATGAGTTTCGATGAGGATTATAATTCTCTTCCAGTTGAGGTTTCGCTTCTTGAAGAGGCTCCATCAATCTATGTCGAGGACAATAGTAAGATGAATCCGGATGAGGCTCAGTGGGTTATCTATGATCCAGCGGTAGCTGAATATTTCGTAGGTGTATCTCAGATCTTTGAAGGCGCTGAGGCAAGAACTTTGCTCAATCTTGGTGCAAGTGATCTGTCTTGGATGGCCGGTCCAAACTTCGCAGGTAGCTTTATTCACATGGCAATTTCATATGAAGACCTTTATGGTGCGGATGCTGCAGGTGTCTGGATGGCAACACAGAACTTCGGTCCTACAACTCCTTACGAAGTGATTCCTTCAGAGGAAGATCCTTCATCAGGAAAGATTGTTATCAAGAGCGCAGGAATGAGCGAGGGACTTGATCTCGAGGATGAGTCAGAGGGTGAAATGGCAATTTACTATATGGGTTATAATCCATATGGCGGAATGTGCTACTTTGATTTCTCAGACTTCGGTCTTGAAAGTGAGCAGCCATTCTTGGCATTTATCACTCCAACCAAGGATCTTATGTTTCAGTAATTTAGAATGATACACAGTTCTGCGCAATGGACAGTAACTGTAAGTTATAATCATAAAGGTGGCATCGGAAATTCCGGTGCCGCCTTTTTTTTGTGACGGGTTGTTTAATCTGCTAAAAATCACTAAATTTACACCAATGGTGAAAAAAGACCTATCATGATTATGAAAAGATTTGTTATGGCTATCGCGCTGGCATCCGGACTTCTGTTTTCGGGTGTGATGGCAAAGGCGCAGGACAGGCTCCCCGGATATATCCAGGCGGAGAAATTTACTCAGGACAAGCTCGGTACTATGCTGTTTTCGACCATGGTTGATCCGCATTGGTTCGGTGAGGAAGGCTGTTTCTGGTATGAGTACAAGACAAGCGAAGGTACCTTCTGGTATGTAGTGAATCCTGCGGCAAAGACGAAGAAGCCGCTTTTCGATCGTGATGAAATGGCTTCCCAGCTGACTGAAAAGGTTCGTGACCCATATGATGCACGGCATCTTCCTATAAGGAATCTCAAGGCAAAGGAAGACGGACGTACATTCACATTTGAAGTCGTCTCAAGCAAGGATGCTCCTAAGGAAAAAGGAAAGAAGACCAAGAAGGAGACTTTCTATTTCTCATATGATTATCCTACAGGCAAGCTGACTCATCTTGAGGATCAGGAAGAAGAGCCTAAACGCCTCAGATGGGGATCTGTGTCTCCGGACAAGAAAACCGTGATCTATGCAAAGGATCTCAACCTGTACAGGATGAGTTACGAGGATTATCTCAAGGCAAAGAAGGATGAGAAGGACTCTACTATCGTGGAGATCCAGCTTACAACTGACGGAGTCGAGGATTTCGGATTTGGAATGCCGTACAACAGGATGAATACCGACACGCTCTGTAACGGGAAACGCCGTTCTGTCTATGGTGTATGGTCACCGGATTCACGTCATTTCGCTACCATCCTCACCGATAACCGTGCCGTGAAGGATCTCTGGGTCATTGATGTGACTGCGAAGCCTCGTCCGACACTCGAGACCTACAAGTATCAGATGCCGGGAGAAAAGGAGGCGCCGATCGAGCATCTTTATGTGTTCGACATGCAGGATAACAGCCGCAAGGAGATCCGTACATCTGCCTTCAAGGACCAGACCATAGAGATAGAGACCCGTCCATATGAGCAGAAGCAACGCGGAATGGAGGATGTCGCCCGCGTATGGCAGGGCGATGACAGCCGCTTCTTCATGACTCGCAGCAGCCGAGACCTCCACCGTATCGACCTCTGTACATATACGGTAGGTCAAGACAGCATCGTTCCTATCATCGAGGAGCGTATGAACACATATCAGGAGACCCGTCCGATCAAGACTCTCGGGGGAGGAAAGGAACTTATCCAGTGGAGCGAGCGTGACGGATGGGCACATCTTTATCTTTATGATGACAAGGGAAATCTGAAGAACCGCATTACAAAGGGTCCATGGCATGTCGAGAATGTCGTGAAGGTTGACGAGAAGGCACGTGTGGCATATTTTACTGCAAACGGCAGAAATGAGGGTGAGAACCCGTATTATGAGCATCTGTATCGTGTCAATCTTGACGGAACCGGCCTTGTGCAGCTGACTAAGGGAGATTTCTTCCATGAGGTGGCTGTCGATGATGATGCACGCTTCATCCTTGACAATTATTCACGCATAGATTCTGTCCCGGTTGCTGTCGTTCTCGACAACAAGGGAAACAAGGTCATGGATCTGCAGGAGAGCGACTTCTCGCAGCTTTTTGCAAACGGCTACAAGTTCCCTGAACTCTTTACGGTCAAGGCTGCTGACGGTGTTACCGATCTCTACGGAGTTATGTACAAGCCGTTTGATTTTGACTCTACAAAGGTTTATCCTATAGTGGATTATGTATATCCCGGCCCTCAGGTGGAAGCTGTATATTATCCGTTCACCCGTATGAGTGTCCGCACTGACCGTCTTGCACAGGCCGGATTCATCGTGATTTCTGTAGGCCAGAGAGGTGGACATCCGAGCAGGTCTAAGTGGTATCACAACTATGGATACGGAAACATGCGTGACTATCCTCTCGCCGACCATAAATATGCCATCGAGCAGCTGGCGAACCGTCATTCATTCATTGATATAGAACGTGTCGGCATACATGGCCATTCCGGTGGAGGATTCATGAGTACAGCGGCTATATGCCAGTATCCTGACTTCTTCAAGGTAGCGGTATCATGTGCCGGAAACCATGATAACAACATTTATAACCGCTGGTGGAGCGAAACACATCACGGTGTGAAGGAAGTGGTTTCAGACCAGGGTGACACAACATTCGTATATAAGATCGCCACGAATCCGGAGATCGCCGGAAACCTCAAGGGACACCTTCTTCTTGTGCATGGCGACATAGACAACAATGTCCATCCGGGAAATACCATGAGAGTCGTGGAGGCCCTCATACGTGCAAACAAACGCTTTGACATGCTCATGCTTCCTAAACAGAGGCACAGCTTCGGTGATATGAACGAGTATTTCTACTGGAGGCTTGTCGATTATTTCTCGGAGCATCTGCGTGGTGAAAGCGAGAAGTCGGTTGATATTCCAAAACGATAGTTTTTCCATTGATCATGAAAAGACAGATAGACAGATCGGCCCTTGCTGCCGTACTCGAGCAGATGGGAATAGCTGACATTTCCTATGCAACCATCCGTCAGGCCGGAGAAATAGCCAGGACTCTCGAACGGGAGCAGAATATGGAATTCCTGCATCTTGAAATGGGAATTCCTGGCCTTCCGCCGGCTCGTATCGGCGTGGAGGCTGAGTGTGCCGCCCTTCAGTCCGGTATCGCTTCCATATATCCGAATATGATGGGAACTCCTGAACTCAAGACTCAGGCATCCCGTTTCCTGAAGGCCTTCCTTGACATAGATGTGGCACCGAAGGGATGCATTCCGACGGTGGGATCGATGCAGGGAAGCTTCAGTTCCTTCATCCTGTGTTCACATCTCGATCCTGCGAAAGACACTGTACTTTTCATAGATCCGGGCTTTCCTGTCCAGCGAAGCCAGGCAAGGCTTCTCGGAATCAGAAGTGAATCCTTCGACATATATGATTACAGGGGAGAGAAGCTTGCACCAAAACTCGAAAGCTATCTCAAGACCGGCAGGATATCTGCCCTCATATATTCCAGCCCGAACAATCCGGCATGGTTCAATCTGACGGAAGAAGAGCTTAAGACCATAGGAGAGCTTGCTACCCGATATGACACCGTCGTGATAGAAGACCTTGCATATATGTGTATGGACTTCAGAAAACCGCTTGGAAAGCCTTATGAGGCACCATTCCAGCCGACTGTGGCAAAATATACGGACAATTACATAATAATGATGTCCGCATCCAAGATGTTCAGCTATGCAGGTCAGAGAATCGCCGTTCTCGCTATTTCCGACAGACTTTATGTACGTGATTATCCGGCTCTTCAGGAGAGGTACAGGATATCCCGTCTCGGCGATGCGCTTGTACTCGGCATCCTGTATGCTGTATCTTCGGGTACATCACATTCAGCTCAGTACGCTCTGGCTGCGATGTTCAAGGCTGCTGCCGACGGACAGCTTGATTTTGTCCATGATACGGCAGAATATGCCCGCAGGGCTGCCCTGACCAAGAAAATGTTCCTTGAAAACGGTTTCCATATCGTCTATAATAAGGATGGTGATGAGGATGTCAGTGACGGATTTTTCTATACTGTCGGATTCGGAGATATGACCGGCGCACAGCTTATGAATGATCTCATGCTTTATGGCATATGCTCGATTTCGCTTTCATTGACGGGAAGCTGCCAGAACGGAGTGCGCATATGTGTGTCGCAGCTGAACCGTCCGGAACAGTTCGACCTTCTTGCCACACGTCTGAACCGCTTCGCGGAAGATCATGAACATATAATCAGGTAGGAATATGAAATATGTATCAGCTGCAGAAGCTGTCAGATTGATAGATTCAGGCGACAGCATATATATTCAGGGAAGCACATCCATCCCTGAGGTTCTTTCCCAGGCTCTTGCGGACAGGGGAAATGAACTGAGGAATGTCACCATATATGCGGCCTTTGCGGTCGGACGCTGTGAGGCTCCATACTGCAGACCGGAGTATAAGGATGTCTTTCATGTGAAGAGCCTCTTCGTCGCCAACAATATCAGAAAATGGCTTGCTGAAGGCTATGGAACGACCATTCCTGCCTTTCTGGGTGAGATCCCGGGGCTGTTCCGTGACGGTACGCTTCCTCTTGATGCCGTTTTCCTGAATGTTTCTCCGCCGGATGAAGACGGTTATTGCTCCTTCGGAATATCGGCCGACCTGGCTGTGTCGGCTGTCGAATGTGCCCGCAAGGTCATCGTACAGGTCAACAAGGCCATGCCTTATTCATATGGAGATGCTCTGATACATGTTTCTAAGATAGATGCTGCCGTTGAGGTGGATGATCCGCTTGTGGAAGTGCCGACAGCTGTTCCAACCGATATCGATATTGCGATCGGTCGTCATATCGCCGAGATGATTCCGGATGGGGCGACCCTTCAGATCGGTGTCGGAGGCATTCCTAATGCAGTACTGGCTGCCCTCAAGGATCATCAGCATCTGGGACTTCATACAGAGGCCATGACAGACGGTGTCCTCCCGCTTCTGGAAAGCGGAGTCATTGATAATTCGCAAAAGACGGTGTGTCCGGGAATTTCCGTGGCTTCTCTTGCTCTCGGATCACGCAGGCTGTATGATTATATGGACTATCGCAAGGATCTTATCCTGAAGGATGTCGCATGGACCAATAATCCGTTCCGTATAGCTCAGAATCCTAAGGTAATGGCTATAAATTCTGCTGTGGAAGTGGATCTTACCGGTCAGATATGTGCAGATTCGGTAGGAACGAGAATAATCTCAGGTGTCGGTGGACAGCATGACTTCATGTACGGAGGATCGCTCTCGGAGGGCGGAAAGACCTTCATTGCCATACCATCCATGACGGAGAAGGGAATATCGAAGATCAAGCCCGTCCTTACCGAAGGTGCGGGAGTCGTGACGACACGCCATATGATACAGAATGTCGTTACGGAATACGGTGTCGCTGAATTGCGTGGAAAGAGCCTTGCAGAGCGAGCTAAGGCATTGATTGCCATTGCCCATCCTTCGGTACGGGAAGAACTTGACCGTGCTGCAGCGGCACGGTTCGGTCATTGCTACTCAGCGAGAAATGCCTGATTCAGCATCATCACCTCGTTGAGGTCTTCTGCATTGTTTGTCTTTGTCTTCTTCTGGATATTGAACATGTCGATGATCCACCAGATTCCGAGTCCGCCTGCTGTAAGGAGCTTGCCGACTCCTGCTCCGATATCTCCGATATAGAATCTGTCAACACCAAGACCTCCTACCAGAATGGAAAGTACAAGGGATATTGTAGGGTCCTTGAAGTCTGTACCGCTGAGAGCGAGCAGTTCCTGATCATTCATCTCCTTAAGGGCATCTTTCAGTTTGATGAGGTCGGCTGTGTGGAATTTCTGCATGTTCTCACTGAGGAAAGATGTGATGATGAAATCTCTGTCACCAAGCTGGGATGCATGGAAATTCTGCTCAAGTACATATTCGAGATATGGATTCTCGATTACAGGTAATGACTCATTGTTGTTTTCTGCGGCATTCATGCTTATGAATGCAAGCGCTGCGATAAGGGATACAAGTAATTTCTTCATGATTTGATCTGTTAAGTAACCCAAATATCGTCATAATAATCCATATAAGCAATAAAGTCCGACCATAAGGCCGGACTTTATGTCATATTTCGTGAAATATTACTTCACGCGCTCACCGTATGAACGGTCAGTTGTGTTTACACGGATCTTCTCACCGATATTGATGAAGAGTGGAGCCATGATGATCGCACCTGTCTCGAGAGTGATCTCCTTCTGTGCATTTGTTGATGCTGTATCACCCTTGACAGCAGGCTCCGTGTAGGTAACCTCAAGCTCTACATATGTAGGAAGCTCGCAAGTGAGGCAGCGCTCCTCGTCAGCAAGGAACATCATCTCCACATGCTGACCCTCCTTCATGAGGTCTGCGTTGTCAACGAGAGCTGCATCGAGGTGGATCTGCTCATAAGTCTCCTCGTGCATGAAGTTGAATCCGTCCTCATCCTTGTAGAGGAACTGGTAAGGTCTTCTCTCTACGTTGATGGTCTCGATCTTTGCACCTGCAGTGAATGTGTTCTCGAGGATACGTCCGTTCTCGAGGTTTCTGAGTTTGCTCTTTACGAAAGCAGGACCCTTACCTGGCTTTACATGCTGGAACCATACGATCTGGCATGGCTTTCCGTTGTAATTAAGATAAAGTCCGTTCTTGAAATCAGCTGTTGTTGCCATAAAAATATTGTTTTTAAATAATTTGTCAGATTACGTATCGCAAAATCGGCTGCAAAAATATAAAATAGTCCGGTAGATACCAAATTTTTACTGATTATCAGTCTTTTCACCATATGTCTCCTCCCATGCCGGAACGTATCTGTTGAGATCCAGTACATATTGGGCGACCTCCTCCAGGAGCCATTTGGGGGTGGAGGTGGCACCGCATACACCCACTTTGTCGTCAGCCCTGAACCATTCTCTCTTGATCTCTGCAACTGAGTCTATGTGGTATGTCCTGATATTAAGGGATTTGCAAAGATCACAGAGGACTTTCCCGTTTGAACTTGCCTTTCCTGACACGAAGAGTATCATGTCATGCTCCAATGCGAATTTCGAGAGTCTTTCATGGCGGGTGGCCACCTGTGAGCATATAGTGTCATGAATGCAGAGAAGCCCGCGTCCTTTGAATCTCTCTACCGACAGCTCATTGTATCTCGCCATTTCTTCTTCCAGTCTGGAGCATACCCTGCGGTATTCTGCCGGGCTTTTGGTCGTCTGGCTGAACACTTCGGTCGGAACATCAAGCCTTATGCTGCCATCCTTTATCAGGTCTTCGAGCATGATGATATTCTCTACAACAATGGCGCTGCCGTCAGTCTGCCCGATAAGTCCGAGGACTTCCGCATGGCCGATCTTTCCGAATATGATGATCTGGCCCCTGCCTTCTTCGGACTGCCTTCTGTAGGCGTCCTTTATCCTCTGCTGAAGCTTGAGGACCACAGGACATGTGCAGTCAATGATGCTGAAACCCAGGGAACCGGCCTGTTCATAGGTCTGAGGCGGTTCGCCATGAGCCCTTATGAGCAGAACCTCTCCGTCTGCATTTACCATTTCTTCAAGATCCTCCTTGTCAATGGTCACAAGTCCCTTGTCAACGAGCCTTGAAAGCTCGGCATCGTTATGAACTATAGCTCCAAGCGAATAGAGATTCTTTCCGCTTCCCTCATTCTCATTCAGGAATTCCTCGGCTTTTCCGATCGCCCTGATCACACCGGCGCAGAATCCTGAATTGCTGTCAATGTCAACTGTAAGCATAACGCAGTGTCGTTAGCATCCGAATCTTTCGGATATTATTTCCTTGAGCCAGACAAGCTGCTCATCTATGGTCATATGCGAATTGTCAAGCACAATGGCATCATCGGCTTTGCTTAAAGGGGATACTTCCCTGTGTGAATCGATGTAGTCGCGTTCCTGAAGATTCTTCAGCACATCTTCTATGTTCACATCTTCGCCTTTCGCACGCATTTCCGCCGCTCTTCTTTCTGCACGTACCATCGGATCCGCAGTCATGAAGATCTTGATCTCAGCTTCCGGGAATACGGTGGTTCCGATGTCTCTTCCGTCCATGACTATCCTCTTCTTCTCACCGAACTCCCTGAGTTTCCTGTCAACGAATCTTCTCACCTCAGCCACAGTAGCTATAGGACTGACCTTGTTGGCGACGGTAAGGGATCTGATCTCCTTCTCTATGCATCTGTCTCCAATGTATGTGCCGTCCGGACCGAAATGTATGTCCAGATCCTCGAGTGCCTTGTCAAGTCCGGCAATGTCTATTTTGCAGTCTTCCGTGATGAATCCGTTCTCGATGGCAAAGAGAGTCACACCTCTGTAGAGGGCTCCTGAATCAAGATAAAGGAAAGAAAACTCGTTTGCCACGATTTTTGCAAAGGAACTTTTTCCGGTAGAAGAGTAGCCGTCGATGGCTATGATGATATCTGGTATTTGCATATAAATCTGTTAATTCAAGCAAAAATAAGAATTATTGCGTAAACTCCCAAAAATGTCGATATTTGTAAAACTAAACATACGATCATGAAGATTCTTATTATTGATGACGAAAGATCCATCCGCAACTCCCTCAAGGAGATTCTTGCTGATGAAGGCTATGATGTTGATGTGGCCGAAAACGGCGCACGTGGCTGTGAGATGGTGGATAAGGAAAAATACAGCGTGATATTCTGCGATATCAAGATGCCTGAAATGGATGGAATGGAAGTTCTTGACAAGTTCAATGAGATGGGTGTGGATTCTGCAGTCGTCATGATTTCAGGACATGGTGACATCGAGACTGCTGTGGAATGCATAAAGAAGGGAGCATTCGACTTCATCCAGAAGCCTCTGGATCTCAACCGCATCCTCATCACGATCAAGAATGCCACGGAAAAGGTTTCGCTTGTCAAGGAAACAAGAATCCTCAAGAAGAAGGTCTATGGACAGGAGATGATTGGCGAGTCGCCTGCCTTGATCCATATCAAGGATATGATAGACAAGGTCGCTCCGACCGATGCGAGGGTCCTTATCATCGGATCCAACGGAACAGGAAAGGAGCTTGTGGCCCGTAACCTGCATCAGAAGAGCTCACGTTCATCCATGCCTTATGTTGAGGTTAACTGTGCGGCGATACCTTCGGAACTCATAGAAAGCGAACTTTTCGGTCATGAGAAAGGAGCCTTCACCTCGGCGATAAAGCAGCATAAGGGAAAGTTCGAACAGGCGGACGGAGGTACGCTTTTCCTTGACGAGATAGGAGATATGTCCCTGGCCGCCCAGGCCAAGGTCCTGAGGGTTCTTCAGGAAAAGAAGCTTTCACGAGTAGGAAGTGATAAGGACATAATCGTGGATGTCAGGGTCGTAGCCGCAACCAACAAGAATCTCAAGGCAGAGATCGAGAAGGGTACATTCCGTGAAGACCTTTATCACCGTCTCAGCGTCATCGTCATAAACGTTCCGACCCTTGACGAACGCAAGTCGGACATCCCGCTTCTGGTGGAATACTTCATAGAGCAGATATGTTCGGAGACAGGTATGCCCGTGCGTGAAGTGGATGCGGAAGCCATGCAGCTTCTGGTTGACAAGTCATGGACAGGAAACATCCGTGAGCTCCGCAATGTCGTGGAACGTCTGCTCATCCTTTCAGGTGACAGGATCACCGCCTCAGACGTAAAGGCATATGTTCTTTGATTTATCCCTGATATTTCGGGATGGTGACGATGAAGGAGGCTCCTCCGAGAGCGAATGACTTCTGGTAACGGATCTCTCCTTCACATTTTTCGATTATATTCCGGCATATGGCCAGTCCGAGGCCTGTGCCGGAACTTTTTGTCGTGAAGTTCGGAGTGAAGAGCTTGTCGAGATTCTCTTCCTTGACACCGGATCCGTTGTCGTCGAACACGATGTCATAATATCCGTCCCTGGTGCTATTTCTCAGGCTTATGACCACACGTCCTGCATGAGGCTCGTTTCCTGATTCAGCTGTCTCCTTCTGAAGCATCTCGACAGCCTGTACTGCATTCGTGATGAGATTCACGAACACTCGTATCAGCTGAGGCTTTGGTGCCATGACGAGGGCATTCTCCATTCCGAGATATGAGATGCTGACGTTTTCCCTGTTGTCAAATATCATTATCTGGTCCTTGATCACCTTGTCAAGGTCGATCATGACAGGATCCTCGCTGTAGAGTTTCGCGAAGGTCGAGAATTCGTTTGCGGTCTCTGTAAGTATGTCGATATGTTCGAGAACGACAGCCGACACCTCGTCAAATCTCTGCTCCCATGCAGGATTGCCGTTCTGCTTCAGCCTGATGAGTCGCTGGATCTGCAGCTTGATAGGTGTCAGAGGATTCTTGATCTCGTGGGCCACCTGCCTTGCCATCTGGCTCCATGCCTTGTCTCTTTCAGCCTGTGCGAGCTGCTTCGTCGATTCGGAAAGGTCCTTGACCATTCTGTTGTAGGCGTCAACCAGAGAAGATATCTCATCCTCTCTCTTATAAATGATGTATTCAAGGTTATGGATGTCCGCCTTATTCATCTTCTTTCCCATCTCCACCAGAGGAGCGAAGAGCGAATTCACCTCCCTCGTGCTGAAAAGCAGTGATCCTATGAGCAGGAGAAGGAAGAGGTTGATGATGAGGGCGGCATGGAAGAACGCCTCACGCTGGAAGTCGAAGCTCCTGTCTGTATATGGAGTGCCGGCGATGGCGACCATCTGTCCGCTGTCGTTGAATATCGGAGCATACATCACCCAATACCTGTAGTCGGTGATCTTCTCCTTGTGTATGAAATATCTCTGGTTGAGGTCACGGATGTTGTAATAGGCCTCTTCGTCAAGCCTGCTGCCCATGATCAACCTTTCAAACACCTCAGGTGTGGTCGATCTGAACACCTTTCCTCCCGGAGTATAAAGGGTGATGTCGCATTTGGTGGAATTGCTTATGTTTTCCAGAACGGAAGTGAATTCCTGGTTGTCAAGATCCCTCCAGTCCCTGGCTGTGCGTGCCTGTCTTTCCACCAGTGCCTGTACGGTAGTGATTCGGGTGGACATGAGATTGTACATGTTCTCCTCGTTCCTCTTATATACGAAGAAGACGCTGATGACCGTCATGCTGACCAGGATGAGGAAAGACGATACGAACAATATGGTGTTGATCCTTGTCTTGAAATAGTTGCTCTTGAATATCTTGTCCTTCTTCTGGGAACGGGCGAAGATGCTCAGCAGGGCGCTGAGTATGAGACACAGGTAGGAGAAAGAAGTGAAATATACAAGTCCGCTTCTCTTCTGCCTTGAAATGACGATCAGCTCATCCTCGCTGACAAGGTTCATGAAATGGACATATCCCTTGATACGGGCTACATCATGCTTCCTGTCGATGAGATAGCCCTTCGCAATATGGTCGTAATATGTAGGGTAAGGATAATTGCCCTTGTAGGAGACAAGCCTTCCGTCCCTGTATTTGGCGTATGAGTAATAGTTCGGGATGTTTATATCTCCCGGTTTCGAGAATCGTCCGAGGATGCTGTAATAGCCTCTGTCCTCCCTGTTGGAGTTCGGCTCGATGGTGAGGATCATCCTGCTTATGCCTTCTCTTGCATTGTAGAACATGAATATTCCGGCATAGCTGCTGCGTCCGTTGGCATCTGTTATGAAGAGGAAGCGGGAGCCTCCGGCTATAGGTGTTCCGTTTCTCGTGATATTGTTGAAAAGGGCCTGCCCGTTGCGGTCATTCTCCTTGAATACCTTCACATCTATGTTATAGGACTGTCTTGTACGTGGCAGATAATATTCGCTGATCCTGTTCTGGATCATGTTTCCCGTGTTGTCAAGAAGGGCGAGTGCGGATATGAGTCTGTCGTAAGCGATGTTCTCCTCGGCGGACCTCAGCTGTATCTCCAGGCTGAGATCCCTGTCAACAGACAGTCGGTTCGCCCATACTGAAACTCTGTCATGCTCTTTCCGGAAGCCAAGGTAGCTGGAAGTAACCGTAAAGTATGCGGAACATGCGATGGCGAAGAGAATGAGGATCTTGGGCGAAAGGAGCTCGTATCTGAATCCCAGAAACTCTTTTATGGCCGGCTTAAGGGCTTGTACCTGCAGAAGGATGCTGAAAAGGAGTCCCGTATATGACAGATATACCATGATGGTATAAGGAATGTTCATGTTCCATCTGTACAGCTCCATCGATACATTGGAGTTCATCAGAAGACTCTTCAGTGTCAGGTGGGTATAAAGCGCGGTGGTTATGGCTAAGGTCAATGTCAGGGCGCCATAGACAGCAAGGTTCCTCCTCTTGTGCAGCCAGTCCTTGCGTGCAAGCGCGGCTATCCTGTTCCTTATCAGGAATGTACAGGTACTGAGCAGGGTTATGTATGTGTTTATCAGGATAAGGGCTCCCAGTGAGAAGAACAGCGGGCCGTCCGCATATATCGTAGGAGAAAAGAGCTCGGATGCTCCGCTCATCTGCATTCCCCATATGAGTGCCATGAGGAAAAGCAATGTCAGGGTTACCGTTACCGTGCCATAGACCTTGAGACTTCTGTGCCCGGCAAAGAAGAGGATGATCGCCACGGTAAGAAGCAGGATAGCCATCCATCTGAGCATGGAATTGTCGAAGAACGGCGTAGCCTGGCTGGCATCGTACAGTATCTTGAACTGTGGAGTTCCGTCAATCACCACTGCAGAACCTCCGCTGTTGCTCAGAGGCTGCACCGAATATTTTCTGGATAGCCTGAGGTGGGGATTGACTCCGTTTTCGTTTTTTCTGGCATCGTCGATCAGAGTGTTCTTTATTTCCAGACCGGCGATGATCTTCTGATTGTCAGGACTTGATACGGCCTTGACCAGATACCATTTCGGACCGATGTTGAGGTATGTGATATCTTCTCCCGCTTCCGACAACGGAGAAGTGAGGACGGAATTCCGGTCTGTGAGCCTGTGGAATACAAGTCTTGACGATATGTCGTCGTTGATGATGGAGAACTGGTTGCTCCATGACTGCAGCGAGTCGTTGATATACCTGTAGATCACCATGTCTTCAGGAAGTCCTTCGGGGAGGATGAGCTCGCTCCTGTCGGTCTCCTGAGCCATGATTATGTAACCGTCAAGTATTTCCAGACGCCTCTCGATCCTCTCAGCGGCATTATCTGCCGTCTTGTCCGTATCGCTGCCGGCATCATTGCTGGCCATAGACAGTACAAACAGCAGAAGCGCCAGAAGCAGAGCCAGAAGCGGAAGCCTCTTATGCAGCCATTTCTTTGTTCTCATAGCATGCCTTTATTCGTGATGATATGGTTCTCCCTTCATTATCGTGAAGGCACGGTATATCTGTTCTGCAAATATGGCCCTGACCATCTGATGCGAGAATGTCATGCGGGAAAGTGAAAGCTTCGAATCCGCCCTTGCATATACGGCTTCAGAGAAACCGTATGCCCCGCCGATCACATAGACTATGTCACGGCCTCCATAGGTCATCTTGTCCTTTATTACCTTTGCCAGTTCCATCGAAGAGTATTCCTTGCCTCTCTCGTCAAGGAGAATCACGTCATCGCTGCTGCGGATGTTCTTGAGTATGAGTTCTCCCTCCCTGGTCTTTATCTGCTCCTTGCTGAGTGCAGACACGTTCTTCAGCTCCGGAATCTCTATCATTGAGAAAGGAACATAATGCTTCAGGCGTGACACATATATGTCAAGCCCCTGTCTTACCCAGTCCTTGTCAGTCTTTCCGACGGTCAGCAGAGTTATCTTCATATGAAGGGAACTTTAGATGCAGGCACAAATATAATAAATCTCTGCAAAAATCCAGCCAATGAATAATTTACGAAAAGAGTTGCTCGGCTTGGAATTTGTAGTATCTTTGCGCGGTCAAACATGGTGAATCTCAGATGAGCAGATACATACTTTGCGTTATGGCGGTAACGGCCGCATTTCTGTCCGGTGTCAAGGCTTCGGCCCAGGATACCGGCTATGACGTGTTCAACCCGATTGCCAAATATCTTGCGATGGGAGATGCCGAGAAGCTGTCGGCATGGTTTTCGGACAACCTCGAAGTCACGATATTCTCGGACTCGAACGACTCCAGCCGCAATCAGGCCAGACAGATTGTCAAGTCATTCTTCCGTTCATATACTCCGAGATCATTCGAGATAACTCATAAGGCGGGACGCTCGAACATGAAATATGCCTTAGGCACTTTGAATGCCGGCGGCGAACTCTTCCTGGTCACCATCTTCGTCGGATACGACGACACGGCTTACAGGATCCAGCATCTGAAAATAGAAAGGCTGAATTAGCCTTTCTATTTTTGTCTGAGGAACACGTGAACAGGACATCCGAGGAAGTCGAAATTCGAGCGGAGCTTGTTCTCGAGGAATCTTCTGTATGGTTCGCGTATGTACTGCGGAAGATTGCAGAAGAATGCGAATGAAGGTGAACGGGTCGGAAGCTGGGTCACGTACTTGATCTTGATGTACTTGCCCTTCCATGCAGGCGGAGGATAATTCTCTATCTCCGGAAGCATCACCTCGTTCAGTTCCGAAGTCTTGATCTTGCGCGAATAATTCTCATATACATGGGCAGCCGCATCGAGGACATCCATGATTCTCTGCTTGTTGATCACTGATGTGAAGATGATAGGAAGGTCGTTGAATGGAGCAAGGCGTTCCTTGATCGCTATCGTATATTCCTTCATCGTGTTGCTGTCCTTCTCGATGGTATCCCATTTGTTCACAACCACCACACAACCCTTCTTGTTTCGCTGTATGAGGTTGAATATGGCCATGTCCTGCGACTCGATTCCGGTCTGTGCGTCAACCATGAGGATACATACGTCAGAATGCTCGATGGCACGGATGGACCTCATTACCGAATAGAATTCGAGATCTTCATGAACCTTCGCCTTCTTTCTCATTCCGGCAGTGTCAACGAGCATGAACTCATGGCCGAACTTGTTGTAAAGTGTGGCGATGGAGTCACGAGTAGTGCCGGCGATAGGGGTGACGATGTTCCTTTCCTTGCCGAGAAGAGCGTTTGTAAGCGATGATTTTCCTACGTTAGGCTTTCCGACGATGGTGAAATGAGGAAGCTCGGGATGTTCGTCCGTATCAGGATCCTCAGCAGGAAGTTCCTTCACGATGGCGTCAAGAAGGTCTCCTGTACCGCCTCCGTTTGCTGCAGATATGCCGTAAACCTCTCCAAGTCCTAAAGAATAGAACTGGAATGCATCATACATCTTTTCTCCCGAATCGATCTTGTTGACGGCAAGTACGACAGGTTTTCCGCTGCGGCGGAGAAGATCTGCGATCTCTTCGTCATAGTCGGTGATTCCGGTGCCGGCCTCTACCATGAACAGTACGACGTGCGCCTCTTCGATGGCGAGGACAACCTGCTTGCGGATCTCCTCTTCGAATATGTCGTCGGAATTGGATGTATATCCGCCTGTGTCAACAACGGAAAATTCGGTTCCGCACCATTCGCACCTTCCATAGTGCCTGTCGCGTGTGACACCTGCGGTTTCATCAACGATTGCCTGTCGCATGCCGACAAGGCGGTTGAAAAGAGTGGACTTTCCTACGTTAGGGCGTCCTACAATAGCTAATAAGCTCATAATGAATAAATTAAAAGTTAAAACCCCGCCTCTCGGCGATAATTGCTCATCCCTATCCGGGACCGAACTTATATATTAATGACAATCGGTTCTGGCACAGCTCCCGCATCCACCTTCGTCGCAGGCCACAGGGTTGCCGTCCTTGTCCTTCTTGCCCCAAAGCTTTATCTCTTCCTCCTTGGCGCACTTTATGCCCCTTTTGCGCATTTCCTTGTTGTTCTCTATCTCTGTTTCAGGAAATTTTCCGTCTTTCCTGAAGATGATGTTGAAGCAAAGGCCGAACACACAAAGCGCTACCAGGATCAATGCAGCTAATAATACCTCCATTTAGTTTATGAAGCTTGAACTGATTTCCTCATAGTTATAGACCTTGTTGATGATGTCTGCAAACATCTTGGTCATGGTGAGGACTGTGATCTTGCTCTTGTCCTTTGAAGGATCCGGATCGAGAGGAATCGTGTCTGAAACTATCACTTCCTTGAGAGCCGAATTGGCTATCTTTTCATATGCGGGGCCTGAGAAAACAGCGTGCGTAGCGCAGGCACGTACGCTGAGTGCACCCATGTCCTTCAGCACATTTGCCGCCTTGGCCAGTGTGCCGGCAGTGTCCACCATGTCGTCAACGATCACGATGTTCTTGCCTGCGACATCTCCGATAGCGGTGATTGAAGCCACCACGTTCGCTTTTTCACGTGACTTGTGGCAGATCACTACCGGACACTCAAGATATCTCGCATAGGCATTGGCTCTCTTTGCTCCACCCATATCCGGAGCTGCTATTGCAAGATTCTCGATGTTAAGAGATTTTATGTACGGAAGGAATACGGCACTTGCATATATGTGGTCAACCGGGAAGTCGAAGAATCCCTGGATCTGATCTGCGTGCAGGTCGCATGTCATGACGCGGTCACATCCTGCAGCATGGAGCATGTTGGCTACAAGCTTCGCTCCGATTGATACTCTCGGCTTGTCCTTGCGGTCCTGTCTCGCCCAGCCGAAATATGGCATTACTGCAATCACTCTGTGGGCAGATGCTCTCTTTGCGGCATCAGCCATGAGCAGGAGCTCGAAAAGATTGTCTGTCGGAGGATATGTGGACTGTATGATGAATACAGTCGCGCCTCTGACGCTTTCATTGAATGACGGCTGGAATTCTCCGTCACTGAATGTCAGTACATCCGAGGCTCCGACCTCTATATTGAGTTCCTTTGCAACCTTTAATGCAAAATCCTTTGACGCCCTGCAGGCGAAAAGCTTCATTTTGTGTTCCTTCTGCATCGTATTGAGGGTTTAGTTCTTATCTTCTTTGAGAGATTCGAGTATTGAACCTATGTAGTCAAGTATCTCCTCCCTTCCCAATCCTGTCTCCGAAGAGCTTACGAATACAGGCGGGAGCTCTTCCCATAATTCAAGGATCTGCGCCTTCATCTTCTCTATCTGCGCGTTGAGGGCGTTAGGGCCGTTCTTGTCTCCCTTTGTGAAGATTATTGCGAAAGGTATCTGACTCTGACCAAGTTCGATGAGGAAATCCATATCGACCTTGCCGATGTCATGGCGCGAATCGATGAGGACAAAGAGCATTACCATCTCCTGAGAGAGGTTGATGTAGTTTCTGATGACCTGCTCAAGCTTCTGCTTGCCTGTAGCTGACATCTTCGCATATCCGTATCCGGGAAGGTCAACAAGATACCATTCCCTGTTGATGAGGAAATGGTTCACGAGTCTTGTCTTGCCCGGCTTGCTTGAAGTCATTGCAAGCTTCTTGTTGCGGCACAGCATGTTGATTAGCGAAGACTTTCCTACATTCGACCTTCCTATGAAGGCGAATTCAGGAAACTTCTGCTTCGGCTTCTCGGAAATCCTTGTGCTGCTGCCGGAGAACAATGCTTCGTTGATCTTCATTTCTGTAATATCTCAAATCAGTCGGCAAATATATGAATTTTTTATTTGAAATCTTAATGAATTATTGCATCTCATATAGGAAAAAATAGTTAAATTTGTTGCGATGTAATGAAAACTTTATGGAAAAAGAAATTTTTGACCTATTTGAGTTCCAAACGAGACTTAAGGAGGGGATAGAATGTCTTTTTCCGTCACGTATCTGGGTAAGGGCCGAAGTTAGCGCGATCAAGGCGCGTAACGGAGGCCATTGTTATCTGGAGCTGTCTCAAAGTAACAGTCAGGGACTGGTCGCAAAAGCCAATGCGATAATATGGTCGTCCAGATACCGTTTCATCGCCCCGTATTTCCAGTCGGTTACAGGTTCCCCAATAAGCGAAGGCATGGTGATTCTCGTGGAAGTCCAGGTGAATTACAGTCAGCTATATGGGTTCTCGCTGATAATCAACGATATAGATCCGGAGTATTCTCTCGGACTGAAGGAGCTGGAGAGACAGAGGACCATCGAAAGACTCGGTAAGGAAGGCCTTCTTGAACTCCAGAAAGGTCTTCAGCTTCCGTTGCTTCCGTACAGGTTCGCTGTCATATCAGCCGAGGATGCTGCCGGCTACCGCGATTTCATCCGTCATCTCGATGAAAATCCATATGGGTTCAATGTGGATGTGCAGCTCTATCCTGCCCTGATGCAGGGAAGCGAATGTCCGGATTCGATAATCGCCGCCATGGATGCCGTTCTGGAAAGCGGAGCGGACTATGATGCTGTCCTTATACTCCGAGGCGGTGGTGCGAGACTTGATCTTGCATGTTTTGATGATTACGGACTTGCTTCCGTCATAGCCCAGTATCCTCTGCCGGTGCTTACAGCCATAGGCCATGACCAGGACTTCCATGTGTGTGACATGGTCGCTCATGAATATGTCAAGACCCCGACTGCGCTTGCTGACTTCATTCTCGGAATATATGAAGATGAGGATGGCAGGCTCTCGTCCCTTGCTTCACGCCTGAGACTTGCTGTTTCGGCCAGGATGAGTGCCGAGGAAACCATGCTGCAGATGCTGCGTTCGAGGATCAGGGGAGGCTTTTCTCTGAAGATTGCCGGGATGGATGCGGCCTTGCGTGTGCTGGAGACCAGGATTTCTTCTGCAGACCCGCGCAGGATGATGGAAAGGGGGTATGTGCTGGCTGTGGACGGAACGGGAGTTGTTCTGAAGGGAGTGGCCGGGATATCCGAAGGTGACAGAGTTTCGGTCATGTTTGCGGATGGAACGATAGATTGCGAGGTGCTGGGATGCCGGCGTAACTGAATGAATGATTATGAAAGAAGAATTTGATTATACGAAAGCTGTGGAGGAACTCGAATCCATCGCGGCGAAGGTCGAGGATCCTCAGACGGGGATCGGAGACATAGACAGATACATCAGGAGATCTGATGAACTGATAGAAGCCTGCCGCGCCTACCTCAGGGGAGCACGTGAGAGGCTGGATGAAATGACTAACCAATAACACTGAGACTTCATATGTGTGCAAAAAGCAAGAAGATGATCTATGATCATGACGAATGGCTTGAGCCATTCAAGGAGGTCATAGACAGGAGACATGAGATGATCCTCGACTTCAAGGAGAGGATGTCTGTGGACGGGAAGCTTTGCAACGGGATGAACAACCATATGTACTATGGTCTTCATCGTGATGCCGCAGGAAACTGGATTTTCCGCGAATGGGCTCCCAATGCCACGAAGATTTATATTATAGGGGAATTCAACAACTGGAAGCGCACGGAAGCCTATGCATTGAGACCGATAGGAGGCGGAAACTGGGAGATAGTCCTTCCTGCCATGTTCCTTGATCACGGCACTCTCTACAAGCTCTACATAGAGTGGAAGGGTGGTGGAGCCGAAAGGCTGCCAGCGTACGTGACAAGGACGGTTCAGGATCCGGCTACCAAGACCTTCTGCGCACAGGTGTGGGATCCTGCGCAGCCTTACATGTGGCGTAACGGAAACCCAGGCAAGAGACCGCATCCGCTGATCTATGAGTGCCATATAGGCATGGCGGCGGAAGAGGAGAAGGTGGGTACTTTTGAGGAATTCCGCGTGAATGTGCTTCCGAAGGTGGCTGATCTGGGATATGACACTCTCCAGATCATGGCTCTTCAGGAGCATCCTTACTACGGTTCGTTCGGCTATCAGGTGGCGAACTTCTATGCATTGAGCTCCCGCTTCGGTACTCCGGAGGAATTCAAGGCCCTTGTCGATGAAGCCCATGGCCTCGGCATCGCTGTGGTGATGGATATCGTTCACTCTCACTCGGTTGACAACGAGGCCGAGGGACTCGGAATGTTCGACGGCAAGGAAGACCTTTATTTCTACAGCGGATGGCAAGGCCGTCATCCTGCGTGGGGTTCGCGCTGCTTCGACTACGGCAAGGATGAAACCAAGTATTTCCTTCTTTCAAACTGCAAGTACTGGATGGAGGAATATCATATAGACGGTTTCCGATTTGACGGTGTGACCAGTATGCTTTACTGGGATCATGGCCTCGAGAAGGCATTTGTCGGATATGACAACTACTTCAACGAGGGCGTGGACGAGAATGCTGTGGCATATCTTGCTCTCGCGAACATACTCATCCATGAGATGAATCCGGATGCCTTCACCATCGCCGAGGATGTGAGCGGAATGGCAGGTCTTGCTGCTCCTCTCGATCAGGGTGGTGTCGGCTTTGATTTCCGTATGAGCATGGGTGTGGCTGACAACTGGATCAAATGGATCAAGGAACTGACGGACGACCAATGGAGCATGGGCGAAATGTGGTGGCAGCTCACCAACAAGCGTGAGGATGAAAAGACCATCAGCTATGCAGAGTGCCACGACCAGGCCATGGTGGGAGACAAGACCATAGCGTTCCGTCTCATGGACAAGGAGATGTATTTCTCTATGAACAAGGACTCGCAGTCCGATATCGTTGACAGGGGAATGGCTCTTCATAAGATGATCCGTCTGGTGACCATGGCTACATGCGGAAACGGTTATCTTACTTTCATGGGCAATGAATTCGGTCATCCTGAATGGATCGACTTCCCTCGTGAAGGAAACGGATGGTCATACAAGCACGCGCGTCGTCAGTGGTCCCTTGCCGAACCTGATTATCTGAGGTACAGATATCTCAGAAATTTTGACAAGGCAATGGTCTGTCTGGCACGCCAGGAGGGCATTCTTGATGAGAAACCGGAACTTTTTGTTCAGGATGAAGAAAAAAAGATTCTGATTTTCAAAAGAAAAAGTTGTATCTTTGCGCTCAATTTCAACCCCACAGCTTCTTTCACCGACTATGGCTTTGCCGCGCCGGCAGGAAAATACGAGGTTGTGCTGAATACAGATGAAAACGAATTTGACGGCTTCTCCAGACTTAAGACTGGAGAGGTGCATTTTAGTGTATCGGGGCGTAGTGAGAACGGAAACGGCAAATATGACGAGACGCTGTCCATCTATCTGCCGTGCCGTTGCGCAGTGGTGCTGAAAAAGATTGATTGATAAAAAACTAAATATACTTACACACATGGCTTTTCTTAAATTCAACAAGTCCGAGCTTGTAAACCTGGAATATTCGCTCAAGCGTGAGATCATCGCTTCGAACGAAACAGGCGCGTACTGCAATACGTCCATCGTGACGTGCAATACGAGGCGTTATCACGGACTGCTCGCCGTCCCTGTTGACGAGCTGGGTGGCGGAAAGTATATGTTGCTTTCTGCTTTAGACGAAAGTCTCGTCCTCGGCGGCAAACAGTTCAATCTCGGTATCCATTGCTACGGTGATACCTATGAGCCAAGAGGTCATAAGTACATCATCGATTTCGATGCGGATCCGGTGCCTGTGATCACCTACAAGGTTGGTGGTATCTATTTCACCAAGACAATCATGATGGTTCCTGATACAGATCAGGTTCTTATCAAGTATGAACTTCTTGAAGCTCCGTCAAAAATCACGCTTCAGCTCAAGCCTTTCCTTGCTTTCAGAAGCGTTCACAGCCTTACAAGCCAGAATCCTGAGGCTTATACGGCGTATGATGAAATTGACGGCGGCGTTTCATTCTGCATGTACAACGGCTTCCCTGCACTCAACCTTCAGACTTCGGCCAAGGCTGTGTTCAAGTCTCAGCCTTACTGGTACAACGGTGTGACTTATTCAGACGAATACCGTCGCGGATTCGACTGCCGTGAAGACCTTTTCGTTCCGGGAGCATTCTCTCTCGAACTCAAGCCGGGCGAATCTGTAGTGTTCTCTGCATCTGTGGAAGAGGCCAATCCAAGAGGACTCAAGAGAAAGTTCACTGATACTCTCAAGAAGATGGATTCCATCGAGACATATCACGACCTTCTCGTTCACAATGCGGAAATGTTCAAGTGCCATAAAGGAAGCAGGGCTCAGATCAATGCCGGCTTCTCATGGCTCGAGACAGGTCTTCTCCGTGAGACCATAGTTTCACTTCCTGGTCTTACAATCTTCGCAAACGGTGACTGTGACGAGTTCGAAAAGATTCTCGACACCCTCATCGCAGACGAGCAGGAAAGACTTTTCCACCGCACTACCCAGTGTGAGGCACCTCTCCGCCTTACTGAGACTCTCCAGCAGTATATCCGCTTCAGCGGCAAGGAGAAGCATGTATGGAAGAAGTACGGCGAGACCCTCAAGGGAATCATCGAAAGCTATGCTCCTGGCCGCAGAAAGGAGATCGCAATGCATCCGAACGGTCTTCTCTGGGCTCAGATGGACGGAGTAGCACTCTCTTGGATGAACGCATATGTATATGGACGTCCTGTAACCGAAAGAGCTGGTTATCAGATAGAGACCAACGCATTCTGGTACAACGCCCTCTGCTTCGCCATCGACATGGAGAACAAGTACGGTCCGAGGACAAGCGAGTTCGCAGCACGCTGGACTCCGGTACGCGACCTTGTGAAGCAGAATTTCCAGCCTACATTCTGGAGAGAGGAATGGGGATACCTTGTTGACTATGTTGGAAACGGTCCTGTCGATCAGGCTGTAAGACCTAACATCCTCTTCCCTATATATCTTGAATACTGCCCAGTTGACGATGAGATCATTTCTGAAGTTGTCATGACTATCAATGACGAACTCTTGACAAAGAGGGGACTCAGGTCACTTTCTCCAAGAAACGAGGCATACAGGGGTGTTTACGAGGGATCGCAGATCGACCGCGACCTTGCATATCACCAGGGATGTGCATTCCCTGCACTTCTCGCACCATATATCGACCTTTGCTTCAGGATGATGGGCGAGACTTTCTACGGAAGGGCGAAGTATCTTGTTGAGGGCTTCTTCGAGGACATCAGCAAACATGGTGTCGGAGCATTCTCCGAGCTTTATGACGGAGACCCTCCACACGAGCCGCACGGAGCGATCGCTTCAGCCATGAGTACGGCTGCTCTCCTGCGCATTGAATATATTATGAACCAGTATAAGAAGGAGGACAGGTAATGAGAGTTCTGATGTTCGGATGGGAGTTCCCTCCTCATATCGCAGGAGGTCTCGGAACAGCATGTTACGGTATGACCAAAGGTCTTGCGTACAACGATGTGGATGTACTTTTCGTGATGCCTTCGGCTTCGGGTGACGAGGACGAGAGCGCAGTGAAGATCATCAATGCCAGCGATGTTGCGGTTGATACCGTAAGCGCTACAGTCGATGAATTCCTCGGAAAGGTGCAGTTCGTGCACATCGGCACAAACATGGTCCCTTACGTTGATCCAAGCGACTTCAAGACAATCGTCGAGGAAGAGCGCAAGAGGCAGATCAAGGGCTTCCGTGTCCAGTATGGCCAGAAATACAAGTTCTCCGGAAAATATGGAGCCAACCTCATGGAAGAGGTCGCACGCTACGCCATGGTAGGCGCGACCATCGCCATGCAGTACAAGGATCAGTTCGATGTGATCCATGCGCATGACTGGCTCACATATCTCGCAGGTATCGCTGCAAAGCAGCTTACCGGCAAACCGCTCGTGGTACACATGCATGCCACATCATATGACCGTGCAAGCGATGATCAGGTTGACACACGCGTGGTTGACCTTGAGACAAAGGGTATGATGGCTGCAGACAAGGTGATGGCAGTGAGTGAGCTTACAAGAAATATCTGTATCAATCGTTACGGTATCGATCCTGATAAGGTTGTTGCGGTACATAATGCCGTTGACTTCAGCGGTCGTGAGAAACTCGAGGTCGAGAGGAACGTGAAGGAGAAGGTCGTTACCTTCCTTGGACGCGTCACCTATCAGAAGGGACCGGAGTATTTCATCGAGGCTGCCGCAAAGGTTCTCAAGAGATGTAATAACGTTCGTTTCGTGATGGCCGGAAGCGGTGATATGCTCAACAGGTGTATCCGTCACGTCGCACGACTCGGAATATCTGACAGATTCCATTTCACAGGCTTCCTTCGTGGAAAGGAGGTTCACAAGATGTTCGCACTTTCGGACGTATATGTGATGCCTTCGATTTCGGAGCCATTCGGAATCTCTCCTCTCGAGGCCATGCAGACCAACGTGCCTTCTATCATTTCAAAGCAGTCCGGCTGTGCCGAGATCCTGAAGTACGCCCTCAAGGTGGACTTCTGGGATGTTGACGCAATGTCTGACGCGATCTACGGACTCCTCCAGTATCCTGCAATCTCGCAGCTCGCAGCACGTTGCGGATATGATGAGGTTAACAGCATCAAGTGGAACGATGTTGCTGCCAAGATCAAAGGTATTTATCAGGAAGTAATTGACAAAAACTAAAAATAACCATAATTATGAAAAAGAGTATATGTCTGTATTTTCAGGTACATCAGCCAAATAGATTGAGATTATACAGATTCTTTGACATCGGAAAGGATTCTCATTACTATGACGATTTCGCGAACAGGACCATCCTCCGCAGGGTAGCCCAGAAGTGCTATCTTCCTATGAATGCCCTTCTTCTTGAGCTTATCGAGGCAAACAAGGGTGCGTTCAAGGTGGCGTTCTCGATTTCAGGTTCAGTTCTCGAGCAGTTCGACAGATATGCTCCTGAAGTGATCGAGAGCTTCCGCAAGCTTGCTCAGACAGGTAGCGTAGAGTTCCTTTCAGAGACTTATTATCACTCGCTTGCATCGCTTGCTTCACCTATCGAGTTCAAGAACCAGGTGCTCAAGCACAAGGCAGCCATCGAGCATTATTTCGGTGTGACTCCTAAGGCTTTCCGCAACACAGAGCTCATCTATTCCGACGCTATCGGTGAGATGGTTTACGACATGGGCTTCAAGACCATGCTTACAGAAGGTGCAAGGCACGTCCTCGGATGGAAGAGTCCTAACTTCCTCTACAGCTGTGCTCAGGCTCCAAGCCTCAAGCTCCTCCTCAAGAACTCAAGCCTCAGCGATGACATCGCATTCCGTTTCTCTGATAGAGGATGGTCAGACTGGCCTCTTACATGTGAGAAGTATCTCTCATGGATCAAGGCAGCTGCTCAGAACGATGAGATCGTGAACCTCTTCATGGATTATGAGACATTCGGCGAGCACCAGAAGGCTGCAAGCGGAATCTTCGACTTCATGAGGGCTCTTCCTGAGATCGTGATCAAGGATGGCGAATTCGAGTTCGTTACCCCTACACAGGCAGCCAAGAAGCATCGTCCTGTAGGTGATCTTGATGTGATGGATCCTATTTCATGGGCAGACGAGGAGCGTGACGTTACTGCATGGCTCGGAAACGAGCTTCAGAACGATGCGTTCAACAAGCTCAATGACCAGGCTGAGAAGCTTGCTCTTCTCAATGACGAGGCTCTTTGGTCGGATTTCGGTCATCTCCAGGAGAGCGACCACTTCTACTATATGTGTACAAAGTTCTTCTCGGACGGAGCTGTGCATAAATATTTCAACCCGTATGATACTCCATATGAGGCGTTTATCAATTATATGAACGTTCTTAGTGATTTTATTTTGCGAGTTGATGATGCAATTTCCGTTTCAGATGTTAACTTTGCAGCCGCAAAAGCAGCCAAGGCTCCAGTAAAGAAGGCTGCTGCGAAGAAAGCAGCACCTAAGGCATCTGCAAAGAAAGCAGAGCCTAAGGCAAAGAAGCCGGCAGCTAAGAAGACAGCGAAGAAATAACAGCTGACTTGGACACAGCGGGTTTTTACCCTGAATAATATATCCCCGGACGGAATCGAGATGAGGTTCCGGCCGGGGTAAATAAATAATTTATCAATACATAATGAAAACAGAACTTATCAAGCCTGATTATCTGTTTGAGGTTAGTTGGGAAGTGTGTAACAAGGTGGGCGGTATCTATACAGTGATCGCCACCAAGTCCCTTTACCTGAAGAGCGAGTACAAAAGACACCACATCATGGTCGGACCGGATGTGTGGATGGATGAGGCCGGCAATCCTGACTTCATCGAAGATCCTGTACTCTACAGGGCCTGGAAGGTACAGGCGGCTTCAGAAGGACTGAGAGTACGTGTAGGAAGATGGAACGTGCCAGGAAAGCCTACTGCAATCCTGGTGGATTTCAAGCAGTTCCTTACACGTCAGAATGAGATCCTTACCGAATTCTGGAAGAAGTTCGGAGTGGATTCTCTTACAGGAAACTGGGACTACCGTGAGTCTGCATTGTTCGGTTATGCGGCCGGTAGGGTTATCGAAAGTTTCTACAGATTCAATCTTGAATCGTCTGACAAGGTCGTCGCTCAGTTCCATGAGTGGATGACCGGAACCGGCCTTCTTTATCTGAAGGCTGCAAAAGTACCTGTGGCTACGGTCTTTACGACTCATGCTACAGTTATCGGAAGATGTATCGCCGGAAACAATCTTCCTCTTTATGACGGACTCCATGGCTATAATTCTGATGAAAAGGCCAGACAGTTCAATGTCGTTGCGAGACATTCGCTTGAGAAGAAGGCTGCCGAGAACAGTGACGTCTTCACGACAGTCAGCGACATAACAGCTCAGGAGTGCCGTCAGTTCCTCGGAAGACCGGTGGATGTGGTGACACCTAACGGATTCGAGCCGAGCTTCACTCCTGCGACTGATGAGGAATATGAGGCTCTCCGCGAGAAGGCAAGGAAGAAGCTCATGACAGTGGCTTCTGCCATGTGTGGCGAAGATGTTCCGGATAATGCGGTTCTCGTGGGAATCGGAGGACGTTACGAGTGGAAGAACAAGGGAATCGATGTGTTCATCGACGCGATCGACAAGCTCAATCATACGGAATTCAAGGGCAAGTGCGTACATGCCTTCATCATGATCCCTTCAGGCCATAACGGTCCTGACAAGCAGCTTCTTGCAAAGCTCGCAGGCAACGGATCATCATATATGACAAGGACATCGCACTATCTGATGAATCCTGAATATGACAATGTGACAAGGCGTCTGAACGAACTGCATATCAACAATGCCATAGGAGACAAGGTGAAGGTATATTTCATCCCTTCATATCTCAATGGCAATGACGGTATCTTCAACATGCCGTATTATGATCTTCTTGCAGGCCTCGACCTCACATTGTTCCCGTCATATTACGAGCCTTGGGGCTATACACCTCTCGAGAGCCTTGCGTTCAGGGTTCCAACCCTTACAACCACTCTTGCAGGATTCGGCCTCTGGGTACGTACCCATTACGGAAAGAAGCATCCGGGCATCACGGTGATTGACAGAAGCGACTCGAATTACTTCGAGGTCGTTGATGGTGTGGCACAGCGTGTGATGGAGATAGCTTCGCTCCGCAAGGACAGCAGAAGGAAATATATGCAGAATGCAAAGGAGGTCTCTGAGATCGCCCTTTGGCAGAACAATATATCATATTACAAGGAAGCCTATTCCAAGGCTTTGGAGAAATTAATTGAAGTCAACGGATCATATCCGTCGATAAGGAATGATAAAAACATGGAATACAGAAAATTTGAAGTAAATCAGCCGACCTGGAACAGCGTGATCGTGACACGTCACCTTCCGGATTCACTTAAAGACCTCGAAATACTTTCCAAGAACCTTTGGTGGTGCTGGAACGAATCAGCAAAGAACCTCTTTGCATCTATTGACCCACAGGCATGGGAGGCTTCAGGCCAGAACCCTATCGCCATGCTCGACAAGGTGAGCCTCAAGAGATATCAGAAGCTCGAGAAGGATACCAAGTTCCTCGCGGATCTCAAGATCGTGATGGACGAGTTCAATACATACATGGCCCTCAAGGCAGAGCGTACAACTCCTTCAGTGGCATACTTCTGTATGGAGTATGGTCTTGACACATCGCTCAAGATCTATTCAGGCGGTCTCGGTATCCTTGCCGGTGACTACATCAAGGAGACATCGGACATGAACACAAACCTCGTGGCTGTAGGTCTTCTCTACCGTTTCGGATACTTCAACCAGAAGCTTACCGCTCATGGCGAGCAGGTTGCAGAGGACGTTGCACAGGACTTCAACAAGATCCCTGCAACTCCAGTACGTGACGAGAACGGTAACTGGATGACAATCAGCGTTGCCTTCCCTGGACGTAACCTCAATGCACGCCTCTGGAGAGTTGACGTAGGCCGTACAGAGCTCTACCTCCTCGATACAGATATTCCTGAGAACCTTCCTGAAGACAGGTCAATCACTTACAACCTTTATGGTGGAGACTGGGAGAACCGTCTCAAGCAGGAGCTTCTTCTCGGTGTCGGCGGTATCCGCGCACTCCGCAAGCTCGGCTTCGCACCTCAGGTTTACCACTGCAACGAGGGACATGCCGCATTCATCGGTCTCGAACGTCTCCGCGAGCTCATCGCAGAGCAGAACCTCGAGTTCCAGGAGGCTCTCGAAGTTGTAAGGGCATCATCACTCTTCACTACACATACTCCGGTACCTGCAGGTCATGACGCATTCGACGAAGGCCTTCTCCGCAAGTACATCGGCCACTATCCTCAGCGCCTCAAGATCGACTGGGAGACTATGATGGGCCTCGGAAAGAACAATGGTGCGGACGTTAACGAGAAGTTCTCTATGTCTATCCTCGCAGCAAACATCTCACAGGGCGTGAACGGCGTTTCATGGCTCCATGGCGAGGTCAGCAAGGACATCCTCGGACACATGTGGCCAGGTTACCTCCCTGAGGAGCTTCACGTAAGCTACGTCACTAACGGTGTCCACTATCCTACATGGACAGCTCCTGAGTGGAAGGAGGTTCACGCAAGAGTATTCGGCGAGGAGTTCAAGACACATCACTATGACAAGTCTTGCTTCGACGGAATATACAAGATCTCTGACGAAGAGGTATGGAACATCCGTACAGGTCTTCGCAAGAAGCTCATCGAAGAGGTGAAGAGAAGACTCTCTGACCCTGCTGCAGCAAGCCACTATTCACCTAAGCAGGTGGTTACAATCAAGGAGACTCTCCGTGATGACGTACTTACAATCGGTTTCGCACGTCGTTTCGCTACATACAAGAGAGCTCACCTCCTTTTCCGTGACCTCGACAGACTTGCAGAGATCGTGAACGATCCTAAGCAGCCGGTACAGTTCCTCTTCGCAGGAAAGGCTCACCCTGCAGACAAGGCAGGTCAGGATCTCATCAAGATGATCGTGGACATCTCAAAGCAGCCACGTTTCATCGGTAAGATCGTATTCGTTCCTAACTATGACATCGCAGTTGCCAAGTATCTCGTACAGGGTGTCGATGTATGGATGAACAACCCTACACGTCCTCTCGAGGCCTCTGGTACATCAGGAGAGAAGGCTGCCATGAACGGCGTAATGCACTTCTCAGTACTCGACGGATGGTGGGTCGAGGGCTACAAGCAGGGCGCCGGCTGGGCACTCCCTATGGAGCGTACATATGACGACCAGAACTATCAGGACGAGCTTGATGCTGCAACAATCTATAATATCATCGAGAACGAAATCGCTCCTACATTCTACAACAAGAGCCTTTCTACCGGTCGTTCGGCAGACTGGATCGAGTATATCAAGAACTGCGTGGCTCAGGTAGCATGCAACTTCACCACAAACCGTATGCTCACAGACTACATCGAGCAGTACTATGTACCTCAGGCTGCACGTGTTGACGGTATCGTGGCTGACGATTATGCTGAGGCTCGCGAGATCGCTGCATGGAAGAAGAGACTCCGCCGTGAGTGGAAGAATGTCGAGGTTGTTTCAGTGACCATGCCTGACAGCAACAGCGATGATTTCGCTATCGGAACAGCATTCAACGGTGAGATCGTCCTCAATATCGGTGACCTCAATGCAGATGAGGTAGGTGTAGAGCTTCTCTTCGCTACATTCGACAAGAAGGGCAGACTCCACATCCAGGAGAAGTACGACTTCACACCTGTAGAATCAGCAGACGGAGTGGCTAAGTATGCCGCTTCGATCAACCCTGACAGATCTGGCATCTACCAGGTAGCAGGCCGTATCTATGCCAAGAATGCGAAGCTTCCTCACAGACAGGACTTCGAGCTTGTAAGATGGTTGTAGCAACCGGATTCTTCGACGGTGTCCACGTCGGACACCGTCTTGTAATACAGCAGCTGACTGAAGCTGCAGCAGTACGCGGGGATGAAAGCATGGTCATAACATTCTGGCCGCATCCCCGTAATGTGCTGCAAAAGGAAGCCCGCTCGCTCAGGCTTCTTACCACACTTGCGGAAAAAAAGCAGATGCTTCATGACCTGGGTGTTGATCATGTTGAGGTACTTCAGTTCACGAAGGACTTCAGCACATGGACGACGGAGTATTATCTGCGTCATCTGATGGAAAAATATGGCGCTAAGGCTATCCTGCTTGGTTATGACAACAGGATAGGCGGTGATGCCAAAGGGACGGATGAGGTGGCCAGGACGGCTGAAAGCCTCGGGCTCGAGGTCATAAGGACTGAAATGGTGCCATCGGAAAAGGGCTATGCCGTGAGCTCTACCAAGATCCGTGAAAGGCTTGAGGCTGGAGATGTGAAGGGAGCGGCGGAAATGCTGGGATATGATTACGGACTCCACGGAGTAGTCGTTTCCGGCAACAGGATAGGGAGGACGATAGGATTCCCTACAGCTAACATGCAGCTTTATGAACCATTGAAGCTCGTGCCGGGCAACGGTGTATATTTCGTAAGGGTAGAGACTCTCGGAAGACACCTGTACGGCATGTGCAACATCGGTTACAGACCTACTGTCGGAGCCGGAAACGGCCGCACGATAGAGACCAATATCTTCGGATTTGACGAGGATATATACGGACTCGACCTTCATCTCACCTTCATCGGAAAGATAAGGGATGAGGTGCGGTTCGATTCCCTGGATGACCTGAAGGTGCAGCTGGAAAAGGACAGAGACGCCTGTCTGAACCTGCTATGTCATCCCGAGCAGGAATAATGTCATCCCGAGCTTGTCGAGGGATCTAAACAACATATTATGGAAACGATCATCGGTCTTCTATTCATTCTTCTGCCTCTCATATTCAAGCTGATAGGCAGGAAATTCGAGCAGTCCGGACAGGATGCCCGGGCAGAGAAAATGCGCAAGATAGCTGAGGCTTTCGGCGCAGAAGAAGCGTCGGACGACGTTGAGCCTGAAGATGATGATGTAGAATATGACGACGACGGTCAGATCACATATGTGCCTCCGGTGCAGGTACCTGTAAGAAAACCGGAACCTCTTTATAAGCCCGTATATGAAAGACCTGTGCCGTCAGTGGAAGGCAGACCTGCCGTGAGCAGGAAACCGCTTTTGGTTGAAGAGGAAAAGAAGAAGAAGCAAGAGAAGATCGACCCAAAGAAACTGGTGATCTACTCCGAGATAATGAAACCGAAATTTTAAGTAAAAACAAAAGATAAAAGAAATAATTATGGCACTACAGTACATGACCCAGGAGGGTCTTGACAAGTTGAAGAAGGAGCTTGCCGAGGCAATCGCACAGCGTCCTGTAATCTCTGCGGCGATCGCAGAGGCAAGGGATAAGGGTGACCTGTCCGAAAATGCTGAGTATGAGGCTGCAAGGGAGGCTCAGGGACTTCTTGAACTTAATATAGCGAAGCTTCAGAACCTTGTTGCCAATGCACGCGTTATCGACGAGTCGCAGATAGGAACCGACAAGGTGCAGATGCTCAATAAGGTAAAGGTCAAGAACCTCACGACAAACCAGATTATGACCTTCACTCTCGTAAGCGAGAATGAGGCAGACTTCATGGCCGGCAAGCTTGCTGCAAAGACCCCTATCGGACAGGCTCTTATGGGCCACGGAGTGGGTGAAATCGTTGAGGCCAAGGTTCCTGCCGGAATCCTTAAGTTCGAGATCCTGGATATTACACTCTAACGATATGTCAACGATTTTCACAAAGATTGCCAACGGCGATATACCGTCGTACAAGGTGGCTGAAAACGAGGAGTTCTATGCTTTTCTCGATATCGCACCTATGGCGAAGGGACACACTCTCGTGATCCCTAAGAATGTAGAGGACGACTATATCTTCAACCTTGACGAGAAGACATACATGGGCCTCTGCGCTTTTGCAAGACAGGTAGCTCATGCGATAAAGGCTGCAATCCCTTGCCAGAGGGTCGGTGTGGCCGTACTCGGCATGGAGGTGCCTCACACCCATATCCATCTTGTGCCGCTTCAGACAGAGGCAGATATGGATTTCAGAAAAAAGAAACTCGAGCTTTCTCCAGCGGAATTCGCAGAGATCGCTGATTCAATCTACAATGAATATGTCAAGATTCAGTAAAGTACTTATTATCATGGCTGCTGCCGTCATGGCGGCATGTACGCCATCTGCAAAGATAAACGGAACCATAGAGTCGGCTCCGTCAACGGAAGTGATCGTCAAGCTTCTGGATGTCAACAGATATGAGATCCTCGATACTGTATCGACAGATGCATCGGGAAGATTCTCATATAAGGTAGAGATAGAGAAAGGACAGCCTGAATTCGTGTATCTTTTCCATAACGAAACAAAGATCGCATCCCTTCTTCTTGAGGCCGGCGACAATGTAAGCGTTTCTGCCGATACCCTCGGCAACTATACCGTTGAGGGCTCGGAGGAGTCGCAGAAGCTCGCACAGGTGGAGAAGGATTATGCTGCGGCAATCGGACGTCTCAGCAGCATTGCCGCGAAGATGGATAATGCATCCGACAAGGAACTCGCCGAGCTCAGAAGAGCCATCGGAAAGGAATACGTCGATTATTATCGAAGCCGTGTCCTCTACATTCTTCAGAACAGCACATCCCTTACTGCGGTTCCTGTTCTCTACCAGAACTTCGGTGCAGACCTTCCTGTCTTCAGCCAGACTACTGATGCCATCCATTTCGTGAATGTATCGGATTCACTTGCAACGGTTTATCCTGATTCGAAATACGTGAAGGCACTCAGAAAGGAGGCAGAGAGAAGATTCGGTTTCCTTGAACTCGAATCAGCCATCATGAATGCCCAGGAAGTCGGATATCCTGACATCGAACTCCCGGACATCAAGGGTGAGAAGGTAAAGCTCAGCGAGGTTGATTCCAAGGTGATAATGATCTATTTCTGGAGCGCTGCTGATGCAAGCCAGAAGATGTTCAACCTTGATGTCCTGAAGTCACTTTATGATGACTATAATGGAAGGGGATTCGAGATATATCAGGTCGCTCTTGACCCTGACAAGACCGGTTGGGCGCAGGTTGTCAAGCAGCAGGATCTTCCATGGGTAAACGTATGCGATATCCGCGGCGCGGATTCTCCATATGTGATGACCTACAACATCGGTTCACTCCCATCTGTATTCATTATTTCCGATGGTGAACTTGTTGACGGTCAGGTAGTTGATGAAAAGTCTCTGAGAAAGCTTCTCGACAGACTTACAAAATAAGACGTTGATGGCCGGTTCGGATTTATGCTTGAATATCCGAACCATGTTGACATTTCAAGGGCCTGGTTCGGATTATCGCTTGATTCTCTGAACCAGGCCTAAGCTTTTATATGGGCACTTATACTGGATTTATGGTACTTTATTTCGCAACGGTTTCTTTTACTCATGCCTTTTGAGTGCATCAGTCAGATGATTTCAACTTTTTCTTCCATGTCTTACATCATTTATTGGACTTGATTAACCATTTTGATGCAAAGTTTGCCAGATGGCATGACATTCTTTTATAGAAAAACAATATTTCCATTTTTATACGACTGCATTTCGTCCCTATTTTTTGTCACAAAGTACTGGTTATCTTGTTGTCGGTGTGGCGAGGCGGCTGTGGGTAGAGGGACGTGCGCTTCGATATGGGATTTGGTGTGGATTCCGCTGTTTGTGTATAGCGAGGCGGTTGTGCAGGTGCAGAGAAATGCTTCGCTGGGGGGGGAGAAAGTTTGTTTTGGCTGGAATGTTCGAATGTTCTGGGCGAAGCGCTTCTGATCAGACTGAGAAAGGCTTCGCTGGGGAAATCTGGCTGTTAATAGGTGAGTTTCAATAGCGAGGCTTCTCTGAGTGAACTGAGTGTTCCACGCCTTTTTGTGGAACATTTCGTTTTATTTTTTCTAAAAATCAAACAAATCCTTATTCCAAAATGTGCATTCAGGTTTGTTCTGAGGCCGTTTTTAAAAATTATCCGTATTCTTTTTCGGTAAACGGATAACTGTCGTGAACTTTGCGGTCATGAAAAAGGCTTATCATATTTGTTTGTCCTCCGGGAACGAGGTCTGCTGTAGGGATGAAGAGGACTATGTTTACTATTTCAATGCATTGGCTCTGGCGGTTGCAAAGACGGAGTCGTCTCTTCTTGCTGATGCCATTATGTCAAACCATGTTCATGAATGCTTGCGTACGGCATGTCCGAAGGAGGTTGTGACGATGCAGCGATATACTTATACGAGGTACTTTAACAGCAAGTATTTACGTAGGGGTTCTTTGTTTTTGCGCCCGCCGTTTATAATCGAATTGGAAGGCTTGTACCATAAGTTGGCTGCACTTAGTTATACACTGCGCAATCCTGTCCATCATGGTGTTACTTCTACGCCTTTTGAATACAGCCATTCTTCAGCGAGAGCACTTTTTAGAGATGCTTTGGGACGGGACGATTGTCAGGATTATCTTCCGGAATATCTTTACCATAGGTATCTGCCAGATCATAGGAGTTGTCCGAGTGGGTATGCGATGGGGAAGAATGGTCTGATTCTTCGGGAAAAAGTTCTGGATGTTTCAGATGTGGAACATATGTTTATGACGCCCAGGGCATTCTTGTACTATATGAATCGTCTTTCGGGAGAGGAATGGCAGAGGGAACAGGAAAAGGATATGTTGTCTGGTGCTCCTGTTACGTTAGACGTCATTGAAAAGGGTATCGGTTATCAATCGATGTCTCAGATGCTTGCTTTTGAGCATGGACGGGCTGACTATCGTGCTATGGATGATTTGATCTTGTGCGAAAAGATTGATAATGAGATTCTTCCTGCTATGGGGTGGGAGTCTGTATATATGTTGTTGCCGCAGGAGAAAGCGCGTCTGGCGGAGATGCTTTGCCGGGATCTTGGTCTTCCGAGGGCTCAGGTTGCCCGTTGTCTTGCTATGAATTATTAAGTAGCGAGGCGGAGGTGGGTAGTCTGTGGTTCGCTTCGCTGTGCCCAGAAGGGTGTTTTGGGCTGTTTTTCGGTAGCGAAGCGGTTGTTGGCTGGCAGAGGAAGGCTTCGCTGGAGTAATTAGCTGGAAATAGGTGGTTTTGGGGTAGCGGGGCGGATGTGGGGATGCTGAGAAAGGTTTCGCTGGGGGAGGGATGGTGGTATTTGCAAGAATGGTTTTGGCGAGGCGGTTCTGGAGGGACTGAGAGGCGCTTCGTTGTAGAAGATATGGAGAGGAGGACCTGAACCAGATTCTTTGTTTGGGAATTTGGTTCGGGTCCTATGTTTTTTCCGGGTGTTCTATGGTGTTTCTGGGAGCCGCTACCAGAGATTCTTTTTGCTGACTGTCGCGACAAATTCCTTTAGGTAGAACGGTTCGAAGTAGGCTACGTCCTTGAAGTCTCCGGCGCGGAAGGCTGCCAAAGCTGGTTCCAACATCGAGGATGCCTTAGGCTGGCACTGGCAGAAGCGGGCGTTCGGGTGCTTTATGACATCGGCACATTTGCCGGCTCCGTCTCCGATGAATAGACAAGGACCCTGCTCCAGGTATTCTGCAAAGCTGTTTTCGTCTATGATCATAGGGGCGGTTTCCGTGGTCTGGGTATAGTGTGTAGATCCCTCGGCTTCGCTCGGGATGACAATTGCTTCGCTCGGGATGACAATTGCTTCGCTCGGGAAGGCAGTTGATGCGCTTGGAGTGGCAGCGGAATCGTCTGAAAGGAGGCTAACTCCGTTCAGATCGGATGCTGTGAAGACGGCGGTGTAAACCTCCATGCGTCTGGCGTCGATCATCGGGATGATGAAGCGGAAAGGAGATCCTTCGCTCCGCTCAGGATGACAGGAACTATCAGGAAGACATGCAGGCAACTCAGGATGACATGCAAATGAGTCAGAAAGACGCTCTGCGGAGGCCTGTGCGACAAGGGTGTCGAGAGTTCCGACGGCAAGAAGAGGCTTTCCGCTTCCGAAACAGAGTCCCTTCGCAGTGGAAACACCTACTCTGAGGCCGGTATATGATCCCGGTCCTTTGCTTACACATATGGCATCGCAATCAGAGAGCGACAAGTCGCGCTCTGCGAGCATTTCCTGGATGAATACAGCCGTGAGTGAGGCGTGGGCCTTAGGCGCGGAGCTTTCGCGATATGAAACGATTTCCCCGTTCTCTGCCAGGGCGGTAGAGCACAGTGCCGTAGAGGTCTCTATGAGTATGATTCTTTCCATCTTTTTCTTATTTGTTCCAGAAGAAGAGTTCTTTCAGATATGGGAAAACGGTATAGGCCATGTCCTTGAGGGGAGGGAAAAGGACTGATGAATTCAATACATCCTCGCTGACGAACTGGAAGGTGTTGTTGAGCGAACAGAAGGCCATTATCACGAGCCCGACGATTAGCCCTGCGCTGATAAGCGAGAATACCACTCCAAGAAGACGGTTCAGCCATCCGAGCATGATCAGCTTGACCGTACCTTCCAGGAGCTTTCCAACCAAAGTCAGGACCGCGATTACAGCGATGAAAATGAGAGCGAACGCTACAATCTTCATTACCTGCTCAGAACCTTGGATATACTGTCCGAGCCAGCCGCTGACGATAGTGGCGAAACGGAACGACAGCCATACGCCAGCAATGATGGATATGATGGCTATCACCTGGGAAATAAAGCCTTTTCTGAAACCTTGCACAACGGCAGGAACGAAGCAGATCAAAAGAATGATATCCAATATGTTCATATTCCTCGTAAAAATTGTATATTTGCAGTTTGAAAAAATCCGGCCTTGAAACCGGATGCAAAAATAGATAATTATTTTCAATCATACTATGAAATTTACCGAGTATAAAGGTCTTGATCTCGTTGCGACAGGCAATGAGGTGCTTGACAGATGGAGAAAGAACCATGCGTTCGAGAAGTCGCTTGAATTGAGAGAAGGTGCCCCTGAATTCATTTTCTTCGAAGGCCCGCCTTCTGCCAATGGTATGCCGGGCATACATCATGTCATGGCTCGTTCCATCAAGGACGCCATCTGCCGTTACAAGACCCAGAGCGGATATAAGGTGAACCGCCGTGCCGGATGGGATACGCACGGACTTCCGGTGGAGCTTGGAGTGGAGAAGATGCTCGGCATCACCAAGGAGGATATCGGAACCAAGATCAGCGTAGAGGAGTATAATGATGCCTGCCGCAAGGAGGTCATGAAATATACTGCCGAGTGGGTGAACATGACGGAGCGTGTCGGCTATTGGGTCGATATGAATGATCCGTACATCACATATGACAACCGCTATATCGAGACTCTCTGGTATCTTCTCAAGAAGATCTATGACAAGGGTCTCCTTTACAAAGGAAAGTCCATCCAGCCGTATTCTCCTGCAGCGGGTACAGGTCTGAGTACTCATGAGCTCAACCAGCCTGGCTGCTATCGTGACGTGAAGGATACTACTGCCGTGGCTCAGTTCGCGGTGATCCGTGACGAGAAGTCCGAGTTCCTCTTCAGCGAGGGTGTTCCTGCATATATCCTTGCATGGACGACCACCCCTTGGACTCTTCCGTCGAATACAGCCCTCTGTGTAGGCCCTAATATCGACTATGTACGAGTTCTTTCGTTCAATCCATATACAGGCCAGCCTGCCCTTTATGTGGTCGCTCAGGCCCTTGTGAATGCCCATTTCAGCCCTAAGGCTGCCGAACTCAAGCTTGAGGATTACAAGCCTGGCGACAAGCTCGTTCCTTTCAAGGTGCTTGAAGGAACCCTCAAGGGAACCGATCTCGTGGGTATCAGCTATGAGCAGCTCATTCCATGGTTCAACCCAGGAGAAGGTGCATTCAGAGTGATTCCTGGTGACTATGTGACTACAGAGGACGGTACAGGTATCGTTCATATCGCTCCTACATTCGGTGCCGATGACGCCAAGGTTGCAAGACTTGCAGGCGTTCCAGGACTTCAGGTAGTCGATAGAAACGGCGATCTTCAGGCTCAGGTTGACCTTCGCGGACGTTTCTTCCGTATCGAGGATCTCGATCCTGAATATGCGGCTGCGAACATGTCACCGGATTATGCCGAGTGGGCCGGACGCTACGTGAAGAACGCATATGATGCAGAGCTTCCGGAAGATGCTCCTACACTTGACGTTGACATCTGCGTGATGCTCAAGCAGCAGAACAAGGCTTTCCGCATCGAGAAGCATACTCATAACTATCCGCACTGCTGGCGTACAGACAAGCCTGTGCTCTATTATCCGCTCAACTCATGGTTCATCAAGACCACAGCGGTTCGCGAGAGGATGATGGAACTCAATGATACCATCACTTGGAAACCGGAATCAACTGGTACGGGCCGTTTCGGAAAATGGCTCGAGAACATCCAGGACTGGAACCTTTCGAGAAGCCGTTACTGGGGTACGCCGCTTCCTATCTGGCAGACAGAGGATGGAAAGGAAGCCAAGTGCATCGGTTCGATCAAGGAGCTTTATGCCGAAATAGACAAAGCCGTGGCAGCAGGCTTCATGACAGAGAATCCTTTCGCAGCCAAGGGATTCGATCCGGAGGACATGTCGAAGGAGAACTATGACAAGATAGATATCCACCGTCCGTATGTTGACAATATCTTCCTCGTTTCCGACAGCGGAAAGAAGATGGTTCGTGAGCTCGACCTCATCGATGTATGGTTCGATTCAGGAGCCATGCCATATGCTCAGGAAGGTCTCCGCAACCTTGACTCTGAGAAGTTCGGCATCACTGCTGACTTTATCGCCGAGGGTGTCGATCAGACCCGAGGATGGTTCTATACCCTCCATGCTATCAATACCATGGTGAGCGACAAGTGCGCGTTTAAGCGTGTGATTTCCAATGGATTGGTGCTTGATAAGGACGGTAACAAGATGAGTAAGAGACTCGGCAATGCCGTCGATCCGTTCTGGGCTCTCGATACATATGGAGCGGATGCGTTGAGGTGGTATATGCTTACCAATTCACAGCCTTGGGACAATCTCCGCTTTGATGCAAACGGTGTTGACGAGGTGCGCCGCAAGTTCTTCGGAACATTGTACAATACATATTCGTTCTTCGCTCTCTATGCGAATATCGACGGATTCGATCCTTCGACAGAGGCTGTCCCTATGGACCAGCGTCCTGAGATTGACAGATGGGTGATCTCACTGCTCAATACGCTCGTGAAGGATGTCGTTGCCGCTTATGAGGACTATGATATAACCACAGCCGGCCGTCTGATCCAGGATTTTGTCTGCGACCATGTCAGCAACTGGTATGTACGTCTCGGTAGAAAGCGTTTCTGGGGCGGTACGATGGATACTGACAAGCTTTCGGCATATCAGACACTCTATCAGGTGCTTGTTGCCGTTGCTAAGCTTGCCGCACCGATTGCTCCGTTCTTCATGGACCGTCTCTTCCTTGACCTTGTCGAGGGCGAGGAGTCAGTTCACTATGTGGCTATGCCTGCATATGACGAGACTGTAGTTGACAAGGATCTCGAGGAGCGTATGGCACTTGCCCAGAGGGCTACATCAATGGTTCTTGCACTTCGCCGCAAGGCTGAGATCAATGTGCGCAAGCCGCTTTCAAAGATCATCATCCCTGTTCTTGATGAGCATGTAAAAGAGCAGCTTGAGCTTGTAAAGAATCTGATACTCAATGAAGTGAATGTAAAAGAGGCGGAATTCATTTCTGATACAGCCGGTCTCATCACGAAGAAGATCAAGCCGAATTTCAAGACTCTCGGAAAGATTTACGGAAAGCAGATGAAGGAGATCGCGGCTGCATTCGGAACACTTGATCAGGATGTGATCAATGCGATCCAGGCATCTGAGGCTTCTGGCACGGGATATGTTCTGAACCTGCCTTCAGGCGATGTCACTCTCAATAAGGGCGACTATGAAATTTCCTCAGAGGATATGCCTGGCTGGCTTGTTGCAACTGAAGGTTCTATGACTATCGCGCTTGATATCACCATCACGGAAGCTCTGAAGCAGGAGGGTGTGGCACGTGAGCTCATCAACCGTATCCAGAATCTCCGTAAGAGCAGTGGATTTGACGTGACCGACAAGATTGACGTAAAGATATATGCCGACGGTGAGGATGGTGCTGAAATCGCCGCATCAATGGCTAATTTCGCGGATTATGTTGCTGCTCAGACTCTCGCGCTCTCAGTTGAGGCTGCTCCTCTTGCAGAGGCCGGAGATGCTCCGGAGGTCGAGTGGAATGAGGGCTCGATCCGCATTTCGGTTGCGAGACGCTGATATACATCCCGAGATCGGGGCAATCCCGAGCTTGTCGAGGGATCTGAACAAGAATACTAAACTATAAAAACAAATAACACTATGGCAGAAGAAATAAAGAACACCCCTGAGGTGAAGGTCCGTTACAGTGATGAGGAACTCCAGGAGTTCAAGGCCATTATCATTGAGATGCTTGAAAAGGCGAAGAAGGAATACAAGACTCTTCGTGACATCGTCACACACGATTCAAGCAACGATATTGAAGATACATCACCTACTTTCAAGGTAATGGAAGAAGGTGCGATGACTCTTTCCAAGGAAGAGGCCGGTGCTCTTGCCCAGCGTCAGTACAAGTTCATCCAGAATCTTGAAGCCGCCCTTATAAGGATCGAGAACAAGACATACGGAGTATGCCGTATGACAGGAAAGCTCATCCCTAAGGAGAGACTTCGCCTTGTGCCTCATGCAACCCTTACAGTTGAGGCAAAGGAGATGATGAACAAGAATAAATAGTCCGTATGAAGCTTTCAAAAGGTAAAAAGCTTTTCATCCTCGGCGCCATATTAGTTGTCATTGACCAGATCATCAAGGTTCTGGTCAAGACAAATATGGACCTGGGGGAGACCATTGATGTCATCGGAGACTGGTTCAAGCTCCATTTCGTCCTCAATAAGGGAATGGCGTTCGGCATGGCTTTCGGAGGTCTGTGGGGCAAGATCCTGCTGTCTCTGTTCCGTATCGTGCTTTTCGTGGTGCTGTTCCGCTGGATTGGAAAGCTGGCCAAGAATCCGGAGACTCCGACCGGAGTGCTTGTGGGTCTCACCATGATAACGGCCGGTGCGATGGGAAACATCGTCGATTGCTTCTTCTATGGCCTCATATGGCCTGAAACGGTGACTCCAGGTGCACCTTTCGCATTCATGTTCGGACAGGTTGTGGACATGTTCTATTTTCCTCTGTTCGACTATAAGCTTCCATGGATGGAATATCCGCGTACCTTCTTCGGTGCTGTATTCAATTTCGCTGACAGCTGTGTGACATGCGGATCATTCTATCTGATCCTTTTCCACTACCGATATTTCGCCAAGGAAGAGGAAAATAAAGAAAAAGTGAAAATAAATTTGGAGAAATAAAATTTATTCGTACCTTTGCATTCCCTTACGAAAGGGAAACATATTGGAGAGTTGGCAGAGTGGTCGAATGCGGCGGTCTTGAAAACCGTTGATCTTAACGGGTCCGGGGGTTCGAATCCCTCACTCTCCGCCAATAAGGGTGTAAATCAAGTAGTTACGAGATTTACACCCATTTTTACACCCAAAAATCAAGGTTGGGTGTATTTTTTTTGATTTTTTAAGACAAATGCTGGCGAAAAAAGAAGATTAAGCGTCTTTCTCTTTTCGTCAGCATCTTTTTTTGAGTGCTGCCACCGCAAAAATAAGTTTAGTCCGTTTTGGGTATATAGCCAATGGGATAAACTAAACCTACGAACGCGACATCGTGTATGTAAAATGTAATTATGAAATATCATCACACGAACATATGCTCTAAGAGTATCTTTACTGCCATAATTACAAGAACAGCTC
>JAFSBV010000085.1 GCA_017437125.1 Bacteroidales bacterium | reverse complement strand
GTTCCTCATCCAATTGGCATAGCGTATTTCATCATACGTAAATGGGGCCGTATGATGAAACAATGGATTGAGGAGTGCGCGCACAGGTTCCTGCAAATCCGGGGTGACAAAAGAGCTCCCATCGGGTCATCGGACGCATAGGGCACCGGCCAGTGCCATAACCTCCGATGCCGGATACAAATTTACACATGTCTTTGGGATTACAGCCATATGTTTATGACAATATACCCCAGGTCTGGCATAAATCAAATAAAGGTAGCCAATATAAGTTTGACATACAAACCCTAAAGTTTGACATCACAGATAATCTGCGATTGAGTATCAGACGATTGCATCCTGCATCAAGAGTATAGAAGACCTTAAGTTTGACAGGATGAAGACAAGAATAAAGAATAAATGAAGATTTTTTGAAGGAAATAATCTATATTTGCATTCTCCGCAAGGAAAAACAACATAGACATATATAATACATAGCGTTTTTGCTGTTGGATCCGTCTCAGAATTATCGAACTCTTTATGAACCTGGAGACAACGTGCATGAGCGCCTGCGTTTAGCGTGGGCGTGATTCCGTTGTAAGGTGAAGGCCTTCGATAAGCCGTGAGACTACAGCGTGTATCAGTCCACGCTATTTATTTTCACAGATTACAGAATGTGGCCGGTCGCACAGCCACTTCTGTCATCAGGCGGCTGGGAAAGGGGCTCCCAGCCGCCTGTCATATCTTCCTCTGTCATGCGTTACCGCCAGGAGAAGGTCATCTGTACATACAGGTGTCTATGAAACTCCCAAAGCCGTTCTTTTCTCACCGAGAAGGCCGGCTATGGCCTCACGTCTTCTGTCCACGAACTCCCGTATCATCTGGTATGTCGTCTCCTCACATCGTGCATTCCTGATTCCGTATGCCTGATGAAGATATGGGTTCCCCTCTCCGTCAACCGCGACCCCTATGGTGCACTCCTCAGGAGCGGTCATATGGAATGCCATATAGAAGCCCTGCTTAATACGGGAGTAATAATTCGTATATATGCAATGAGACATTGACACTCCTTCAAGAAACACTTCCTTCTCGCTGTTGAGCATACTGATGTGCTCCTCTTCCACCGTCTGCCCGTATATCGGTTCCTCTGATTTCCCTTTCTCATCCAGGGATATTATTTCCTTTACCATCCTGATGTGCTCATTCCGCATCCTTTTCTCGGACCATTTCAGATTGATTACCCTGGAAAGCACGGCTGCATTCTGAAGGGTGTCACGGATCAGTTCCAGTCGCTCGGATCTTCTGATGTAATCCTGGTCCTCGTTGGCTTCCAGAATCACTCTCAATGAGGATGTAAAATCCTTCGTAAAGACATTTATGTCATATAGCGAAAAATAGGGATACATAGTGCAGAGATAGCGTCTCAATACCTTCCATTCGACATTCTTGATACGATATATCTGGGAGGCGATGCGTTTCACGAGAGTCTCTTCATTGTATATCCTTCCTGTTATCACGGCCTTAAATATCGACGGCCTGACTGCCCACTCCTTGAGTCTGTCATTCATATCCCTCGTCCACTCGATGCCGAACATCGACAGGATCTGGTCTATGTATATAAAGGGCACATGATCCTTCATCCTTATGGAGTTGCCTGAAGCATATATAAGATTCCTGATCTCCCTCTTCTTGTAGATCCGGTTTCCTGTCCTTGCCATCCTGTAGACAACCTCGTTTACAAACAGCTTCTCCTCCCGGCCTGCGAGTTCCAGGCACACCCTTTCGAGTCGTCTTCTGGAGAGTGCTATGCGAATCTCCACGTCACTCATGGCATCGAAATCAGGTCCTTCCTCAATGACTGCAATCCTATGATCCGCAGATCTGATGATTTCCTTTAATGTTGTCGTTCTTTTCATTTTGTCTAACTTTATGCGGTCTGGCCCGCCGTTTAACTTTGCCCCGTAATTCAGGCACAGCACCTCTGTACCGGAATTACAGGGCGTACAGTAAACGGCTGTCAACGTCCAGCGGCGTTCGGCATCACTTTGTGAGAGGCGGAGCCGAACCGGGCGGAGCACGGGGACAGAAAGTGAGCACCGAGCAGAAGCCCACGCTGCTGGACGTTGAGTGCGGCGGGATGATGGATGAGAAAGAAGGCGACCTTATTCAGGTCACCTTCCTGGGGGATAGAGGTTCACGTCATCTCGACGCTCCTCAGTGCCGATCGGCAAGCAAGTTCCGGCAGAACGCCGGTCAGAGTCATGCAGTCTGGCTACTGCCCGTCCAGACCGCGTATCTTGTTCACTACTATCTCGATATCCTGATGCTCGGTGCCGTCCTTGTCGGTCCAGGTATTCGGATGGAGCTTTCCTGTAAGGAGGACTTCCTGCCCCTTCTTGAGAAGGTCCCAAGGGATGGTCTGCTGATTATCATCGAACTCCTTCCTGAATATCACGCAGCGGAAGAAGCGCGAGGACTTGCCTTCCTTGGTGAAGTTCTTCGCGAGCGTGAACCGTGCGAATGTCTTTCCTTCGTTGGGAGTAACGTCTGCTGTAAGTCTGCCTGAAAGCTGGATGTAGTTACCTGTATTCATGATAGCTTGATTTAAGGTGGTTGGACTTGATTTTACGGATGCAGGACAGTACGTCCGGACGGCCGGCGTCAAGGAACGCGCAGGAAAATACGACCCCGAAGGG
>JAFSBV010000031.1 GCA_017437125.1 Bacteroidales bacterium | reverse complement strand
CGACAAAAAGGTTTAGGGCCTATTTGGCCCTAAACCTGACTTTTTTCCCATCTCGGGGAAGGGGTGAAGTTATTTAATCTCAACTTCAGCTCCTGCCTCTTCGAGGGCAGCCTTAAGTGCTTCAGCCTCTGCCTTAGAAACTTTCTCCTTAACAGCTACCGGAGCCTTGTCAACGATCTCCTTAGCCTCCTTAAGTCCGAGACCTGTAGCCTCCTTAACAGCCTTAACTACGCCGAGCTTAGCTGCGCCTGGAGATACAAGCATAACGTCGAACTCTGTCTGCTCAGCCTCAGCGGCTGCTGCTGGACCTGCTACTGCAACTACTGCTGCAGCTGCTGGCTCGATTCCGTACTCATCTTTGAGGATCTGTGCAAGCTCCTGTACATCTTTTACAGTAAGGTTTACCAACTCTTCTGCAAGTGCTTTAATGTCTGCCATAATTGTATATTTTTAAAATTGTTTTTGTTTTCTTTAAATTATTCTGCTGCTTCAGCCTTGTCGTCATCCTTGTGCTCAAGAGCTGACATGACGTTGCGGATTGGTGACTGGAGGAGACCGATGATGTCTGCGATCATTTCCTCACGTGACTTGATAGCGAAGAGGTTATCAAGCTGGTCTGCGCCGATGAATGCCGGCCAATCCTGTACGAATGCTCCCTTGAGAGCAGGCTTCTCGCTTCCTGTCTCTCTGAACTTCTTGATTACCTTTGCAGGAGCGTTAGGAGCTACTGTGTACATGATTGCAGTAGGACCTGCAAGCACCTCAGTGAGCTTCTTCATCTCCTCGTTATCAGAAGCCTCGAGAACCTTTGTAACGAGAGTGTTCTTAGTGACAACGAGCTTTACGCCAGCTTCGAAACAAGCCTTGCGAAGAGCGTGTGTCTTCTCAGCATTGAGTCCTGCGATGTCAGTGATGTAGAAGTTAGGAGTCTCCTCCAACTGTGCTGAAATCGCGTTGATAATATCGAGTTTTTCTTCTTTTCTCATAACGTTCAAATTTTACAGCACATTATTACTCAACTGATTTAACATCTACAGTGATACCAGGGCTCATTGTAGAGCATATTGCTACGCCCTTCATATATGTACCTTTGAGAGCCTGTGGCTTAAGCTTGATGATAGCGGAAAGGAGCTCCTTTGCGTTATCATAGATCTGAGCACCTGTGAACGATACCTTTCCGATAGCTGCGTGAACAATACCGGTCTTGTCAACCTTGAAGTCGATCTTACCAGCCTTTACTTCCTTGACAGCCTTTCCGATCTCCATTGTAACGGTACCGGTCTTAGGGTTTGGCATGAGACCTCTTGGACCGAGGATTCTACCGATGATACCCACCTTAGCCATTACCGATGGTGTACAGATGATGACGTCAACGTCTGTCCAACCGCCCTTGATCTTCTCGATATACTCGTCAAGACCTACAAAGTCAGCACCAGCTTCCTTAGCCTCGTTCTCCTTGTCTGGAGTACAGAGTACGAGAACGCGTGTAGTCTTACCTGTTCCGTGTGGAAGAGTAACGACGCCACGAACCATCTGGTTAGCCTTACGTGGGTCAACACCGAGGTTTACATGAAGCTCTACAGATGCATCAAACTTAGTATAGGTGATTTCCTTTACAAGTTCACATGCCTCAGCAAGCTTATACTCTTTTGCTGCATCGTACTTGGCGATTACAGCCTTCTGATTTTTAGTAAGTTTACCCATTGTTGCGTGTGATTTTTAGAGTTCAGGAAATTCTCCCTCTACCTTGATACCCATGCTTCTTGCGGTACCTGCCACCATTGTCATAGCTGACTTGAGGGTGAAGCAGTTCATATCCGGCATCTTGCTCTCAGCAATAGCCTTCACCTGATCCCAAGTGATTGTACCGACTTTCTTTCTGTTTGGCTCAGCAGATCCTGCAGAGATTTTTGCAGCTTCTTTGAGCTGTACTGCTACAGGCGGCTGCTTCACTACGAAAGTGAATGACTTGTCGCTATAGACAGTGATCACTACTGGCAATACCTTACCTGCGCTTTCCTGCGTACGGGCATTGAACTGCTTGCAGAAATCCATGATGTTCAGACCCTTCGAACCGAGGGCTGGACCAACTGGTGGTGATGGATTAGCTGCGCCACCTTTGATCTGGAGTTTAATAAATCCAGCTACTTCTTTTGCCATAATTCTGATTATTCTTTAGTTACCTGTGTAAAGTTGAGTTCCAAAATTGTCTTTCTGCCGAAGATCATGACCATGACTTTAAGCTTGCTTCTGTCTTCTACGATCTCCTCTACAGTACCGTCAAATCCATTGAAAGGACCGTCTGTGATCTTTACTGCATCACCAGGGATGTAATCAACGACAGTTTCTGCCTCTGTTCCTGCCATTTCGTCCTGCTCACCGAGAATTCTCTTTACCTCGTCATCTCTGAGTGGTATAGGAAGCTTCTCTTCCTGAGACTTTCCGTCTCCTCTCTTCACGTCACGCTTCTCTGTGAGGAAGCCTGACATGTGAGGGACTTCGTTTCGGATGATGTACTGAAGCTCACCTGTAAGTTCAGCTTCGATAAGCACATAACCAGGATAGAAAAGGCGCTCTGTACAGATACGCTTTCCATCACGGATCCTATAGACTTTTTCGGTTGGAACAAGAACCTGTGAAACCAGGTCCTGAAGGCCACATCTCTCAATTTCCTTTTCGAGATACTCTTTGGCTTTTTTCTCTTTGCCGCCTGCTGCCCTCAATACATACCATTTCTTGCTGCTTTCGCTCATAATCGTGGTATATTAGAGAGTATAGATAAATTTCATTGCGGCCTCAATAACAAAGTCAATCGCGAAGATCACAAGGGCAAAAATAGCTGAAGCCACCATCACAACGATAGCGGAACTCTGCAATTTGTCCCAAGTAGGCCAAGTTACCTTCTTGGTCATCTCAGCATATGACTCTTTCAGATAGTTGATAAACTTTCTCATCTTTACATTTAATGGACATTGCAGATTGGAAGCGGGTTGCAACGTCTGTTAAACATTACCAAATCGTAACCTTTGATATTTTCTGGCAGGGGAACCAGGATTCGAACCCAGACTAACGGTTTTGGAGACCGCTGTACTACCCTTATACTATTCCCCTATGAAAGTGGGTGCTTTCAGGCACCCACCTGATATTGTTGACAGTGATTAGTCAATAAGCTTGGTTACCTGACCAGCACCTACTGTTCTACCACCCTCACGGATTGCGAACTGAAGACCCTCGTTGATAGCTACTGGGTAGATGAGATCTACAGTGATGTGAACGTTGTCACCAGGCATTACCATCTCTACGCCCTCTGGGAGTGAAATCTCACCAGTGATATCGAGAGTACGGATGAAGAACTGTGGACGATAGTGGTTGTGGAATGGAGTATGACGACCACCCTCATCCTTCTTAAGAACGTAAATAGAAGCCTCGAACTTCTGGTAAGGCTTGATCATACCTACCTTTGCGAGTACCTGACCTCTCTTGATCTCCTTCTTGTCGATACCACGGAGGAGAAGACCTACGTTGTCACCAGCCTCACCCTGATCAAGGAGCTTACGGAACATCTCGACACCTGTTACGACTGTCTTCTTAGGCTCCTCACCAAGACCTACGATCTCCACCTCGTCACCAACGTGGATGACACCTGTCTCGATACGACCTATTGCTACAGTACCACGACCTGTGATAGAGAAGATATCCTCGATTGGCATGAGGAATGGCTTGTCGATATCACGTGGAGGGAGTGGAACGTACTCATCAACAGCTGCCATGAGCTCCATTACCTTAGCCTCCCACTGTGGGTCACCGTTAAGTGCTCCAAGAGCAGAACCGCGGATTACAGGAGCGTTGTCACCGTCGAAGTTGTAGAATGAAAGAAGGTCACGGAGCTCCATCTCAACGAGATCAAGCATTTCCTCATCGTCAACGAGGTCAACCTTGTTCATGAATACAACGATCTTAGGAACGTTCACCTGACGAGCGAGAAGGATGTGCTCACGAGTCTGAGGCATAGGACCGTCAGTAGCAGCACAAACAAGGATCGCACCGTCCATCTGAGCAGCACCAGTAACCATGTTCTTTACGTAGTCAGCGTGACCTGGGCAGTCAACGTGTGCGTAGTGACGGTTAGCAGTCTGATACTCAACGTGAGCAGTGTTGATAGTGATACCACGCTCTTTCTCCTCTGGAGCGTTGTCGATAGAGTCGAATGAACGAAGCTCTGAAAGACCAGCCTTAGCAAGTACAGTTGTAATTGCAGCTGTCAAAGTAGTCTTACCGTGGTCAACGTGGCCGATTGTACCAATGTTAACGTGTGGTTTGTCTCTTTTAAAGGTTTCTTTAGCCATATCTTTATGTATTTAAAGTATATATACAACAAAAAAAGCAGAGCCGGTGGTGAGAATTGAACTCACGACCTCTTCCTTACCAAGGAAGCGCTCTACCCCTGAGCTACACTGGCGTAGTTTGAGCGGAAGACGAGGTTCGAACCCGCGACCCTCAGCTTGGAAGGCTGATGCTCTACCGACTGAGCTACTTCCGCTTGTTTCTTTGAAAAATTCCTTTTCAAAGTAAAAGCCCGATCGGTATTTTGTCGGGCTTCTAGTGGGAGAAGATGGATTCGAACCACCGAAGGTATAAACCAGCAGATTTACAGTCTGCCCCATTTGGCCACTCTGGTATTCTCCCAAAATTCTCGTAAGAACTTTTGAGCCGATGGAGGGAATCGAACCCACGACCCCGAGATTACAAATCACGTGCTCTGGCCAACTGAGCTACATCGGCATTGTTGTTTTGTTTCCGTTTCAGATTATGTTTCCTTAACGGGATTGCAAAGGTAGGTATTATTTTTAAATCTCCAAAACTTTTTAGACTTTTTTTGAGATTTTTTTCATTTCATCCTCTATTGCGGCATATATTCCATCTGTTGTAAGACTGCATTCCTCTCTAAGCTCCTTCTGTGTTCCCTGACTCAGGTAAGTATCAGGAATGGCTATAGCTCTTACGGGGAGTGGTGATTGCATAGTGCCCATGTATTCAGCCACTGCACCGTGAAGTCCTCCTATGACGCTGCCGTCTTCTACCGTTATCACGGACTTGCATGAAGCCGATATCTCTTTCATCATGTCCGTATCAAGAGGCTTTATATACCTTATATTATATACAGATGGATTCCATCCTGTCTCAGCCTTCATCCTTTCCGCTGCTTCCGCTGCCCTGTTTGCCATAGGGCCGGCAGCGATGACTGCGATCTCGGATCCTTCCATCATCAGCTCGCCTTTGCCTGTTTCAAGGACTTCGGCTTTGTGTGACATCCAGTCCCTGCCTTCGCCATATCCTCTCGGATACCTTATTATATAAGGGCCTCCCTCGCTTTTAAGAGCGGAGTGCATCATGTCCTTAAGTTCGATTTCATCCTTCGGCGCGGCTATTACGGCTCCGGGGATGGTCCTGTATATCGACATGTCATAGCATCCGTGATGCGTGGCGCCGTCTTCTCCTACGATTCCTCCTCTGTCCAGACAGAGTATTACCGGGAGGTTCTGGAGAGCCACGTCGTGGATTATCTGGTCGTATGCCCTTTGCGAGAATGAAGAATATATGTTGCAGAACGGCCTGAGTCCTCCTGCTGCAAGTCCTGCAGAGAAGGTCACGGCATGTTCCTCTTCTATTCCGACATCATAGAATCTTTCAGGCATTTCCCTGGCAAGAATGCTCATTCCGCATCCCGAGGCCATGGCAGGCGTAACTCCTACTACCTCAGGGTTCTCTTTCGCCAGTTCGAGAAGAACCTGTCCGAAAACATCCTGATATCTGCTGACACCCTTCTCGCTCTTTATCCTTTCTCCTGTTTCTGGGTCAAATGTTCCCGGAGCGTGCCATACGGTCTGGTTAGCCTCTGCCGGAGCATAGCCCTTGCCCTTTGTGGTCAGGGTGTGAAGGATCAGCGGGCCGCCTATCTCCTTGAGCCTCCTGAGGGTGTCGATCACCTGCTCGATGTCGTTGCCGTCGATCGGACCGAAATATCTGAGTCCCATAGCCTGGAACAGATCTCCTCCGCTTCTGCTGACCAGTGATGACTTCATGCTGCCGACCATACGCTGGATGGCGTTTCTGAACCATCCCTCACCAAGGCAGTCCCATACCTGGCGCTTGGCCTGGTTGTATTTCTTGTTGGTGGTTATCCGGAGAAGATATTCGTGAAGCCCGCCTATGTTCCTGTCGATCGATATGTTGTTGTCGTTCAGGATTATAAGAAGGTCTGCCTTGCTCGCTCCGGCGTTGTTCAGCCCCTCGAACGCCAGCCCTCCGGTGAGAGATCCGTCTCCGATCAGGGCAACTGTTTTCTGGTGAAGTCCCTGAAGCTTTGCCGCCTCGGCAAATCCCAGTGCTGCAGAGATGGAAGTAGATGAATGTCCTGCCCCGAATGCGTCATACACGCTTTCGGACCTCTTCGGGAATCCGCTGATTCCGTCCTTCATCCTGTTCTTCCTGAACGCCTCGCGTCTTCCTGTGATGATCTTGTGCGCATATGCCTGATGGCCTACATCGAACACCATCTTGTCTTCCGGTGCATCATATACATAATGAAGGCCTACAATGAGTTCCACGGCACCGAGGCTTGAACCGAGGTGTCCCGGATTGACAGAACAGCATTCAACCATATACTGACGGATCTCGGCGCAGAGCTGTTTCAGTTCCGCCATTCCGAGACCTTTGATATCTTTCGGTGAATCCACCTTTTCCAGAATTGTGTATGTCGTATGGTTCTGATCCATATGTTCTTCAAAGCAGTTTGACTTGCGAAGGTACTAAAAAAACGCTATCTTCGCAAAGATTTCTTGATTCGGCCTGTGTGTCTCCGGAAATGAGATCGTGTATCATCTGAAAATACAATAAATACAAATATTATGGCAGAAACAATCAAAAAGTATCTAAATGACAGCTTTGCTGCAAGATGGGCTGCGCTGATCCTCATCGCGCTTGCCATGTTCTTTGCGTATATGTTCGTCGATGTAATGTCACCTCTCCAGTCTCTCGTGGAGGCGTCAAGAGGATGGGACAGCTCTGTTTTCGGAACATATGCGGCTTCTGAGTACATTCTTAACGTGTGCGGTTTCCTCATTCTTGCCGGAATCATTCTTGACAAGATGGGAGTACGTTTCACGGGTATCCTTTCCACTTCGCTGATGGTGGTGGGAGCATCCATCAAGTATATCGGAATCACTGACTGGTTCCAGGCTACGGCGTTCTGCGAGTGGCTCAGTTCATGGTGGACTGCGCTTCCAGGCAGCGCGAAGATGGCTTCCCTCGGATTCATGATCTTCGGATGCGGCTGCGAAATGGCCGGAATCACAGTATCCAAGGCTATCGCAAAATGGTTCGACGGCAAGGAAATGGCCCTTGCAATGGGTCTTGAGATGGCTATCGCACGTCTCGGCGTGTTCGCGGTGCTTTCTGCTTCACCTCGTCTTGCCGACAAGTTCGGAAACATCGAGGCTCCTATCCTCTTCTGCGTGGTTCTTCTTCTCATCGGTCTCATCAACTTCATCGTTTTCTCTGTAATGGATGCGAAGCTTGACAAGCAGAAAGGCCTTGTGGACGGTGGCGAATCAAGTGAGGAATTCAAGGTCAGCGACCTCGGCAAGATCTTCAGAAGCAAGATGTTCTGGATCGTGGCCCTTCTCTGCGTCCTCTATTACTCTGCTATCTTCCCATTCCAGAGATATGCGACAAACTTCCTTGAGGTAACTCTTCAGATCCCTGCATCCGAGGCTGCGGATCTCTTCAGATGGTTCCCTATCCTTGCAATGGTTCTTACTCCGTTCCTCGGAGGATTCCTCGATACAAAGGGAAAGGGCGCTACAATGCTCATGCTCGGTGCCATCATCATGACAGTATGCCACCTCAGCTTCGCGTTCCTCCTCCCTGCATTCCCTCACAAGTGGTTCGCACTCCTCCTCATCGTGGTTCTCGGAGTGTCATTCTCGCTCGTTCCTGCAGCTCTCTGGCCATCAGTTCCTAAGATTATCGATCCCGTGATCCTCGGCAGCGCTTATTCGCTCATCTTCTGGATCCAGAATGTAGGACTCTGCTTCGTTCCGCTCATTATCGGAAACGCCCTCAAGGCAACAGGAGGATACTTGGTGCCTATGATCATCTTCGCTTCATTCGGAGTATTGGCGTTCATCATGTCTTTCCTCCTCAAGGCAGAAGACAGGAAGAAGGGTTACGGACTTGAACTTCCTAACATAAAGAAATAACATGTCAGCCCTGAAAAAGACTATCAGGGACAACAAGTGGGCATGCTGGCTTGCGCTGGCATGCCTTGTTGTTCCTATGTTCGCGTCATATTTCTTTGACGACATGTTCTCGTCCCTGTCGGAGCTCTTCAAGAATCCGGAGATGCTCGAACTCGGATGGGATATGGCAGATTACGGTTTCTATGCAAGCGGATATTCATTCCTGTGCATATGGGGAGGTCTCATAATATGCGGAGCCCTGCTTGACAGGTTCGGTGTACGCCTTGTCGGATCCATATTCGTGGGAATGATGACAGGTGGTGCGGCCCTCGTGACATTCGCGATTTCCGCAGGATTCAATCCGGAAACCTCTCTTGTAGTGGCATATGCGGGCTGCATGCTTTTCGGACTCGGCAGCGAGATCGCCGGTGTTTCTGTAACAAGGTCGATAGCAAAATGGTTCAAGGGACGCAATATGGCCCTTGCCATGGGACTTCAGCTTGCCATTGCACGTTTCGGAACGGCGACGGCCATCCTCGTAGCCCCTATGATCGTCAGGCAGAAGGCGGCAGGTGAGATCTATACTCTGGCCGAGACGAACAGGCCTGCACTTATAGGACTTGCTGTCCTTGCCGTGGGAACCATCCTCTGGGCCGTTTTCGTGGCTATGGATGCCCGTTTCGACAAAGAGACCGGAGAGACCGACAAGGTCAAGACGGCTGAGGAAGACAAGTTCAGATTTTCCGACATATGGAAGGTGTTGAGCAATCCTCGCTTCCTTATGATCGCCATCCTCTGCGTCACATTCTACTGCTGTGTCATCCGTTTCAAGAAGTTCGGAGTCTCTATCCTCCTTCCGCTTTTCGGAGTGGATCTTGAGATAGCGACTGTGCTTCTTGCCATGATCCCGTTCTTCACCATCCTCTTCACCCCTCTCTTCGGAGCACTGGTTGACAAGGTCGGCAAGGCGACTCTCTGGATGATCGTGGGATCTGCCCTCGTACTGGTGTCTCATCTGATCATAACATATGCTCCTCAGGGAGTGCCGGTTTATGCATATGTGGCGATAGCCCTCCTCGGCATAGGATATTCCCTCGTTCCGTCGGCAATGTGGCCGTCTGTTCCGAAGATCATCCCTGAGAAGAATCTCGGAACTGCATATTCGCTGATCTATTGGGTGCAGAACCTCGGAATGTGGGCTGTTCCCATATATATCGGACGTATATTCACCGATACTATCACGGAAGCCGGCAATCATGTGCAGGAAGTGCAGGCTGCCATCCATGCGGAATATATATTCATCCTGCTTGGAGTGATTGCTATAGCAGTCTCGCTCATGCTCTTCTTCTCTTCAAGGAAGCGTCCTGAACTTGGCCTTGATGAACCGGCTCAGTGATGGCTCTCTGCAAGAACTTGATTATCAGTGTTATATCAGAACGAGGTTTCGTCAAAAGACGTAACCTCGTTCTGTTTTGATATTGAAGATCGGTCAATTATATGGTGATGAAAAATCCAACAGCCGTATTGCAAAAGCGGGCGATGGTACTAAAGTGCAATAATTTGATGCGTTTCTGCAAGTCATATACATATTTATTTTTTAAAATTGTAAGTACTAAAAACCACAAATTATGAACCCGTTGAAATCAGCACTTTATGTAATTTCCGCTGTAGTCCTCATCACAGCATGCAGCGATATCCCTCTGGTCTTTGACAGAGAAAATACAGCAGAATCCTATCCGGCTCCGGAGATGCCTCAGCTTGAGGAACTGGAGGTACTGGAAACATTGCCTGATCCTCTGGAATTCGAGGATGGAAGCCGTGTCAGGAGATATTCCCAGTGGGAACGCCGCAGGGCTGAGATCCTGGCCCAGCTTCAGCATTATGAAGTCGGATTCAAGCCTGAGACACCTCGCGAATGCATTACTCCGCGTCTGTCCGGTGATACATTGAATGTTGATGTGACCGTAAACGGCGAAACTCTTACCATCCATTCGGTGATCAGGTACCCTGAAGGTGATGGCCCTTTCCCTGCAATCATCGGTATAGGCTTCGGACCTGGAGCCGGAAGTCTTCCTGCAGAAATCTTCGAGAAAAGGGGAGTGGCGATGATCTCATTCCCGTTCTGGGATGTGATGTCCCATACTCAGAAGAGGGGAGAAGAGCCTCTTAACAGACTCTATCCGGATCAACTTGAGATAGGAAGCTATTCTGCATGGCCATGGGGAGTGAGCCGCCTCATCGACGCATTGGAGATCCTCGGAGAGGAATCAAGGATAGATGTCAGACATCTTGCCATATCCGGATGCTCTTTTGCAGGAAAGATGGCCTTGTGGTCAGGTGCGATGGATGAACGCATCGCCTTGACTATAGCTCAGGAACCTGGTGGTGGAGGAGCTGCGGCATGGAGGGTTTCGGAGACTCTCGGAGAAGTGGAGACTCTTGCCAGGACCAACTATTCATGGTTCAAGGAGAGCATGAGGGTGTTCGGCGAGGAGAATGTCAGCCGTCTTCCTATGGATCATCATGAATTGTGTGCCCTCGTGGCCCCAAGAGCGCTTCTCGTGTTCGGAAATCCTGATTACGAGTGGCTTGCCGACGAATCCGGATATGTGTCATGTGTCGCTGCCCGCAAGGTATGGGAGGCTTTCGGCATCGAAGACCGTATGGGATATTCGTTCGTTGACGGACATATGCATTGTATGCTTCCTGAGTCACAGTGGCCTGAACTCGAGGCATATGTTGACCGTTTCCTCCTTGGCAAGGATGTGCCTACAGTCGTGACCAAGGCCCCTATGTTCGAGGATGTTGACACAGAAAAATGGATAAACTGGTAATGATATGAAAAGACTGATTCTCTCAATCTTCGCGGTTCTGGCTGCCTTTGCAGTGCAGGCTCAGGACCCGGACTTCCACATTTACCTCTGTTTCGGTCAGTCGAACATGGAGGGGAATGCACGTATCGAGCCTCAGGATCTTGAGGGTGTCGATGCACGTTTCAAGATGATGGCCGCAGTTGACGATCAGGAAAGAGGTCGTGTGAAGGGACAATGGTTTACTGCTGTTCCGCCTCTCTGCCGTCCGAACACAGGCCTTACACCTGCGGATTATTTCGGAAGGACTCTTGTCGAGGCTCTTCCGGAGAATGTGAAGGTAGGTGTCATCAATGTAGCCATTGGAGGCTGCCATATAGAGACATTCCTTCCTGACAGCATCGCGAATTATGTCGAGAAGCGTGCTCCTCACTGGATGAAGGGAATGCTTGCAGCGTATGACAATGATCCATATGCAAGACTGGTCGAGATGGCGAAGCTTGCTCAGAAGGACGGTGTGATCAAGGGTATCCTTGTTCATCAGGGAGAATCCAATACCGGTGATCCACGCTGGCCTGCACAGCTGAAGAGGGTGTATGACAATCTCATCAATGACCTCGGTCTCCAGGGTCAGGTGATTCCTCTTCTTGTAGGTGAGGTCGTGAATTCAGACAGAGGAGGTGTATGCGCTGCCCACAATGACGTTATCGCACGCGTTCCTTCCGTAATCCCTCAGGCACATGTGATAAGCTCAAGCGGATGTACAAACGCATTCGATCTGCTTCATTTCGATGCAGCAGGCTATCGTGAGCTTGGAAAGCGATATGCAAACAAGATGCTTCAGCTTCTCGGCTATCCTGTAGCCCAGCAGAGCTGGAGGGATGTGGTGTTCGAGCCGCATATCATCCATCCTGACGGACGTATCACATTCAATTATGAGGCTCCGAATGCAAAGAAGGTCGAGCTCTCAGGCCAGTTCATGGAAAAGAACATGCCTATGGTACGCAACAGCAGGGGCATATGGAGTGCGACAGTGAAGCCGGCAAAGGCTGATATATATCCGTACAATTTCGTTGTTGACGGAGTGTCTGCACAGGCACAGAACAATATGGATATCTTCCCTAACGAGAACTTCAAGGCAAGCCTTCTCGAGATTCCTGATCCAGAGGCACTCTACACCGTGAACGACGTACCTCATGGCAAGGTGCAGTATTGCACATACAAGTCTGATGTCATGGGTGAATACCGTCCGGTTCTCGTCTATACTCCTGCAGATTATGAGAAGGGCAACAAGAAATATCCTGTGTTCTACCTCGTAAGCGGTACCACCGATACGGAAGAGACATGGTTCAAGGTCGGAAAGGTGAATGTCATCCTTGACAATCTGATCGCACAGGGAAAGGCAGTGCCTATGATCGTCGTGATGCCTTATGGAAACGTTTTCGGTTCTACACCGTCTCCAACTACTCTTGCTGCAGCCAAGATGTACCAGAAGTTCGAACAGGAACTCACCGAGTGCGTGATGCCTTTCGTGGAGAAGAACTTCCGTACCAAGAACAATCGTGAAAGCAGGGCTATCGGAGGATTCTCACGCGGTGGAGGACAGTCGCTCTTCACTGTATATTCAAACTTCGACAAGTTCGCATATCTTGCGTCATACAGCGCATATCTCACTCCTGAGGTTATGGATATATATTTCCCTGATCTTCAGAACGATATAAAGAGCCTCGACCTCATGTGGTTCGGCGTGGGAACATCCGACTTCCTCTATCAGAACGTGCTTGATCATCAGAAATATTTCGACGACAAGGGAATATCATATGAAAAGATGTTCACAGAGGGCGGACATACATGGATGAATGCCCGTACATATCTTGCGGAAACACTTCAAAAATTCTTTAAATAAATGCATATGAAAAAATTATTGGTAATTGCGGCCGTATTCGGCCTTGCAGCATGCGCACAGCCTCAGGAGGAGTGCAATCTTCCTGAAAACGTGATGATTACAGGTACGAACCCTATCATCAGCAATCAGTTTGCGGCAGACCCTACTGCACGTGTATTCAACGGAAAGCTTTATGTTTTTCCTTCTCACGACATTCCAAGCGTGATCACTCATCATGACGGTTCGGCATGGTTCAGCATGGCTGACTATCATGTGTTCTCATCTGAGGATCTCACCACCTGGACAGACCATGGCGTGATTGTAACTCAGGAGGATGTTCCTTGGGGAAGACCTGATGCATATTCGATGTGGGCTCCTGACTGCGTCGAGAAGGACGGAAAGTATTATTTCTATTTCCCTAATGCTTCCAAGACAGGAGGATTTGCTGTCGGTGTCGCTATCGCAGACAATCCTGAAGGACCATACGAGATCCTTCCAGAGCCTATCAAGGGCATCAACGGTATTGACCCTTGCGTCCTTCAGGCTTCTGACGGAAATGCTTACATCTTCTGGGGCAACGGCCGCTGCGCGAAGCTCAAGGACAATATGATCGAGCTCGCAGAGGACAATCCTAAGCAGGTGATGAAGTGGGGAGACCGCGAATTCGAGATGGTCGGTGTAAGCTGCCTCCAGGGACTTCCAAGCCGTCAGGCAGAAGGTCCGTTCGCATTCGAGTACAACGGCAACTATTATCTTACATATCCATATGTAAGAGAGAATACCGAGGTTATCGGTTATGCGATGAGCAAGAACCCTATGGGTCCTTACGAGTACAAGGGCATCATCATGGCCGAGCATGAGAACGGCTGCTGGACCAACCACCACAGTATCGTGAACTACAAGGGACAGTGGTATTTCTTCTATCACCACAATGCCTATTCTCCACATTTTGACAAGAACCGTTCGGCTCAGATCGAGAAGCTGTACTTCAACGAGGACGGCACAATCCAGGAAATCAAGCCTACAAAGCGCGGCGTAGGCCCTGTAAAGGCTTCTCATAAGGTTCAGATCGACCGTTACAGCACAATAAACGGTGCAGATATCGATTATCTCGACACTACAGATTATTTCAAGGGATGGAAGACCATCTTTGACAATGCTGGTGATGCAGTATGCTTCAATGAGCTCGATTTCGGAAAGAAGGCTCCTAAGAAGGTGACATTCAGATATATGGCCGGTCCTGGAGCTGTAGTTGAGGTAAAGGCCGGTGATGCAGTATGTGAGTTCGAGCTTCCTGATGCAAGAGAGTGGGCCGAGGTTTCATTCGACATGCCTGCAAAGGTGAAGGGACTTCAGGATCTTTCTGTCAAGCTCGTCAATGATTCAAATGCCGAGATAGACTGGGTGACATTCAGATAATCGATATACCATGAGAAGACTCTTTGTTCTGGCGGCAGCGCTGTCTGTGTTTGCCGCCTGTGCCCCAAAGGTCGCTCAGAAGACCTTTACATATGAGGGCAATCCTATCGTCAGAGACAATTATACAGCCGATCCTGCACCGATGGTGGCATCTGACGGCCGTATGTATGTGTTCTGCGGTCATGACGAATGCTTTGAAGACAGACCCGGATATGAGGGAAAATATGGTTTCAACATTACAGAGTGGCTCTGCTATTCGACCGAGGATATGAAGACATGGACTGATCATGGTGTTGTTATGAAACCTACGGACTTCACATGGGCTGTAGGTGAGGCCTGGGCCTCTCAGGCTGTCGAGGGACCTGATGGAAGATATTATTTCTATGTTTCGACACAGAGCGGAAATCCCGACTGCAAGGCTATAGGTGTTGCAGTCGCGGATAATCCGGCAGGACCATATGCTGATGCTCTCGGTCATGCTCTCGTACTCGATGACATGACTGACAACGGACCTCGCGGCTGGTGGAATGATATCGATCCATCCGTGATGATTGATGATGACGGTACGCCTTGGATGTCCTGGGGCAACGGTACATGCTTCCTGGTCAAGCTCAAGAAGAACATGATCGAACTTGACGGCGAGATCATCGTCCTCCCGATGGAAAACTATGTCGAAGGCCCTTGGATCTATAAGCGTAACGGACATTATTATAATGTCTATGCATCCATGGGACAGGGACGTGAGACAATTTCATATGCCATGGCTGAGAATATTGAAGGACCGTGGACATGCATGGGAGAGCTTTCCGGCATGGCGGAAGACAGTTTCACAATCCATCCGGGTGTAATAGACTACAAAGGGAAATCGTATCTGTTCTATCACAACTCCACGCTTTCCCTGGACGGTTACGGACCGGCTACAGGACGTAGAAGCATCTGTGTTGACGAAATGCAATACAATGATGACGGAACCATCCGTCCGGTAATTCAGACCCGCACCGGAATAGCTCAATAACAAAAAATCAGCTGCACCGCATATTCTGAAACCATGGCCGCCCGTGGCCTTGTGAAGAGGGACCCGCTCCGCAGGAGTGGGAGGGATTCAGTTTCAGAATATGCGGTGCAGCTGATTTTTTATTGACCCAGATTCTTTACAAACTCCGAAGGAGTTATGTTGAACTGCTTCTGGAAGCAGGTCGCGAAGTATGACGGTGACGAGAATCCTGTCATGAACGCCACTTCGTTGATCTTGTATTTCTGAGAGGACAGGAGTTCTGCCGACTGCTTGAGTCTGCAAAGTCGTATATACTCGTTGATGCTGAGGCCCGTATTGGCCTTGAGCTTGCGGTAAAGTGACGACTTGCTTGTGCCGAGCTGGAGGGTCAGATTCTCGATGTTGAGGTCTGTCTCTGCAATATGCTTCATGATGAAGTCATGTACCTTGTCCATATACTCCTGGTCAACCTTGTTCGCAGTGACGCTGTTGTAATGTGTCAGAGGCTTGTTCATGAACTGCCTGTATGAAATCTCCTTGTTCTTGAAGAGATTGCTGATGTTCGATCTCAGGAGCTCTATAGGGAACGGCTTCTCGATATATCCGTCCGCACCCACCTCAAGCGTCTCTATTCTTGTCTCAGTACCTACAACTGCTGTCAGGAGGATGACAGGGATGTGACTCAGGTCAGAATCGCTCTTGATGGCGTTACAGAGCTCGCATCCGTCCATGACAGGCATCATGATGTCGCTTATCACTATGTCGATCTTGTCGTTCCTTATGATCTCCAGTGCATCTGCTCCGTTCGCTGCAGTCCTGATATTATAGTCTGAAGCGAGCTCGTCTGCAAGATATTCACGCATTTCCTCGGAATCCTCGACCACGAGAACGGTATGCCTTGAATTGTCATATTCGGTATTCTCCCTTTCAGCCGGCTTTGTGCTCGCAGGAGCCATGGATATCTTCACATAGTTCTCCTGTTCAACCGGAAGTTCGAGTACGAATGAATTCATTTCCAGTACATTGCTGTCAAGATATAGCTTGCCGTTGTGCATGTTCGCAAGATTCCTTGCATATGGAAGTCCCAGACCTGTTCCCTGGCCTTCCTTTGCAGCTCCGTCTCTCTGGAAGAAGATCTGGAATATCTTCTCTCTGTCTGTCTCAGGAATTATCTCTCCGTCACTGTCAACTCTCACGACAGCGGTTATTCCATCTTTGCACTCGACAGCTATGTTGATTTGCTCCTTGCCGTATTTAATGGCATTTGAGAGGAGATTGCTGATGATCGTCAGAACGGAGTCTTTGGCACACATGATGTTCACAGGCTCGTCAGGCATGTTTATACTCATCTTTATGTGCTGATCCATAGCCATCTGCTCGAAAAGTCCTATGGCTTTTCTTACGATAGAGCAGAGATCCTCCTTTATGAATGAGAGCTTCATCTCGTTGCGCTCCATCTTTCTCATGTCAAGGATCTGGTTAGTCAGGCTGAGAAGCCTGTCTGTGTTTGCCTGTATTGTCTTGAGATCCTTTTCCGTCTCAGGAGTATATCTCTTTGCAGCCATTATCTTGTCGATAGGCATCTTGATAAGTGTCAGAGGAGTCCTGATCTCGTGTGTGATGTTCGTGAAGAAGTTGATCTTCGCATTATATATCTCCTTCTCCTTCTTGTTCACAAGCTTTGAATACTGCCTTGCTTTCTCATTCTTGCTGCGGATATTCAGCATATATAGAGCTGCTCCGAGCAGGCATAATCCAAGCAGACCGTAAATCATGCAGGCAAAGCCGCTCAGGAGAGGATGCGGCATGATCCTGATGTCCAATGATTTGCCTGAAGCCTCGTTCCTTGTGTCTGCTGCAGCGATGTCAAATCTGTATTTTCCTGGTCGTAATCCGCTGAGCATTACGTAATTGTCCCTTGTCGTGCTGGAGAACCTGACCTTCTTTCCTCTCGTGATGCTATATGCATATATTATGTTCCTGGTCGAATACTCGGGAACGACGAAATGTATATATATGGCGGAGGCATCCTTATGTCTGACTTTGATCTCGTCAGAGGTCATGGCTGACTTACCCGGATTCTTGAGGTCTGTGATATGCTCGGAAGTCCTTGCCTCGATGGATGTGATCTGGAGGTCGTACTGCTTCCTTGTGTTGTTCATCTTGGACGGAGTGAATGCAACCATACCGTCGGTGTTACCAAAGTAGAATATTCCTGTACGGCTCGTGCAGACGGCTCCATAAGAGTACTGGTAGCCCGTGATTTCATTGCTGCCGTTGACAAGACCTGTGACGGTGAGAGTGCTTCCTGATATGCTGGCTATTCCGTTTGCCGTTGAAATCCACAGGGTTCCGTCCTTATCTTCAGCCATCGCACATGTGATGTCTGACGGAAGTCCGTCGTCGCTGCTGATGTTCTTGTAATATCGGTTTCCGGCAGAATCGTTGACAGCATCCGCATAGCAGACTCCGCCACCTTCTGTCATCACCCATATCCTGTGCCTGCTGTCCTCAAAGAATGAAGTGATGAATCTTGATGTGAGTCCGTAATCATCCTTGTCTTTTCCGGGTACTATATGTGAAATGATCTTTCCCTTCCTGTCCATGCGGTACAGACCGTCACCGTATGTTCCGATCCAGATCGTACCGCTCCTGTCCTGATACATGCAGTGGATGAAGCTGTCCTTCAGGTCTTCTATACTTCTGAAACTGTCGTTCTCGGGAACATATATGTAAAGTCCTGCCGCTGTTCCGATGAATATGTCGCCATCTTTCGTCTTGAGACCAGTGCTGACTCTGTCTGAAGGGAATTCATAACGTCTGATCACTCTTTCCCTGTTTATGTCGAATTTGTGCAGTCCCTTTCCATATGAACATATCCATAGCATGTCGTTGTCCATTACAAGACCCTGCATGTTCAATCTTTCCGTTATCTGATAGTTCTTTACCTGGTTGTTCTGAGGCGAGAGCCTGTTGAGCCATCCGTCTTCCGTACAGAACCATATGTTTCCGCTTGCATCATTGCATATGCTGCGCACGATGTTTCCCTTTATCGAGTTGTCGGAAGGGTTGGTGAAGTAGAGAGACATTTCTTCTCCATTGTTCTTCCAGATGTTAAGACCGGTATAATAAGTACCGATCCAGATGTTTCCGTAATTATCCTTGTCAATGCTGGTTATGTAGTCTGCAGAAATTGATGCCGGAGTCGCTTCGTTATGGAAGGCCTCGCCCATGTATGCTTCGTTCTCCCTCCTGATGAAGAGTCCGTCATCGGTTCCTATCCAGAATTCTCCCTTGTCACCTTCGCAGAGACAGCGTATGTTCCTTTTCTTGTCTGTAGAACTGTATATGAGCTGCGTTCTCAATGACATGCAGTCCAGGATATATACCTCGTCCTTGTCAGTTGCAACCAGCATCCTGCCGTCATTGATAGGCTCGATGATCTTAATGCTTTCACTCGGGCTCTGCTTTGAAAACACATCATTCAGCCTGTCGTATGTATAAACGCTTCCGTCCCTCATCATGACCCAGAGGGTTCCCATGCTGTCAACTGCCAGCATATTCGGCTGTGTGTCAGGGAAGGAGTATGTGTGCATTCCCTGATTTGAGGTGTCATATCGGAAAAGACTCTCTGAAGCGAACCATACGTTGCCGTATCTGTCAGCCTCGATGTCGAAGGACATGGACTCTCCGATCATTCCCATATTCTTCGCCTCGTCAGTATATGGATCGTAGAAACCTGCACCGGTAGAGGATGAGAACCATATCCTTCCGGCTGTATCTTCGGCTACTGCCATTACAAGACCGGTACGCTTGTGTATCGGAGCTATCTCGGAAAGACGGGTGAATGACTTTCCGTCATACCGGCAGAGTCCGTCCCTGGTACCGATCCACATGAATCCGGCCTTATCCTGCATAGTGCAATATATCGTGTTGCTCGGAAGTCCGTTCGTGGTCTTCAGGTGTTCAAAATAGTAATAGCGCTGGGCGTTCATCTGCCCTGTCGTTATGATAGCGAGAAAAAATAGCAGTGAAATTATACGTTTCATCCTTGTTTTTGATTTGAATTCAAAGGTAAGTATTGTATTCCTAACTATTGATTCATCGTGTTTAAATTTTGATTCATTTCTGACAAAATATTGATATGTGACAAGGGTGCGGATGGTAAAATCGTCCAGAAAAGGGTATTTGTGTTCGGAAATTGACATTATTTGACAGTTTTACAATAGTCTTTTAGAATTAATAGGGGTAAATTTGTATGTTTATCATTATGCATGCGTGTGTGAAGATTGAAAGATCAGCAAAAACTATATTAATTAAACTAACCCGTAATGAAACAATGTAACAAAACCAATTGGAGGATTCCTTCGCTGATTCTTCTTATGCTTTGCTGCTGCATCACTGCGTCGGCACAGCGTTTTACAGCGAAAGGAGTCGTTGTTGACAGCAATGGCGAACCTGTCATTGGTGCAGCAGTTGCTCTCAAGGGCAATGAAACAGTGGGTGTCATTACTGACCTTGACGGTAATTTCAGCATGACCGTCGATCAGAATGCAGTACTCGTTGTCTCTTTCATCGGTATGGAGACTGTAGAGGTTCCGGCTTCGCAGTCTGCAATGAGGATCGTTCTCAATGATGATACCCTCATGCTGGAGGAGACCATCGTGGTCGGTTACGGACAGCAGAAGAAAGCTTCCGTTGTCGGTGCGATCACACAGACTACAGGTCAGGTGCTCGAACGTTCTGCCGGTATAAGCAGTGTCGGAGCAGCCCTTACCGGTAACCTTCCGGGAGTCGTGACTACCCAGAGTACAGGTATGCCAGGTGAAGAAGACCCTAAGATCACCATCCGAAGCGGCAGCTCATGGAACGGAAACGATCCTCTTGTCCTCGTGGATGGTATCGAGCGTCCTATGACATCCGTTGATATTTCTTCAGTCGAGAGCATCTCGGTGTTGAAGGATGCATCTGCTACAGCCGTCTATGGTGTGAAAGGTGCGAACGGTGTCATCCTCGTGACTACAAAGCGTGGTCAGGAAGGAAAGGCAAAGATCGATGTCGGCTTCAACGCGACAATGAAGGCTCCATCAAAGCTTCCTAACAAGATGGATTCATATGACGCGCTTATGGCACGCAACGTTTCTCTCGAGCATGAACTCGCAGTGAACGGAGCGGATTCATGGGAGTACATCCGTCCTCAGTCCTTCATTGAGAATTACCGTAACCAGACTACCATCGAACAGATGGAGCGTTACCCGAACGTTGACTGGCAGAAGGCCCTTTTCAATGATTTCGCGATGTCATACAATGCCAATGTGAATGTAAGCGGTGGTACAAAGTTCGTAAGATATTTTGCATCAGCCGATTATGTGAATGAAGGTGACCTCTTCAAGGTATATCCTAACAACCGTGGATATGAGTCAGGATACGGTTATGACCGTGTCAATGTCCGCAGTAATGTCGATTTCAAGATCACCAACACTACAACCCTTAAGGTGAATCTTGCCGGCTCAAGCGCAAGAAGGACAGCTCCTACAATGAACTCTACCAACGATATCTGGCAGATCCAGCAGCAGTGGGCAGGTGCTTACAACATTGCACCGGATGTGTTCCTTCCTGTATATTCTGACGGAGCCTGGGGATATTATCCGCAGACTTCAAACGTTACCAACTCTGCAGAGAACCTTTCTGTCGGCGGTCTCTTTGAGACAACAACAAACCGAATCAATACGGACTTCACTCTCGAGCAGGATCTCAGCTTCATTACAGAGGGTCTCTCCCTCAGAGGTCTGATCTCTTGGGACAACCAGTTCGTGGAGTCAGGTCGTGGAGTCAGCGACATGTATAATGATCCTCAGCGTAAATGGATCGATCCTCTTACAGGTCAGGAGTATCTCAAGAGCCAGTTCGATTCATATCATGGATTTGACTATTCACAGCCTATCAAGTGGACTACAGGCGGTGGTTCTGTGAACAACTGGTCAACTCTCCGTAATCTCTATTACCAGGGTCAGGTCAACTGGATGCGTACATTCAAGAAGCATGATGTTTCTGCGATGGGACTCTTCAGCCGTTCCGAGAATGCGACAGGTTCTATGATTCCTTATTATCGTGAGGACTGGGCTTTCCGTCTTACTTACAGCTGGAACAACCGTTACTTCGCAGAGTACAACGGTGCCTACAACGGATCTGAGAAGTTTGCTGATGTCAACCGTTTCGCATTCTTCCAGTCCGGAGCCCTCGGTTGGATGATCAGTGAGGAGCCTTTCATGAAGTGGTTCCGCGAGAAGAGAATCATCGAGATGCTCAAGCTCCGTGCTTCATACGGACAGATCGGAGACGACAATGTCGGCCAGCGCTGGCTTTATATGTCTCAGTGGGCATTCGGTGGAACAACTACCATGGACCTCAACCAGACAGCTTCAATCTATGACTGGTACAGAGAGTCTGCAATCGGTAACCCTGACGTGAAGTGGGAGACCGTTACCAAGATGAACATCGGTATCGACTACTCAATGTTCAAGGGTCTTTTCGCCGGTAGCTTGGAATTCTTCCGTGATGACCGTACAGATATCCTCGTAAACGGCGGTGACCGTTCGGTTCCTGCATATTTCGGTGGTACTCCTCCTACTGTCAACCTCGGTAGGGTACGTGCAAGCGGATATGAGCTCGAACTTCGCGTGAACAAGCAGTTCGCAAACTCTCTCCGTCTCTGGGGTAACTTCAACATGACTCATGCAAGAAATGTCATTCTCAAGAAGGATGACCCTGAGCTCCTTCCTGACTATCAGAAGCAGGCAGGTTATGCGATCGGACAGTACAGATCTCATATCGATGACGGTTTCCTCAAGAACTGGGATGAGGTCTATGGCTCTCCTGCACATGACAACAACGATTCGCAGAAGCTCCCTGGTGACTATTATATAGTTGACTTCAACGGTGACGGTGTGATCGACAGCAAGGACTCTGCTCCTTACGGATACACAGGAACTCCTGAGAATACTTATAATGCGACAATCGGATTCGAGTTCAAGGGATTCAGCGCATTCGTACAGCTCTATGGTGTTACAAACGTTACCCGCGACGTTCCTCTCCATAGCTTCGGAAGCAAGCTTAATACTGTTTATAATGTAGGTGAGTGGTGGTCTCCGACTGCTGCAAATCCTGAAGTTGTGGTACCGGCGTTCAACAGAACTCCAAGCTACAATGAAGCTACTCAGTTCCTCTTCGACGGATCATACTTCCGTGTAAAGAACCTTGAAATCGCTTATACTGAATATGGCGGATGGGTAAAGAAGATCGGTCTGAGCTCTCTCAAGATTTATCTCAACGGAAACAACCTCTGGCTTTGGACACGAATGCCTGACGACCGTGAGTCTAACCTCAACGGATATGGTGGAGGCGGTGGTGCTTACCCTACGGTAAGACGTTTCAACCTGGGTGTTAAATTTACTTTATAATCAGTGAAAGTAATGAAAAGAATATTTAATATAGTAATATCTCTGGGAGCTGCCTTGATTCTTGGAATGTCTGCTGTTTCTTGCGAGCAATATCTCGACAAGGAGGCTGATTCCACCATATCAGGTGAGACCCCATTCGTGAACTTCCGAAACTTCCAGGGTTTCGTGGAGGAGATCTACAACTGTATTCCTGACAAGGAAAAATGCAACTGGTGTCCGTCTTGGAACTGGGGAGATGACGAGATCTTCAACCCTGAGGCTGACAACCGTATGACTCATCAGGCTGACCTTGGTAACTTCAGATATATCTGGAACAACGGCAGTGGTGGAAACTGGCTCTACAAGCCAAGCAGCAATCCTACTTCTACCAACAAGTTCGACCACTCTCTCTGGGGGCATGCATGGTATTGCATCCGTAAGGCAAATGTCGGTCTTGAGGCTCTTGCCGCTGACAAGATGATTTCTGCTACAAAGGAGGAGAAGGACCTTATCGCAGGTCAGCTCCATTTCTTCCGCGCATGGTGGCATTTCGAACTCATCAACTGGTTCGGCGGTCTTCCATATATCGACAAGGCATTCGAGGCCAATGAAGAGCTTAACCTTGCCCGTCTTTCTTATCAGGAATGCGCAGACAGATGTGCAGAGGACTTCCGCAAGGCGGCTGACCTTCTTCCTATAAACTGGGACGACACATCTGCAGGTAAGGCTACTTCAGGAAAGAACATGCTCCGTATCAACAAGGTGATGGCTCTCGCATATCTCGGCAAGTGCTACCTTTGGGCTGGTTCTCCACTTATGGAGCACGGTGCTCAGCTTGGTGCCATCCAGAGCGGAAAGACATACCAGTACAATACAGATTACATGAACAAGGCTTCTGAGGCTTTCGGTGAGCTTCTTGCTCTTGTCGAGTCAGGTCAGACCCAGTATTCGCTTGCTGACTATGACTTTGAGAATGTATATACGCATGAGAAGTCAAAGGATGCGGCTACACGCTTTACCGACAACTTCTACACCCGTAAGCAGAACTGGCTTATGCCTGGTACTGTAGAGGCTATCTTCCGTGGTCCTTCTTCAGACTTCAACGGTTCTCACTGGAACACCACAAAGGTATTCGGTCCTAAGGTTGCTGGTCTTGTCGAGCATGACAACGTCATCCACCAGCCTACAGCGAATGCTGTGAACATGTACGGTATGGCCAACGGTCTTCCTCTTGATGATCCTGAATCAGGATTTGATCCTAACTTCCCTTTCAAGGATCGTGACCCTCGTTTCTATCATGATATAGTCTTTGACGGTTTCCAGTATCTCCATGGTGCAGCAGGTGACCGTGAGGCTTACAGATTCTGCGAACTCTACACAGGTGGAAACATGCGTCCGATTGCAAACGGAAGCCGTACAGGTTACTTCATCCAGAAACTCGTCCCTCATACATGTAATGTGATCGACAGAGATTATGACTGGGGTTCTGCTGTTCACGTATATCTTCCTTATATGCGTCTTGCAGATGTATATCTTATGTATGCTGAGGCTACTGCAGCCAAGGATCCGGGCTTCTCGAGAAGCAACAAGTCTTCAAATTGCAGCCTTACTTCAGAAGCAGCTATTAATAAGGTACGCGCGCGTTGTGGAGCAGGTGATGTTCATGCCAAGTTCACAGGCAATGACTACATGGACGAGATCCGTCGTGAGCGTGCGGTAGAGCTTATGTTCGAGGGACATCGTTTCAACGACCTCCAGCGCTGGCTCCTCCTTACCGAGGCTCCTTATACGATAAAGACTTCCCAGGAGTTCGACCGTGTCCTTCCTAACGACTGGTACACAAGCGGAGAGAATGATCCGAGGGATGCTCAGGTTGCCAACTTCCGTGAAGAGGTGATTCTCGAGCGCGTATTCGGTACAAAACATTATTGGTTCCCATTGCCAGACAGCGAGGTTTACCTCTATGCTGACTTCCCACAGAATCCGGGCTGGTAAGAAAAGGAGAATTAAGTGTATAACTATTAAAGAATAGGCAATGAAATATATTAAATCAACTTTCATTCTATTTGCAATGCTGGCTGCTTCTCCTTTCATGATGAACGCTCAGACAGCAGAGAATGAATCAGATGGCGATACTCAGGTCCATGTCGCATATCGTACGGTTGCCGAGAGTGACCTTATCGGTAGCGTTGCCGTATTGGACTATGAGGAACTGACTGACAAGAACTACAATACATACAGCCTTGACAACATGCAGGCATATGTAAGTGGTTTCAACGGTAACTCACTCTGGGGTATGGACAGTGACAACGATCAGGGATATCTCGTGCTTATCGACGGTGTTCCACGTGCTGCCAACAATATACTTCCTACAGAAATTTCTCAGATCACTTTCCTGAAGAGTGCTCAGGCAGTCGTGCTTTATGGAAGCCGTGCAGCTAAGGGTGCCATCCTCATCACTACCAAGCGTGGTACAAATGACGGACTCAGTGTAAGTGTACGTGCCAATACAGGTGTACATGTTGCAAAGGCTTATCCGGAATACCTCGGTGCAGCCGAGTATATGACTTACTATAACGAGGCTCTTGCAAATGACGGCAAGCCGGCACTCTATACCCAGGACGAGATCTATTATCACAGTGCGGGACTCAACCCTTACCGTTATCCGGACATCAACTATTATTCGTCAGAGTACATCACAAAGGCGTATAACCGTTCCGATGTGACTGCCGAGATTTCAGGTGGTGGCGGAAACGCTCACTTCTACAGCAACATCAGCTACTACAACCAGGGTGATTTCCTCAAGGTTGGTGAGGCTGCAAACAACAATACAAGCCGTTTCAATGTACGTGGTAACGTTGATATCAAGCTTAACAACTTCATCAAGGCTTACATCAATGCGAACACTACATTCTATGACTCCAAGTCTGGAAAGGGCAACTATTGGGAGGCTGCCGCTACAATGCGTCCTAACTTCCCACAGCATGCCGCTCCGCTTATTCCTGTAAGCCTGATCGATCCTAATGCTTCAAGTGCACTGGATCTCATAAACGCTTCTCATAACATCATCACCATGAATGGAGAGAAGTACTTCCTTGCAGGTACCCAGCAGAACAAGACACATGTTTTCGGCGATATGTATGCAGCTGGAAGAAGCAAGTGGACAAGCCGTCAGTTCCAGTTCGATACAGGAGTCGATATCGACCTTCAGAGCGTCCTCAAGGGTCTTTCGTTCAAGACTGTATTCGCTTTGGACTATGCGACGTCATATTCGACTTCATACGACAACAATTATGCGATCTTCACTCCTACATGGTCAATGTACAATGGTAAAGAGTACATTACAGACCTCAAGCAGGAGGGACTCGACGAGAAGTCCGGTAACCAGAATATCAGCGGCTCTGATGCCGACATGACCATCCTCTGGACAGGTCAGTTCAACTATGACAGGACTTTCGCAGGAAAGCATAATGTAAACGCAATGCTCGTTGCAGGTGCATTCCGTCAGACTCTCGCTGGTAACTACCACCGCGTGGCAAACGCCAATCTCGGTGTTCTCGCATCATATAACTATGATCACAGATATTACTTCGATTTCAGCGGTGCTGCAGTACACTCTGCAAAGCTTGCTCCTGGTCATCGTGGCGCATTCTCTCCATCGGTAACTCTCGGATGGAACATCGCGAACGAGTCGTTCCTTAAGGATTCGGATGCTGTCAACCAGCTTACTTTCAGTGTTTCTGCAAGTGAGGTCAACCAGGATATCGATATCGAAGGCTACTATCTCTATGCTCCTACATGGGCAACAGACAGATGGGGCTACGGATGGGCTGACGGTGAGGATTCACAGTATGCGGTATCTACCCGTGGTGAGAACGAACTTCTTACCTTCATCAAGCGCAGAGAGGTTTCTGCAAACCTCAGAGGTGCCTTCTTCAACAGGACACTCACATTCGATGCATCTTACTTCATCCAGTCAATGGAGGGATATCTGATTGACAACACAACTACATGGCCTTCACACATGGCTACATCTTATCCTGATCAGTCATTCATCCCTTGGATGAACTATAACAACAATGCACGTACCGGTTTTGATGTAAGTGTGAACTACAACAAGACATGGGGTGACTTCACCTTCGGCGCAGGCGTGAATGCTACATGGTATGATACATTGGCAAGCCTTCGTGACGAGGTTTATTCAGACCACAGACAGCGTGAGGGTAAGCCTCTCGACGGTATCTGGGGATATAAGAGCGCAGGCCTCTTCCAGAGCCAGGAGGAGATTGACGGCTGGCCTGAGCAGAACCTCGGAAGTACACCACGTCCAGGTGACATCAAGTATATCGACCAGAATGGTGACGGTGTAGTCAACTCAGACGACCAGGTATTCCTTGGAAAGGGCGGATGGTATGGCAGCCCTCTCACTCTCGGAGCAAACCTCACTCTCAAGTACAAGAGCTTCTCTCTCTTCGCTATCGCGACTGCAGGTTATGGCGCTTACGGTCTGAAGAACAGCTCTTACTATTGGATCGATGCAGAAGACAAGTATTCAGCTATCGTCCGTGACCGTTGGACTCCGGAGACAGCTGCAACTGCAACTTATCCACGTCTTACTGTTTCAGAAGGTGCAAACAACCTTCAGACTTCAGACTTCTGGATGTACAAGGCAAACCGTATAGACCTCGCAAAGGTTCAGCTTACTTACGAAATGCCTCAGTCAGTACTTCAGAACAATAAGATCGTAAAGGGATTCTCGGCATATGTCAGCGGAAGCAATCTTCTCACCATCTCTCCAGAGCGCAAGCATATGGAAATGGCTGTAGGATCTGCTCCTCAGACACGTTTCTACAATCTCGGAGTAAAGCTCACATTCTAACATTTAAACCAGAGAACAATGAAACTGAAAAACATTATAGCATTTGTGGCTTTGGTAACCACATTCAGCGCTTGTGATGACCTCTTCGAGCCTTCTGTGGAAAATGCACAGACAGCAGACGTGGTCTTCAAGAATGCGTCAAGTGCTCAGGGTATCTTGGGATATGCATATGCGAATCTTCCTTTCGAGACCAAGAGTACTACAGACATCGCTACAGACGATGCGGTGACCAACGACCTTGAAAGCAATTATCGCAAGATGGCTCAGGGATCTTGGACAGCATCCTATGACCCTATGTCACAGTGGGTGGCACGTAAGGCTACTATCCAGTACCTTAATGTGTTCCTTGAGAACGTTGAGACCGTAAAGTGGTCTGCAGTGCCTCACAAGCAGCAGATGTTCATGGACCACGCACGTGGCCAGGCATACGCTCTTCGTGCCTTGAACATGTACTATCTTCTCAGAAACCATGGCGGTTGGGTTGGTGACCAGCTCCTTGGAGTTCCTGTCATTAATTATGTAGAAGGTCCTGGTACTGACTTCAACAAATCTCGTGATTCTTTCCAGGCTTGCGTCGAGCAGATCTATGCAGATGTCGAGGCAGCGCTCGAACTGCTTCCTCTCACTTACATGGATCTTACCAGCAACAACGATCTTCCTGCAAAGTATAAGACTATCGAAGGTGCCAACTTCGTGGATTACAATACAGTATTCGGTCTCAGAAAGAGCGGTCTCATCAACGGTCTCATCTGTAAGACCATCAAGGCTCAGACAGCTCTCCTTGCTGCCAGCCCGGCTTTTGCAGCAGGTACTGATGTAACTTATGAAGAGGCTGCAAACCTCGCTGCTGACGTACTCGCTTTCGTAGGCGGTGTAGCAGGAATGGATCCTAACGGTCATCTCTGGTATATGCAGAAGGCTGAAATCGACGGTCTCGGTTCAGGTGCAAACCCTAAGGAGATCATCTGGAGAGGTAACAAGAACAAGGGAACCGAGGATTATGCATTCGGTCTTTCTCAGGAGCTTGACAACTTCCCTCCTACTCTTTACGGTAGAGGCCGTATCAATCCGACCCAGAACTTCGTTGATGCATTCCCTATGGCAAGCGGTTATCCTATCAATGCTTCAGGCAGCGGATACTCTGCTAACGATCCGTATGCAGGACGTGACCCACGTCTGAGCCAGTACGTGATGTACAACGGTACAGTATATCGTGACACAGAGATCATCACAGGTTCTTACTCTGATGACGACAACGGTCTTAACAAGATCGCTAACTCTACTCGTACAGGTTACTATCTCCGCAAGCTTCTCCGTGATGACTGCGACCCTAACTCGACAACTCAGCTTGCTCAGTACCACTATCCGGTATATATGCGCTTCACTGAGATCTTCCTCGCTTATGCAGAGGCTGCAAACGAAGCTTGGGGCCCAAGAGGTGCCGGTTCACACGGATACAGCGCATATGACGTGATCAAGGCTATCCGTCAGCGTGCCGGTATCGGTTCTGGTGGAAGCGATCCATATCTTGAGACATGTGCAGGCGATCCGGCAATGATGCGTGAGCTTATCCGCAACGAGCGCCGTATCGAGCTGAGTTTCGAGAACAAGCGTTTCTGGGATATGAGACGTTGGAAGCTCAACCTTAACGAACCTGTCAAGGGAATGGATGTCAAGCAGGTAGGCGGAGCCCTCAAGTACAATATCATCGATGTTGAGAACCGTAACTACAAGGACTACATGTACTATGGACCTATTCCTGACGGTGAAGTCCAGAAATGGAGCAACCTCGATCAGAATACAGGTTGGTAACGAGTTATTAGACATTTAAAATAGAATATTATGAAATTAAGAAATATTTTCAGAGTTCTGTCTGCTGGAGTTGTCTTGGCCGGTCTTGCATCTTGCCATAACAAGGAAGCTATCTTCCCTGACTATGAGGGCGGAATCACAGCATACTTTGCATATCAGTATCCTGTCCGTACCATAGTTCTCGGCAAGTCTGAGACATTCGACACCTCCCTCGACAATGAGCACAAGTGTATCATCTATGGTACAATAGGTGGTTCCTATAAGGGTAAGGATGTAGTGATCGACATCGAAGTTGACAACACATTGACCGAGAACCTGTATTTTGCAGACGGTTCGCCTGTAAAGGCTATGCCGGAATCATATTATACTCTTGCTGACGATCAGCTCATTTATGGCGGAAGCCATCTGGGTGGCGTAGAGGTATCTCTGAGCGATGCTTTCTTCGCAGATCCTGATGCTCTCAAGAATACGTATGTGATACCTGTAGTAATGAAGAACATCGTGAAAGGAGCGGATCAGATCCTCACAGGTACTCCTCTCCTCGAAGGTGACAACCCTATCCGTACAAATTCAGCTCTGTGGAATGTGGCTCCTATGGACTACACACTCTATTGCGTGAAGTACATCAATCCATGGGATGGAAGCTGGCTCCGTCGTGGCGTCGATCAGATCACTGAGAACGGCGTTACTACAGAGAATGTCCGTCATGAAACATATGTGGAGGATGATGAGGTATGCTTCCTTACAACAGAGACTCTCAACTCTGTAGTTCTTCCGGTATCGACAAATGTCGAGAAGGTTTCGTACTTCCCTGGTGATGCGGGTTCAGGTCTCACCATCATCAATACTGAGAAGAAGGATGCCAACTGGGGAGCTCAGGTATGGTATCAGCTTTCAGAGCCTATGAAGTCAGGTAAGACATATACATTCAAGTGTATGGCAAAGGCTACAGCTCAGTATGACTGGTGCAGCGTGTTCCTTCAGTCTTCTACTACAGGCGACCAGAACTACAACCACGGTATGGGATTCCCTACACAGTGGGAGGAGAGAACCATGACAATCAAGCCTGACAAGGATATCTATGACAAGCTTACATGGAACTTCGGTGACTTTGTCGGAACTCTTTATCTTGATGACGTATCTTTCGTTGAGGATGGCACTTCAACCAATCTCATCGCAAACGGAGACTTCGAGAATCAGTCTAAGGACGGTTGGGCAAGCTGGTCAGGCTTCGAGAGCCTTGGTGTTGGCTACGGAATGGAAGAGAAGCGTGAAATCGTATCGGTTACATGCGACCTCGTTCTTGACTTCGCGGCAAACGGCGACTGTACGATCACTTCAGGTACAGAAGGCATAACTGCAAGCGGAAGCGGTAAGTATGTGGAGAATGGTGAAAAGCTCGCTTGGGGTAACAAGGACAGAGACGGTATCTATATCGATTACAAGATCGACTTCGGTTCAAAGCAGTTCGCTTCAAGGGATACCCTGGTATCACGCAGCCGTGAAGTAAATATTGAGACTTATGTTCCTACCTATAAGGAGTAACCATTTAAAGTAACGAAATCATGAAACATTATACAAAATTCTTGTTCCTTGCTGCCGCTGCTTTCGGTTTCGTTTCTTGCGCCATGCAGGAGGTAGAGGATTTTCCGGTAGAAAAGCCGGCATATCTGGAACAGTATGAATATCTCAAGGACCTGGATGTCCTTAAGAACTATGTTGACCGTGAAGCCTCTCCTGACTTCAAGTTGGGAGCAGGCGTAACGGCCAGTGCATATGTCGGTGGTGGACAGGAGTATCTTCTCGCGGTTTCCAACTTTGATGAGGTGACTCCGGGCAACGCAATGAAGCATTCTTCAGTTGTAGGAAACAACGGTAAGATGAACTTCGATCAGGTGACATCGCTGGTGGAGAAGGCAGAGGCTGCCGGAATGACCGTCTATGGACATACTTTGGCTTGGCATTCACAGCAGAACAACAAGTTCCTCAACTCTCTCATCGCTGACAGAGTCGATCCGAACTACACTCCTGAGCTTGTAGAAAAAACTTTCTATGAGAAAAGGACTTGCTGCGTTGTTGAGGCTAAGGATATGGTAGAACAGGCATGGGACTCACAGTTCTGGATTGCTGTTCCTACAACATTCAAGGAGGGTGACTCTTGGGAAGTTTCGATGGATATCTATGCAGTGAAGGAGGCTTCTCCAGGTACTCAGATCCATGCTGCTCCAAGTGCATATCTGCACTGGGCCGCTATCGGAAATCCTGCATTCAAGACAGAATGGACTACATGGTCAGCGTCAGGTACAATACCTGCTGAGGGTGCCGGCGGATATTCGATTGCATTCAACCTTAATGACTTCCAGCAGGCAAATACCTATTATTTCGACAACGTGAGCTTCAAGCTTAACGGCGTCGAGCAGATCGTAAACGGTACTTTCGATGATCCTGCAGTCAATGAGAACTTCTACTCAAAGACATATGGCGAGGACGGAAGTCCAAGACTTGCAACCATCGTCGATGAATACAAGGTGGTCAAGATGGTGGAGGTTCCTAAGACTCAGGATGTAGAGAAGACATGTATCGTAGTTGAGTCACAGGATATGGTTTCTGCTGCATGGGATACTCAGTTCTGGCTCTATTTCCCTGATTCACCTATGAAGCAGGGCGATTCATGGGAAGTATCTATGGAGGTACGTGCTGAGAAGGAGGCATCTGCAGGAACGCAGACTCATATCGGACCTGGCGGATATATCCACTGGGCTGCCATCGGTACTGTAAACTTCACTCCTGAGTGGGAGACATATACAGCATCAGGTACAGTTGCTGCCGAGATGAATGGTGGTGATGCCATCGCATTCAATCTCAATGACTTCCCTAATGCCAACAAGTATTACTTCGACAGCATCAGCCTGAAGATCAACGGTACGGAGGTCATAGTCAACGGAAGCTGCGACGATCCAGCAGGAACTGCAAACTTCGTTGCCAAGGAGTATCCGGCCGGATACGGAAGCGCTGCAAGAATCGTGGATCATTATACAATCGAGCTCCCTGGCGGAAACACACCTCTGACTCCGGAAGAAAAGAAGGATACCCTTACAAAGGCCATGGATGCATGGATCAAGGGTATGATGGAAGCTACCAAGGGTAAGGTCGTTGCATGGGATGCTGTAAATGAGGCGGTTTCAGGTGCTGACTATGACGGCGACGGCAAGTACGACCTCCAGTCTGCAGAAACAGGCGACCCTGCCAACAATTTCTACTGGCAGGATTACCTCGGAGCCGAGGACTATGTACGTATCGTAGTAGGCAAGGCACGTCAGTACTTTGCCGAGGCTGGTGGAAATGCCGGTGATCTCAAGCTCTTCATCAATGACTATAACCTTGAATCTGATTGGGATGACAACGCCAAGGTAAAGAGCCTCATCGAGTGGATCAAGGTCTGGGAGTCTGACGGTGAGACAAAGATCGACGGTATCGGAACACAGATGCATGTCTCATGCTATGCAAATCAGGATATCCAGAAGAGCAAGCAGGAGCATGTCACCAAGATGTTCGAGATCCTTGCTGCATCCGGCAAGCTCATCAAGATTTCAGAGCTCGATATGGGATATGTGGATGCAGACGGTCAGACAGTAGCGACAGTCAATATGACTGAGGAACAGCATCATGCAATGGCTCAGTACTATAAGTTCATCGTAAGCGAGTATCTCAGAATCATCCCTGCAGCTCAGCAGTATGGTATCACTCAGTGGTGCACTGTTGACGCTGGCGGTGCTCTCGGAACTGGCTGGAGAGGCGGTGAGCCTGTAGGTCTCTGGGATAAGGACTATAACAGAAAGCATACTTATGCAGGCTTTGCAGAAGGTCTTCAGGGTGGAAAATAATCCATTGACATAACTGATTCAGGGCGGTTGAAATCATTTTCAGCCGCCCTGTTTCTTTTATGACACCAGATGGTGATAATCACTGATATAATTATTATCTTTGTTGATTAGGATAATGTGCAATATGTATGCGTTTTAATCTCAGATCCATAATGCTTTCCGGCCTTTTCATGATGCTTGCTTCATGCAGCACATGGAAGGAACCGGCATCTGTGTCGGATTCAGAGCCGGATATCTTTCCTGACTATTCCGGCGTGACCGTACCGTCGAATATAGCTCCCTTGAACTTCATGGTCGAGGAGGCATCTCATATTCAGGCCTCTTTCATCGTGGACGGTAATGCCGTCACGGAAATTATCGGAAAAGAAGGAGTGATATCCATCCCTGAAAAGGAGTGGAAACTGGTTCTGGACGCAGCCGAAGGCTCGTCGTTTTCAGTCGTGGTCTCTGTCTGGGACAATGCGTCTCCGGACGGTGTCCGTTACAGCCCTTTTCAGGTATATGTGGCTGAGGATGAGATAGATCCGTACGTGGCATACCGACTTATCGAACCTGGTTACAGAAGCTGGAGACAGGTGGGGCTCTATCAGAGATCCCTTTCCTCATTCGATGAGAAGGTGATCGTTTCCAATCGTACCACCAATGAAACCTGCCTGAACTGCCACCATTTCCCTTCATATTCATCCGAGAGCATGATGTTCCATGCAAGAGGGGAGAACGGTGGAACCATATTGTATCACAACGGCCGTCTTGTAAAGATAAATTTCAACGAAATCGGCCCTAAGAAGAACACTACATATCCTGCCTGGCATCCGGACGGCAGATTCATCGCATTTTCGTCAAATTCGACAAGACAGTCCTTCTATCTTCACGGAAAGAAGCCGATAGAAGTCTATGACAATGCTTCAGACCTGATCCTTTACGATACACGTACAGGTGAAGTAGTCACGGATCCCCGTTTCATGACGGCGGAAGTCCTTGAAAGCTTTCCTGCATGGTCTCCTGACGGAAAATACCTCTATTATGTGGCTTCTGATGCCCATGAACTCCCTGATGAGGTAGAAAGTATGCATTATCATCTGCTTCGCGTACCTTTCGACTCTCAGACACGTTCTTTCGGTGAACAGATCGATACGTTGTATAATGCCCGTTTTTCCGGAGGAAGCGCTTCATATCCGCGTATTTCTGCTGACGGAAGATATCTGCTATACACTTGGTCGTCATACGGAACATTCCCTATATGGCATGACGAGGCGGATCTTGCCGTACTGGATCTTGAAACCGGTGAGAATGTTGATGTCTCGCTATGGAATGATCCTCAGCATGCAGACAGCTATCATTCGTGGTCTTCGAACGGACGATGGGCCGTTTACGGAAGCCGTAGGGGCGACGGCAGATATACACGTCTCTATCTGGCCCATATGGGTGAGGACGGCGTATCGGGAAAGCCATTCCTTCTTCCACAGGAGGATCCCCGCCATAATATCTGGCGTCTGAAATCTTATAATGTACCGGAGTTCATAGATGGAGAAGTGATCCTTCCTGACTCTGTAGAGAAACTTTTTGAACCAGAACAATAGTCCGCTATGAAGAAGATCTCATCAACATCAGGCAGGATTCTGACTGCTGTCTCCCTGCTGCTTTTTATCATATTGTGGGCAGTCTGGTTCTTCTGCTTCAGGTATTATCATATCTGGCTTGAAGGTTATTCCCTCTTTACGACTCTGCCGGATTTCATGACCATATACGGCCGTATCCCTCATGGATTTACGGGATATATAGGTGCGTTCCTGCATCAGTTCTATGCCATGCCTTTCTTTGGAGCCGTCATACAGTCGGCTTTGGCAGTGTGGCCTGCAGTATGCACGGGACTCATGCTGATGCGTCTTTTCAGAGATCCTTCAGGAATGATGTGGGTTTCCTGCCTTCCTGTACTTCTCGTGGTCTTTCGACAGTTCTGGGATCTCCTGCTGGTACATACGCTCAACATCTGCCTGATCTTTACGGCCTTGCTGATTGTCGTGTCGCTGGTCACCATAGTATGGAAGCCGGAGTGGAAAAGCCCGTCTTTCCTTTCGTTCAGGTTCATGAACCTTATCATGACTTCCGTTGTTATGGCGTTTTCCGTATTCATTCTCGTTTTCATGGATCCGAGGAACAGGGAACATGAGGAACTGGCGCGTCTGGAATATTTGGGAGAGAACCGTCAGTGGATGGAGATCCTGCAGAGAGTGTCCGTTCAGGACGCTGCGGCAGATGCGATGAAGCGTCATTACGCTCTGCTGGCTCTCTCTGAAACAGGCAATCTTAAGGAATATGCATTCAGGTACGGTCTGAAAGGTTCTGACGGTTTCCTGTTCTATGAGAACATAGATCCGATGAGCTTGAACTATAACGCATTGTTCTATCAATGTCTCGACATGCATAATGCTGTCATTCATCAGGCCTATCAGCTTGGTGTCCAGTCGGTTCCCGGTATTGGAGCTGCTTCATTGAGACGATTGGCTGACACATATCTCGAGCTGAAGGACTATGAACTGGCTAAGAAATATCTCGAGATCCTGAGTCATACCACCTGTCACAGGAAATGGGTGAAGGACCGTTTGCCGCAGCTTGAAGCAATCAGGGATGCTGTTCCTGAGTACGGCGTGGACGAGCATAAATCCGTAATCGCTGATTTCGCCCATACTCTTTCGTCAATGGTTGACCGCCATCCGGATAATCCGAAGTATTCCGATCTTCTGCTCTGCGCCCTGCTTGCAGATGAAGAAGGAGACAAATTCAAGAACATATTCAGATATATTGCAAGATGGCAGTATCCTGACGGCCGTAATATTCCGCGCCTCTATGAGGAAGCCTTGGTACTCATATACAGCGTCGATCCTTCTGTTCTTGACGGAATCACGATCAGCGATGATACCTGGAATGATTTTGCCGACTACATGCAGATGATGAATTCCGGCAGAGGAACTCAGGCTTTGAGGAAGTATGCGGATACATACTGGGCTTATTCTTATCGATGAAAATGATGAAAGGCATTCTCAAGATATTCATTCTTTTCGTGCTCGTCTATGGCCTCTCAGGCTGCAGGATATGGCGCGATACATCATATGTGACAGATGTCGAGCTTGAGATATTTCCTGATTATAAGGGAGTTACGGTTCCGTGTAATATAGCACCCCTTAACTTCATGATTGAAGATGCCGATCATGTGCAGGCAAACTTCATGGCCGGATCCGATGCATCATTCAGAATCATCGGCAAGGATGGGGTCATAGCTGTTCCAGAGAAGAAGTGGCGCGAACTCATGGAGGATTCAAAGGGAGGGACTTTAAGCATCGAGGTTTCGGTATGGAGTGAAGAATGGCCCGAGGGAGTTACATACACTCCTTTCAACATATATATATCGGATGATGAGATAGACGGATGGGTCGCATATCGTCTCATCGAACCGGGATATGTGGGATGGCGGCAGCTGGGCATATATCAACGTGATCTCACCTCTTTTGAAGAAACAGCCATCGTCACGAACAAGGCAGATGACGGAACTTGTCTGAACTGTCATAATTTCCCTGCCTTTTCTTCTGAAAGCATGATGTTCCATGCCCGTGGTGCGAATGGCGGTACGGTGATATATCATGAAGGCAAGCTCTCTAAGGTTGATTTCGGAGATATAAGCCCTGTAAAGAGCACGACATATCCTGCTTGGCATCCGGAAGGGGATTACATAGCGTATTCTTCCAACACGACCCATCAGATCTTCTTCGACGAGGGCCGGCAGCCTGTTGAAGTGTTCGATACCGCCTCAGATCTGGTGGTTTATGATCTGAAGAACAACAGGCTGATCACAGATCCGCGTTTTATGACTGAAGAAACTCTCGAGACCTTCCCTTCATGGTCTCCTGACGGCAGATATCTTTATTTCTCATCATATGCTTCCGATACGCTTCCGGTACTATTTTCCACAGATATAAGATACGATATTCTCCGCGTCGCATTCGATCCTGAAACAGGAACGCTGGGAGAAAAGATCGACACAGTGTTCTGTGCGGCTGAGGACGGCGGCAGTGCATCATATCCGCGCATATCCCCTGAAGGAAGATATCTTCTTTATACATGGTCGCAGTACGGAACATTCCCTGTATGGCATCAGGAAGCTGATCTCAGGATGCTGGATCTGGAAGAGGGCGGGGATGCCGATGTTTCTCTATGGAATGATGCAGATCAGGCCGACAGCTATCATTCATGGTCGTCTGACGGTAGATGGATCGTGTTCGGCAGCAGAAGACTGGACGGACGCTATACCAGGCTCTTCATCGCCCATCTCGATGAGGACGGCAATCCCGGGAAACCATTCCTGCTCCCTCAGGAGGATCCACGTCATAATGTATTGAGAATGAAGTCTTACAATGTGCCTGAATTCATCGATGGAAAGGTGGAACTTCCACGTGAAGCAGCTGAAATCTTTATACCGAAGCAATGATGAAACGATTGATCAGCGAAAGACCGTTTTCGGCATATGGACTGTTGCTGGGCGTGGCAACCCTTGCCCTTTGGGCAGTCTGGTTCTTTATGTATCCGTATTTCATGAGATGGATGGAGGGCTATAGCTTCTTCTCGACGGTTCCGGACTATACGGGAATAATGCTGGATTCATTCAAGGATATTCCTCAATATATCGGAGCCTTCCTGCTCCAGTTCTTCAGGTTCCCTGTACTTGGCGCATTGATTCAGGCCCTTGTCCCTGTGGGAATTGCCGCATGTGCGGGTGTAGTCATCCGTAAGATCTTTCGTGAGCCGGATCAGCTTCTGTGGGCGGCTTTCCTCCTGCTTCCTCCTGCTGTCTTACTGCAGTTGGGAGACATGAACCTTTCCAAAACCGTGACCATGCTCCTGATTGCCGCCGGATGCGCCCTTGCAGCCTCTTTATCGGCTCTCTGCAAAAGAAACTTCATACCGTTTCCCGGCGTTCTCCACCATTATCTGCTCATGTTGGCAATACCTGTCGTCTCTGTCGGTATTTCGGTATTCATGCTTCTGGACAATGACAAACTTGGCAGATATCACGAAGAAGTCGCACATCTGGAATATCTCGGAGAAAACGGAGACTGGGACGGAATCCTTCGGACCGTATCGCGCCAGGATGCGCTGAGAAACAGATTCGCACGCAGATATGTGCTGCTTGCATTGTCCGAGACCGGAAGACTTCCGGATTATGCATTCAGTTACGGCCTGTCCGATGCTGACGACTTTCTGTTCCAGCATGAGGACTTCCTGTTCTGCAGGAGCTTCAATGTCCTCTTCTACCGTTCACTGGGACTTGCGAATCCTGCTGTCTATCATTCATATCATTACGCCCTCCAGTCGTCGTATGGAGTATGTTTTGATGCGGTAAGATATATGGCAGACCTTTACATCGGCTTGAAGGACTACGATCTCGCCAGGAAATACATCGACATATTGTCGCATTCAAGCTGTCATGGAAGGTGGATAAGCAGAAGGCTTCCAGCCCTTGACAGAATCAGAAATTCGGAACCTGCATATGCCGTATCCTCTGACAAGTTCATATTCACCTCCTTTATCCCTGATATGACCTCTCTTGTGCAGAGATATCCTGAGAACAGAAAGTATCTGGATTATTTGCTTTGTGCTACATTGGCCGAGAAGGACGCAGAATCCTTCCTCAGAGCTTTCAGTCAGCATTACAAAGAGGAAATATCGGCTCCAAGACTCTATCAGGAGGCTCTTGTCCTGATAGCAAGTCAGAATCCGGACATATTGAAAAGATTCAAGGTCGATAAGGAAATATGGAACTGCTTCATCGACTTTACGGATCTGATGCAGAAGGGGAGAAGTGCAGAAGCCAAGAGGAAATACGCTGAAACGTATTGGGCATATGTTTATTAAAATGATGAAGGTATGAAAGACAGGAAGGTCTTGATAATGTGGAGCGTGGCAGTCGTGCTTATGGCTATAGGCATACATCTCGCCCAGGAATTCCGTTTCTTCAATCTGGAGAGCGTGAATCTTTTCCTATATGACCGGGCGGATATTGCGTCCAGGCTCCTTCAGCCGGGAGGACTTGCCCTTATTCTGTCCTCATTCATGACTCAGTTCATGTGCATCCCGTATGTCGGAACAGTGATTACTGCTCTTTTATATCTTCTTGCAGGCATCCTGACATACAGGATATTGTCGGCCATTGTACCTGAAGGTCCGATGATGGCCGGATTCTCATTTATCCCTGCGGCATTTCTCTTTCTCTGTCTGGAGAATGACTATTATATGTATCACGGTCATGTGGCATTCATTCTTGCTCTGGCTGCGATACTTGCATATGCCTGCCTTCCGCAGGAGAAGCCTCTGATCCGTGCTGCGGCCGGGATGATCATGGTTCCTCTGCTTTATCATGCATCTGGAAGTGCCGCGATCGTATTTGCAGTGTCGGCATTAGTCCTTGATATTGTCCGATACGGCCTCAGAGGGCTTCCGGCGCTCATTTACCCTGCGGTTCTGCTTCTTACCGCATGGATATATGTACGCCTGTCTCTTGTTGACGGATGGGAGTCCGCCCTGACTCCATTCATGTATTACAGCAATCCATCGACATATTTCTTCCCGTTGTATGCATGGGCTTCCGTTCCTCTACTTATGCTTGTTTCCATAGGCTTGAGAAGGCTGAATCTTAAATCTAAGGCTTCCGTGGCGGTTGCAGCAGCAGGCCTGGCATGTTCGTTCATCATTGCATGGAACATTTACGGAAAGGTACACAGCAATGTGCATTACCGCCTCGTCACTGAGCAGCATATGGCAGAGAAAGGAGAGTGGGAGGAGATCATAGAGACTGCCGACAGACGCTTTCCGACCTTCTTCATCAGCTATATGAATCTTGCCCTGGCTCAGAAAGGAACGCTCACGGAGCATTTTGCTTACTATAATCCTCAGGATCTGACAAGTCTCATGTATCCGACTAAGAATCTCAAGACCGGATTCACTCTCCAGAGCATTGTCTATGAATCATGGGGATATCATGCGGCTGCACGTCAGGCTGCGTTCGATGCCAATCTGGTCACTCCCGGAATGCGTAATCCTCGTCAGCTGATGATTCTGGTGAGAACGAACATCGCCCTTGGAGCATATGAAGTGGCAGAGAAGTATATCAGGATTCTTGAAAAGACCTTGTTCTATCGGAAATGGGCCTCAGAAGCGTATTCTGCCCTTGAGCATCCTTCTGCAGCATTGCTTCCGGTTCAGGATGAATATCTCAGATATGACGGACTGAAAGGGGATATGAGGGATATGCTGCAGGCTGATCCGTCACAGCATGTGCTTTCGCAGTTTTATGAATTATATGGAATATTGGAGGGTGCGAAATGAGAAGATCCTTTATGATATGCATATGCCTGCTCTGTTTCATATGGGCATGCTCGCCCGATGTGGAAGTGTCGGGAAGAATGGATTCGGTTCCTGAGATATATCCTGATTATAAGGATGTTACGGTTCCTTTCAATATCGCTCCGATGAATTTTGAAGTCATCGGTGATTCTGGCAGGGATTGGATATTGAATATTGAGGCAGGGGATTCACGCTACAGCCTGCGTGCGCACGGGAGACTTTTCCGCTTCGGCAGACGCATGTGGGCAAGGATGCTTGAAGAACATGCCGGCGAGACCTTGACCTGCACCTTGTGCATGAAGGACAGGTCAGAATGGCTGTCTGCAGAACCCTTCTCCATCCATATCTCTGAAGAAGAAACCGATCCATTTATCGTATATCGAAAGATTCCTCCGGGATACAGCCTATGGAAGGAAATGAGCATATGTCAACGCTCTCTCTCCGACTTTGCAGAGCGCGAGATCTATCGTAATGCTCAGGGAAAGGGCAACTGTGTCAACTGTCATTCATTCCGTGACCGTGATCCTGATCAGATACTTTTCCATATGCGTTCAGAGTTTGCCGGTACATATGTGTTCCGTGACGGAAATATGGAGAAGCTGAATACAAAGACTGACAGTACGATCTCGTCCCTCGTATATCCTTATTGGCATCATTCGGGTAAATATGTTGCATTCTCGGTGAACCAGACCAATCAGGTCCTTCATATGAAGGATCCGGACAGGATAGAGGTCTTTGATGAGGCTTCTGACGTTGTCGTTTATGATGTTGATGCCCATGAGATCGTTACATCTGACCTTCTTTCATCCTCTGACGCCTTCGAGACCTTTCCGACATTCTCCCCTGATGGCCGCAGCCTGTATTTCTGTACTGCCGAAGCCGTGGAGCCTATGCCCGAAAGGTTCAAGGATGTCAGGTACAGCCTTTGCCGCGTTGATTTCGATCCTGTCTCCTGCTCTTTAGGCAGCGTTGCGGATACCTTATATAATGCAAGGATATCCGGACGAAGCGCGTCGTTCCCGAGACTGTCTCCTGATGGAAGATTCCTCGTGTTCACTCTTTCTGACTACGGAAACTTCTCCATATGGCATAAGGATGCCGACCTGTATATATATGATACGGAATCCGGAGACTGCCGTTTTATGGACGGAGTCAACAGCGAAGATGTGGAGAGCTATCATTCGTGGAGCAGCAACGGCAGATGGCTCATCTTCAGCAGCAGAAGGGATGACGGCCTTTATACAAGGCCTTATATGTCATATATAGACAAGGACGGAAATGCTCATAAGTCTTTCCTTATCCCTCAGAAAGATCCTGCTGCATATTATGGCTCTCTGATGTTTTCGTACAATATTCCGGAGTTTTTAATAGGAGAAACAGCATTGGACGGACGCAGAATTGCTGATTTTGCTGAATCCGGGGCTGAAATTCAGGTAAACTTTCGAAATTGAAACATTTTCTTTCAGAATCTGACCAAAGAATCCTTGTATTTTCCGATCTGCGACGATGGCGGGATTTTGTTCGAAAATGACCTCCTTTTGATTGTGAGAGATTTTTCTATTGTTTAGCTTTGCATTTACAGTGTTGGCCCTCCGCAGACGGATTTTTGTGAGTGTCCGTCCAGGAGGAATGACGGTTAGTAATTTTATTTGTGAGCGGGTGTGATCCGAGGCGGTCTCGGATTACACCTTTGAGTTTAACGATTATTTATGTGAATAGCTTCAATCAGGATCGGTGAAGTCATTTATGTCTCAGATGACCTGTTTACGGGCCCTCTAAGGCGTGTTTGACTCATTCTTGTTCTAATTTGAACTCCTTTTGAAACTTATTTACGCGCGACAAGACTAAATTTGTACTGCTTGAATTGTATTCAGGCGAAACCATGGATGTGAAACAACATCTTAAACCAATAACCAATAACCAAACTAACCATGTTTAATCAATTACGTGCAAAAGTGGCATCTGTCGTAATGATCTTTGCCATTTCTGTTTTGGGCCTAAGCGCTCAGAACAAGCCTATCAGCGGTACTGTAACTGACGCATCAGGTGTTCCTGTTATCGGAGCAGCTGTTTTTGTGGTCGGTAATACCAGCACAGGCGTAATGACTGATGAGGACGGTAGGTACAACCTTTCTGTCCCTGTTAACTCAACCATCGCAGTTTCCTGCATCGGTTACACTACTCAGACCATCACTATCGGTTCGGAGGCAGTTTATAATGTAATGCTTGTCGAAGACACTGAGATGATCGAAGAGACAGTCGTGATCGGTTATGGTGTTCAGAGAAAGTCAGACCTCACAGGAGCGGTTGCTTCAGTAGGTGCAGATGACCTCAAGAACCAGTCTATCACAGACGCTGCTGCGGCTCTCCAGGGTAAGGTATCAGGTGTGCACATCATCAATTCAGGTAGCCCTGGTTCAGGTGCTGAGATCCGTGTACGTGGATACTCTTCAAACTCTGGTAACATCGGACCTCTCCTCATCGTTGACGGTCTCCAGGTGGACAACATCCAGTATCTCGACCCTTCTATGATCGAGTCTATGGAGGTCCTCAAGGACGCAGCTTCTGCAGCGATTTATGGTGCTCAGGCAGGTAACGGTGTCGTTCTCATTACTACAAAGATGGGTAGCGCAGCCAACGGTAGAGCATCTGTTACATATTCAGGAAAGGCAACTCTCCAGAACTACAGGCAGAGACCTACAATGGGTCGTGAAGATTTCCTCGACTATATTACAATGGAGTACGGCGACGACTTCGTTCAGAACAAGCTCAAGGACTTCGACTACAAGCATTCTATGTATGAAGGTGGCGTTATCGACCAGAACTGGATCGACGCTTATATCGACCCTACATGGAGCCAGCAGCACTCTCTTACTTTCTCTGGCGGAAACAACAAGGGTAGCTTCTTCACATCACTCAACTACCTCAAGAATGATGGTGTTGTAGTAGGTGACAAGGACGTTTATACTCGTCTTTCAGCTCAGATCAATGCTGACTACAAGCTTTTCACATGGCTCACAGTAGGTAGCAACCTCTCACTCGAGAAGTGGGCTACAAAGAGCGTTTCTCAGCGTGGTTACGGTTCATCATTCGACTCAATGCTCGTCATGGACCCTCTTACTCCTGTATATTGGACATCTGTTGACGAAATGTCTCTCGACGTAAGAACTCAGTATGATGCAGTACAGAATGGTACAGCTTCACGTCCATATCGTTTCTTCGGTGACGAGAACGGTTGGTTCGCAAACACCAAGTACTCAGACGCTGAGGGTTCACCTCTTGCAAAGCGTGACGCTACTGATTCAAGCAACGGCGGTATCACAATGCGTGGTACTCTCTTCGCTAACGTAACTCCTTTCAAGGGCTTCACATTCACTTCACGTCTCGGTTACCGTATCAACCAGAGCTCAAGCCACAGCTACACAGCTCCTTATTATATCGGACCACGTGGATCACAGGACAACTACTCTATCTCTGCAAGCGCAAACACAGGTTACTACTACCAGTGGGAGAACTTCGCAAACTACACAAAGACATTCGCAAGAAAGCACAACATCACAGCGATGGCCGGTATGTCATATCGTGAGACAAACTCTGACAACGTAAGCGCAAGCTCATCAGGTGCAGACATCCTCACAGCTTATGACCCACAGTTCCAGTATCTGAACTATGTGAAGGGTGACGCTTCAAAGAATATCGGAAACGCTCCTGGCAAGTCAGCTTCTCTTGCTTACTTCGGTCGTGTCATCTATTCTTATGACAACCGTTACAGCATCCAGGCAAACTTCCGTGCTGACGCATTCGACTCTTCAAAGCTTCCTGCAGCAAGCCGTTGGGGTTACTTCCCATCAGTATCAGCTGGTTGGACAATCAGCAACGAAAAGTTCATCAAGGATAACGTTTCTCAGAATGTTCTTTCATTCTTGAAGCTCCGTGCATCATGGGGTCGCAACGGTAACATCAGCGTCCTCAGCGGATATCCATATTCAGCAACTATCGCTCTCGGTAACAACTGGTATCAGTACCATGTTGACCAGATGGGTTCAGACTTCTCATCTTCTCCAAACGGTCTTCCTAATCCAAACCTTACTTGGGAGACTTCAGAGCAGATTGACCTCGGTCTCGACATGCGTTTCCTCAACAACCGTTTGAGCGCAACTGTTGACTACTTCGACAAGAAGACCAAGGACCTCCTCATCGGTGTAACTCCTCCTATCGAGTTCGGTCACAGCAGCCAGACTATCAACGGTGGTACAGTTCTCAACAGAGGTGTCGAGCTTGAAATTTCTTGGAAGGATCAGGTCGGTGACTTCGCATACGGTGTAAGCGCTAACTTCTCAACTCTTAAGAACGAGGTTCTTGAGCTTCCTGAGGGAGTAGCACGTATCGAGAGAACAGATGCTTCATCAACTAACTATCAGATCGCTACTGCATTCGAGCCTGGTTATCCGGTTTGGTACCTCCGTGGTTACAACTATGAGGGAACAGACAGCGAGGGCAACCCAGTATTCACTGATGTAGACGGTAACGGATCTATCGACGCAGGTGACAAGATGTACATCGGTCAGGGTATCCCTACTTATACATACGGTCTTAATGTAAACCTTGCTTGGAAGGGTCTTGACTTCACTCTCTATGGCGCAGGTCAGGGTGGAAACCACATCATGCCGGTAATGCACCGTACAGGCTTCAGCAACAACTACCAGTGGTACTATGAGGCTGCAAAGAACGGTACATATCCACATCCTTCAAAGACTGTAGGTAACTATCAGTTCTGGTCATCAAATGCAAACCTCTTCAAGGGTGACTTCTTCAGAATCAAGCAGTTGCAGCTCGGTTACACTCTTCCTTCAAAGATCACTAAGAAGGCAGCGATCAACAACCTCCGCTTCTACGTATCTCTTGATGACTTCTTCACATTCACCAACTATTTCGGTCTTGACCCTGAAACAGCTTCAACAAACAGCTCATCAGGTGCTGGTCTCGACTGGGGTTCATATCCTACAATGCAGAAGGTGCTCCTTGGTGTAAACATCACATTCTAATTAATAACAGACGACTAATATGAAAAAGTTTATATTTCCATTGTTAGCATGCGCCCTCCTTGTGGCAAACTCTTGTGAGTCCATGCTTGACATACCTCAGAAGGGAGTCGTGGCATATGAGAACTTCTATGCCAATGATGATGATGCAGCTGCTGCCCTTGCAAGTATGTATGCTAACTATCTTATGCAGGTAGCTTCTACAGAAGGTATCGACAATCCTGAGCAGGTAATGCTCAACTATGCTGCTGATGATATCATGGCAGCAGGTGGTAACCCTAAGGACCATGAGCCTTTCCGCTATTTCTGCGAGTTCACATATGATAACTCAAACGGTACGCTGAAACAGGCTTATCAGAGATATTGCTTTGCAATCTACCATGCAAACCTCGTTATCTCTAACTTCACTAATGAGAACAAGGCTCAGGCTGAACCTAAGCACACAAGTGCTTTCACAGCTCAGGCTGTTGCTGAGGCTCGCGTAATGCGTGCTTACCTCCACCTCATGCTTGCACTTTCATGGGAGCGTCCACCGATCATCGACCGTCTTCAGGAAGGTGATGACCGTCCGACTAACGCTGAAAGCCAGTCACAGGTTCTTGAGTGGGTTATCGCAGAGTGCGAGAAGGCAATCTCTTCAGGCTCACTTCCAAAGCGTAACGGTACTGGTGACAAGGATGCAACAGCTCGTATGAGCAAGGGATTTGCACAGTTCGTAGCAGGTAAGGCAGCAATGTTCAACAACGATGCTGCAACAGCTAAGAAGTATCTCGGTGACCTCATCAACTCAGGTGACTATGCCCTTATTCCATCAGAGGAGTATTGGACAAACTTCCATGCAGCTGGTGACGGTAACTCAGAGTCTATTTTCGAGCCTAACTTCCTTGAGGATCCTGCCTATACAAACAACGCATGGGGTTCAGGTCAGCCTATCTTCCGTGGCCGTTGGATGGTAGCAAATGTATTCTGCTGGAGAACTGACGCTCTCGCTTCTCAGCCACAGCCGCATGACGGATTCCAGGGCTGGAACGGTGGAGCAATCCAGGAGACTTTCGCACAGAAGTTCCTCGAGCATGATGGTGATTCACCTCGTCGTCGCGCTTGCTTCCTCACAGGTGATGAGTGGCTTTATGAAATGGAGTGGAACTCTCCACTTAACGATGCTTCTCTTGCTGAGAAGAAGAAGGATGACAAGCGTGGTATCGCTTCAGCAGCTGGTGTATTCAGCCATGGCCCTTACTTCGAGTGGAAGCATATGGTATTCGTTAAGCCTCCGAAGATCCTCACAGGCGGTAAGGATTATCCTGCTGACAACGTGACAGGTCTCGGCCCTGGTTCTAACCAGACAAACTTCAACGTAGCACGTTATGCTGAGGCTCTCCTTCTCTACGCTGAGGCATGTCTCGAGACAGGCGACAAGGCTGCAGGTCTTAAGGCTCTCAATCAGATCCAGGAGCGTTCTGGTTCAGGTAAGATCAGCTCTGACCTTACTATCCAGGCTATCATGGAAGAGAAGCAGTATGAGATGTGGTTCGAGAACTGCCGTTTCCACGACCTCGTTCGTTGGAGCAAGAAGGGTTATGTAAATCTTGACGAAGTATTCAACAAGTCAGGTATCCACTCTAAGGTTCCTACAGTATTCGACGCATTCTTTACTAAGGGTGAGGCTGAGCACAGACTCTATACTGAGTACTCTTCACTCGACGCTGGCTTCGTAGTAGGAAAGCATGAGTACTTCCCATTCCCACACGACTTCATGGTCGTTAACCCTAACCTCAAGAATGTAGGTGGTTGGGAAGGTGTTGAGTAATCACTTGATCCAATAGTTTGATAACGGTGCATCTGGGCTTTTGCTCAGATGCACTTTTTGTTCATTATGGTAAAGAATAATACATAAAGCTGTCTGTTGACTAATTTATAATTCATTTTGACATAGTTTTGAATGCATTTTCTCATATATACAGTTAATTTTACATTACGCTAATATGATTTTACTGTAATCTTATATGAAAAAACATTTGATCTTAACAGTTCTTACTGTAGCCGCACTCTGCGTTTCATGCGGCCCAAAGCCTCTCAAGCCTGCTGAAAAAGGTGGTTTCGAGACTCAGAAATATAGAAACGTTTTCGTCGAGGCCGGTTATTCTCCAAAGGATGTCGAGGCCAGACTGAACCAGGTTTTCGAGGAAGTCTTCTATGGTCCTGACAAGGTTTATTTCGAAGTCGAGGATTCTCTCGCTTATGTTTCAGACATCAAGAACAACGACGTACGTACTGAAGGTATGTCATACGGAATGATGGTAGCTGTCCAGCTTGACAAGAAGGATGTCTTTGACAAGCTTTTCCGCTGGTGCAAGAAGTATATGCAGCATCAGGAAGGTCCTTTCGAGGGATATTTCGCATGGAGCTGCAAGACAGACGGAACCCGCAATGCACAGGGCCCGGCTTCTGACGGAGAACTTTATTATGTGACAGCCCTTCTCTTCGCATCCAACAGATGGGGCAACGACACTGGCATCAATTACAAGGCGGAAGCCCAGCATATCCTTGACTGCGCTTTCTCCAAGGACGGTTCGATGGGCGTGAAGAACTTCATCAACACTGATCACAAGCTCATTACATTCACACCGGACAACTGGGGCTATACTTACACAGATCCTTCTTATCATATTCCAGCATTCTATGAGGTGTGGGCAAGATGGGCTGATGACGGACGTGCCGATTTCTGGAACGAATGTGCCGCAGCATCACGTGAATATCTTCACAAGGCCATCCACCCTGAGACAGGACTTAATCCGGACATGTCTAACTATGACGGATCGATAAGATCATATAACGGCCGTCACTTCGGTTCGGGCAACTTCCGTTACGATTCATGGCGTGTGCCTATGAATATAGCGATGGACTACTCATGGTCATGTGCAGACAAGGATTGGCAGAGAGAGTACGGAGAAAAGATCCAGCGTTTCTTCTATGGTCAGGGTATTGATACATTCGTTGACCAGTATCGCGTTGACGGAACACTTCCTTCAGAGGACGAGATCCTCCCTGCAGGAGGATGGACAAAGGTACTCCGTCATTCCGTAGGTCTTGTTTCTACTCTTGCAGCCGCTTCTCTGCTCTGCGAGCATGAGATGAGCCGTGAATTCATCGAAGCACTCTGGAATTCGGAGAATGTTCCTTATGAGGACGGATATTTCGATGCATATTACGATGGCCTTCTCCGCCTCTTCGCATTCATGCACCTGAGCGGTAACTACAGGGTGATATTTCCTGAATAATCAACAAACCACATAAACTTAATTACACATGAAACATTTATTTCGTACACTGATTCTTGCAGCCGCTCTCGTTGCTGCTGCATCCTTCACTGCTGATGCGAAGAAGAAGAAAGCGGATCTCGTGGAGACGTATCCTGCTCTCGCTCCTTATTTCAGCACACCTGTTGAAGAGGCTGTCCAGCCTGACGAACTCGGATTCATCCGTCGTTGGCTGCTTCTCGAGCCTATCAGCAAGCCAAACCGTGGCAACACTGTCTTTGTTGATAGCTACATCAGAAAGAACCTTGATACAGGCTGGAACAAGGGTGAGTTCACTCTTCCAAAGGATGGTGACAAGGAAACTATGATGGTCGAGTACCAGAAACCGGTTGACATGACAGCTGGTCGTCCGATGTGGGGTGTAGAGCCTGAGACTGAGATGAAGAAGGTCAAGCTCACATGGCATGCACTCGACAGCAAGCTTTTCAACGTGAAGCTTTACCGCTATGCAGTAGGAACAGAGACTGGACGTTATGGTCTTATCTGCCGCGTGGTTACAGTTATCGACTGCCCTGAGGATATCGAGAATGTACGTCTTGCCGTAGGATCAAACTCTGCTTCAATGTGGTGGATCGACGGTGAAGAGGCTCTCATCATGTCCGGTGACCGCCGTATGGTGATGGATGATGCCGCTTCAAAGAGAATAACCCTCAAGAAGGGTCGTCACATCCTTACTGGTGCTGTGATCAATGGCCCAGGTATGAGTGATTTCTGTGTCCGTTTCATTGATGAGAACGGCAACCCTGTACATAATTATAACATTCTTAACAAGTAGTCAGACTATGAAGACAATTGCTAAAATATTTACAGCGGCATCATTTGCCCTTATCTCGGTTTCTGCTCTGGCTCAGGAAGGACAGCCATGGATTCATGACCCTTCTACAATCATGGAGTGCGACGGAAAATACTATACATTCGGTACCGGTGGTGGCGGACTCATTTCAGAGGACGGCTGGAACTGGTTCGGCGGTGCAGTACGCCCGGGCGGCGGTGCAGCTCCGGATGCAATCAAGATCGGTGACCGTTATCTCATCGCTTATTCTGCAACAGGTGGCGGACTCGGTGGCGGACACGCTGGCCGTGTACTTACAATGTGGAACAAGACTCTTGATCCTAATTCCCCTGATTTCGGATATACCGAGGCTATCGAGGTGGCTCACTCTGAGATCGACGAGGACTGCGATGCTATCGATGCAGGTCTTTTCATGGATCCTAACACAGGCCGTCTCTATTGTACTTACGGTACATATTTCGGCTTCATCCGTATGGTAGAGCTCGATCCTAAGACCGGTGCAAAGGTAGAGGGAACTGTTGACCCTAATATCGCTATCGACTGCGAGGCTACTACAATGATCTATCGTGACGGCTGGTACTATCTCCTTGGAACTCACGGAACTTGCTGTGACGGTGTGAACTCTACATATAATATCGTAGTAGGCCGTTCTAAGAACGTGACTGGTCCTTTCCTTGACAATATGGGCCGTGACATGGTTGCCGGTGGCGGTAAGATGGTCATTGACGGTGACGACCGTCAGTTCGGTGCAGGTCACTTCGGACGCTACATCGAGGATGAGGGTATCGAGAAGATGTCTTTCCACTGGGAGGCTGACCTCGACCGCAGCGCACGCAGCGTTCTCGCAATCCGTCCTATCCTTTGGGTAAACGGATGGCCTGTAGGTGGCGAGGCTTTCAAGGCCGGCACATATGAGATCTCATCAGTTCGCAGAGGTTATGCTCTCGAGCTTGCTGTTGACTTCGTAAGACAGAACATCGCAAGACGCGGTGGCTGGAGAATGGATCCTGACGAGCCTATCGTAGTTCATCCTAACCAGACTCTTGAGGAAGTTATCGGCACATGGCCAGAGGGTGAGATTCCTGCACGCATTGGTGACTGGATGAACCGTCCTCATCAGAGATGGACCCTTACAGTGGTTCCTGAGGCTGGCGGATATCTTGGCGGACAGTACTACAAGATCCAGATCGAGGGCACAGACAAGACTCTTGCTGCAACAGAGGATCTTGATGTTACAGTAGCTCCTGCATACGATGGTTCTGATGCACAGCTCTGGAGAATCGAGCAGGCTATCGACGGTACTTACCGTATCATGCCTAAGTCAACTCCAGGTTATGTCCTTTCATCTGTAGCTGACAGTACTCCTTCACTCACTAAGTGGGACTTCAACAGCGACAACTGCAAGTGGAACTTCATCGCTAAGTAACATGAAGCGTATATTCAATGTATTGCTGGCACTGGCCGTGATCACGGCCTGTGCCGGCAATCCTGCTTCTGATACGGCAGGACCGGTAAGCGCATCAACCAATGCGCCGGGATGTGAATGGCCGAAGGTCAATCCGGATCTCAGTGTCGAGTTCCATGTGGATGCCCCTGAAGCCAAGGAAGTTGCAGTCGATATCTGCAGCAAGGTCTATCCTATGACTAAGAACGAGAACGGTGTCTGGGTCACGACTGTTGACCCTCAGGAGCCGGGCTTCCACTATTATTTCCTCATTGTTGACGGAAAACGTATCTCTGACCCGTCGAGCCAGCATTTCTATGGCTGCGGAACAATGGCCAGTGCAATCGATATTCCTGAAGCGGGATGCGATTTCTATATCGCTGACGAAACTTCGCCTCGCGGAGAAGTCCGCAGGGAACGCTACTGGTCTGATGTGGAGAAGCATTCACGTGTGTGTTATGTATATGTTCCCGCTGAATATGCACAGAACCCTTCAAAGCGCTATCCTGTGATCTATCTCCAGCACGGCGGTGGTGAGGATGAGACAGGTTGGGTGATGCAGGGCAAGACCGATGTCATCATGGACAAGCTTATCGCTCAGGGAAAGGCCGAGCCTATGCTTATCGTGATGGAGTTCGGTCAGTCAGGCGGAGACTTCGGCAGAATCCTGATAGAGGAGACCATTCCTATGATAGATTCAAAGTACAGGACAGTAGCTGACAGCCGTCATCGTGCCATGGCAGGTCTCTCAATGGGAGGCGGTCAGTCATGGTCTGTAGGTCTGAAGCATCCGGAAGTGTTCGCAAACATCGGAATCTTCTCTTCAGGAATGTTCGGTGGCGTGACATACAGGCCTTTCGATCTTGAAAAGGAACTTCCTGAACTTCTTGCGGATCCGGAAGCCTTCAATGCAAATCTTGATCTTTTCTATATCTCTTGCGGAGAGACTGACCCTCGCATCACACATACTCAGAACGCTGTCGAGGCTATGAGGGAGAAGGGTGCGGAGATTCATTTCTCAGCTTTCCCAGGAGGACACGAGTGGCAGCCATGGAGAAAATCCATCCATGAATTCGCTCAGATGGTTTTCAAGAATAACTAAAAGATATCATCATGAAGAGATTCTTTACTTTCATATCATTCCTGATGTGCGCAGTTGCGCTTCAGGCTCAGCCTGCAGGGGGCTTCGGTGGCTGGCAGATGCCGGAAATCAAGGTTCACTGCTCTGAAAAGTTCGCGGATATCGATTATGTCGGTGACGATCAGGTCTATCACAAGCTCGATATCTATCTTCCTGAGGTTGAGAAGGACTCATATCCGGTAGCTATACATGTTTACGGAAGTGCATGGTTCTCAAATAGTTCAAAGGGAATGGCCGATCTCGGAACCATCGTGAATGCCCTTCTTGATGCGGGATATGCGGTAGTCACACCTAATCATCGCTCATCTATGGATGCAAAGTTCCCTGCTCAGATACACGATATCAAGGCGGTCGTACGTTTTGTCCGTGGAAATGCGGATAAATATAAGTTCGATACAGACTTCATCGTGACATCAGGTTTCTCTTCCGGAGCGCATCTCGCTTCACTGGCTGCTACCAGCTGCGGAGTCGCAGAACTTGAGGGTTCTCTTGGAGCATATACGGACTACAGCAGCCTCGTTGATGCAGCCTGCTGCTGGTCAGGCCCTACCGATCTTCATTTCATGAGCTGTGGCCGTGAGGTTGATGACTGGAATCATGGCCCTGAAGAAGCTGTGATGGGATTCTCTTTCAAGGGAAATGAGGAAGCGTTCAAGGCTCTCAATGCTACAACATATATCGATCCTTCAGATCCGCCGATCGTGGTTTTCCATGGTACAGCCGACAATGTCGTGCCTGTATGTCAGGGAGAGCATTTTCATGAGCTTCTTGCCAAGGCTGGCGTTCAGACAGAACTCCACCTTGTTGAAGGTGGCGGACACGGAATGGGCATGTATGCACCTGAGAATCTTGAGGCAATGGTTTCATTCCTCGAGCGTGCGCGCATATCAAAGGCTGTAAAGGAGGACTTCGCGCCTTCTGCTTCAAATCAGCCTGGCAAGCAGTATCCGATGGTGAATTCGGAGCGAATCGTACGTGCTCAGCTCAAGGCTCCGGATGCAGTGACGGTGAAGCTTGATATCGGTGGTGTTAAATATCCTATGAAGAGGGATGCCGACGGTGTATGGACCGGAGATTCCGCTCCTCAGGACGAGGGATTCCACTATTACCAGTTTGAGGTTGACGGAGCGTCGGTTCCGGATCCGGGCACACTCTATTATTATGGTGCGGGCCGTTGGGGAAGCGGTATCGAGATTCCGGCTCATGATCAGGATTTCTATGCCATGAAGAATGTGCCTCATGGAGATGTCCGTGAAGTGAATTACTGGTCTGAGACCAACAAGGAGATGCGCCACTGCTTCATCTATACTCCTCCAGGATATGATCAGAACAAGAAGAAGAGATATCCTGTTCTTTATCTCCAGCATGGAGGCGGTGAGAATGAGTACGGCTGGCCGGAACAGGGCAAGACCGGTCTTATCATGGATAACCTTATCGCAGAGGGCAAGGCGGAAGAGTTCATAATCGTCATGGATAACGGTACATGGACAATGCCACGTCCTGCACAGCGTCCTGAAGGTGAGCAGGCAAGGCCTCAGGGCGGTCAGCGTGCTCCAGGCATGGGACTTCCTTCAAACTGGGCTGACGGCTTCATGAATACCCTTATAAACGACATCATTCCTATGGTTGATGCGAGATATCGTACCAAGGCGGACAGCAAGTATCGCGCAATGGCCGGTCTCTCGATGGGAGGAATGCAGACAAAGGCCATCACTATGGCTAATCCGGATGTGTTCTCTGCTCTCGGAATATTCAGTGGCGGAGTGATCTCTGCTGAGGAAGCAGATCAGACAAAAGGATTCAGGGATGCGTACAAGCTTGTGTTCATAAGCTTCGGAAGCCGTGAGGTCGAGGTTCCTCGCTATGGCCATGATCCTAAGGTCGTGACCGAAGAGCTCAAGGCTTCAGGCATGAACGCCCACTATTATGTTTCTCCTGAGACAGCTCACGAATGGCAGACATGGCGTCGCAGCCTTTACCAGTTCGCACAGCTTCTTTTCAGATAGGAGAACGGTGATATAAAACAAAAAAACGACTGTGGCTCGCTTCGCAGAAGCATAAGAAAATGCTCCGCTCGACCACAGTCGTTTTTTTTGTTTCTATATCCCTGGTGGATTATCTCATGATGGTAGCCTCACGGTCCGGACCTACAGAGATGATCTTGATAGGAACCTCGAGGAAGTTCTCCATGAATGCGATGTACTCGCGGAACTCCTGTGGAAGATCCTCTTCCGCACGGCAGTGAGTGAGGTCTGTGTTCCATCCCTTGAACTCTGTATATACAGGCTGGATGTCTGCATATGTGTCGAAAGGCCACTGGTTTGAAGGCTTTCCGTCAACGATGTATGATGTGCAGACCTTGATTGTCTCGAATGTGTCGAGGCAGTCTGATTTCATCATGATGAGGTCGGTGACACCGCTGATCATCACGGCATATTTGAGTGCTACAAGATCGAGCCAGCCGCAACGGCGCGGACGGCCTGTCACTGCTCCGAACTCATGTCCGATGGCACGGATCTTCTCACCTGTCTCGTCGAAGAGTTCGGTAGGGAAAGGACCGCTGCCGACGCGTGTGCAATATGCCTTGAATATACCGTAAACATGTCCGATCTTCTGAGGGCTTACTCCGAGTCCTACACATGCTCCAGAGCATGAAGTCGTAGAAGATGTCACGAATGGATATGAACCGTAGTCAATATCGAGCATCGAGCCCTGAGCGCCTTCTGCGAGGATCTCGTTTGTCTTGAGAAGTTCGTTGATATAGTATTCGCAGTCAACAAGTTCGAACTTCTTGAGGAATTCCACCGCTTCCATGAATGCAGCGTCCTCTGCATGAGGGTCACATTCGAAACCCATCTGGTTGAGGAGGGTGATATGCCTGTTCTGCAGTTTTGCATATCTTTCTGCAAAGTCCGGAGCAAGGATGTCACCTACGCGGAGGCCGTGACGGCTGATCTTGTCGGTGTAAGTAGGTCCGATACCCTTGAGGGTAGATCCGATCTTGCTTTTGCCCATTGCAGCTTCATTTGCAGCGTCGAGAAGCCTGTGTGTCGGAAGGATGAGATGTGCCTTCTTTGCGATGACGATACGCTCGGTTACAGGGATTCCTGTCTTTTCAGCGATATTGTCGCATTCTCCCTTGAATGTGATAGGGTCGAGAACCACACCGTTTCCTACGATGTTCTTTGCATCATCTCTGAATATTCCTGACGGAACAGACCTGAGTACGAAGCTCTTGCCATCGAAATGAAGTGAGTGTCCTGCGTTAGGACCGCCCTGGAATCGTGCAACTACAGGATAATTGCCTGCGAGCACATCAACGATTTTACCTTTTCCTTCGTCGCCCCACTGGAGGCCGAGTACAACATCAAGTTTCATTGTCGGTATATTGTTATTCTGTTAATTCACTGATAATTAGAATGGAAGATCGTCATCCGGTGCCTCGTCGATCACATTCTGAGGCCTTGCGGCAGGCTGCTGAGGTGCAGGATTATATGCTGGCTGTGCAGGCTGGCTGTATGCGGGAGCGGCAGGCTGTGCCGGAGCTGCATATCCTGGCTGCTGGTAGCCCTGTGCCGGCTGCTGGTATCCTCCCTGCTGTGCACCAGGATTGTCAGTCTTCTTTCCGAGGAGCTGGAGGGTATCTGCTATGATTTCGGTGGTGTATCTCTTGTTACCGGTCTGGTCATCCCATGACCTTGTGCGGATACGTCCCTCGACATAGAGCTGTGTGCCTTTCTTTACGAATCTCTCAACAACATCAGCCGTATTCCTCCAGGCCACGATGTTGTGCCATTCTGTGTTTTCACGTGTTTCACCGTTACGGTCCCTGTACCTCTCGGTTGTGGCCAGTGTGAAGGTCGCCACTTTTGCATTTCCGGATTGTCCATCAAGGTAACGTACTTCAGGGTCGCGTCCAACGTTACCGATCAGCATAGCTTTGTTCAATGACATAATATTGTGTGTTTAAATGTGTCTTTCTTAAGGCTTGGCCCAAAAACTTTGCAAGATAGTGATATTTTCTTATAAAACAGCACTCATCTTGTCCAAATCAGGAGTTTCTCCTGTAAAAATCCGATATCCGGTCAGGGCCTGGTACAGCAGCCATGTTCTGCCTCCCGTATATTCCGCCATCGGGTTCGCCTTCTTCATTCCTGCTATGAATGCTTCGTCAAACGACGGATTCTTATAATTGGCTTCCATGATGAATTTCGGCTTTCCGGGATTGAAATCGCTGTCTGTCAGATCATTCAGCTCCGGTATGGCCGTCGGGATGTTGTATATGATTATATCAGCTTCCCTGAAACATGTTGTGAAATCGCTCAGCGGCCGTGTCTGTTCATCCCTTACCGTGCGGTTCATGCGGATCACCTCCATACCCAGCGATTCAGCTGCAGCTGCTGCCGCCTTTCCAGCTCCGCCTAAGCCGACAATCAGGATTGTCGGCCTGATTGTCAACCCCCAGTCACTGCGTGACAGCCCCGAGGGGCATACCGATCGCTCACTGTCGTTCGGATCGGGTGACATCGCTGCTTCAACTTTCTGCGAAAGTTTCGCAGACGCGAGTGTCACGGCATCTGAGGATGCCTTTTTATGTGGCTCAGATACTTTTTTCAAACGCTCTGCCACCTCTGAAAGCCACATCCTGACACCAAGATAGTCGGAATTATAAGCCTTTACGCCTTCCGGAGTCTTTATAAGCAGATTTGTAGCTTTGACTGTCTGGCACTCTTCTGAAAGAATGTCGGCTTTGGCATAAGCCAGTTCCTTGAACGGGGCCGTGACGTTTATTCCGTCATATCCGTCCAGGAATCTCTGATACGCCTCTTCAAAATCAGCTGTTTCGATCAGTTCATATGGATATCTGCCGTCATATCCGGCCTTGAAGAGGGCAGGGGACAGTGAATGTGCTATCGGGTGACCGATAAGCCCGAATTTATAGTGCAACTTAACCATTTGATATCCAGGAGTTTAACGAATAACCCTGCCTTCCTTGCCATGCAGGGTTGTTGATGAAGTCGTTGATTGTCAGTTAGTTGTGTTCCACTCTGTTTCTCTGCCGTACAGCTTCGAACATGAGGATTGCGGCCGATACCGATACGTTCAGAGAATCGAGCTTGCCGAGCATCGGGATCTTTATATGCGCGTCGGCAGCCTTTCTCCAGGCGTCGGTAAGTCCGGTCGCCTCCGTACCCATAATTATAGCCGTGCCGCCTTTCATGTCGGTATCATAATACCATTCTGAATCCTGAAGCTGGGCCGTGTATATCTTTATTCCATTGACCTTGAGCCACTTGATGGTCTCATCAGAAGAAGCGGTCGCTACAGGTACCGTGAAGATAGCTCCGATACTCGAACGTATGAGATTCGGATTGTACATATCCGTAAGCGGGTCGCATACGATCACGGCATCGACTCCTGAAGCATCTGCACTTCTGAGGACAGCACCGAGATTGCCCGGCTTCTCGACGGACTCAAGCACCACAATCAGAGGATTCTTCTTCAACTTCAGACTTTCGAGGTTCATCTCCTTGCAGTGCAGCTCGGCAATCACTCCCTCTGTCCCTCCGCGGTATGCAACCTTGTCGTAAAGATGCTGAGGAATCTCGATGAAATTACATCTGCATTTCGAAGCGATTTCCTCGAAATCGGCCTTCTGCAGTATCTCAGGGCATATGAACACGGTGTGAGGCTCGTATCCAGCCTCTATGCAATGAAGAAGCTCGCGTCGTCCTTCGACCACGAACAGGCCTTTCTTCCTCCTTTCCTTCGATTTCTCCTGAAGTGCCAGCAGATCCTTGATCTTGGGATTCTGCGCCGATGTTATGGTTTCGATTCTCATAGTACAAATATAGCAGTTTTATTCATACCATTTCTTATAAAAGAGATAATGCTCGGCGTTGGCATGGGCCTTGGCCAGAACAGCTTCGGATGCGTCCTTTATCTTGCGGGCTGGTATCCCCGCCCATATTCCTGGCTCGAGAGTCTGATTTGCAGGCACTACGGCTCCGGCTGCGATGATGGTTCCGTCCGGTACGACCGTATTGTCCATGACAATCGCGCCCATGCCCACTATCACATCGTTTCCGATGATGCATCCGTGAATGTTCGCACCGTGCCCGATGGAAACATCGTCACCGATTATGCACTCCGACTGCTGATATGTGGCATGAAGTACGGCATTGTCCTGAATGTTCACACGGTCGCCGATGTGTATCGCACCGACATCGCCACGCAGTACGGCTCCATACCATATGCTGCAGTCGTCACCTATTTCCACAGTGCCTATTATCGTGGCCGTTTCCGCCAGAAACGCACGCTCGCCGATTATGGGCATGTCGCCCTTGAGTTCCTTGATTATCGCCATATATTCCCAATTGTCCTTCAAAGATAGCAAAAAACTATTGCAAAGCATTCGTTGCTGTTGCTTCTCTGTAATATGTTGATTGTCAGCTATATATAAAATCAAGGTTGCGCAACTCAGCACAACCTTGAATGGGGAATCTGCTGTAGGTCAGCAGGTTATGTTTCCGGTGCTTAGAAATTCACAGCGATGCCGAAATATGGCATGAACTTGAAATCAGGCCTGATCAGGCATCCGCTTGACTCCTGGCCGAGGTGCATGTCAAGTCCGGCAGAGAAGGACATACGGCCGTAGGATATGCCTGCAGAAGGCATGATGAAGGCACCGAATGCCTCAAGGGCAAGGTCATAAGTGGCTCCGGTCCTCACTTCCAGGAATGGGGTGAACCTGTTGTTTCTGAAAGCATATCTTGCGTCAAGATAACCTCTCAGCAGGAAACCGCCCTCGAATTGTTCTCGGTTGGGGCGCTCGATATTTATGATTTCATCATTGCCGGCAGCAGGTATGGGATAGCTGTATATCCTTGGATAAAGTCCGGACTGAAAGGCAGCACCGCCACCGATGAACCAGCCGTTGCCGAAGTTGTATCCATGTGTGGTGGAGAGGCTTCCGTAAGGATATCCCTTGGCGATGATGCCGAGCTCTACATTGCTGCCGTATCCTTTTCTGTAGAGTCTTGATTCCTGTGCTTCCGAGTCCGCAGCTCCTGCAACTGACAGGAATGCGATTGCGATCAGTGTAAAAAATCTTTTCATGTCTTGTCCGTTTGAATTGTTAACTGCATATATAACGGCAGGCTTCCGTAAATACTTCCGCAATGTGCAGAAAAAATATTCATACCTTTGCGGAAGTATTTAAGACCGTCGTCCGTTATATCATCAGAAAGCAATTTGAAAGAATCAGTAAACATAGAGGATCTGGAACTGGCCCGGCTATGTGCCCGTGGAGATGAGAATGCCAGAAAGGAGATGTATATCCGATATGCAGGCTCCCTCTATGCCATATGCATAAGGTATGTCGGAGACCGGGAACTTGCGCGCGACCTTATGCACGACAGCATGATAAGGATATATGACACGATAGGGAAGTATCGCCCGACAGGAACATTGAAATCATGGATGTCGAAGGTGACGGTCAATCTTCTGATAGATCATATCCGCAGGGAAAGGAAATATCAATTCGTGTCTATGGAAAGGGAATATGAGAAGATACCTGAGCCGTCCGTCGAGGAAATGAGGACAGTGCCTAAGGATCAGATCATGAGGATGGTCAGTGAACTTCCAGAGGCCAAGAGGGTGATATTCAATCTGTTCTGTGTGGAAGGCTATTCTCATAAGGACATATCGGTGATGCTCGGAATTAAGGAGAAGACATCTTCGTCACTCCTTTTCAAGGCCAGGGAGCAGCTTTCAAGAAATGTAAGGGATTATTTAAGAGAAAACGGGTGATGGAAGAGTGGACTGACATATTTGCTGAAGAGCTGAAGGACATTGAAGCGCCTCTTCCTGATGGCGATCTTGATATGTTCAGGGCGAAATATGATGCTGTGCAGCGTCGTCGCAAGGCTGTTGTGTGGCGTTGGCTTGGTGCTGTGTCTTCTGTCGCCGCAGTACTGGCCATCGTATTCTTGGTTTTCCGTAATGAGCCGGAGGAGGTTCCTCAATATTCAGAGGAAAATCATGAGCATGTTCCTGTCCGGCCGGATTCGTCATTGTTCCAGATATCCGAGAAACCGATTGAAATAACTGGCGATATGATGGCGGAGGCTGTCGATCCAGGTCAGAATGCATCCCGACCAGCCGATGTTTCAGAATCATCAGAGTCATCGGATGCTTCAGAATCTCCGGAAATCCGGAGGCCGCATGAAAACTCAGATGAACAGCATATGCCGGACACGGCAGAAACATTTGATGTCGTGAAAGATACTGATACTCCGGGACCGGAGAAGCTGATTGCTGACAGCAGTACGTCTGTGGAAGAGGATTATTGGAATGAAGATGTCTTTGCCGAGGATATGCCGCGTCGGAAGGTGCGCGTATCCATGGGAACCACAGCTTCAGGCGGTCTTGGTGGCGGAAACGTGATACCAAGGTTCATGTCGCCGATGCCGGAACCGATCGACCCGACAGATACTACAGGAGCGGAGGTGCAGACTTTCAGCCATCCTGAACCGATGACGAAGGCACACTCTTTTGCCGGCAGAAGCCTGAAGGATACAGACTGGCATCATTATATGCCCGTATCGTTCGGCCTTTCTGCACGATTCGGTCTGACTGACCGTCTTTCTCTCAGTACAGGTCTGAATTATTCAATGTATGCGTCGCGCAGAACCAGGACATATACGGATGGTTCTGTCGAGAACGATATGCAGAATGTCCATTACCTTGGCATACCGCTCAGATGCGACTGGAAGATAATGGACAAAAGCAATCTGGATATGTATCTTGGTTTTGGAGGCCAGGTAGAAAAGTGCGTTTATGCTAAAGCCGGTTCCGAGAGGCTTCATGAGAAGAAACCGCTCTGGTCTGCAGGCGTTTCCCTTGGCTTTCAGTACGACATTTCAGATCGTACGGCACTTTTCGTAGAACCTGATGTTTCCTGGAAACTCAACCGTGGAACTCTGGAAACATACCGTCTGGAACACGACCTGATGTTCACAGCCAGAGCCGGCTTCCGAATAGACCTTTAATTCTTCTCCGGTTTCGGAGCGACCTCGCAGATGGAAACAGGAATGTACATGTGTATGAAGAGCTTTTCCTCCTTTGAAAGTTCATCCATCTTCCGACCGAATATTACCGAAGCTGCGGCTTCTCTCATATCTGCATATGCCTGCCTTACCCTTTTCTGCAGCACGAGATAATCGTTCTGGTCTGTGGCTTCGCTTGGCTCCAGGGTCACGATCGCCTTGCTGACTTCCATCCTGGAATTGCTGCCGTCCGGCATAGGGAGTTCCTTTAATTCCTTTTCAGGAAGGTCGCTTCTGTCCTGAGGATTGATGATCATGTTCTGAAGAACCTCGATGTCGAGGTCGTCTGCTTCGCTGATGTAATGTTCACCGTCATTGCCGAACATCAGCACCTTTCCGTCCTTGTTTATCTTTATCTGTATGAGGTTTCTCCGGCTGACGGACTCAAGGACTTCTCCGAGATCCACCACCTTTACCCCGACAATCGATGCCTGATGCGGAGGAAGCGGTTTGGTTATGGTTACATCACTATCATTATCGACAGTCAGACGCGTTGTTCCGGCCTTCCTTAACTGATCCTTGACATCGGTCACTGTTCCTACCTTGACGTCGTCCTTGATGTTGAGGTGGATGGTAGGATAGTCGCTGACTTCTGCAAATCTTCTTGCGAGCCTTGTGACTTCGTCCTTCTCCAGGTCAAGCGGCATACGGTCATGATATACCTTGTCACCTTTTATGGTAAGGGATAGCGACTGGATCGGCTTCATTTCGCCAGGATCGACAGCCTTTCCGCTCTTTATCACCTCGAAATGAAGATGTGCACCGGTGGCATTGCCGGTACTGCCTGCGTATCCGATGATTTCACCGGCCTTGATGTACGGGTCTCTGAAAAGGATCCTTGACAGGTGGGCATATGTCGTCCTGCTTCCGTCGGCATGTTCGATCGTAACGTTGAGGCCCTTTCCTGTGCCCTTGGCATTGCTCGTGAAATGATCACAGCCTTCGACTTTGTATCCCATGGTGGCTATGGTTCCGTTGCCGCAGTCATATATGGTGATGCCTGGCTCTTCCTTGATCTTTGTGCAAGGCTTCAGCAATTCGATTATTGCCGGTCTGAATTCAACCAGGCTTCTGTATCCGTCGTGGATATCGACTATCTTTCCGTCTGCTGCCGCCCATACGGCATCTCCTTCATCCAGTATATAGTCGATACCGTCGTGGTAAGTACCCTGTCCGGCAACAGGGAGGCATGGGATCACATATTCTATGTCCGTGCTGTCTGCCAAGTTCGTCTGTGCCGTTTCCGGCGTGGCTTCTGCCTGAGCTTTTGTACCGCAGCCGAATGCGAGGAATGTGGCTGCGATTGCGGGGATTGTGGCAGCGAGTCTGAGGAGGGCTCCTCTGCCGTTCAAAGTTCGGTTCATCATAATAAATCTTTGTTTTGTCATTGAATTGTTCAGCCCGCAGGATATATCCGGATTATACCCGAAGAGCTGCTTGAATATGGTTGTTCTATAGACTTTCAGATCATGTCCCTCGCTCAGCACATCCTTGTCAGCCTCCCATTCCTGCACCTCCTCAAGATCCTTCTCTGCCATCCAGAAGAACGGGTTAAACCAGAACAGCGATCTAAGCGCAGTGAGGGCAAGCCTCTCATATGAATGCCTGTGTCTTACATGGCTTGCTTCATGAGTCAGGATCTGCCTCCGTTCGTGAGGCTCGTAGTTGAAGCCCATGAAAATTGTCCGTATGAAAGAAAACGGAGTGGTAATCTCTTCATTTTCCGCAAGGGTATATTCATCGGTATGAGTCAGCCTTGAACGCTTCTTCAATCTCCTTATATTCAATATGTTCCTTATGATCAGGAATATCGATGCCATTGCCGTAAATACATATATCATTATCGCAGATATCCTTACGGCTGCCGCTATCCGTGTATTCCCTTTACTGTTCTTTTTCTGCACCTCGCTTTCCGTTCCGCCTGCCTTCGAGATGTCTCCGTCTGCTTCCGCATATGTCCCCATGGCCTCATCAGGGCTCTCGATACCCTCCATCACAAATGTCTCCAGCAATGATTCCGTCACCGGATCCGCCGTATATACAGGAATGTTCATCATCGGTATGATGAGAGCAAGAGCCATAGTCACCATGATATAGGCCCTGCATATCCTGAAGCTGACCTTTCCTGCCAGCAGCCATCGGTAGAACACCATGAACAGGCCGCTGCAGACTATGACCTCGATTATATATCTTAGTGCTGACATTAGAGTGCAATGTAAGTGTGTGAAAGTCAATGCTTTACTTGGTAACCCTGCATGGCTGGGACAGCAGGGTTTGGAACTATTCGATTGAGTGTCAAGAGGTTACGCTCCACTCCCTCCGTTCAAGATCTTTAGGATTTCGTCAGTCTCTTCCAGCGAAATGGATTTTTGTGCCGAGAAGAAGTTCACCATACGGCTTACTGAACCGTCAAAGAAGTTGTTGAGCACATTCTTCATGTAACTGTTGGTATAATCTTCCTTTGCCACGGCAGGGAAGTACTCGTATGTCCTTCCATATGCCTTGTGTGATACGAATCCTTTGTTCTCGAGGATGCGCACTATTGTCGAAACGGTATTGTAAGCAGGCTTAGGTTCCGGAAATTCGGCAAGGATGTCATGTACAAGCACCTTTTCCTTCTTCCAGATTATCTGCATTATCTCCAGCTCAGCCTTTGTGAGTTCCTGAGGTCTGTTCTTCAAATTCTCTCCCATAATCATTTGTTAAAGATCCTGGACTGATGTTCAGGATTGCATGTAAAACCACATCGGAAAATCCGGTTTCCGGACTTCCCGATGCAAATGTAAAACTATTATTTTAATTTAACAACTAAATATTTAGTTAAATATAAGATGTTTTTAGTTGGAACTATTCCGACGCTCTCCAATACACCTGAATCTGCTTTTTCTCTCCGAAACGGTCAATATCGAAGCTAAATGTCTCTCTTTCACCTCTTTGCCGCATCTTCATGTATTTGGTGTTATATGACTGGAAAGTTCCTCCGTCAAATTTCTCGATGACATCATATTGTCTCAATCCTCCTATGTATGCAGGGGACTCCTTGCCGATTGATTTTACGAATGCAGTCTTGAAATCATCATCAGGAATAAGGCTGAGCGCCATCCTTTCAAACGACGAATTCTCATTTAGATATTCAGCCCAGTTGCCTATACCGTTTCTTTTGAAATAAGCCTTTCCATCAGCAAGATCAATAGCAATATTGAATTTTGCCAGCAGTTCCAGACCGACAAAATGAGGAAAACCGGCCGACCTCTGATCCTTCTGCCTGAAAGTCACCATCAAGGTGTCATTTATAATGTCAGGGGAGTAGATGACGAAAGTATGGTCTCCTACATAGGTCTTATAGTAAAGCAAGGCATTATCCTCCATGAACTGCCGTTCCTCTTCAAGTTCTCCTTCATTGAAATTGAATGCAAGGGCGGAACTGCAGCCTGTATCAAGAAGCAGCTCCTGATTCATTGAAAGCCTTTCCTTACCGGAAAGACATATCGGAAAATCAGTCAGATATATCTTTTCCCCACGTCTCTCTATATTACATATAAAGTCGCAGCTGTCTCTCTGACTGACCGACATCGCATCTGAAACTGATATCGAAAGATTCTCGAAATCAAAGTTCCATATGCGGGTGTCATCTTGAGGGATAGAGAAGATGCCGTCGTATTCAAACTCATCTTTCAATCCATCGAAGACCATAAACCAGTCATAATGAAGAGTTCCACCATAGAAAGGTATGTCAATGGGATGGAAATATGTGGTTCCGAAAAAATCCCTCGATGCTGCAGGAAAATACACACTGCTTTCTGTCGCCTTACCCTCACGCTCCAGCTTCTTCATATTGAGGCATTGAGCAGCTGTGAGACTGTCCAGCAACAAGCCCAGACCACCAGTGTCGAAAATCAGTGAACTCTTTCCTGAGCCGATAGGAATGTCCATTATTATCAGTCTGGTTGAACCTTCTGCGGAATATGTGAAATTTCCGTCCTCAGCATCCAGGACTGCCGTAGAGGCTATCTCCTGCCTGCAGGATACTACAGAAAAACAAAGTATAAGAAGATAAACGGCAGATTTCATACTTATCGTTTCAATGGAGCTAAAAGAATTACATCATTGCTTTCAGGAGTGATAGTCCTCAGGATATCCGATATCCTTGCTTTTGAGGTCTCGGAAAGTTTTCCTTTGGAGAGGGCCGCCTTTCCTATCTTCATAAAATCTTCAGCAGAAAACACTTCCTTATAATATCCTTGCGTAAAAGGCAGATATTCCAGCTTTCTGTTCAAAATGTCATCAGTAAATTCTGCCACGTATGAATGTTCCATTCCCCTTTCCGTGACCACATAAACCGGTTTGCCATAACTATAATATCCGCTTGCCCTTCGAACAGGCATACTCACCGAAGTGATTATATGGTCAGGAAGCAATATGTATGTATGATTCGGCAGGATGCTCGTGGCAGCCTTTTGATTGTCCTTAAGGAAATTCATCGTGAAGATCGGCTTGAGGAATCCATCTTTGACAACATAAAGAGAATCCACTCTGCCACCCCAGGTGCTTATTGATAAATCAAAATCTTCAGTATTGAAAGCGCCAACTATTTCGTGGCTGTAATCAGGGACAAGAGAAAGATCGCCGGCCGGAACCTCCCAAAGAACATTGTCCTCCTTATCCTGCTTCCAGACAACTGTTTCATTCTCACCTTCAAAAGGAAGTGTCGCTACTGTCAGTTCACCTGTCTCCGGATCAATGGCAAACGCTCCCTTCGGTACATTATATTTCAATTGACGTGCTTCAATCAGCTCTCCTGTATTGAGGTCATAACATAATAACTCCTTAGCAGTCCAAGGAAGGATATACACCATAGAATTCTCCTCATCAATCTCGGAGCGGTAAACATTGGTATATTCTCCGGAATTCTTACCTATCCTTCCGATGTTGCGCAGATATTTACCTGTCTTCCTGTCATACAGTTTATATACCTGGCTGGAGCCGTATATTCCGATATAATTATCAGATACACAACAGTTTCCACCCTCGGTATATGCATCCTTTGAACTGCTGTCAAGGGCAATGAATTCAGGCTCCAACACCCAATCCGAAAGATTGACCACCCGTTTCTTGTTCACATCAGACAGATTTACTGTGATGACATTGTCATCGTCAGCTCCCGGCTTGCAGGAGCTGAGGGCAAGCATCGCGATACAGCCGATGAAAGCCCTCAGACTTCTATAACGCTTCATAAGATCATCCTCTCTTCCTGTATCCGAGAACCAACAGGGCGATCAGACCGATTCCTCCTGCCGCCAGAGCTATCCTGCCCAGTTTCCTGTCATGCTCGATCACTGCAAAAGGATTCTCTTCCAGATACTTGCCTTCTGCAATCAGTTCCAGAGCCTTGTCCAGAACAGGGTCATTCTCGTCAGTAAACAATTCTTCATAAGTCAATGGGACTTCATAATCAGGAAGCAGGCCGCGTCCATGCGGTGTGCGAGGCGTCTCGACATCATCAAATACATCCTTGACCATAGGAATCCTGACCTGTATCCTTGAATTAGGAAGTATGATGTCAACGAATTTAAGAGCGGTCATATAATGATAGCCAGTCTTTGTCTCCCTGCCGACTGTGACAGCCCTGTGGTTCCTGACCAGATATGCAGGGAAATATGTCGCGGCAGAAACAGAAGTCTCATCTGTAAGGATGTATAGCTTTCCCTTGTAGCTTGCCTCCAGACCGGCAGCTGAAGAATGGTAATATAAGTCAGATTCCATACAGTATCCTTCCTTGCCTTTCTTCACCACGAAATCTGCAAATGGTGTCATATCGACTGTATAATTGGCACTGTACCTGAAGCTGTTGAATGTCGAATCCGAATTGACCATCTGATACGATTCAAGGTCGGCTGAAGGCTTGTCCATGAAGAGGGACAGAAGACGGTTCAAAGGGTCTATGTGGCCTCCGTCATTGAATCTGACGTCTATGATCATATTCTTTTTCCCTGATTCTGCCCTGACGGTGTCGGTAATGTCATCGAGCTCGATTTCATTGAGGACGAAAGAGCTGATGGTGAGCAGTCCGGTGCTGTCATTTATGTTTTCATATTTCCAGCTCTTGTCCATTGCTTCATACATCCTTTTGTAGTAGCCAAGTCTTGTACTGCGTACAGGGGTATATCTGACCTTTCTCGAATCTTTCCATACGTCCACATATTCTGTTCCGTCATCAAGACGGACAGTTGACGTTCTCGGCTTCGTGACCTCATTGCCATAAATGTAATTCCATGCCATCAGCTTGAGATATTCCCTGTAGCTTTCGTTTTCACCGTCGTATCCGGTCATCATCTTCTCTGTCCTTTCAATGACTTCTGCGGCCGGTACGTCGTCGAGGAAAGCGACCTTGCGTCCCACCATATCCTTGCAGCTGATGTCTGCCATGGTCACGAACAATGTATCCTTAATTATTCCCAGCATGAGGTTAGGGGAATAAAGGGCGCGTCTGTCGTCTCCAAGTCTCGGATCACGGGTAAGCAGGCTGACATGCGAGTCGTGAACCAGTTCAGCTGATGTAGTCCGTCTTGCAAGATTATAGAAATCCACATAGCTGATCTCTTTTTCCAGCATCTTCATGCCTTCGTTCCTGAAAGCATCGAACTGCTCCTTGGTGACGATCTCGTCCAGTGAAGGAAATACTTCCTGATATGCATCCATGAGGACGGTGAAGTCCTGCTGAGCCTGCTCCGGGGTCAGAGTTTCCGGAATGATCATTTCGCCTGGTGCGATAAAAGTGGTTTCCAGTCCGAACGGGGTCATAGGATCATCCGTCTTTCCGCCCGACGTGCTGATCGAGAGACTGATATGAGGCTCATCGAATTCCTTGAATGCATACCCGACCTTTCCCAGAAGGTCTCCCTTGCTTATCTTCATTCCTGTCTTGAACCTTACATTTCCTGTAAGTCCGCTGATATACAGTCTTCTGCCGTCATTCATCCTTATGCCTAAGCTTCCGCACACATATTTCGAAGGGACTTTCAATTTGTTTTCTTTGATTACTTCCGATATTCCTTCATCGAATGTCAGCTCCGGCAGACGTGAAGTGTAGAGTGTGACAAGTGATGTCTGCTGATCTATAATGTAGTTGATGAGCGTTCCGTCGCATGGAGAAACGACCTCGGTTCCTTCTTCTGCGGTTATGAAGAGGTCGTCGAAATTCATTTCGGAGCCAATGTACTGCTGAGGCTTGCAGATGATTCCTTCACCAGGTTCTGCACCCTTTACAGGCCATAGAAGCTGGGCGTCTGCCCTTGTTGAAGATGTGAGGAGGGCTACTACAGCAAGGATTATGCTTGCTGCAGCAAAAGTTGTCCGTTTCATGATGATGTTATTTTATTATGAGGATTATATTGTCTTCAGGCTCTATCGATGCGTCTTTCGATCTGGTGCGTGAAGCTTTGTCCGTGCTTATGATTATCTGAGACGCAGATGTGTCGCTCTGCATTCTGGAATCTTCGCTGTATGTCGGAATCTTCAGCATCTCTTCCTTGCCATGGCCTGCTTCGGTGAACTCTGCCGATAGTGCCAGAAGTATAAGCGTGAGCGTCAGATATGCATATTTCATCATTCCTGTCTTTCCCGAAGGTGGATTCAGCATGGATTCGAACCTCTTGCGGGTGAGGGAGTTGTGGAATTCCGAGGTGAATGAAGGAGCCTTTTTCGCGAGTATCTGATCAAGTATCAGACTCACGTATTCCTTCCTGTCGGCTCCGTTTGTGAGAACATCGCAATCGGCCTCGCACTCCTGCACTTCATCCAGATGTATCTCCGACAGATGTACGAACGGATTGAACCACATGAGTATCTTCATGATGTGCATAAGCAGCTTTTCCCATGTATGGCGGTGCCTGAGATGGCTGGCCTCATGCTCGAGGATCATCGCCTTTTCCGCAGCGGGGAGATCTGCGGAAATATGGATGCAGCTGATGAACGAATATGCGGACGTGCCTTTGTTGTCAAGTTCCTTTACCTTATATCCTTTATATTCATATTCACGGACAGTGCGTCTTTTACCTTCTGCTGCGAACCTGGCCAGCTGGACCGTCAGGGATATGAAAAGGCACGCTGCAACTGCCAGATAGATGATCCGAAGGGTTTCGGTTGTTTCTGATGGGAATGTTCCGTAATATCTGAATCTTGTCAGAATGTCCGGAATGGATCCGGTTCTGACCGGAATATGTATGAACGGAACGGCTGCAGACATGATTACGGACAGCAGGAGATACATCCTTCTGGCCGCGAAAGGCATCCTGCTCTTGGGGAGAATGCAGTAGAGCAGGTATGAAATGCTGCTGAAGAGCATCATGTCGATGATTATTCCCATATCCTTATTCCTTGTCGATTATTTCCTGAGCGAGTCTGAGAAGATCCTGCTTCTCCTGTGACGAGAGTTTCTTTTCGCTGGAGAAGAATGAAAGCATCTGGATCAGGGAGCCTCCGAAGAAGCTGTCCAGCATGTTTCCTGCAACGCTTCCTGCATATTCCTTCCGTTCAATTACCGGGTAGTACATGTTGCTCTTCCCTGTGGATGTGTGGCCGGCAAAGCCTTTGTCCTCAAGGAGCTTGAGGAAGGTGGCCACAGTCGTATATTTGGGCTTGGGCTCGGTGCAGTGTTCGAGAATGTCGTTGACTGTTCCCTTGCCAAGCGTCCAGAGGATCTTCATTACATCCTCTTCGCCTTTGGTCAATGATTTCGCTTTTACAGACATATTCCTGATGATTATGATGCAAAAGTACTACTAAATTTTTAGAAGTGCAAGGGTTTCTTCTAAAAATTTAGTAGTATTTTTATATCCTCGGTTTCTGGAACGTGCTGATGAGGATGGATATCAGATAGATCATCAGGCCGTAGATCAGCGGAATGAGTATGCATTGAATGCCTCCGCATGATATTCTGAACGTTATTATCTTGTCTGCGTCACGCAGAATCAGTCCGAAAAACTGATGGGAGGCGATGAGTGCTGCCACGACGGATGCGATGAAAGCACCGAATCCGATGTCCCTGACCCATGCGGGGGCCTTCCACGCTGCGATGAATATGCCTATCAGGAACAGGGTCAGGATACTCATGTATCCGGCTCCTCCGTTGATGAAGAAGTGCATTATGGAATGCCGTGCCGGGATTTCGACCTGTACGGGCTCCTCTGCGATAACATGAGCCAGTGTATCGACGGCCTGAATGATTGTAGTAGTGTCCATATTTATTTAAGATGAATTTTTGCTATGATGAAGTCGTCCGGTTTTTCCTTCAGGACAGTGGTTATCTTCGCTTTAAGCTCTTCCTGCATGTTGTCGAGAATGTCCGGATTGATGATTGCGTAAATCGTCTTTCCTTTGATTGCCTTGAATGAGCTTACGAACGGATGGGTGTTCGGAGTGCCAGGGGAGAACCATGTCCATTTTCCTTTCACGCAGATTCCGTAATACTCGTTCAGGGTATTGTCTTGAACGGTTACTTCTGCAAAGCCATATTTCCCGTCAAGCACATATCTTTCGACCAGACCGAATGGCTTCGACATCATTTCCATTGCCGCTTTCATCGAATCGTCATGCGTATAATAGCTGTCATTTATTTCAAACTCACCGAGGTCGATGTCAATATGCTCCCTGACCTTTCCTTTGCGGTATTCCATCACCGTGCTTCTGGTTCCGTCAATGAAAAGCACTTCCTTTCCATTCTGGGTGAATACAGGAACATTAAGATCAAGGTAAAGAACTTTTGCATCTGTAGGAAGAAATGTTGTGGAATCCTTATCCTTCCATAATCCGAGCCTTCCAGGCCTTCCGCTTCCGTATCCGTACCATGACAGCCTGCCTTCCTTTGTGATCCATCCTTCGAATCCGGAATCTTCAATCTTCTCCGAACGGATCAGGGTACCGTCAGGCCTGTAGCAGGCGGCGACATCAGGCAATGTATAAAACACATGGACATTACCATCATATAACTGTGTATTCAACGTAATCTGATCTTCATTTTCAGTCGAACCGATGGAATTGATGAATTTTCCGTTCAGGGAATATCTGTAAATCCTGTCCTGGCCGTGATCGGGCAATATGAATGCATCTTCCGTTACTATGATCTCAGGGCCGGTGGAATGAATCGGGACTTCGGGAACCGGGCAGTAACCGTGCTTGCACCATATTTCGGTACGGAGCATGTTTACCGTGTCGGTATCCAGGGGAATAAGCTCGATTTCTGAAATCATTTCCGCGAAAGGCATATGGGAGTCAACCTTTTCAAAAATGACCTGTGCGTTTGCTTCGAGTGTAATGAAGCATGATGCTGCAATAAGCAGAGTGATGATGTTCGTTTTCATGATAATGTGATTTAGTTTCGGCAAATCTATGCGTAATGAACAAGAAATGCCAATTCAAATCCCATGAGATGGCTTTCAAATCCCATAAAACGGGGATTTGACATGATTTTTAAATGTGCAATACAAATATAATTGATAATTTTGCAATGTAATAATGATGAAAGTACGGATGAAGAAAATTGTTATGACCATATCATATTGGGTTTTTGCGGTATCGGCAATAGCCTTTGTACTTTGGCGGGCAGGCCTTCAGTCATGGGAGACCGTGCTGATGGCACTTCTCTTTATCCCCGGATGCATGGCGTTGAAGTTCATCTTGCCGAAGATATCTTTCCGCAATCTTCGCGAAGGACTTCTGAATCTTCTCTACATCCTATGTGCCGTCGTCCTGACTGTGATGCTCGTGCTGATGATCACGCAATTGCGGCTGAATATGGATGGAGTCTATCAGAGTGAATATATCAATCCGATACTGGTGAACCCTATGTTCATCGCTGCCGTGATGCTGGTTCTCTCCTCAGGTGACTGGTTGCTCTCAAGATTGTTCAAGCCGGACTCTGAATCGGAACCGGATATGATCACTTTCAATTCCGAATACCGGAAGATCACTCTGGCTTCTACAGAGATCAGATATATCGAATCCCGCGATACCGAAGTATGGATATATGCGACCGAAGACCGCATCTTCCGCAACAGGACCGGCATCACCCAGTGGGAGAATCTTCTGGGAGAGAATTTTGTCCGTGTGCATCGGTCCTATCTTGTCAGAAGGGACATTATCGTGAATGTGGATTCTGAGCATATCATCCTCGATGACGATACGGAAATCCCGGTGTCGAAAACATTCAGAAAGAATCTGTTGCCTGCATGATCTCTCAGATGCCCCCCAAAAGCAAGTGATGTACCAAGAAAACGCTTGTTCTCTGTAAACGGCGTCTGCGGTCTCCAATACAATATCAACGACCGCTTCGGCCTCTATCTCGAACCCGAACTGACTGTTAATCTCAACAGACCGGAAATAACTACTTTCCGCTCTAACCGCGAACTGATGCTTTCAGTCCGTGCCGGCTTGCGTGTCAATCTCTATACATTCCTGCCCGGATTTCGTCACATTTTTCTTTTTTTTACCTTGCTGCGCTTTATCAGGTGGAGACAAGAACATTCATAAATTCTTCATTTTTGTTGATAAAATAGAAATATTTTAAAATAGATTTTATATATTTGGGGGAATGAAAATTAAGTACACTGTGATATGGAAAATAACGGTAAGGCATACAAAGGCTATGAATCTCCTGTGATGGAGATTATGGAGATGAAGGTCGAGCAGATTATTCTTCAGGGAAGCGTATTTGATTTAAATGGCTCCGGCAATCCATTTGGGAATGGATGGAGCGATGAGGAGGAACTTTAGCGACAGGAGGATCAGATTATGCGAAAGATAATTCAATTTATGATGATGCTTGCCGCAATGGCAGTTACGGTTTCGTGCGGCAATGAACTGGAAGAGGTGATGCAGCCTTCCGGTCCGGGTGATTTGCAGTTCGTGATAGGTGGTTTTCCTCAGTTTGGGGCCGGTACCCGTGCTGTCGGTACGCCAGATGCCGGCAAGACAGCTTGGGAAGACGGTGACAGATTATTGTTGTCCATTACTTCCGAAAGTAGTAAGAAACAAGGATATACACTTGAATATATGTCGGGTGAGTGGACTCATGATAAAGTCCTTGCCAGTTCAGATATTGCAGGAATCCTTGTCCTGTATGCACCCGACTGCGAGATAAAGTCTGACGGAAGCATCGGGCTTGTCGACGGCAGACTGTATGGTATGGCAGAATACATTCCTGCAGAAACTGTTATTGACGGTCTTACTGTAAATATTACCTTCGATGGTGTAACCCGCGACTATAGTCGTCTGCGCATTGTGGGAGAACCGGATAAGGCTCTGACCGTTGATGTGACTGGGTTTATTCCCGCCGGTCCGGAGGAATTATCAGTATCCACAAGTTATACAGTCACTCCGGATGCAAAGGGTAATGCCTATCTGTATGGTACATTCTCAGTGGGCGCTACCTTGAGTGTGAAACTGGGCGAGGTGACTGTTAAAGACTATACCTTCACAGCCGAGAAGACCCCCAACGGCACAGAACACAACAAGAGTTATGCGTTGGATGCAGCACCACCGTACCATACTTTTTCGGCTTCTGCTAATGCCTGGAGTAATTTTGCAATACTTGACGCATCTATAGCATCCAAGACAGGTGCTGTCAAAGAATCAGGATTGACGATCCAGTGGAAGAAAAAGTGAGATGATGTCTGGACCGAGATGAGTTCCCAGTCGTTGAATGTAAGCGTTTCAAATGATATAAAGGCAACTTTGAAAGGACTGACGCCAGATACTGATTATGAATATCGCCTGCGGTATGAAGATGGTGACATTGAAAGCATATCTGAACCTGTTGCCTTTACTACTGAGGAACAGATATCTCTATACAATGGTGGATTTGAGGATTGGTGGGTGGATGGTAAGACCGAATATCCAAATGAGCAAGGCACTAATTTTTGGGACACAAAAAACAAATCATCAGCATCATTTGGAGGGTCTAATACGACTGGAATCACAGATATTGTACACGGAGGGTATATGGCAGCCAGGCTGGAGTCAAAGTATATCGTTATCAAGTTTTCTGCAGCAAGTCTTTACACCGGTTCGTTTGAATGCCTGATTGGGACAGATGGAGATAGTGTTAATTGGGGTACACCCTTTACTTCGCGTCCTACTGCACTAAAAGGTTGGATGCAGTATGCTCCAGCTGTTATTGCGGGAACTCAAGGCTTCAGTTCTGATGCACCGGCAGATGCACCTGGCAAAGGTGAGCCTGATGTCTGTGCTATATTTTGCGCTCTCCTGTCTGAGGCTTTAACTGTTGACAATACGGATATGAGTACTTTTCCCGATTTGGAAACCGATCCTCGTGTCATAGCGTATGGCGCTCTTCCTGCCGAGCAGAGCGTAAGCACCGACGGACAATGGAAAGAGGTGAATATTCCTTTGGTGTACAGAGATTTGAATAAAAAGCCTACTCATTTGCTTATAGTATTCACTTCAAGTAAGTATGGCGATTACCAGCATGGAGGCAAAGGTAGTACATTATATATAGACGATTTCTCTCTCGAATATGGAGATACTCCGGCTTGTCAGTGACTGGGGTTGAGATAAGCCTTTGGCGTAGCTTGTTTTCATTCTGGTAGCGTTGGTACGAGAATATGTTCAAACATGCACCCACGCTCATGATTTACTTCAATATGATGCGCTTTTTGATACCGTCGGTGCGAGTTTAAAGGCATTCCCGTACCCACGGTTATTCTTACATATTTCCGTTGATCCGATAAAACGATAAAGCCGACCCTTTTGGGTCGGCTTCATCATCAGACGGAGTCTGTTCTATAGACTCTTCGGTCTCATCTGCGGGAAGAAGAGAACATCCTGGATGGTAGGAGAGTTGGTCATGAACATGGTCAGACGGTCGATTCCCATACCGAGTCCAGATGTAGGAGGCATACCGTACTCGAGAGCACGGACAAAGTCCATGTCGATGAACATAGCCTCGTCGTCTCCCTTGTCCTTCAGTTTGAGCTGATCCTGGAAACGCTCGTACTGGTCGATCGGGTCGTTCAGCTCGCTGTATGCATTTGCAAGCTCCTTTCCGCATACGAAGAGCTCGAAGCGCTCGGTAAGCTCAGGATTCGTGCGGTGACGCTTTGTGAGCGGTGACATTTCCACAGGATAGTCAGTGATGAATGTAGGCTGTACAAGGTGCTTCTCGCAGTACTCTCCGAAGATGGCGTCGATGAGCTTGCCCTTTCCGAATGAAGGATCTGTCTCAACGTGAAGCTTCTTGCAGGTCTCGCGGAGCTCGTCCTCAGACATTCCTGCCACGTCAACTCCTGCATATTCCTTGATGGCCTCGAGGATAGGGAGGCGGCGGAAAGGCGGCTTGAAGTCAACCTGATTCTCTCCGATGGTTACCTCTGTCTTTCCATGAAGCTTGAGGGCAATCTTCTCGAGAAGCTTCTCCACGAACTCCATCATCCAGATATAATCCTTGTAAGCAACGTAGATCTCCATGCATGTGAACTCAGGATTGTGGGTCTTGTCCATACCCTCGTTGCGGAAGTCCTTAGCAAACTCATATACTCCGTGATATCCGCCGACGATGAGTCTCTTGAGATAGAGCTCGTTGGCGATACGGAGATAAAGCGGAATGTCGAGAGCGTTGTGGTGAGTGATGAACGGACGCGCTGTAGCACCGCCAGGGATGCTCTGGAGGATAGGTGTCTCCACTTCAAGGCAGCCTGCCTCATTGAAGTACTCACGCATTGTAGCCACGATCTGGCTTCTCTTGATGAAAGTGTCGCGTACCTGAGGGTTCACGATGAGATCGACATATCTCTGTCTGTACTTGAGCTCAGGATCCGAGAATGCATCGAAAACCTCGCCGTCCTTCTCCTTTACGATAGGGAGGACGCGGAGAGACTTGCTGAGGAGGGTAAGCTCCTTCGCATGGATCGAAAGCTGTCCTGTCTTGGTAATGAATGCGAATCCCTTGATTCCGATGATGTCACCGATGTCAAGAAGCTTCTTCCATACTGTGTTATACATTGTCTTGTCTTCGCCAGGGCAGATTTCGTCACGGTTCACATAGATCTGGATACGGCCGGTCTCGTCCTGAAGTTCTCCGAATGATGCAGCACCCATGATACGTCTCGACATGATACGTCCCGCAATGACCACATCCTGGAAATTGCCTTTCTCTTCGTCATACTCAGCCTTCACCTGCGCTGCAGATGTATTGATAGGGTAGAGTGGTGCCGGATAAGGTTCGATTCCGAGTTCTCTGAGCTTTGCGAGCGATTCTCTTCTGAACAGCTCCTGCTCGTTGAGGTCCATAATGCTCATAATTGTAAATCTTTATTATTTTGTTTCTCTAATTTTCATTTGAAGCCATAAAACGGCAAATAATGCACAAAAATAACATAAATAATTCTGAATTTGAAACAAAATCTTTATCTTTGTATGCTATGGTAGTGGAAAAGAAATGGATATTGAAAGAAAACGCTGAATCTGAGACGGTAAGACAGCTTTCTTCTGAACTTGGAGTGGATCCGGTATTGGCGGAGCTCCTTGTCCAGAGGGGTGTCCATACATTCCACCAGGCACGTTCGTTCTTCCGTCCGGATCTGAACGACCTTCATGATCCGTTCCTGATGAAGGATATGGACAAGGCTGTGGAAAGGGTTCATCAGGCTGTAGTAGCCGGTGAAAAGATCCTTGTTTACGGAGACTATGATGTTGACGGAACCACTGCCGTATCTCTCGTTTACTCATTCCTCCGCCGTCTTACAAAGGCTCTGGATTTTTATATTCCTGAAAGATATGACGAGGGTTACGGAGTGTCGTACAAGGGCATCGACTGGGCTGCCGAGAACGGGTTCAAGCTCATAATCACTCTTGACTGCGGCATCAAGGCGATAGAAAAGGTGGATTACGCCAAGTCGAAGGGAATCGAGATGATCATATGCGATCATCATCTTCCTGAGGCGGAACTTCCTCGTGCCGTGGCCGTGCTTGACCCTAAGAGAGAGGACTGCCATTATCCTTTTGATGATCTTTCTGGCTGCGGCGTTGGATTCAAGCTCGTCCAGGCATATTCTCAGAAATACGATATTCCGTTCGAGTCGCTTATTCCTCTGCTTGACCTTCTTGTCGTCAGCATTGCAGCCGATCTCGTATCTGTAACCGACGAGAACCGCGTCCTTGCCCATTATGGACTCAAGCAGCTGAACGGAAATCCTCGTGAGGGACTCTTCGCGATGATTCAGCTTTCAGGTCTGGAGCCGGCTCATGTTTCCATTGATGACATCGTCTTCAAGATCGGCCCGCGTATCAATGCGGCCGGCAGAATGGAGTCCGGCAGAATCGCTGTGGAGCTCCTGACAGCCACAAGCGTTGACGAGGCCATCCGTATTGGTACCGAGATCAACGAACACAACAACGAAAGGAAGAACATTGACCGCAGGATTACTCAGGAGGCCCTGGAGATGGTTCATTCCGGCAATTGCCTTTCAGGAGAGAATGCTACAATCGTATATAACCCTCAGTGGCACAAGGGTGTGGTAGGAATCGTCGCTTCACGTCTTGTCGAGGCATTCTATAAGCCAACCATCGTGTTCACGCGTTTCCAGGACGGCCTGGTTACAGGATCGGCAAGAAGTGTGCACGGATTTGATCTTTATGATGCGATCGAAAGCTGCTCGGATCTTCTTGAGAATTTCGGAGGCCATCTCTATGCTGCCGGACTTACCATGAAGGAGGAGAATCTTCCTGCATTCTGTGAAAGGATAGAGAAGTTCATATCGACAGCAATAATTCCTGAAATGCAGACTCCTGTCGTGGATGTCGATGCAAGGCTGAACTTCTCGCAGATAACCCCGAAATTCCTCCGCATATTGAAGCAGTTCCAGCCTTTCGGCCCGGGCAACAGCGCACCGGTATTCCTTACCGAGAATGTATATGACAACGGAAATGGAAGAAAGGTGGGCGCGGAAGGAGGACATCTCAAGCTCGAACTCATACAGGAATCACATCCGTATCATCATATTTCCGCGATAGCCTTCAATATGGCAGATTTCTTCGACCATATAAAGGCCGGTAATTCCATTGACGTCTGCTATTCTATTGTGGAGAACTATTACAGAGGCACGGCAAATACCCAGCTCCGCATCAAGGATATGCATGAACGTGATGAAATGATCTGATTTTCATCCCCTTTTGACATACTCTAAAAAGATTTTACCTATATTAGCAGAAAATACAGGAGGCTTGTGCTATGGAGGGTAACAGAGAATTGAAGACCGCTTGGGAATTTGTCGAAAAGACAGGTAAGAGTGTATTCCTTACAGGAAAAGCAGGTACCGGCAAGACCACGTTTCTTAAGAAGGTCGTCGAGGAATCACATAAGAGGGTAGTGGTTGTAGCACCGACCGGTATCGCCGCCATCAATGCAGGCGGAGTGACCATACATTCATTCTTCCAGCTTCCTCTTCATCCTTTCATCCCGGGGGCCAAGATAGAATCCAGATTTGCATTCAGCAAGGAAAAGCGCAGCATCATCAAGACTATGGATATTCTTGTCATCGACGAGATAAGCATGGTCAGGAGCGACCTTCTCGATGCAGTCGATTCCGTACTCAGGCGTTTCCGCAACAGATCCAGGCCGTTCGGCGGTGTGCAGCTGCTTATGATAGGTGACCTCCAGCAGCTTACACCTGTCGTGACCGATGAGGAAGCCCAGCTGCTGTCATCATATTACAAGACTCCGTATTTCTTCGGCAGCCGTGCTCTCGGAATGACGGACTATGTGACAATCGAGCTGAAGGAAGTTTACAGACAGCAGGACGAAAGATTCATATCAATACTGAATTCAGTGCGTGGCGGTCATCCGTCGCCGGATGTGATAAGGGCCCTCAATGAAAGATATGATCCGGGCTTTGTCCCTGCTGCAGAAGACGGATACATACGCCTTACTACCCACAACCATATTGCTTCCGGCTATAACGAACAGCAGCTGGACAGGATAGACGAGCCTTCTCATTTCTTCGATGCTGTCGTGGAGGGAGTGTTTCCGGAATATTCCTATCCTACTGATTCCCGCCTGGAACTGAAGGTCGGAGCACAGATCATGTTCGTCAAGAATGATCCTTCTTCGGAAAGAAGGTATTTCAACGGAAGGATTGGAATCATTACGGACTTCTATGAGGAATATATATTGGTACAATGTCCAGGAGATGAGGAGAAGATTGCAGTGGAGCCGCTTGAATGGGAGAATTGCCGATATGTCATAAACGAGCAGACCCAGGAAATGGAAACGGAAGTCCTTGGTGTTTTCAGGCAATATCCTCTGCGGCTTGCATGGGCGATAACCATACATAAGAGCCAGGGACTCACATTCGACCATGCCATAATCGACGCTGCGGCCTCATTCGCATCCGGACAGGTATATGTCGCCCTCAGCCGATGCCGCACATTGGAAGGAATGGTGCTGGCGACTCCGTTGAGGCAGGATGCCGTCATGACGGATATGAATGTCAATGACTATATCGAGGGCCAGGAGGCGGCAGCTATGCAGAGTGTCGCCCGTCTCGAATCCATAAAGGAGGAATACTATCGTGAACTTCTGTGCGAGCTCTTTGACTTCAGACAGCTTGCATATCTTCAGAAAAGGATGCTCGGAATATCTTCCGAATTTCCTTCCGGAACTGTGGTCGGCCTTGCGCATAAGCATAATGAAATATTGAACAGCCTCGATGAAAAGGTCGTTCCGGTCGGTACGAAATGGCGTATGCTCATAATGCAGAAATCATTTGACGAAATATCTTCCGAGACGTTTCTCGCCAGAGTCAGAAGCGGCAGTTCATATTTCCTTGAAGAACTGGAGCGGATTTACGGAGATTTTCTGCAAAAGACTCAGGATATAAAGGCCGAGAACAAGGACCTGGTCAAGAGATATGGAAATGTGTGGAATGAGCTTGATGTGGAATTGTCCGGCGTCCGTCTGCTTCTGAAATCTATGTCAGAAGTCTCGTTTTCTACTGATAACTATCTGAGGGAGAGGCAGAAAGCGATATTCGAGGCTTCGGGAATAGTACCAAAGGAACTCAAGACTCCGAAGCCGGCAAGAAAATCAGCCTCCAAGCCTGCCAAGGAAAAGAAGGAGGATACCAAGGTTACCACGTTCAAGCTGTATAAGCAGGGTAAGTCAGTCAGGGAAATCGCAAAGGAACGCGATCTGAATCAGCAGACGATTGTCCGTCATCTGGCCCACTATGTGGCAAAGGGAATGATATCGGCGGATGAGCTCGTACCTTCTTCAAAGGCCGAAGCGATTCGTGAAGTCGTGTCGGAAATGGGCTCGGTGAAAAGTCTTTCAGCAATAAAGGAAGCCTGTCCGTCAGATGTTACATATCAGGACATAGTTCTGGTCATAGCCTCAATCGAGAGCGAGTGACATTATTTCAGATGAAATCTGATCGATAGTCCTGCCGTCTGTATCTATGATGATATGGGCGGTTTCTTCATATGTCCGTGACCGGATGGACATCAGATCCTCTATCCTTTCCCGCAATGATACGCCTTGGGATGTCCTGAGCATGGGCCTTCCCTCAGACTCTTCCGCCAGGTTGTTAACTAACGTGTCTATGGATGCCCTGAGATAGATGCTGATGGTCTTTCCGTGAACAAGTTCTGCAGATTCAGGATTCATCACCGTACCACCACCCAATGACAGTATCATTGATGATTGATCGGATCGGGGGGCCAATATCTCACGCAACCTCTCGGCTTCGATAGTCCTGAACCCTTCTTCTCCCTCTTCAGCAAAGATCTCCGGGATACTTTTCCCTGCCCAAGCTACAATTTCATTATCCAGATCTATGAAATCGCAGCAGAGCAGCTCCGAGAGTCTCCTCCCGACGCTGCTCTTGCCGCATCCCATGAATCCTATCAATGATAATGTCATAATTTTCTAAAACAGTGTCAGCTGTGCGTCATCATCAAGAGTGATGTCAACAGGCTCTTCATCAATGACATCCGTATTGTCGATCTCTCCTGCCTGATTCTCTGCCTCTGACTCCTCAGGAAGAATATCATCCTCGGGCTTGTGAAGAGGCTCTATGAACTGAACCTTCCTGACATCGTACAGACTGGTCTTCTTTCCTTTGGCCTGAAGACCCTTCTTGGCGATGAATTCCTCTGCATCGATATGTTCAGGATCCCTGTTCTCGTTCTTGCCTCCGAAGATCACCTCGATCTGCGGATGGAGATCGTCGCTTATGGCAACAAGATATGATCCTTTTGCTTCCGATATGAAGCTGACAGGAGTGTTGTCGCTGATGTCGAACGAAAATCTCTTGACATAGAAGGCCGCCACCGCCTTGTCATAATACAATGCAGTATATGTCTTGTTGGTGTCCAGCTTCTCTATCTTGAGGATATCGCCCTGATACCTGTTGCTGAGGTCACATGTAGTGGTGTAGTATGTGCCGTCCTTGAATATGGCAAGGATATGGTCTCCGGTATTGAACTGTCCGAGGTGGAGACCGCGGCCGTCCTCATTGAGACGCTGTATATCCTCATCGAACCATATGTCCTTACCACCGATCGTAGAGACGCCTTTCGACTTGAGGCTGATCTTCTGGATCGGATTCTTTGAAACAAGATTACCTCTTGATGCCCTTCCCTTGATGCCGAGCTGCGAGAAGTCATATTCATCAATGAGCTTCTTCAGCTTCGGACGCGGACGAAGGTATATCTTGACAGTCTCGGCCTCTCCGTTATGGTTTACTGTGAACCAGAGGATCTTGGAACCTGGAGTACCCTGTGTCATGTCGTACTCCTTGTCTCTTGTGATTCCGGTCACTGCAAATCTCTTGGCATAGCTCACAGAGGTCTTGCCTTCACGATATATTACATTATATATCGTTCTGCTGTCGTTCCTGTTGAAAATGCCTACATAAAGGATATCCTTTCCGAAGAATGCCTTCTCGCTGACCTTCGTGACAACGTATTTTCCATCATTATGGATGACGATGATCTCCGAAAGATCAGAGCAGTCGCATATGTACTCGGCGTTATCCTCCTTCTTGAGGTTGGTTCCGACGAAGCCCTCCGCCTTGTTTGCATAAAGCTTCGCGTTGTTGCTTACGACCTTCGTTGACTCGATTGATTCGAATTCCACGATTTCGGTAAGTCTCGGATATGCCTTTCCGTATTTCTTCTTGAGGTTCTTGAAGTAGTTTATCGTGAACTGTGTCAGATGATCCAGATGGTTCTGAACCTCATCCATCTCAGCCTCGATTCCTTTCAGCTTCTCATCGACAGCCTTTGTATCGAACTTGGAAATCTTGCGTACAGGTTTCTCTACCAGCTTGTTGATATCCTCCATCAGGATAGGCCTCTTGAGGAACTTCTGGTATTTCATCATTTCGTCGAATACCTCCTGCAACTGGTCTTCCCATGTCTTGGCATCTCCTTCGAGGATCTTATATACCTTGTTTTCGAAGAATATCTTTTCAAGCGAGTTGTAATGCCATTCATTCTCCAGCTCGCTCAGTCTGATCGAGAGTTCCTGACCGAGCAGATCCTTCGTGTGCAATGTGCTGTGTGTGAGTATCTCATTGACACTGAGCACCTGAGGCTTGTTCTCATGTATCACGCATGTATTAGGGGTGATGGCCACCTCACATGCTGTGAAAGCATAAAGCGCATCGATGGTCTTATCTGGTGATACGTCATTAGGAAGATGGATGAGGATGTTGGCTGAAGCACTGGTGAGATCGTCGATCTTCTTGACCTTGATCTTGCCGCTTTCCTTCGCCTCCATTATGGATTCCTTGACGGCATCCGTAGTCTTGCTGAAAGGTATCTCCGTAATGGCCAGTGTATTCTTGTCTATCTTCTCGATCTTGGCGCGTACCTTGATCTTGCCGCCCTTCTTCTTGCTGCTGTATTTCGAGCAGTCGGCATATCCTCCGGTAAGGAAATCCGGGTATATCTCGAAATCCTTGCCCTCAAGAACGGATATGGAAGCATCGATAAGCTCGTTGAAGTTGTGAGGAAGAATCTTTGATGCGAATCCGGTACCGATACCTTCAGTACCTTGTGCAAGAAGGATAGGGAACTTTACAGGAAGCTCGACCGGCTCCTGGTTCCTTCCGTCATAGGAAGTCATCCAGTTGGTCGTCTTAGGATTGAACATCACTTCCTTGGCGAACTTGCTGAGTCGCGCCTCGATATATCGTGGAGCCGCATTCGCATCTCCTGTAAGTATGTTACCCCAGTTTCCCTGACAGTCAACAAGATAGTTCCTCTGACCGATCCAGACGAGAGCACCCAGGATCGACTGGTCTCCATGCGGATGGAACTGCATGGCCTGACCGACGATATTGGCCACCTTTGTATAGCTGCCGTCGTCTATTCTCCACATTGCGTGAAGAACACGCCTCTGTACTGGCTTGAGTCCGTCTATCAGATGAGGTACGGCCCTGTACAGTATGGTATATGACGAATAATCGATGTACCATTCACGGAACATCTTGGACAGCTTGTATTTCCTGCTGTTTTCTCCGAACAGCTTTCCGAATTTGCCGGGAACGCTTTCTTCAATCAGCTCTTCGTCTTCAAAACTCATATATCACCTCACTTGTTCAAATGGTTATTAGTATTCGTATCCGAATTTCCTCAGCTCCTTCTTGCTCTCGCGCCAATCGGGATCGACCTTGACGAACAGCCTCAGGAAAACTTTCTTCTGGAAGAAGTCTTCCATATCGATGCGAGCCTGGGTGCCGACTTTCTTGAGAGATTGGCCTGCCTTGCCTATGATTATTCCTTTCTGGGAATCACGCATCACATAAATCACAGCGCTGATGTCGTATCTCTCAGCACCTTCCTTGAATTCCTCCACCACAACCTCGCAGCTGTACGGGATCTCCTCCTTATAGTTGAGGAAGATCTTCTCCCTAACGATCTCAGATGCGAAGAATCGCAGGTTCTTGTCTGTGAACACATCCTTGTCATACCATGCCGGAGCTACAGGGAGATTCTGTACGATGGCATCGAAGATGTTCTCGAGATTGAATCTTTCCTGTGCCGATGCCGGGAATATGATTGCATTGGGAATCTGCTCCTTCCACCAGTTCATAAGTTCCAGCACCTGCTCCTGACTGCTGATGTCTATCTTGTTGATTACCAATATGACAGGACAGCTTATCTTCTGGAGCTTGGCTATATATTCCTCATTCTTGTCGCCTTTCTCCACAGTATCCGTCACATAGAGGATGATGTCGGCATCACCGATGGCGGTGTCAACGAAGTTCATCATGCTCTGCTGAAGTCTGTAATTCGGCTTCAGGATGCCCGGAGTGTCGGAATAGACGATCTGGTAATCCTCTCCGTTCACGATGCCCATGATCCTGTGTCTGGTTGTCTGGGCCTTGGCAGTGACGATTGAAAGCTTTTCGCCGACAAGGGCATTCATAAGCGTGGATTTGCCGACATTCGGGTTACCGATGATGTTGACAAATCCAGCGCGATGTCTTTGAGTCTGTTCAGTCATATTCATTAAAGGTATGCACCCATCTTGAGAAGGTTTGTCTCTCCTTCTGTAAGGTATCTCCACTCACCTCTCTTCAGACCTCTCTTTGTAAGGCCTGCGAAATATACTCTGTCAAGAGCCTTCACCTCGTATCCGAGGGATTCGAATATCCTTCTTACGATGCGGTTCTTTCCCGAGTGGATCTCGATTCCGAGCTTTCTGTGGTCGTCCTCCTCAATATATTCGAGCTCGTCTGCAGCGATCGCTCCGTCTGAAAGCTCGATTCCGCTGAGGATCTTGTCGAAGTCTTCCTTCTTGAGCTTGCCGTCGAGCGATACCTGATATATCTTCTTCTTGTCATAAGAAGGATGTGTAAGCTTCTCGGCAATCTCTCCGTCGTTTGTGAACATGAGCACACCTGTTGTGTTCTTGTCGAGGCGACCTACAGGGAACACTCGTGTAGGGCATCCTTTCAGAAGATCCATGACGGTCTTGTCTGCATGAGGATCGCTTGCTGTAGTCACAAATCCCTTAGGCTTGTTCATTACGATGTAAACCTTCTCCTCACCCTTGAGTCTCTCACCGTTGAAACGGATGTCGTCAGTGTTGATGTTTACCTTGGTACCAAGCTCGGTAACAACCTCGCCGTTCACTGTAACCACTCCTGCGAGGATGAAGTTGTCAGCCTCTCTTCTTGAGCATACGCCCGAGTTGGCGATGAACTTGTTGAGTCTTACCTCCTCCTTGATAGGAGCAGATACCATGTCGTTGTCAGAATATGATTCTCCGCTGTTGAGCTGAGGCCTTCTGCTGATCATCTTGTTGATTCCGCTCTCGTCCTCATCACGGAAATAATTGAAATCCTTCTTGTAGAAGCTCTTCTTGCCGGTGTTCCTGAATCCGTTTCCGTTTCTTCTGTCACCGTATGATTTCCTTTCACCAGAGAATGATGATCTTCTTTCACCACCCTCAGAGAATGATCTGCGTGGTCTGTCGCTGTTGAAACTTCTTCTTTCGCCGTTGCCGAAAGATCTTCTCTCGCCAGAGAATGATGATCTTCTTTCTCCATCTTCAGAGAATGATCTGCGCGGTCTGTCGTTGTTGAAACTTCTTCTTTCGCCGTTGCCGAAAGATCTTCTCTCGCCAGAGAATGATGATCTTCTTTCTCCATCTTCAGAGAATGATCTGCGCGGTCTGTCGTTGTTGAAGTTCCTTCTTTCACCGTTTCCGTATGACCTTCTCTCGCCAGAGAATGATGATCTTCTTTCTCCATCTTCAGAGAATGATCTGCGCGGTCTGTCACTGCTGAAGCTTCTTCTTTCACCGTTGTTCGAGTGATTCCTTCTTTCACCGTACTCTCTACGGCCTTCTGTCCTGCGGCCATTGCCGCCTCTTCTGTTGTCTTCCATTTTCTTGCGCCTTAAAGGCAGTTTTAAGATTAAATAATATTATGTTGGCTCACGCCAATTCCGGCCTCAGGGCCGTTTAATTCAATTTGAAAATATAAGTTATCGTTCCCTTCTGAAGGGCCGGCGCGTCGGCGCTCATATTGAAATGGGCTCCGAGTGCCGCTTTTCTTGCTGCCTGCCAAAGGGTCTTGTCCGTCACGGTTGTGCCTTCCGCACCTGCTACCGCCTTCTGTACGTTTCCGTAATTGTCCACCCAGATATCGACCACGACCTTTCCGGACTCCTGCACGGAGTATGAAGGTCTCGGCAATGTTCCGTTTACGCTTCGTCCTGCAAGCTTCGCGTTAGGCTCGCCGGAAGTCTCTCCGGTCCTTGTGTTTCCTGAAGCATGTCCTGCCTTGAGGGCATCGCTGACATCACGTGCCGTCTGTGCGGCAAGAGTGTCCTTCTGTGTCTTGTTGTCAGCTGCAGAGAACAGAGCCTTTCGGTTGATCTCCTTCTCGCGCTTTGGTTCCGGTACTTCAACGTCACCGAAATCATCGACAGTCGCCTCCGGAGCCTCGTTGCTTTTCGTGCCTTCGACCGGTGCCTCGGACCTCTGTACGAGATTGATGTCCTTCGTAGGATCCGGTTCTACAGCCCTTGGCCTTGTGCCGTCCCATGTCTGGCGCGGCTTCGCTATCTCCGGTTCGTCGAATTCTATCAGGATCTGTTCCTGCTCTGGAGGAGGCGGATCAAGATATGTGAACCCCATGAAAAAGCAGCATATCAGGAGAGCGATGTGCATAGACACCGTAAGGGCGACTCCTGTCACCCTCGATTTTCTTTCCTGTCTTTCTCTTTCTCTCAGATATTGTTCTGCCATTTTCCTTCATTTGACCGGCCATGCCGGTATGTTTCCTATTCCGGTGATGTAGCCATTATCACCTTGTAATGGTTCCTTTTCGCTATGTTCATCACAGCAACGACCTCCCTGATCGGAACAGTCTCATCCGCATATATCGAGAATGTAGGATCTTCTTCAGTCTGAAGGAGCTCTATGAGTTCGTCCTCTATCAGGTCGAATCTTATCGGTGTCTCGTCTCCGTTGATGTGATATGAAAAGTCGTCTGTATCCTGCCAGTGCTTGATGGATACGCTCACGGTAGCCTTGGCTGATACCTGTCCTGTGCTCTTCGGAAGGAGAAGCTTCAACGCATTGGGATTGATGAGCGTTGAAGTCACCAGGAAGAAGATGAGCAGCAGGAACACGATATCGGTCATGGACGACATCGAGAATCCGGAGTCAACCTTTGTTGTCCTTTTTATTGCCATCTGTCCTGTCTTTTAGTTTTCGGCAGGCTCATGGAGCATGTCGATGAATTCGATAGTTGTCCTTTCCATCTTGAACACGAGGTTCGATATCTGCGATGTGAGGAAGTTATATCCGAAGTAAGCGATGATACCGACGAAGAGACCGCCGACAGTTGTCACCATTGCCTCATAGATACCTCCAGAGAGGAGGGTGATGTCGATGTTGTTGCCTGCGTTCGCCATTTCGAAGAATGCGCGGATCATACCGGTAACAGTACCGAGGAATCCGATCATAGGAGCACCTCCCGAAATCGTCGCAAGCATCGGGAGACCCTTCTCGAGTCTTGCCACCTCTACATTGCCCATGTTCTCGACTGCAGCCTGGATGTCAGGAAGCGGTCTTCCGATTCTTTCAATTCCTTTTTCGACGAGTCTTGCAACCGGAGAATCGTATTTCTGGCAGAGAGCCAGTGCGGACTTGATTTTTCCTTCATGGATCATGTCGCGGATGTCCTTCATGAAGTTCCTGTCAATCTTTCCTGCCTTGCGGATCATCCACCACTTGTTTCCGAAGATGTAGATCGCCATGATTGAAAGGATGAGAAGAACGATCATGAGCCATCCTCCCTTCATTGCCATTTCAATGAGAGAGAATGTCTTCTCCTGCGCAATCGGAGCTGCAGGAGCAAGTGCCGTCGTGTCAACGGCTGCCTGTAAAAGATTGAAAAGCATAGTTATTTTACGGTCTTTTTAATTGTCATTTCAAGGTGTGATTACGCAAATGCGCGAAATCGTGCAAAAATAGTCAAAAAAACGGGAAAACTCAAATTTATTTATATGATGCTCCACTGAAAAACAGGGCTTTGCCAGGGACCGAGCTGCCTGCATCGGAACGGTTGCCTTTCTCTATCAGTTCTGCAATCCATCCGGGCTCCTGCTTGCCTCGTCCTACCTCTATCAGCGATCCTACGATGGCTCTGACCATGTTCCTCAGAAAGCGGTTTGCCTTTATCCTGAACACGATGTAACTGCCTTCGGCATAAGGATATCCCATCAATGTGACATGGTCCGGCCTGTATGTGCTCCATCCGGCTTCCGTGACCGTGCATATCGAGGTGGCATTGTTTCCTCCTGTCTTTTCGAAACAGCTGAAGTCATGTTCCCCCAAAAGATGTGCCGCGGCGGCATTCATCCGCTCTATGTCCAGCGGGTAGCGCATCCTGTAGGAAAACCGTTCGCAGAAAGGGTCCTTGCAGAAATGGATGAAATAATGATATTCCCTTGATCTTGCGTCAAATCTTGCATGAAATCCACTTTCTGTTTCGCAAACTTCATGAACGGCAATCTGTCGGGGCAGGATGGCATTTAATTTGTAGCATAGCTGTGCCGCTTCAATCCTGACTTTGTCAGGGAGTTCAAAGTGGGCGATATAGTTGATGGCGTTGACATCCGAATCGGTGCGTCCTGCACCAGTGACCTGTACGTCTGTTCCGGTCAGGGTCTTGAGGGCCTTTTCCAGATCACCCTGTACGGTCTCGTCGTTGTTCTGGATCTGCCAGCCGCAGAATGCACTTCCGTCGTATGAAAGCCTGATAATGTATCGCATATTCAAATAATTGAGTAACTTTGTAAGTTTTAAAATGCAAAAATATCAAAAATCATATTTATGGAGAGCATAAACATCAAAGAATTGAACGATCGCATCCAGAGAGAGAGCTCGTTTGTGGATATCCTGACGATGGAAATGAACAAGGTCATCGTAGGACAGAAGCATCTTGTCGAGAATCTCCTTATCGGTCTTCTGGCCAACGGACATATCCTTCTCGAAGGTGTTCCGGGACTGGCAAAGACTCTGGCAATCAACACTTTGTCTCAGGCTGTTGACTCGAAGTTCAGCCGAATCCAGTTTACTCCGGACCTTCTGCCTGCAGACGTCCTGGGTACTCTTATCTATTCTCAGAAGAGCGAACAGTTTCAGATAAGGAAAGGTCCTGTCTTTGCGAATTTCGTCCTTGCGGATGAGATAAACCGTTCGCCTGCAAAGGTTCAGTCGGCTCTTCTCGAAGCCATGCAGGAGCGTCAGGTGACGATCGGAGATGAAACCTTCCCTCTGCCTCAACCATTCCTCGTGATGGCAACCCAGAACCCTATCGAGCAGGAGGGAACATATCCTCTTCCTGAGGCCCAGCTGGACCGTTTCATGCTGAAGGTCGTGGTGACCTATCCGAAGAAGGATGAGGAACGTCAGATCGTGCGCATGAACAATTCGGGAGAATTCCCTAAGGCACATCCGGTTCTCAAGCCGGAGGATATAGTGAGGGCTCGTGAGGTCGTGAAGGATGTTTATATGGACGAGAAGATCGAAAGATATATCGTCGATATCGTATATGCGACCAGAACCCCTGAGGACTACAACCTCGGAAAGATCGCCAACTTCATTTCATACGGTGCATCGCCTCGAGCAAGCATTTCATTGGCAATGGCTTCCAAGGCATATGCCTTCATCAAGAGAAGGGGATATGTGATTCCTGAGGATGTGCGTGCAGTATGCTACGAAGTGCTCCGCCATCGTATAGGCCTGACTTACGAGGCAGAAGCCGAAAACATGACTACCGACCAGATAATTTCAGAAATCATAAATGCAGTAGAAGTTCCATAATGGAGGGAATGAGTGCAAACGACCTTCTCAAGAAGGTCAGGAAGATCGAGATCAAGACCAGGGCTCTGTCGCATCAGATATTTGCGGGCGAGTATCATTCGGCCTTCAAGGGCCGTGGTATGGCCTTCAGCGAGGTGCGTGAGTACCAGTATGGCGATGATGTGCGCAATATGGACTGGAATGTCACTGCGCGCATGCGTTCTCCGTATGTCAAGGTCTTCGAAGAGGAGAGAGAACTTACTGTGGTGCTTCTTGTTGACGTGAGCCGTTCGAGACTTTTCGGAACCGTCGGCTCAAGCAGGAAGGATATGCTTGCGGAAATCGCTGCAGTCCTTTCGTTTTCCGCCATAATCAACAATGACAAGGTGGGAGCCTTGTTCTTCAGCGACAAGGTAGAGAAGTTCATTCCGCCGAAGAAGGGACGCAGCCATCTGCTCCATATAATCCGCGAGATCATCGAGTTCGAGCCATCTTCAGATGGAACCGACATATCCGAGGCATTGCGATATCTGACCAACGCCATCAAGAAGAAATGTACGGCCTTCCTTCTTTCGGACATGATCGATGTCAATACGGATGGAAGCCCGCGTTATGAAGAAGCTCTCAAGATCGCAGTGAACAGACACGATCTTTCTGTCATCGAGGTCTATGATCCAAGGGAGAGAAGCATTCCTGACATCGGACTTGTGCATATCAAGGATTCCGAGACAGGAAAGGCTGCGTGGGTGAATACGTCTGACAGGAAGATGAGGGCGGCATATGAAGAGTGGTTCCGTAACGTGGAACAGACCTCTTCGCGTCTTTTCATGAAATATAATGTCGATAAGGTCAGCATATCTCTTGATGAGGATTATGTCAAGGGACTTATGTCCTTGTTTAAAAACAGATAGTAGAATATGCGTAATGCATTGATATATATGATGATGCTCTTGTGCATGCTTCCGCTCTCGGCTCAGGAGGCCGATACGGTGGCTGTGCAGGATGCTGATACTCTTGAAATACATCCCAAAGGGAAGGTCATACCTGTGACCGGTGCTTTCCTGCAGCCTCTGCAGGAGAGGGATTCCGTTCTCATAGCCGATCAGTTCCTTTACGGATTCCGTCTTGACGGAGTTACAGAAGGAACAGGACTTCAGCTTCCGGAAATCCCAGAGAAACAGGACATCAGGTTCATGTATCTTTCCCCATGGGTTCTGGATACGTTGAAGGTGACGAAGCAAGGCAAAGGTGAGCCAAGGCTTCTGGACCTTAGAGGACGGGTTCTTGTGACATCGTTTGAGGAAGGAGTATATGACCTGCCTCAGATTGCTGTACGCAGGATGACGTCGGACGGAACAATCGATACCCTGGTATTCGATCCGATGAGACTGGATGTAAGGACCATGCCGGTGGATACCGCCACATTCGTTCCTCATGATATAAAGGGACAGATGCGTTATCCGGTGACATTTGCCGAGATATTGCCGTGGCTGATATTGTTCTGGGTATCTGCAATGCTGGTGATTCTGATTGTCTGTCTGATCATCATGCACCGTCGCAGGAACGATCCTGCATTCGCTCACAAGGATCCGGCTCATATCGTTGCCTTGAGGAAGCTTGACCAGTACAGAGGCAGCAAGATGTGGGCTCCGGAGAAGCAGAAGGCGTTTTATTCCGGAGTTACCGACACGTTGAGGGAATATATGTCCGAAAGATACGGAATCGGTGCGATGGAGATGACCACGGCTGAGATATTCGATGAAATGAAGTCTGTTGATGCACCGAAGGAACTGGTTCAGGAGACAAAGGAACTTTTTGAAAGAGCCGATTTCGTCAAATTCGCCAAATATGTGGCTTCTGATGATGACAATGCAGCAGCATTACCTGTGGCTGTACGCTTCGTGACGGAGACATATCAGGCTGAAATAGAGACGGAAAGCGATAAAGAAGAAGGAGGGAAGGAATAATGTTTTTTGAATATCCCAGACTTTTATGGCTGCTTGTGATACCGCTTCTGCTGGTATTGCATTACATATTCGTAGAGCTGTCAGAGAGGCGTCCGCATCTGAGGGTCTCCACTTCGGTTCCATGGACAGCAGGAAGAAGATCATTCATGTCTGTTCTCAGGCATGTGCCTTTCGTCCTGAGGATCTTTGCATTGGCGATGATAGTTGTAGCCATCGCGCGTCCGAGATCTTCCGAGGAAATGGAAAGGGTTGATACAGAAGGTATTGATATAGTCCTTGCAATGGACGTTTCAACGTCCATGCTCGCCCGTGACCTTACTCCGGACCGTATCAGCGCTTCCAAGGATATCGCTATCGAGTTCATCGCCCAGCGTCCGACTGACAGGATGGGAATCGTGGTCTTTGCCGGAGAAAGCTTCACCCAGTGCCCTCTTACTACAGATCGCGCAACGCTGATAAACCTCATGAAGGAAGTGCAGACAGATCTGATCGAGGACGGAACAGCTATTGGCAACGGACTGGCTACTGCAGTGGCCAGAATGAAGGATTCCGATGCAAAGAGCCGTGTGGTCATACTGCTTACGGACGGAGTCAACAACAGGGGAGAGATTTCCCCTCAGATGGCTGCCGAGATCGCAAAGACCTATGGCGTAAGAGTATATACGATAGGTGTCGGAAAGGAGGGAATGGCTCCGTATCCGGTGATGACTCCTTGGGGTGTCGAGGTTCAGAATGTCAAGGTAGAGATCGATGAGGCCCTTCTTTCGGAGATCGCCGAGTCAACAGGAGGACGTTATTTCAGGGCTACGGACAATACGAAGCTCTCGGAGATCTACAGCGAGATCAACAAGATGGAGAAGGCCCGCACTACTGTGGACAGCTTCCCTGTATATAAGGAACTTTACGGAAGGTTCGCACTTCTTGCATTGCTTGCCATCCTTCTGGAACTTGTGTTTAACTGGTTTGTAATAAGGAGGTTGCCATGATAAACTTTGCACAGGCTCAATATCTTTTCCTGCTTCTCCTGATCCCTTTCTTCTTTGTGGCCCAGGCCCTTATACTGAAGCTCAGGAGGAGGAGAATAAGGAAGTTCGGTGATGAGGCGCTTGTGGCACGTCTCATGCCGTCATATGCAAAAGCAAGGACATGGGTCCGCCTCGTGTTGTTCTCCATAGGTTTCTTCTTCTTCGTCATAGGTCTTTCAAGACCTCAGATAGGAGCCAAGCTGAAGGAACATGAGACCAAGGGCGCAGAGATCATGATCGTTCTCGATGTGTCCAACTCCATGCTGGCGGAAGATTATTCGCCCAACAGGCTGGATCGTGCGAAACTTGCCATTTCACGACTTGTCGATAAGCTCAGGGATGACCGTATAGGACTTATTGTCTTTGCAGGAAACTCGTTCGTGCAGCTTCCGATAACTACAGATTATGTATCTGCAAAGATGTTCCTGAATTCGATATCCACGGAATCGGTTCCGGTACAGGGAACGGCTATAGGAGATGCCTTGAATACAGCTGTCAGAAGTTTCAGTGCACAAAGTGAGAAAAGCCGTGCCATCATCGTCATAACTGACGGTGAGAACCACGAGGATGATCCTGTCGAGGCTGCAAAGCAGGCTGCCGAACTGGGAATCCGTGTGTTTACAATCGGCGTGGGATCACCGGAAGGTAAGCCTATCCCTATGGATGGAGAGCTTCTGAAAGACAAGGACGGCGAGATCGTCGTGACGCGTCTTGACGAATCTGTCCTCAAGGAGGTCGCTGAGGCCGGAAATGGTGTATATGTCCGTGCTGGAAACAGCGAGTTCGGACTGAATCCGATAATTGATGACATAAGGAAGATGGAAGATGAGAAATATAACTCCATCGTTTTCGAGGAATATGACGAACAGTTCATGTATTTCCTCGGATTTGCATTGTTCTTCTTTGTCATCGAGATGCTGATAGGAGACAGGAAGTCGAGGAGACATTTGTTCAGGAGGTAATGATTATGAATAGGATATATGGCATATTGACTGTTGTTCTGCTTATGCTGTCGGCTTCTGATGCCGTGGCGCAGGTGGATAAGAAGGATGTGCGCAGGGGAAACAGGGATTTCAGGAAGGAGAATTACCGTGAAGCGGAGATTGATTACCGCAAGGCTCTGGTGAAGGATTCCCTTTCTGTCGCCGCCAACTATAATCTTGCGAACACCTTGTATCGTGAGGGTGATTATGCACAGGCTATGCAGACTATGGAACGTGTCAAGGATGTGGCTCCGATGTCTGCTTCTGCGGCTGATTATTTTTTCAATCTGGGAGATGCAGCTCTGCAGCAGAAGGATTATCAGAAGGCCGTGGAGGCTTTCACTCAGTCTCTTATAATGAGGCCGGATGACCTGCAGGCTAAGGAGAACTACATCTATGCGAAGAAGATGCTCCAGAACCAGCAGCAGAATCAGCAGAATCAGAACAACGATCAGAATCAGGACAATCAGAACAATCAGGATCAGAACGACCAGAATGATCAGAACAAGGATAATCAGGATCAAAACCAGGATCAGGACAAGAATGATCAGCAGAAGCAGCCTCAGCAGGGCCAGCAGCCTAAGATAACCCCTCAGGCGGCACAACAGATGCTGCAGGCGATCCAGGCAAAGGAAAAGGAGACTCAGGACAAAGTCAACAAGCAGAAGGCCGAAGCCCTGAAGTCAAGGCAGAAGGAAAAGAATTGGTAACAGGGAGAAGGGAATATGAGAAAATTACTATTCACAGCATTGATGATATTGTCAGTCGTTCCGGCTTTCGCTCAGTCTGAAATCAAGGTTCAGACTCATAACGTCGTTGCGGCAGACGAACAGTTCAATGTCACATTCATCATTGACGGAGAATCCAAGCCGTCTGATTTCACATGGAATCCGGGAGATGACTTCCAGCTCTTGTGGGGACCTCAGCAGGGACGTTCCACAAGTGTGCAGATGATCAACGGAAAGACGACCAAGTCAGTTCAGACGACATATTCATATGTGCTGCGTCCGCTTAAGGCCGGAAAGTTCACCATCGCCCGTGCGAGTGCCAAGGTGAAGGGTCAGGATATCTTTTCCGAGCCCGTAAGCATAGAGGTCGTGGCTTCCGGATCTGCCAACCGTCAGACTGACGGCTCGTCGCAGGGAGGACAGCAGGCTCAGAGGCAGTCTCAGAACGGAATGATCCAGGATGACGATATATTCCTCACTCTGGAACTGAGCCGCAGCAATGTGGTTGTTGGTGAGCCGATTACAGCGACTTTGAAATTGTATCAGAAGGTGAATATAGCAGGTTTTGAAAGTGCCGAGTTCCCGACTTTCAACGGATTCTGGAGTCAGGAGATCGAGGCTCCGACCAATATCGAGTTCGTAAGGGAGACATATGACGGACAGATATATAATTCAGCCCTTCTCAGAAAATTCATCCTCATCCCTCAGCAGCAGGGACAGATAAAGATTGGTCCGGCGGAACTTGTATGCCTTGTCAATGTCAGGGTATCAACCGGTGGAGCAAGCATTTTCGACGGCTTCTTTGATGATTACAGGACAGTCAGGAAGAAGGTAGCTTCAAAGCCTCTGACAGTGAATGTCTCGCCACTTCCTGCCGGTGCTCCGGCTTCTTTCGCAGGAGGCGTGGGTGAATTCCGTATTTCTGCCGAGCTGAGCAAGGATACCATCAGGACTCATGAAGCAGCCTCTCTCCTTGTGACGGTGACAGGCAGGGGAAATGTTTCCCTCCTGGAGGCTCCTAAGGTAAACTTCCCTCCTGACATGGAGGTTTATGATACGAAGATATCGGACAAGATCGACAAGGGAGGAACAGCTGGAAGCAAATATTACGAATTTCCTTTCATTCCAAGAAGCCACGGTGACTTCGTCATCGAGCCGATAAGATATTCATACTATGATGTCAATCAGAAGAAATATGTGACTTTGGAAACTCCTCCGATTCCTATCAGCGTCGAGCGTGGAAATGAAACCGATGCCGGTGGAATCGTCGTGGCTGGCAATGTCCAGAAGGATGTGAGGAATCTCGGAAGCGACATCAGATTTATAAGTACAAAGGATCCGGACCTTTCTTCAAAGGGCGTATTCTTTGTCGGATCAGTCCTGTTCTGGATCATTCTGGCTGTACTTGCGGCTGCTGCTGCCATATGCTGGGCTGCTCTCCGCCATCTCGCTGCCAGAAGGGCTGATGTCGTAGGAACCAAGAACAGAAAGGCCACTAAGATGGCCCTCAAGAGACTGCAGCTTGCAGGCACATTCCTCAAGCAGAACCTTTATACCGCATTCTATGAGGAACTCCACAAGGCTCTTCTCGGATTCATTTCCGACAAGCTGAACATGCCGGTATCGGAACTCTCCCGTGACCGTATAGCCGAGTCTCTGAAGGAGGGTAATGTAAACTCAGGACTTGCAGAGACATTCATCGGCATCCTCGATGCTTGCGAGTTCGCCCGATATGCACCGGATGCCGGACACGAGGCTATGGAAGCACATTATCAGTCTGCAGTTGAGGTCATATCATCAATCGATTCTGAAATGAAGTCAAGAAAGAGTTCAGGAAAAGGAGCCATGCTTGCAGTGATCATGCTTATGGCTGTAGCTCCTACAGTATCTGCCCAGCAGAAGGAATATGTGGATTCGTTATGGAATGCAGCCAATCAGGCATATGCTGAAGGACGCTGGAATGATGCTCTGTCTGATTATGAACTCATATCGGGTATGGGTCTGGAGTCGGCAGCTCTCTATTGCAATACCGGAGATGCATGCTTCAAGGCTGGTAATGTACCTGGAGCCATATTGTATTACGAAAGGGCGCTCAAGCTTGATCCTTCATATTCGGATGCAAGATATAATCTGGAACTTCTGAACATGGGAATCCAGGACAGGATAGATCCTGTTCCGGAGTTCGTGCTCAAGGCATGGAGCAGGGAAGTCTGCTATATCATGGATTCCGATGCGTGGGCAGTCTGCTTCATCGTATTCATGGCTCTTGCTCTTGCACTTGTCCTTCTGTTCATTCTCTCTCCGTCTGTTGCAGGACGTCGTACGGGATTCTTTGCCGGAATCGTCATGATTCTTCTTGCAGCATTCTCCCTGACATTCTCGATATGGCAGAAGAAGGACTACATGAGGGCTGATGATGCGATAGTCATGCGTCCTGTGACCTCGGTTAAGAGTTCTCCGTCATCAGAGGCTTCCAAGGATCTCTTCATCCTTCACGAAGGTACCAAAGTGAGGATCATCGATGAGGTCGGTTCATGGAACAATATCGAACTTGCTGACGGACGTCAGGGATGGATCCCTGCCGGTGACATAGAAACAATTTAACACAAAACTGATAACATTATGAAAAGAATCATGACAGCTGTTCTCTGCATTCTCCTGCCGGGAATGGCTGCCGTTGTGTCAACAGCGGCGAACAAGAATGACGCGGTGCCTGATTGGCAGAATCCTCAGGTCATCCAGCAGAACCGTATTCCTATGGCTGCACATTTCGAGACAGACGGCCTGAAGCTCATGCTTAACGGATTATGGGACTTCAACTGGAATGAGGACATGAATGCCCGTCCAATGGATTTCTACAGGCTTGATTATGACGCAAGCGGTTGGGACAATATTCCTGTTCCCGGAATGTGGGAGCTTAACGGATATGGCGTTCCCGTATATGTCAACGTCGGATATGCCTGGAGAGGCCATTATGACAACAATCCGCCGTTTCCTGCTGACTGGCACAATTATGTAGGCCAGTACAGAAAGACATTCGTCATTGACGAGAACTGGGCAGGAAAGGATGTTTTCCTTCATATCGGTTCGGCAACCTCGAATGTACGCGTATGGGTGAACGGAAAGGAAGTAGGCTACAGCGAGGACAGCAAGCTGGAGGCACGCTTCAACATCACAAAATATGTGAAGCAGGGCGAGAACCTCATAGCTCTGGAGATCTTCCGCTGGTGTGACGGAACATATCTCGAGGACCAGGACTTCTGGAGACTGTCAGGTATTTCACGTGACGTGTATGTGTTCTCACGTGAGAAGAAGAGACTGGAGGATATCAATGTACTCGCTTCTGCATCAGGCAAGGCTGAGCTCCGTGCCGATGTGACCAAGGGAGTGACAGAGGTTTCTTTTGAAATCCTTGATCCAAGCGGCAAGAGCGTTGCATCTGCAAAGGTTCCTGTAGTGAAGAACGTGGCAGAAACAGTTCTCGAAGTTCCTTCTGTGAAGCAGTGGAGTGCAGAGACACCTTGGCTTTATACTCTCAATGTAGCGTCATTCGACAAGAAGGGTCAGACTGAGGCGGCATCGATCGAAATCGGATTCAGAGACGTATGCATCAAGAACGGACAGCTCCTTGTGAACGGCCAGCCGGTACTCATCAAGGGTGCGAACAGGCACGAAATGAATCCATACAAGGGATATGTCGTTTCAGAGGCCGATATGATTCAGGATATCCAGATCATGAAGCAGCTCAATATCAATGCGGTACGTACATGCCATTATCCTGATGATCCTCTCTGGTATTCGCTCTGCGACCGTTACGGACTCTATGTAGTGGCTGAAGCCAATATCGAATCACACGGAATGGGTTACGGAGAGCATACCCTTGCGAAGGTTCCTGAATATGAAACCGCTCATGTCGAACGTATCCGCAGGGCAGTCCAGAGAGACCGCAACCACCCTTCTGTAATCATCTGGAGCCTTGGTAACGAAGCCGGAAACGGCCCGAACTTCCACAAGGGATATGACCTTGTGAAGGCGATGGATCCAAGCCGTCCTGTTCAGTATGAGAGAGCAGGCCGTGATTACAATACGGACATATTCTGTCCTATGTACTTCGATTATAACGGCTGCGAACGTTATGCTTCTTCAAACCCTGAAAAGCCGCTGATACAGTGCGAGTATGCTCATGCGATGGGTAACTCTATGGGAGGACTCAAGGAATACTGGGATCTTGTCCGCAAATATCCTTCATATCAGGGCGGATTCATCTGGGATTTCGTGGATCAGGCTCTCTGGTGGCCTGCAGATGCAGAAAAATACGGTACAGACCATATCTTCGTATATGGCGGTGACTTCAACGATTTTGACCCATCAGACAATTCATTCTGCTGCAACGGTATCATAGCTGCTGACCGCACCCTTCATCCTCATGCATACGAGGTTGCATACCAGTACCGCTCTATTCTTACCACTGCCACACCGGAAGGTGTAGCTGAAGGAAAGGTGTCCGTCTATAACGAGAACTTCTTCATCGACCTGTCACGCTATATGGCAGAGTGGGATGTTGTTGTCGATGGAGTATCTGTACTTGCAGGATGTGTATCTCTTCCTAAGGTAGCTCCTCAGGCAACAGAGGAGATATCTCTCGGATATACTGCTGCAGACATCGTGGAAGCTGCCGGTATCAAGGATGTTGCAGAGCATGACATATATCTCAATGTACGTTATGTCCTCAAGAAGGCTGACGGTCTTCTTCCTGCAGGATCGGAGGTCGCTTATGACCAGATGTGCATCAATGAGGCTGAGCTCCTGGCTTATGTCAACGAGTCCGGTATTCCTGCATATGGCAGTGATGCATCTCTCCATACATTCTCCGGTACAATGTCATTCGAGGGTTCTGACAATGACCGCATCGCTTCATGGGAGGCTGTATTCGATGCATCGAACGGATCGCTTGTAAGCTATGTTCTTGGTGATATGGAACTTATGGAGGCTCCGCTCGAGCCTTGCTTTGCAAGGGCTGCAATCGAAAATGACCTTGGTGCCGGTCAGGACAGAAGGCTCGACATATGGCGTAAGGCTGAACTGAAGGTTTCCGCTTTCAATGTTGAAAAGACAGATTTCTGCTACAGGGTTATAGTAGAGTATGCTCCTATAGGTGAGGCAGCTCTTGTCAAGATGATATATGACGTATATGCTGACGGAGCCATAGCTGCAAAGGAGGAAATGACAGATGCAGGAAAGCTTGCAGATACCATAATGCTTCCTCGCTTCGGAATGCAGTTCGCAATGCCTGGTGAATTCTCAACATTCGAATTCTTCGGTCTCGGACCTCACGAGAACTATATTGACCGTGCATCTTCTGCCCTCATGGGCCATTATGTCCAGAGAGTCGAGGATCAGTACCATTACGGATATGTACGTCCTCAGGAATCGGGAACAAAGACTCAGATCAAGTGGATGAGGGTTCTCGATGATAACGGAGCCGGATTCGAGATCACTTCTGATGTGAAGTTCTCGGCTTCAGCTCTTCCGTTCAACTGGAAGGAGATGGATGTAAGAATGCTCGGCAACAACCAGGCTCATTCTCTCGAGCTCAAGGCTATTGCTCATGAGAACAACCGTTCTGCCGGCAAGACATGGGTCAACTTCGACCTCGTTCAGATGGGACTTGCGTGCGTGAACTCATGGGGCGCATGGCCTCGCGAGGAGCACCGTGTCAAGGCTCAGCCATACGAATTCAACTTCGTCCTCAGACCGGTGAACAACTAATTTGCTATAGGAAGTTCAGTGCAACATAAGTTGCTGATAGCCAATATTTTAAGCGATAACCCTGCCGTCCCAAGACGGCAGGGTTATCGCTTAACTGTCTGAGTATCAGTAATATGTGTTGCACTCGATTCTTGGCGCTTATGGAAGATTCGTCGTGGGTGACCGAAGATTTGTAATTCTCGAGGCAAGAGTGTAATTTTACAGACTCTAATAACTGTCAATATGAAAAACACTGTCAATGCCCGGCCTCAGGACATTTATGAAAGTCCGGCGGTCATGGAATATGTCATATGCAGCGAAGGGCTGCTTTGTGCAAGTGGAGTGCATGATCCTCTTACCGAGGATGATGATTGGGCTGACCTTTTAGACTGATGATGCTATGAGAAGAATATTCGGAAATATACTGGTCATCATGGCAGCCATGATGTCAGCGGCATGTGTCGGGGAAGAATCACCGGAACCTCCTCAGAAACCGACAGGCCCTATAGACCCTGTCGGGGAAAAGGTCAGTATGAGCTTTTCGGCGACATTGGATAATCTGACCAAGACAATATTGGTTGATGGCGAGGAACTCTGGTGGAAGCCTGGTGACCGCATCCGGATAAATGGAGATGAGTTTGTTTCTACGTTGAAAGAACCTGCATCTTGTTCGGAATTTGTCGGCAAGACTATGCCGGCAGAAGTATATCATGCTGTAAGTTCGAATCTGCATATTGAATGGAATGGAAAGGATTATATTTTTGTTCTTCCATCTCAGACAGCAATCAAGAATACTCTGCCGGTTTCCCTTTTCGCTGCAGATTGTTCCGATTCTGATTCTGCTCTTCATTTCTGCAATCTTTTAGGTTACATCAAGTTCACTCTGCCTGATGAGTCCAGGAAACTGTCACAAGTGGAAGTATGGGCAAAAGGTGCAGAGGCCATGAGTGACTGGTCTGCGGTTGTAGATTTTTCGAGTGACAGGCCTGTTCTTGTCTTGAACGAACCTGCCCCGGATGTGTACCCTTTCCCTTACCTTTACTTGAATTTCGAGTCAGCAAAGATGGCTGGAGACTACTATATTGCGTTGTATCCCGGAACATATTCCAACGGCTTGAAATTTTCTTTCAAGTCGCAGGACGGAAAGGTAGCTGTCAGAGATATCGCTCAGAAAGTCGTTATCGAAAGCGGAACCATAACTGATTTAGGTACGATGTCTGATTCCTGGTGGAAGGATTCCGATGAACAGATGGCCTTGGAGCGTGAGGCGTTGATTGATTTATATAATGCGACAGATGGAGATAACTGGCATAATAATGCTGGTTGGTGTTCGGATAAGCCGTTAGGCGAATGGAATGGAGTGATTACTGATGATGCAGGTACGGTCTCGTGGATATATCTGAATGAAAATAATCTTACCGGAACTATCCCAGAGACAATAGGTAACTTGAAACATCTGCAGTCTTTAATTCTGGATTTCAACTCGCTCGAAGGCGAATTGCCGAATTCAATCGGCAACATGATAAACCTTACTCATTTCAGTGCTATAAATAATAACCTTACCGGAAATATTCCTGAATCTATCGGAGATATGGTAAATCTGGAATATTTAAATCTGGACGGGAATGCACTTACTGGTGAATTGCCTTCTTCGATTGGTAACCTGACAATGCTTAAGGAATTCGTGATACCAGGTAACAATCTTACCGGAAGCATTCCTGAATCTGTCAGCGGAATGACCAGTCTGGAAAATTTCATCATCTTCAGTAATTTCTTTACAGGAACCGTTCCCATGCGTATAATGGAAATGGAATCATGGCCGACGAGCTGGCATGATGTGCTGGAACAGCGAGGGGAGGGCTTTTCCAGTGAGGGACTGATTATTCCTGCACCGAGATTCACTGAAAAGACAATAGACGGTGAGATGATAGACGACTCCATATACTCGAAAAATGAATATACGATATTGTATCATTATAACGATTGGTGTCATTGGGCTCATGATTTTACCCCTGTTCTTGTTGAATTATATAAAGGCTACAGGAATAAGGGACTGGCAGTCATCGCTTACTCTTTTGATGGAACAATAGAGTCTCATAGGGCATATGCTGAAATGCATAATACAGAATGGCCATATCTCATGCTGTCTGAAGATTTCTATAATGGCCGGTACTGGGAGTCTCCGGCAGTGTGCGTAGTTGACAAGGAGGGTTATATCATATTTAATTATTGTACAGATGATTATAATGATCTTGATGAGTTCCTTCTGGAGAAGTTGGGAGAGCCTGATCCGACAGATCCGTCAGATACACCAAAACTGTATGAATCTACTGATTACTCGAGGGATGGTGAAGTCAAGCAGCTGCAGGTTGCGACAAAAGGGAATGGTATAGATATAGTGCTGATGGGTGATGCTTTCTCTGACCGTCTGATTGCAGACGGTACCTATGACAGGATAATGCAGACAGCTATGGAGAAGATCTTTGAAGAAGAACCATACAAGTCATTCCGTGACCACTTCAATGTTTATTCGGTAACGGCAGTGTCGAAGAACGAGGTTTATTCACAATACTCGGAAACAGCATTTGACTGCTATTTTGGCGAACTGACAATAGTCGGAGGAGATAATGATGCGGCATTCTCATATGCTGCCAAGGCCATAGGTGAGGATCATATGGATCAGACGCTGGTTATAGTCATGATGAATTCTGTCGCAAATGCAGGAACCTGCTATATGTATGTTTCTACAGAAGGAGACTGGAGCAACGGTGCGTCAGTATCTTATCTCCCGGTTGGATCGGATGATGAGGAACTTGGACGAACTATACGACATGAGGCTGCAGGACACGGATTTGCCAAATTGTCTGATGAGTATGCCTATTATGAAAACGGTCATATTCCGGATGAGGAAGTAGAGGCTTATAGAAGTATGGAGCCGTATGGCTGGGGAAGGAATATCGACTTTACAAGCGATCCTGCTGAAGTTAAATGGAGCCATTTCCTGACAGACAGCCGCTATGCTGGAGAGGGCTTGGGCGTGATCGAGGGAGCGTGTACATTCTGGACTGGTGCTTATCGTCCGACAGAAGACAGCATAATGCGTTACAACAGGGGAGGTTTCAACGCTCCGTCCCGCGAGGCGATATATTACAGGATCCACAAGCTGGCATATGGTCCGGACTGGGAATATGACTATGAGAAGTTCGTGGAATACGATGCGATAAACCGCAAATCAGCTCCGGAGGATGCTGGAATGCAGAAACGTCGTATGAACTATGTGGAGAAATCTTTCGAGCCTACAGCCCCTCCTGTGATCATCAAGGGATCATGGAGGGATGCCGTGAGGTAAGTCAGGTTCAGACTAATGAGTCGTAGATGCGGGCGGTTTCGCGATAGATTGCGGAATCGTCCGCAATCGTTTCCTGAAGAGAGGCAAGGCTGGCTGCATTGTCACTCCATGGAATCCATAGCTTCAGGTATCCGCCGCGTCCGTATTTCTCGCGGAGATGTCCAACGGAACGGATTATATGTCCTTCACGATCCAGTTCCGGATAATTCGTCAGACCGTACTGTATCGTACGTCTGATTATCGTTTCACCGTCGATGACGCGGTCCGCCTCTGCTACAAGCATTCCATATATGCTTCTCGGGGCGGATTTCCCAGATGCACGATGATCTTCTGCAGCCTGGGCGATGGCTTCTATCTGTTCTTCAGAAAACCATTCCCTAAGTCTTGGATCCGACCTTATGATAGTTCCTGAATCCAGATGATGCCTTTCACGTCCGTTCACGAGTCCGAGATCATGGCATGCCGCAGCTGCAAAAAGCACTTCTCTGTCCGGAACGGTTCCCCATATGACTCTCTCATCAGCAGACTGTTCTGACAGCCAGCCCGGCATCCGGTCAAGCAACTCCATTGCCTGTCCTATGACGGTAAGAGCATGATCCTCTCTGTGAGCCGGATCAAAGCCCGCATATCGTGGTACTATTTCGTCAAAGACATATCTTTCCAGACTGTCTCGTATTTCGGAATATCTTTTCATAATGTTAAAGCAAAGGTGCGAACAGACGCATTACTGATTGTGTAAATCTGTGATACCAAGGGCGTTTTGCCCAATCTTCGAGCTTTATCTCCCGGCATTCGCGCAGATCCTCCATGAATATGCGGTAATTCTCACGGGCGATATCCTCGTTATAGATATATGTATTTATCTCATAGCTCAGTTCCATGCTCCTGCAGTCCATGTTCGCAGAGCCGATGATCGAGAGATAGTCATCCGAAACCATGGTCTTGGCATGTATGAACCGGCCTCCCTTTTCAAATACCCTGATTCCTGCTTCAAGACAGTCCTGATAGAAAGACTTGTTTGCGGGCCCCATGAAGAACAGGTCGGCCTTCTTCGGAACCATCAGCCTGACATCGCATCCTTTGAATGCCGCGGCCTTCAGGGCCATGAGAAGAGGCTCAGGAGGCACGAAGTACGGTGTCTGGATATATAGATACCTCTCTGCATGATGTGCTGTCCAGAGGGCTCCCATGTGCAGGATCGGGAATTCCCTGTCCGGTTCGTCCGGAATTATCTGCACAAGCTTGTGGTCATGCACCGCCCTTTTCAGAGGGAAGAATCCGTCGAAGTTTCCTTCTATCCTGCCTCCGGAAGTGATCCATGAATTAAGGAAACTGTACTGCAGTGCAGCCACGGCGTTTCCGGTGATCCTCATATGCGTGTCACGCCAGCGGAAGAAATAGTCGTCGCCGATGTTCATCCCTCCGGTATATCCGACCTTTCCATCTATTACGACGATCTTCCTGTGGTCACGGTAATTGAACTTCGACAGCAGGAATGAATTGGGATTGGTGAATTTCACAATCTCGACTCCGGCTTCCTTCATCTCATCGTAGTAGCCAGGCCATATGGTTATGTTGGCGATGTTTTCATGGATGAAACGCACCTTCACCCCCTCTCTGGCCTTCTGCATGAGCAGATTCTTTATCCTTTTGCTTCCGTCGTCCTTGAGAAAGTAGAAGTATTCGAAATGGATATGATGCTTTGCCGCAAGCAGGTCGTTCACAAGCGCTTCCAGCTTCCTGCCTCCGGAGGTTATGATCTCAACCTCGTTGTTGTCGGTGACTGTCAGCCCGCTGTCCTTCTTCAGGAGACGGCTGAGACTGCGGTACTCAGGACGTATCCTGTCTTCCTCTATCGTGTCGAACAACAGGTTCTTCGTCTCCTGGCTTGCCTTTTCCTCGAATATGTCGAGGAACTGCCGGTTTCTGTACTGGAAGAAGCCCGGCTTGCGGAAATTCATGCCGAAGACGATATACAGCAGCAGTCCTATGACGGGCAATATGCCGATAATCAGGATCCAGGCCACCTTTCTGCCCGAATCCTGATTGTCATTCAATATCACCAGAATGGCTCCTGTAATCAGGAGTACGCCGATGATGGAGATCGTTATCGTATATATGCTGCCCATTGAAAGATTTTAGTAGAGTACCAGATATGTCAGTGCTGCAAGAATTGCGCCGACAATCGGTCCTGCTACAGGTATCCAGCTGTAACCCCATCCGCTGTCACGCTTTCCCTTGATCGGAAGAACTGCGTGTGCGATACGTGGAGCGAGGTCACGGGCCGGGTTGATAGCATAGCCTGTCGCTCCTCCGAGAGACATACCTATGGACATGATCAGGCAGGTTACAGGGATGGCTCCAAGTTCTCCCATTCCAATATGCAGATGCTGTCCGGCAGCATCAATGGTCGGAATGTTCGCGTCAACACCGAATACGAGGATAACGAATACGAGTACCCATGAGGCAACGACCTCGCAGAAGAAATTGCGTGCCTTGTGACCTTCGATAGCAGGCATGGTGCAGAATGTTCCGAGCTTTGTGTCAGGGTCTTCAGTAGCATCATAGTGGTCTTTGTAGAACATCCATACAAGTGTAGCTCCTACGAATCCGCCGAGCATCTGTGCGATCACGTAGCCGGGAACCGCGCTCCATTCCATTGTTCCGGCAACGGCACATCCGATGCTGACAGCAGGGTTGAGGTGTGCTCCTGATACCGATCCGGCGATGAATACGCCGACCATTACGGCAAATCCCCATCCCATGGTCACTACTACCCATCCTGCTCCCTTTGCCTTGCTCTTGTTCAGACTTGTGGCGGCGCATACTCCGTCGCCTAAAAGCATCAGCACCATCGTGCCGATGAATTCGAATATGTATTTTTCAAACATGGTTTTTATTGGTTTGGATCCCTCGACAGGCTCGGGATGACATTACCTGTGTCGTAATGACATTACCTGTGTCGGGATGACATGGTTACTTCGTAAGTGTTCTTCTGATGGCGTCTGCCCATCCTTCCTTCAGTGAGGCTACATCCTCCGGTGAAGCGACAGGATTGAACCTGCTCTCGACGCCCCACTGGCTCTTGATATGGTCGATGCTCTCCCAATATCCGACAGCGAGACCTGCGAGGTAAGCCGCTCCGAGGGCTGTGGTTTCTGTTACGGTCGGTCTGATCACTGCAGTGCCGAGAATGTCTGCCTGGAACTGCATGAGTAGATTGTTTCTTGATGCTCCTCCATCGACTTTGAGCTCCTTGAGGGTCACGCCGGCATCCTTCTGCATTGCGTTGACGATATCCATTGTCTGGAATGCTATTCCTTCAAGAGCTGCTCGTGCGATATGTGCCGCTGTCGTACCTCGGCTGATTCCATATATGCTTCCCTTGGCATACTGATCCCAATGCGGAGCACCCAGACCTGTCAAGGCAGGAACGAAATATACTCCTCCGTTATCAGGAACCGTACATGCAAGTGCTTCTATTTCCGATGAGGAATTTATCACTCCGAGGCCGTCGCGAAGCCACTGCACTACCGATCCGGCAACGAAAATGCTGCCTTCAAGGGCATAATTGACCTTGTCACCGATTTTCCATGCTACTGTGGTTAGAAGGTTGTTCGAAGACATTATAGGCCTTTCACCGCTGTTCATCAGAAGGAAGCATCCGGTTCCGTATGTGTTCTTGACAGATCCCGGCTCGGTACACATCTGTCCGAAGAGCGCTGCCTGCTGGTCTCCGGCGATACCTGCGATAGGAACTTCATGAGCGAAGAGGGTAGTCTTGGTATATCCATAGACCTCGCTTGAAGACTTGACCTGAGGCATCATTGAAGCCGGAATTCCGAAAAGCTGGAGAAGCTCATTGTCCCATTCGAGGGTGTGAATGTTGAAGAGCATGGTCCTTGATGCATTGCTGACATCCGTAACATGTACTTCTCCACGGGTGAGCATCCATATCAGCCATGTGTCAACAGTGCCGAACCTGAGTCGTCCTTCATCAGCCTTTTCACGTGCTCCCGGCACGTTTTCAAGGATCCAGAGGATCTTGGTCGCACTGAAATATGCGTCGATTATGAGTCCTGTCTTGCTTCTGATGAGGTCGGTGCGTCCGTCTCTCTTCAGAGCGTCGCAGAATTCGGATGTCCTTCGGTCCTGCCATACTATCGCATTATAGACAGGCTCACCAGTGTAAGCATCCCATACGATCGTGGTCTCACGCTGGTTCGTTATGCCGATTCCGGCGATATTGAGGCCGTTGATGTCAATGGACGTGATGGCTTCTGCGATGACTGATGCCTGTGAAGACCATATCTCCATCGGATTATGCTCCACCCAGCCAGGTTTCGGGAATATCTGGGTGAATTCCTTCTGTGAAACAGCCTTTGTATGGCCGTGTTCATCAAATACGATTGCCCTCGAACTGCTCGTGCCTTGATCGAGAGCGAGAATGTACTTCTCCATAATTATGTGGTTTGTGTTGTCTTTCGGACAAAGCCATGCCGTGCCTAATCGTCAAGACGACGACACAGCAGAGTGGCAGAGGTCACTGATACTACCTCCACCTCGCAGTAGTCTCCCGCCTTCTCTCCACGTGAAGGGAAAACGCACATCTTGTTGCTTCCTGCCCTTCCGCAGAGTTCGTCAGGATTCCTTTTGGAAGGTCCTTCCACGAGAACCTTCAGCCTCCTTCCTATCTCCCTCTCATTGCTCTTCAGGCTCATGCGTCCCTGAAGCGCGATTATCTCGTTAAGCCTTCTTGTCTTTTCTTCATACGGGATGTCATCAGGATATTTCCTTGATGCGAGCGTGCCGGGACGCTCCGAATATGCGAACATGAATGCGGAGTCGAACACAACTTCTTCCATGAGGCTGAGCGTGTCCTGGTGATCCTGCTCTGTCTCGCCGCAGAAGCCTGCTATCACATCTGTGGTGATTCCGCAGTCCGGAATGACGCTTCTTATCTTCCTGACCCTCTCCAGATACCATTCACGGTCATATTTGCGCCTCATCTTCTCGAGCATGATGCTGCTGCCGGACTGAACAGGGAGGTGGATATGATTGCATATGTTTTCATATAGGGCCATTGTATAGATGACCTCGTCGCTGATGTCCTTAGGGTGTGATGTGGAGAATCTTACGCGGAGCTCGGGACTGATCTTCGCAACCATTTCCAGAAGCTGGGCGAAATTCACGTTCCTGTCGGCATTTTCCTCATCCTTCCAATAATAGGAGTCAACATTCTGGCCGAGCAGCGTCACTTCCTTGTAGCCGTTCTCGTATAGTTCCTGAGCTTCACGGACGATAGTATATGGATCCCTGCTTCGTTCTGCTCCTCTTGTGTAAGGTACCACGCAGTATGAACATACGTTGTTGCATCCGCGCATGATGGATATGAATGCCGACACCCCGTTCTTGTCGAGGCGTACCGGTGAAATCTCGGCATATGTCTCTTCATGCGACAGAAGGACGTTGATCTGCGGCCTGTCCGGCCTTACTGCCTTGAGAAGTTCAGGGAGTGTCCTGTATGAATCCGGACCGGCAACGATGTCCACCGCCTCAAGAAGCTTGTCCTTGAGTCTTTCTGCCATGCAGCCCACGATACCTATGACTACATCCTCACGCTTTCTCTTCTGGAGCTTGAACTGGTCGATCCTGCCCCATATCCTCTGCTCGGCATTGTCTCTGATCGAGCATGTGTTGGCAAGGATCACATTCGCCTCTTCAATATCTTCTGTGAGGGCGTATCCGGCGTCCTGAAGTATTGACAGGATAACCTCGCTGTCATTGACATTCATCTGACATCCGTATGTTTCAATATAAACCTTCGGTCTTGAAGGATCTGTTATCGGTCTTATGTTGCGCATATTGTCACGTCTTTTCATGTAAGATACAAAGATAGGATTTTTCGTCGAATATAGTTATCTTTGCGATGATGTAAAAAGCCCGAAGATGAAAAATAAACGCTTCATGACATTGATTGTGGCCGTTGTCACAATGATCATATGCCTTTCCGGCTGCAGCGGAATCAAGAAGCTTGAGGATATAAAGGTGACTTCTGCAAATATCGAGTCCATGACACCGGATGGCCTGAGAGGAGTCAGGCTCGGACTGGCTGTAGGGGTTGACAATCCTGGCGTCCAGGTGTCTCTTTCAGAAATTTCCTGCTCGTTCAAGCATTCTGGCAAGGTTCTTGGTATGGTCGCCGTTGATCCTTTTACCCTGCATGCCCGGACTGAAGAGGTCTATAACCTCAAAGCCGATATTAGCCTCAGTGAGAATACATCTCTTTTTGATCTGGGAAGGCTTATGAACAAGGCCGTTCTTGAAGAGGCTGTCGTGGATTTTTCCGCAAATGTCAGACTGAAAGGAGGAATTTCCAGGAAGCTGGTTTATAATGACATACCCGTGAAGAAACTTTTGGAGACTGCAAAATGAAAAGAATTCTTTTATCATTGATATCTGTTATTGCCGCACTCGTATGCGGTACCGATCTTTCGGCTCAGACTGTGCCGGAGGGATATGAACTGGTGGATTCGATAGTATATCGTCCTGTGTCTGCCGTGGATACTACCTTGGCCGGCAAGGATATATTCAGTCTTATTTCGTCAGAAGACGTGGATGTGGAAGTAAGACAGTCTCAGCTGATTTCCGGTTCTATGGAGTCGCACATGGCTGCAAATGAAGACAGGACCATGAGCGGTTACCGTGTCAGGATCTTTTTCGACAACCGCCAGACGGCAAGAACCGAATCAGAGGCTACATTGAAGAAATTCAAGAGTCTGTATCCGGAAATCATGGCATACAGACTTTATGCAAATCCATATTTCAAGGTTACGGTAGGTGATTTCAGGACAAAGTCGGAAGCTATGGCGCTTCTGGCCAGGATCAAGGTGGAGTTCCCGAGTGCATTCGTCGTGAAGGAAAATATCGGGTATCCTGTCGTTGACAGCAGAAATGCCGTTATTATTGATACCGTCAAAGTCCTGAGACCTATACAGCAGGTGGTTAAAAGCAGGTAGTGTAATTATGTTGAAGCAAGGACTGGAATTAAAACAGACGCAGAAACTTTCCCCTCTGCAGATCCAGACCATCAAGCTCATCGAACTTCCTATCCAGGAGCTTGAGCAGAGGATCCGTAAGGAACTGGAGGAGAATCCGGTTCTGGATGAGGGCGTTTCAAGTGAGAAGGAAGAAGACGAGGCACCAAGGGAGGTATCTCTCTCCGATTACAAGGAGGATGATTCCATACCGGGCTATCGTCTCAGGTCTGACAATTATTCAAAGGATGAACGTCCTCAGTACAATACGTTTTCTGTGAAGGAGAGCTTTACGCAGAGCCTTCAGGAGCAGCTTGGATACAGGAATCTGACCGAGCATCAGTATGCTGTGGCATCGTTCCTCGTGGGAAGTCTTGATGATGACGGATATCTGAGAAGAAGCATCGACAGTGTTGTGGATGACCTTTCTTTCAGAGCCGGTATCGAGACCACGGAGGAAGAGGTCCTGGAAATGCTCAAGGTCATTCAGGAGTTTGATCCGGCAGGTGTCGGAGCAAGAGATCTGCGCGAGTGCCTTCTCCTTCAGATCAGACATTGCAAGAAGAGTCCTGAGGTTGAAAATGCCACCAAAATACTCAAGAACCATTTCAATGAGTTCACTAACAAGCATTTCCAGAAGATCATGAACAGGATGAGTCTGACAGAGGCTGAACTGAAGGCGGCCATGGCCAAGATTCTCAAGCTGAATCCTTCTCCGGGAGGCCAGATAGATGACTCATATACCGATCAGGCCCAGCAGATAGTTCCTGATTTCATTCTGGAGTACAGGGATGGCGAGCTGCATCTTTCGATGCCGAGATTCTCCGTTCCGGAACTCAGGGTGAACAGGAAATATGCTGATATCCTCATTGATGCCGCCAATTCCTCCGAAAGGGACAAGAAGGAGGCTGCTGCTTTTGTAAAGAAGAAGCTGGATTCCGCAAAATGGTTCGTGGAGGCCATCAAGCAGCGCCACAATACGCTTTCCAGCACTATGCAGGCAATTGTCGATTATCAGAAAGAGTATTTCATCGATGGTGATGAGGCTAATCTGAAGCCGATGGTTCTCAAGGATATAGCTGAGAAGACAGGCTTTGACATCTCGACCATTTCGCGTGTTGTGAACAGCAAATATATCGAGACTCATTTCGGTATATATTCTCTGAAATATTTCTTCTCTGAAGGTCTTGAGAATCAGGAAGGTGAAGAGGTTTCTACTCGCGAACTGAAGAAGGCTCTTCAGGAATGTGTGGATAGCGAGAACAAGCGCAAGCCTCTTACTGATGATGAACTTGTCGAGAGAATGACGGAAAAAGGCTACAAGGTGGCTCGCCGAACAATCGCGAAATATCGAGATCAGCTTGGCATTCCGAAAGCCAGACTCAGAAAGGAGCTATAGATATATAAACCCAGCTGAACTGCAGCTGGGTTTATTATGATGTGCTATTTCTTTTCGCCGAAAGCGAGGTCGCCGGCATCTCCGAGGCCGGGAACTATGTATGAGTGGCTTGTCAGCTCCTCGTCAATAGCGGCAACCCACAAGGTCACATCCTCACCCGGAAGGTTCTTCTGCAGATATTCCACTGCATATGCGCTGGAAATAGGGCAGACAAGATGGGTGTGAGCTGGCTCTCCTTCTTCACAGAGACGCTTGTATGCGATTTCCAGTGATGCACCGGTCGCAAGCATAGTGTCAGCGAGGATCAATGTCTTTCCTGTAAGGTCCGGAGTGCTGCAGTATTCGATGTTGATATGGAAGTCTTCTCCCTTGTCATATTTTCTGTATGCTGCCACGAAAGCGTTCTGCGCGTCGTCGAAATAGTTCAGAATACCCTGATGCAGAGGAAGTCCGGCACGGAGGATGGTAGCTACAACGACCTGATTGTCATATGTCTGTATGTCGGCTATACCCAGCGGTGTCATGAAATCCTTGTGGCTGTATTCCATATGCTGGCTGATTTCGTATGCAAAGATTTCTCCCAGTCTTTCAAGATTTCTGCGGAAACGCATACTGTCCTTCTGTATGCCTTTGTCACGCATCTGCGCAACGAATTTGTTGAGAATGGAATTCTTCTCACCAAGGTTAATGACTTTCATATTATGTGGTTTTGGTTTACAATTCACAAATATATCTTTATTTGGCAAGAAGTCAAAATTTTTCCTTTTCAACACCTGACAAGTTCTTCATCAGCAAAGCTGTAGTAGCTGTCTTCAGCGACGATCACATGGTCCAGAAGTGATATGTCACAAGTCTTGAGCGCTTTCTCCAACTGCCTCGTGGCCTGGATGTCAGCATTTCCCGGCATTGCGCTTCCGGAAGGATGATTGTGTGATATTATTATTCCACTGGCCTTCATTTCCAAGGCCTTGCGAACTATCATCCTGCTGTCCAGAGTCGTGGAATCCATCCCTCCGCTGCTTATCCTTTCCTTAGATATCATATAATGGGCTCTGTTGAGGTACAGTACCCAGCATTCCTCATGGTCAAGTCCTCTCATGTGGGGAAGCAACATTCTGAATACGGTTCTGGGAGAGGAAACCGGAGTACGGGAATCTATGATAGATTCTCCGAAGCATCTTCTGCCGAGTTCGAATGCGGCAGCTATCGTGACAGCTTTTCCCGGGCCGATCCCGCTGATCCTGCAAAGTTTCCGGACCGGCATTGCAGATATCAGGTTAAGCTTGCCGTTACCGCTCTTGAGAAGTTCTCTTGCAACATCGATAGCATTCATCTTTCCTGTTCCGGTCCTCAGCAAAATCGCCAGAAGATCGGTATTGCTAAGGGATTCCGCTCCTTTCTCCAGCATCTTCTCTCTCGGCCTCTCATCCATGCAAAGTTCCTTTATCTTCATTTCTTTTTTCTGCAAATCTATCCCGATCTGTCCGTCTCGCAGAAAAAATGTGACGAAATCCCTGCAGAATTTTCTTTTTCTTTAAAGTTTTGTCTTTTTTTTATCATTTCTCACCCCACCGTGCACAAAAAAAGGCCAACCTGACGATTGACCTTTTTAGGGTGCCCAGTGGGATTCTTTCGCTCCTCTCAAGCGACTTCGTCGATGGCGAACCCGGGGTTCTCACCCCACCGGACACAAAAAAAGGCCAACCTGACGATTGACCTTTTTAGGGTGCCCAGTGGGATTCGAACCCACGACATTCAGAACCACAATCTGACGCTCTAACCAACTGAACTATGGGCACCATGTTGGATTAGGACTGCAAAGATACTTAAAATTTCCTAATCTGCAACAGGTGTGTGGTGAAAATTTTACATCAGCCTCAAGAGTTTTACCACTTTTCGTTTGTTTTTACCGAATTTAGAGCAGTAATAGTATAGTGATACAGAAAAACTTTCATATATTTGTTGCATACGAATATGTAATCTCGCAATATATGGGACGTGAAATAAAATTCTCCCTTGTTTACAGGGATATGTGGCAGTCTTCGGGCAAATATGTGCCGACTGTCGCACAGTTGAAGGAGGTCGCTCCGGCAATCATTGATATGGGATGTTTCGACCGTGTCGAGACCAACGGAGGAGCTTTCGAGCAGGTTAACCTTCTGTTCGGTGAGAATCCTAACAAGGCCGTACGTGAATGGACTGCGCCATTCCACAAGGCCGGCATACAGACTCATATGCTTGAGCGTGGTCTCAATGCCCTGAGAATGAATCCGGTGCCTGCGGATGTCAGAGAACTTATGTACAAGGTAAAGAAAGCGCAGGGAACGGATATATCACGTTCTTTCTGCGGTCTGAATGACCATAGGAACCTCCGTCTCAGCGTTGAATATGCCAAGAAGGGAGGTATGATTTCGCAGGTCGCTCTTTCCATAACGAATTCACCAGTCCATACTGTTGATTATTATATGGGTGTGGTCGATAAGGTAGTGGAATATGGATGCGATGAAATATGTCTTAAGGATATGGCCGGAATCGGACGCCCTACCTTCCTTGCCGAGCTGACAGGCAGGATAAAGAAGAAGTATCCTCATATAAAGGTGCAGTATCACGGACATTGCGGTCCTGGTTTTTCACCTGCTTCAATGCTTGAAGTGGCACGTGCCGGAGCGGATTATCTTGACGTGGCAGTGGAACCTCTTTCATGGGGCAAGGTTCATCCGGACGTGATCACCATACGTGAAATGCTCAAGGCAGACGGATTCCAGGTCAAGGATCTGAATATGAATGCATATATGGAAGTCCGTGCCCTGACTCAGAAGTTCATTGATGATTTCCTCGGATATTGGATAGATCCGAACAACTCTCATATGAGTTCACTACTTGTAGGCTGTGGCCTTCCTGGCGGTATGATGGGATCTATGATGGCTGACCTCAAGGGTTTCCATGGAGCGATCAACGCTTCTCTGCGTGCCCAGGGCAAGCATGAACTCTCGCTCGACCAGCTTATGGTGATGCTTTTCCAGGAGGTCGAATATGTATGGCCGCGCCTCGGTTATCCTCCTCTTGTGACACCGTTCAGCCAGTACGTCAAGAACACAGCTCTCATGAACCTCATGGCTCTGCTGAAGGGCCAGCCTCGCTGGACTACGATCGACAAGGATACATGGAACATGATCCTCGGCAAGATGGGTAAGCTTCCTGGCGAACTTGCTCCGGAAATCGTGCAGCTTGCAAAAGACAAGGGGCTGGAATTCTATACCGGAAACCCTCAGGATGCATTCCCGAACGAACTTGACAAGTTCCGCGCAATCATGAAGGAAGAGGGATGGGATTGCGGTCAGGATGATGAGGAACTCTTCGAGCTTGCAATGCACGAAAGACAGTACCGTGATTATAAGAGCGGTGTGGCCAAGGAACGTTTCAACAAGGATCTTGAGGCGGCAAGGGCTAAGGCAGGAGCTCCTATCATTGTGACGAGACCTGTGGTGGAGATGCCTAAGTATGATGTCGAAAAGATCGCTGAGAAATATCCTAAGGCAGTGCCTGTACAGGCTCCGGTCAAGGGGCAGCTCATATGGCAGTATGACGTTGATGATGCATCTACCGCCCCTTCAGTCGGTACAGAGGTCAAAGTCGGCGAGCCGATGAGCTATGTTCAGACATATTATGGAATCGAAGATATCGTTCCTGCAGTGAATGGCCGCATCGTCGCTGTGTGCGCAAAGCAGGGTGACATGGTCGCAAAAGGCGAGATCATCGCTTTCGTACAGGAAGCGTAGTCTTATCAATGCACTTCTGCCACCGGATACGGATTTATCAAAGTCCGTATCCGGTGGCAGAACTGTATGTGTCCAATAATTATTGTTCGGAAATGATTCTCTTGATATCTTCTGGAGTGACTTCCATCAGAGTGCATACATGCTCGACTTCAAGTCCTCCGGCAATCATCCTCCTGATTGCATCAGCTCTACCTTCAGCTCTACCTTTTGCCATACCTTCTGCCATTCCTTGCTTCATTCCTTCTGCCATTCCTTGCTTCATTCCTTCTGCCATTCCCTGCTTCATACCTTCTGCCATTCCCTGCTCCATTCCTTTTTCTCTGCCTTCCTTCATGGCTTCTTCCTTTGCGTAATCAATGCAGTTCCAATAATCGCGTTCCATAATCAGCTCGTCTAAATATGTGTTTATGTCTTTTGGCGTAAAATTAGCGATTTTTGCCAGATTAAACAACGCATCTAACTCATTTTCCATCAATTCATCAGGTCTGCTGTTGAATTCATGCATATGCTTCAGGGCATACATCCACTTGTCATTCATATCGGATAACTCATTTTCCTTCTTGTCAAATCTTCCCAATTCAAGGAAAATGAACCTCAATTTATCATTCATCACTTCATCGGTCGTGTCCTCTTTCAGACTGTATGATGAATAATACTTATCACGAGGCCATTCTTCCGAATGAGACATCGAAAAGTCCAGCACGGCAACGAAAATAATCGGTTTCAGGTTGAAATCCCACTTGAAACTCTCATAGCTGCGCTTGATATGTGCTGATTTATCGGAACTGCACGACTCCACATATCTTTCGAAGGCCTGTCGTCCTTGCTCGACGAGAGGATATCCTGCGTAATACAATGCTCTGTCCTTGAAGTACTTCTGCTTGGCGCACTGCATTTCCACGATAAATTCCGTCCCATCCTTACTTCTGCAGAAAACGTCAAATACAGTTTTCCTGTCGGAAGACGTAAGCCCAAGTCTTTCGGTAGGGAGAAGCTGTACATCTTCAATGTCCGCATCACCGATTATCCTGTTAAGAAAGGCGATCAACGCTCCTTTGTCACTCTCATTGCCGAAAATACGCTTGAATGTGAAGTCAAGCGAGATCTTTGCAAATCCCTTCAAGGATTTCATAACTTCATTTTTCTGTTCGTCAGCCATCATTCTTTTTTTGGCAAAGTTCCTCAAGGTTATCCGTTTACTCAAATAATATACGGCTATTTGTCAAAATCGGCCTTAGAGGGGCTTGAGGAGCAGATTTTGATGTGAAAATTTGTTTGATTTTATATAAAAACAAAACTAATTGTTCCACAATGTTCCATGGCACCTTGGACACTTTTCCTTCAATTTATTTCCAAGCTCTACATCAAACACGATCTTATCAACGATTTCCGGCACACCTTGGACGAATCCATACCGTTTTCTGACCAAGCTCTACCCGATCCAAACCTTATTGGGGAAAGACAGCGACTTGTGCGAAAGGTCATTATCTGGAAAACCGGATGTTTTGCAAAAAACAACAAATTGTTTCACAATGTTCCATTAAGCCCATTGACTTTTAATTATTAAATGGTAACTTCGCCAAATATGCCGAATTCTATCAATAATCAAAAACAATACACATTATGACACTAAAGACTATCAACAAATCCGGAAGAGAGAATTATGTTTCTCCTTCCGTAGAAGTACTCGACGTAATGTCGGAAGGCGTGTTCTGTATCAGTAATGGCGGAAGCAAGATTAATCCTGCTGGCACTGAAGATTGGGGAGAGTATTAATATGAAAAGATCAATTAACTGTTTATGTTTAATCATCGTTGCGATGATTACATTTGCCGGATGTGCTAAGGAAGTTACCGAGACTGTTTCGCAGACAAAGAATGTTCATTTCTTTACGGAATCAATTGAAACAAAGACTACTTTTGGCTCAATTGTGAATGATGAATATCCTACACTCTGGTCAGACGGGGACAAAGTGAAGATCTTACTTAATCTAGAAACTGTAGCTGGCACAGAAAAGACAGTAGCTGTCACTCCTTATGATGATTATACTTCTGCTGTTTTTGATGCGGATATAACAGATCCAGAGACAACTGAATATACATTCTATTCTGTCTCTCCTGCTTCTGCATTCAATGGCAAGAGTGCTGACCAGGGACGTTTTACTGTAACAATACCTTCTCACCAGACGACTCTTGAAAATTCTGTAGATGAATCAGCTCAGGTGTTGTATGCAGAATCAATAACTACAGATAAAATGCCTGCGGAAGTAGAGTTGACATATCAGCATTTTACAGCATATGGAAAGTTAACTTTCACTAATCTTCCCCAAAACATAGAGATTCAGAATATTGTGTTGGAATCTGAAACCGTTGATCTCGCGGGAAAATGGAATTATTTTGTTGATACTAAAGAAATTGCTCCTAAAGAGGCTGAAAAAAGTATTACTATTACAACTTCTAGAGACCAGGATGTTTGGTTTGCATGTGCTCCTGTAAATGTTGCTGGACAAACAGTAACTTTCATTATAAATACTGATCAAGGAAAGTTTAAGAAAGATGTTATTTTCCGTGCAGGTACTGAGTTTAAATCAGGCGTAGTGGCAAGTTTTACAATTAATATGAAAGATATTGAGCCGGAACTGGATACTGCAGAAGGCTCATTTGTCAAAATTGAATCTGCTCCTGACGATTGGAGTGGAACTTATTTGATTGTTTATGAGGACGAAAAGTTCGCTTTTAACGGAAGCCTGACAACATTGGATGCTGCTAATAATTATGTAGAAGTAAGCATTGAGGATAACACGATCGATGCTACTTCTGATTTGTTGGAATCTACATTTGAAATAGGGAAAAATGATTCATACTATTGGGTGAAATCTAATAGTGGATATTATATTGGACGGACTGCGAATTCGAACGGCTTGCTTTCGAATCTTACTACACAATATGAAAATACGATTTCAATTAATGATAATAAGACGGTAAACATTATTTCTTCAGGAGGAGCTCATCTTAGGTTTAATACATCTAACGGGCAAGATCGATTTAGATACTTTCAGTCATCAACTTATGAAAATCAAATGGCAATCTCGCTATATAAATATACTAACCAATAAACTGAAAATCTATCGCATTCTCTTCTCAAAGTGCTGAGTGATAATGCAATGAGTGAAGATTGATGACAATAAGAATTCCCGCATTGGGGTGCCAGAAGCGAAAAATGGAAATGCTTCTTTCACCACAGTGCGGGAATTGTTTTTTGACAGAGGTCTGGACGGTCTTTCTTCGGAAGCCTGTGGGAAGCTTGTGGCACCACGCCTCAGAGGAGTTCCTTACACCCCGTTGAGCGGAAAATCTCCGGCAGGATCCTATCACGTCGCTCAGCGGGAGGGGGCTCTGTACCGTAGAGCGGATGGTGGACGTGGGCTGTACTTTTGTCGCTCGACGGGAGAGGAAAACCCCGATTCGCCGTTTTAAAGCTCAACGAACTAATACGAGGAACAGGATGAGATATAATCCTTCCAATAGTATATTCTCATGTTATGGCTCTGGTCAGCAAGATATATCAATTTATAAAAAATAGCGGATCAGGTTCAGTAGAACTGATTCAGACCAGCGAAAAAATCCCCGCCCTGCGGCTCGAGAAGCATTTTCCCTTTTTTCTGCTTCTTGAACGAAGGGCGGGGTATTGTTTTTTGACAGAGAGGTCTGGACGGTCTTTCTTCGGAAGCCTGTGGGAAGCTTGTGGCACCACGCCTCAGAGGAGTTCCT
>JAFSBV010000084.1 GCA_017437125.1 Bacteroidales bacterium | reverse complement strand
CCCTACGGTCTATATGAGGGAAGGGCACGTCAAGTCCGACAGGATATCGGTCTGCATACTCATAGATGAGTCCGGTTCGATGTATGGAGACGGAGAACGGGCAGCAAGAGATACGGCGGTCCTGCTTAACGAGGCCATCGGCACTCTTCAGAATGTTGACCTTTATATCTATGGACATAGCACCGATGGTGGCACTGCTCTCTACGTATACAGAGAGAAGTCATTCTGTCCGAAGTATGCCCTTGGAAGTACCGATTCCAGATGGGGAAACAACGACGGAACGGCAATCCGCGAGGCAGCCTCAAGAGTCCGTAAGCATACCAAGGAGAACTGCCTGTTCTTCATGATTTCCGACGGAGCTCCGAACGAGTCAGTGCAGGAGGTCCGACAGGCTGTGCTTGATGTCGAGAAGCAGGGATTTGCCATCGTGGCGGTAAGCATCGAGCCGCAGTACGATCCTTCGCTGATGTATCACAGGAACGTCAACCTTACGGACATGTCAAGGCTTGCTGTCGATCTTGGCAAGATGGTCAAGAAGGCCATAGCAGATAATACGAAACGTAAAATCCAATAACCATGAATACACCTAACACGATAGCAGCGGTAATCGCTGGAGACAACGAACTGCTGAAGATTAATCACTATCTGGACTCTAAATTCGGTCAGGATTCAATCCAGGCATTGACGGTAATGTCGGACCTTGCCGAGCTGAAGAAGATGCTCATAGAGGAGATCGTTCATTTTGTCTTTGAGAAGACAGATGGAACTACCCGCGATGCATACGGAACCAGAGCAGTAGATGTCATCAGACGATATGATACAGGATCTAGTACCCAGAAGCCTCAGAGGGCGTTCAACGGGACATTCCCTTATTTCGACATCGAGAAAGGGGAGTGGAGATGCTTCAGGGTGGACAGGTTCGTGAGGATCGACAAGGATTATGTGCTATAATCTAACTTGTCAAATAGTAATGAATCGTTAGATTGCCTTGCAGCACACTGATTTCAGGGGCTTCGAATCATACGGAAACAAGTCTCATTGATTCTTGCTCCCTTCATCGTTGTGCTCCACGGTCACTTCATTTTTGCCGTGGCTCTGGGATCCCTGAACTGCAGAGCCGGTCAGGCTCCATCGAGACCACAGGCAAAGTTAGTAACCGCCGGCGACGGCACAATTAAGAATAATATGAAGACTAAGACTTTACATATGACCAAGGCGGCTGAAAGGCTTAAATCGTTAGGATATAGCGAGGATTATCCGATGGCATTTCCGAATGGCAAAGATATTCTGTTTATGATAGATGGCCCTAATTTCTATGAGGAGGTCAGTAGAAGGATATACGGGTTGTGGCCTAATCGCGGTGATACCTATGTAAGTAATGAAGAAGGTAAGGCGGTTTTACTATGTGGATACTATACAGAGTATGACAATGCCGGACAATATATACTTGATAGCCCTAATGAGGAGGATTTGCTCAGAATTATTGATGAAAAACATAAACAATCAAATTATGACAAGAAGTGATGAGATGATGCTGTCCGCCATCAGGCT
>JAFSBV010000030.1 GCA_017437125.1 Bacteroidales bacterium | reverse complement strand
ATAAGGAGGAAAGACTATGATTAGAGAAGTAAAATTCGAAAGCCAGGATCGTCGTATCAACCAGATCCTCGCAGTTCTCAACGAGAACGGTATCGCTTCTATCGAGGAGGCAAACGCAATCTGCGATCAGTATGGTCTCGATCCTTATATGACATGTGAGGAGACTCAGCCAATCTGCTTCGAGAACGCAAAGTGGGCTTATGTAGTAGGATGTGCAATCGCTCTCAAGAAGGGTTGCAAGAACGCAGCTGAGGCAGCTGAGGCTATCGGTCTCGGTCTCCAGGCATTCTGTATTCCTGGTTCAGTAGCTGACGACCGTAAGGTAGGTCTCGGCCACGGTAACCTCGCAGCTATGCTCCTCCGTGAGGAGACAAAATGTTTCGCATTCCTCGCAGGTCACGAGTCATTCGCAGCAGCTGAGGGTGCTATCAAGATCGCTGCTAAGGCTGACAAGGTACGTAAGGAGCCTCTCCGCGTTATCCTCAACGGTCTCGGCAAGGATGCAGCTCAGATCATCGCCCGTATCAACGGTTTCACATATGTACAGACTGAGTTCGACTACTTCACTGGTGAGCTCAAGGAAGTACGCCGCATCGCTTACAGCGACGGTCCACGCGCAAAGGTCAACTGCTACGGTGCAGACGACGTACGCGAAGGTGTAGCTATCATGTGGCACGAGGGTGTTGACGTATCTATCACAGGTAACTCTACAAACCCTACACGTTTCCAGCACCCTACAGCTGGTACATACAAGAAGGAGCGCGTGCTCGCAGGCAAGCCATACTTCTCAGTAGCATCAGGTGGTGGTACAGGCCGTACACTTCACCCAGACAACATGGCAGCAGGTCCAGCTTCATACGGTATGACCGACACTATGGGCCGTATGCACTCTGACGCACAGTTCGCAGGTTCTTCATCAGTTCCAGCACACGTTGAGATGATGGGATTCCTCGGAATCGGTAACAACCCTATGGTAGGTTGTACAGTTGCTTGTGCGGTTGACGTTGCTACAGCGCTTAATAAGTAATCGAGTAAATCTCAATACTTTACGGAGACATCCTTTCGAGGGTGTCTCTTTTTTGTTGCTATCTTACCGTCCACGAAATCGCCCATTTTCATGGACGGCGACCTTGAAAACAGCGTCTTGTCCAGAAAAACAGCCTTTTTTCTGGACGGCGATCTCAAGAACATCTTCCCGTCCACGAAATCGCCCATTTTTATGGACAGAACAACCTGCCCACACCCAATATGTGCAACCTGTTTCCGAAGGACCGCAGATGGTCAGGCTGATACATAATAATGATCATTTGTAATCCTTACGAATTTTATTATCTTTGAGCAGATTAATCGGGATTTATAGAACGCAATGGATTTCAAGACTTTCGGTAATGTCGGATCACCAACCCTCCTGCTGATTCCAGGCTTGGGAGTCTCATACGAGATTTTCCTGCCTCTTGTCGGTCTGCTGGAGGAAAAGTTTCATGTCATTGCTGTTCAGATCGACGGTTTCACGTTAGGTCAGAATACGGAATTCACTTCAATAGACGACCAGGCCAGGCAGGTAAGCAAATATATCCAAGAAGACCTTGGAGAACATCTTGATATTGCCTATGGTCTGTCTCTGGGTGGTAAGATCCTGTCACGGATTCTTGAAAGAAACGAGGTGAACATCAGCCATTCAATAATGGATGCTGCTCCATTGCTTCCGCTTCCGCGCTGGCTTGTGGGACCATTGAAATATCTTCAATGTGCCAATGTGTGGTCATGCTATCATTGGACAGGATTCTGGAGATGGGTCTTTCATTCGCATTACTTCGATGTCCTCCTTGACGAATGCAAGAAGATTTATCCGTTTGGTGGCAGTAAGGCGGTTCTGGATGGATATACTTCAGTCTATGCAACGAAACTTGAAAGTATTTCAGGAAATGATATCCATTATTGGTACGGTACGAAGGAAACCTTTATAGCAAAGCCGCAGGTGAGGCATCTGACATCATTATATCCTGAAACGAAGATTGAAGTCTTCAAAGGAATGAACCACGGCCAGCTCCTGATTGACAAGCCTGAGGAGGTGGCGCAAAGAATAATACGGATGCAATATGAATAAATCCTTGTTGACACAGTCGTTGTTGAAATTGACCTCAGGTGTTGTACTTGTAGGTCTGTTGCTGTTTCTGCCGGCAGGATCATTTGCTTATTGGCAAGGATGGCTCCTTATGGGAATTCTGTTCGTACCTATGTTCGTTGCCGGAGCTGTCATGCTTGTCAAGAGTCCGAAACTGCTTCGTAAAAGGTTGAATGCCAAGGAGAAGGAAAGCGAACAGAAGGCAGTTGTGGCATTGAGCGGCCTGTTGTTCATAATTTCATTCACGACTGCTGGTCTTAACTGGAGATACGGTTGGTGGATGTTGCCGGACTGGACAGTATGGACAGCCGCTGCTCTCTTTATTCTTTCTTACATATTATATGCGGAAGTATTGAGAGAAAACGAATATCTTTCCAGAACCATCGAAGTCCAGGAGGGACAGAAAGTCATTGATACCGGATTATATGGAATAGTCCGTCATCCCATGTATATGGCAACCGTAATCCTTTTCCTGTCAATGCCCCTGGTTCTTGGTTCCCCGATTTCCTTTTGCATTATGCTTGGATATATTCCGGTGATTGCCCGTAGGATCCGTAATGAGGAGGCAGTCCTGACATCCGGTCTTGACGGATATAAGGACTACAAGGCAAGAGTGAAGTATAAAGTGATTCCTTTTGTCTGGTAAATCAAGGCGCGAAATTCAGACTTTGTCCGGTCTTGCCATTTTTTGTGATGTACTTTTGCCACCAGGCTTTCATAATCATCAGTTTTTTCGTACATTGCGAAAAAATAACACTATGATGAACCGAAAAATTATTACCGTGGCGATTTCGCTACTTGCTGCTTTGACAGCATCTGCCCAGCAGTCGAACATAAACCTCAGTTACAACCCTCAGAAAGACACCGAAGGGTTGATCCCATTCAGCGCGAATCTGAATTCGCCTCAAGTAAATGACGACCGTACCGTCACTTTCCGCCTCAATGCCCCTAAGGCAGAGTCAGTAGCCCTCTCGGGCGCGATGACCACAGTCATGGGAGTCCGTGGAAACATTCCTTTCACCAAAGGGGAAGACGGCATATGGACCCTTACCATCGGTCCTCTTCCGGTGGACATGTACCAGTACAATCTGGTTGTGGACGGTGTCAAGATGGCCGATCCGAATAACACATATGCAGCCTTTACGGCAATGCCTCCTTATAGCGAGCTTATCGTCCACGGTGACGGACCATCATGGTGGGACGCCAAGGATGTACCTCACGGATCCATCACACGCCATATCTACTACAGTCCTGTAACCGAAGGACAGCGTGAACTCTATGTCTATACCCCTCCTCAGTACAATCCAAAGAAGAAATACCCTGTCCTCTACCTGATGGGCGGCAGCGGCGAACTCCCTTCAAACTGGATGTATGACGGACGCGTGAACTTCATCATGGACAATCTCCTTGCAGAAGGTAAGGCAGAACCGATGTTGATCGTACTTGTGAACAATCAGGTCGTTCACCGCAATCATCCTCAGCACGCCGATCTAACTTTCGATATCATGGAGCGTGAGTATCGCGAGGCTGTCATTCCGTTCATCGACAGTCACTACAAGACCATCGCAAATCCTCACGGACGTGCCATTTCCGGTCTTTCGATGGGTGGCCGCCACACAATGTTCGTAGGTCTGAAGTCTCTTGACCTCTTTGCAAACTTCGGTGTCCTCAGTGCAGGTGACAACAGACCGGAAGAGACCCTCGGCGAATTCCTCAATGATCCTAAGGCCAACGACAAGGTGGATTATCTGTTCATCGGACAGGGTGGTGATGAAGAGAAGGGTATGTTCAATTTCCGTGTAAAGCCATTCAGGGAAGCTCTCGACAAGCACGGAATCGAATATGAGTATTTCTGCATAGGTGAAACCGGTCACGACTGGTCAACTTGGAGAGGCCTCCTCTACTACGGTTTCCTTCCGAATCTCTGGAAGAAATAAACCGGTCTTGCGGAGTAGAGCCAGACCAATTCGGGCATCTCAAACCCATATTGAGACACTCTTTCGAGGGTGTCTCTTTTTCTTTGAAGAGCATAGCTACATAAATCGCCTGAAAACCTGCCGGACGCTCCCCAAAACCTGGATATTTCCGCTTAATCTGGTAGCGTCCTACATTCATATTCCCGAAAAAGTGTCAGACGCTCAGTCTCCTGTATCCAATGAACGTCCTTTTCCCGTTGGGCCGCAGATGATCACACTGATTCATAGCGGCAATCCATTGTAATTCATACGGATTTGTCTAACTTTGGACTGATAAAAGCGGAATTCCATGCCACATTCAATTGACCCCAAACAGACTACAAGAGCATTTGCATACGAGTTTTGGATGAAGGCTCCTAATCCTATGGTGACTTTCATCAAGACAATCGATGTCACAAGACTTATAAGAATAAGTAAGAGGAGGAGACTGAAATTCAATATGTTGCTCGATTGGTGTATCGGAAAGGCGGCAGCTCCGATAAAGGAATTCTACATGCTTCCGGTCGGGGACGAACTTCTGCAATACGATACAATCGCCGTCAATACAATCGTCAAAAACAAGACTGGAGAGGTAAGTTCGTGTGACATACTTTTCAATGAGAAACTGGAAGAATTCAATAACGATTACCTGAAATACACCTCCGAGGTTGCTGCCACCTGTCAGGACAGAGACCTTTCAGAGAACAGCATGGTCATCGGTACTTCAGCCATCATCGACACTGAAATTGATGGAGCAGTTGGTATGAACAGCGGCATTTTCAATAATCCGTTCATAATCTGGGGGAGATACAAGAAGAGATTTTTCCGCTACTATCTGACGCTCTCATTCCAGTTCCATCACACCCAGATGGACGGCGCTCATGCCGGTAAATTCTTAGCCAACCTGCAGAACGAAATCAACAGATTGGCATAGATTATACTACCTTGTTACTGGCACCTGAATTATAGTCAGCCATTTCTCCGGATCTTCCTGATTCCATATACCGTCCACGTATGAGTAGCGTGGCGGATAAGTAATCGTATATCCGTTTGCCTCAATCCATTCAAGTACTTCACGAATGTTTTCGTTCAGGCGGTTGTATGGACCATAAACCTTCATGCATACAGCTTCTGCGACCTCTGGAATCTGCTTGAACTTGATGATGTCAGAGTCCTTTCCCATCGCAGCAACCTTCTCGCAGTACTCTATGTCAATATCAGTCTGACGATATCCTCCGTGCTCTATCGTGAAACTATATCCAGGCTCCGGACACTCACATCCCAGACGAGCCATCTCCGGGCCGATTGTCATGTAACACAGTTTTCCAAGTTCATCGTACGACGGAATTTCGGCACGATGCGATGCGACAATAACCGCAGGTAATGAATCAATGTAGATATTTTCCATTTCATTAAGTTTCTTCTGGAAAGTAATCATCGCCGACAGCCGGTCCCTGCACTCGACCAGCAGCTGCAACTGTTCCTGGCAACTGCGGATCTTCTCCTCAAGCATATCAATTGTAGGACGCTGAGTCTCAGAATTATACATCCTTCGGATCTCTTCAAGACTGAATCCCAGTCCCTTCAGCTGGACAATATTCAAAGCCTTCTGCATCTGCCCGACAGAATAATACCTGTAGCCGGTACTATAGTCAATAATATCCGGTACAAGCAGCCTGATCTTTTCATAATGCCTCAGAGCCCTCACAGTGACACGACAAAGGCGTGAAAACTCCCCGATTTTTAATCCATTTCTATTCATAACGCGTTATTTGTCTGCAAATATAAGACATGACCTTAGGTACGAGTCAAGAGAAATGTGAAAATTTAACTCATATTGACTACACTCTATCCTGAAAATCATTAAATTTGGGAATCTAAAATTCTGGAAGACATACTATGAAAATACTTATTATCGGAGGAACCGGCACGATCAGCAGTGCCATCACAAGACAACTTGCAGCAGAAGGTCATGATCTGTGGCTGCTTAATCGTGGCAATCGTAGTGCGGAACTGCCGCAAAACGTAAAACTGATTACCGGAGACATTAACGAGCATCCTGAAGATGTTGTGGCAAAGCTCGGTGACGAGACATTCGATGCCGTGTGCGAGTTCATCGGATTCGTGCCGGAACAGGTTGCCCGTGACATCAGGATTTTCTCAGGCCGTACCAAGCAGTATGTTTATATCAGCTCTGCATCAGCATATAACAAGCCAGCGCGCCAGTATGTCATCACAGAGGGCACGACTCTCGCAAATCCATATTGGGAGTATTCCCGCAACAAGATAGCTTGCGAGGAACTTCTTTTGAAGGAATATCGCGAGAATGGATTCCCGGTGACCATTATCCGCCCGAGCCACACTTACTGCGAGCGCAGCGTTCCAGTAGGAGTGCATGGAAGCAACGGAAGCTGGCAGATCCTAAAACGTATGATGGATGGAAAACCTGTAATCGTACATGGTGACGGAAGTTCTCTCTGGACAATGACATGGAACGAGGACTTCGCTAAAGGATTCATCGGCCTTCTGGGCAATCCTCAGGCAATAGGCGAGGCCTACCAGATAATGTCTGATGAGTCGCTCACATGGAATCAGATATATCAGAGCATTGCAGATGCTCTCGATGTGGAATTCAAGCCATATTATGTCGCATCGGATTATCTGGCGGCAATTGCTCCGCAGGCATATGATCTTGAGGGAGGTCTGTTGGGAGACAAGGCTGTCACAGTATCATTTGACTGCAGCAAACTGAAGCGCGCAGTTCCAGGCTTTAGCGCGACAACCCGACTTGAACAGGGAGTCCGCAAAGCTGTCGAATATATAAAGGAGCATCCGGAGTTACAGGTCGAAGATCCTGAATTCGACGCATGGTGTGACCGAGTGATCGAGGCGCTTGAGAATACTAAAAATCTCTTTGTAAAATAATTAGTAGAAAATAATAATTGTTGAACTATGAAAAGAAACATCCTTTTTTCAGCATCAATGCTGGCGCTGGCTTTTATGACTGCATGCACAAGCGCAAGGAAGCCGGAAGTGGAGAACGTGATCTATCTGATCGGAGACGGCATGGGCTTCGGTGCGGTTACGTCGTTGCTTGTTTCGGAAGATTCGTTGACGGGATTCGAGTATGCTCCGATTGTCGGTCTCTCTGAGACATGTTCGGCTAATAATTATGTTACGGATTCTCCTGCTGGAGGTACTGCTTTGGCTACGGGAACACGTACCAACAACGGATATCTTGGAGTTGATCCTGAAGGCAATCAGCTGACAAGCATATTGCGCAAGGCACAGGAGATGGGCAAGAAGACCGGTATCGTTGTCAATACAACGCTTACAGAAGCGACTCCTGGTGCATTCTACGCCGGTGTGACCAGCCGATACAGAGTTTTCGACATTGCCAAGCAGTTTACTGAAAGCGGCGTGGATGTGGCTGTCGGTGCCGGACTCGATCATTTCATCAACCGTCCGGACTCTCTGGATCTGACTGCTACCCTTATCGAGAAAGGATATGATGTATATCTTTCATGGGAGAACGTGCTGAACACTGCATCTGATAAGTTTGTCGGCATTCTTCCGCTCGGTGACGTACATCGCAGCAAGTCAGACAACAATACAGCCGGAGCGGCAGAGGGACAGGAAGTATGTCTTGCTGCCAAGTTGGCGGCAGCTGCCGAAGATGGAAACGCAACCCATCTCTCTGAACCTACCGTATATCTTGAAAAAGCTACAGCAAAGGCTCTGGATGTCCTTTCACGCAACAGTAAGAACGGCTATTTCCTGATGATCGAGAGTGCTGTCATCGATGGTTACGGCCATAACAACGATCCGGAAGGCTTGATCGAGGAAATGCAGGAATTCAACAGAACCTTGCTTCAGCTGGTCGAATATGTCAATGCGCATCCTAAGACCTTGCTCGTTGTTACAGCGGATCACGAGACCGGAGGTGTGGGCTTGGACTATTTTGGTTATGAAGCAGGCAAGCCTCGTTTGAACTTCAGCACACACGGCCACACAGGAACAGTTGTCCCTGTATTCGCATATGGTGCTGGTGCTGAAGCATTTGCCGGAGTCATGAAGAACACCGACCTTCCTAAGAAGATAGAGGGACTGATCAGATAACGGTTTACTGAAGAGTTATCTTCTGGACTATCTGACCCGGATCTATAATGGAAAGGGTAATAACGTGCTCATCAACCGTCTTGTCAAGAGGGAAGGTGAGCACGAATTCTTTTCGGTTCTCCAGAACCTGTATCTTCCATTCGCGTCCCCATTCCTGGAACTTGTTCTCGCATATAACCGGTTCCGAGCCATCGACACTGACAGCAAACCTGTTGCTTCGGTCATATGCTACAGGCCACATAGGGACTACGGAAACGCAAATGGACACCTGATCAGCTCCGGAAGCGAGATATTCTTCAGGAATCGGTATCTCGATCGATCCTTCCGTAGAGAAATCCAGAGGCTGTCCCATCTGCAGGGCCATCCAGTCTGTTCCTATTCCCTCCAGCATACGGAACGGCTGTTCCGGAGCAAGTTCTGTAAGGTCGATCTTATGCTTGAATTCCGGATGACGCTGATTGTCCGGAAGCCTGTACGCGTCTGTCGGTTCTGTCACAAGGTCAGGCATGTTCTGATACAGTGCTGTGTAGCCTGGTGTGACTTCCGATATCATCTGGTCCCATTTGCCGTCAAGCAGTGAATTGAAACGATCGATCAATTCCTGAATCTGCCTGTCGGCATCTTTGCATAATCCTGCATATACGCTGTTTCCAGTCTCATGGTTTGCCTGTGCATAGAGGAATTTGCGGTTCATCTGATAGGCAGAGTGAACGGAGTAGCCGAGCATCTCAAACAATGCTGGACGGTACTCCGGCCGGATCTTCTGCTCTATTGCGTCGTATGCATAGCAGATGTCCTGATATTCAAGAAGGCGCTTCTGGGCACTTCCTGTCTCGAATGAGAAGTCTGTATCATACAGGCGGCTGTATTCCTCCGTATCCCATTCCATCTCATATCCCATGAATTCAGGCTTGCGGTCCCATGCAAGACGGTAGTAATGATCCAGAATGAATTGGAAATCAGACAGATATTCCTGGCCGAAAACCTCTGCAAGCCATAATGCCTGATATCTGTTGGCATTGTCATAGCTGAAATCATCGAAATCATATGCCATGTCCATGAACATCTGCATCTCGATTTCCATAGGCTTGATGTCGCCAACATTGAGCAGCCAGTATCTGTCTGCTCCGGCAGTATATGCTTTCAGAAGTTCCTCGTACATCAGCTGAGGGGCGGTTGTGGAAATCCAAAGGTTGTCATGCGGCACTCCGCAATAACTCAGGTGATAATATACACCGCTTCCTCCGCTTCTCTTCTGCTCTTCACTGTTGCTCACACGTTTCATATAACCGTAATTGTCATCCGGCCATACGAGGGTGATGTCTTCCGGTACGCGAAGCCCCGCATCATATATATCAAGCGTCTCCTTGTATGGGACGAATATCTGCTGGATGTTTTCGGCTTTCGTGTTCTTGTATTTCTCGAGGATCGCGCGCTGCTGGATGAATACCTTCTCAAGCGTACGGGCTCTGTCGGAAGGTGATGTGCTGCCCTTCATAGCCTCATCGTGGAGGCCTCTCATTCCCATTGTATAGATGTTGTCATATTGAGCGGTTTCCTTGATGCGGTTGTCAAGCTTGCTCAGGATAGTCTCCTTGTTTGTCTCATAATTCCATTCGCCGTCGCGCGAACTGTCCCATTCTGACGGGGCTGCATTATTGAACAGCAGCGGCTCGCAATGACTGGTGGTGATCATTATGCCCCATTTGTCCGCAACTATCTGATTCTCAGGATAACTGTAGAATGCGCCGGTACATGTATGCATTGCAGGCGCAAGCATGTTTCCTTTAAGGCGAAGTATGAGTTCACAGACCTTGTCATATGTCTTTGGACCTATGTCTCCAAGTTCCGGTTCGAAAGTCTTTTCCGCCCAGACCTTCATTCCCCAGTCCTCGTCGTTGATGAATACTCCTCTGTACTTGATTGATGGTGAATCGCTTGCGAAGTCCTCGGAGTAGGCATGAACCGAAGGATTGTCCTTGTCAACCGGTATGTCGGCAAACCAGTACCACGGACTGACTCCTATTTCTTCGCTGACATGGAATACTCCATACGCAAGTCCTCTGTGATCGGATCCCGTTATATAGAGGACATCCTCCTCAGTATCGATGACATATCTTTCCCATGCTCCGCGTATTTCCTTTGCATGGCTGGTCTTTGCTGCAGTTGACAGTATTATGTTCTGCCCCTGACCCTTGCGTGTGCTGACTTCCGGCCTGATTCCGGAAACCCTCTCAATGTCTGCTGAAAGTACATGGGCAAGATGTCTTGCCAGATGGTGGTCTTTAGGATTATAGACTATCGTTGCCTTGGTCAGATCAATGCTATGTGCATTGGCTGTAATTTCTTTCGCATAAGCTCCCGCAGATATGGCAAGAGCAATCAATAGGGTCATCAGCTTTTTCATCATATATGGATTATGTCAAAACAAAGATATGAATTATTCATTGCAATCTTTGCGGATAAGCCGTATATTTACACTTGTTAACATATTATATCATGATGTCTCTGAAGAAATTATTTGTATTATTTCTCGGTTCATCAGTAATAGCTTGCGGACCGAAAGTCAGTGAAAATATTGAAAATGAGTTTGTTGATGATGTCGCAGCTGCCTTGGCAGACGGCGGCAATATCAATCCTGATGCCTTTGAATGGACACGAGAACCGGCTGGATTCAAGTTTGAGGATGGTATTCTTGAAATCACTACCGCTCCTCATACAGATCTCTGGCAGAGGACTTATTATCATTTCCGCAATGACAATGCCCCGGTATTCCAGATCAAGACTCGTGAGAAGTATTTCAGTTTTGTGGTAAAGACAGATTTCACTCAGAGCCATCAGCGTTTCGACCAGTGCGGTATAGTCATGTACCTGGACAGCGAGAACTGGCTGAAAGGATCGGTGGAGTTTGAAAACGAGGAATTTCAGCATCTTGGAAGCGTCGTTACCAATAACGGATATTCCGACTGGGCTACAACCGCCATTCCTGCCGATGTCAAGACGATGTGGTACCGCTTTTCTCGTCGTGCCGACGACTATTGCATCGAGTGTTCGACAGACGGAGTAAATTTCTCGCAGATGCGTATATGTCACATGTATGCAGGGGCAGGGGAAATCAGCTTCGGCGTATATGCATGCTCACCGGAGGAATCTTCATTTACAGCAGTATTCTCCGACATGAAGATCACGGAATGCATGTGGAAGGCACACGACGGCCAGCAGCCGGACGAATCATAGCCTGCAGAATTCTTCAAACAAGGACTTTTGACTTCCTGGGAAGATGATATGGTGATTTCCTATCGGTCTTTTCAGGAAGTATTCTTTACATATTTCTTTTCTCTCTTCTTGTGAACCTTTGAGCTTGAGGACGGCCTGTGTACGGCACAGGTCTTTCTCAGACTGACATTTAAGCAGTTCCGCTTCGCAGCAGAATGAACGCTTGAGGTCTCCCGACAACTTGAATATCGTGACATCTCCTGAAGGAATATCCCCTGAGATTGCTATGCCGATTCCTGATTCGAAATGTGTATTGAAAGAATATCTGCTGATCATGTTGAGAGGAATGGTGCAGTGTGCGAACAGCATCTCACCCTTCTCGGGATCTATGCGTGAAGGGTTGGCCTGGAATCCGCTGACTCCGGTAAGAGCGTTTCCTACAGCCATTGATATCAGGGCAGGTACATCACCCTCGCATCCCGACGGAATGCCTTCTGCATTGAGCATGGCAAGGGCAAGGCAGCCGGTGTTTCCGAGAAGATCCAGAAGATCGAAGCATCGGAGAGTCAGACCCGAGAGGTTGTGACGTGCGACCAGCCCCTTCAAGGCGGCATATATCCTGAATGCACCATCTGCATATTTGTGAAGACTCTGAGGTGCATTGGTGTTGAATTCATTCCTGACCGGGCCTGCAAGATTGTAATCAGCAGGAACCCTGTCATATTCATCCATAAACTCACTTATGGGAATGTCAACTAAAGTGATGCCAAGCTTTTCTTCTGCAGCCTGTCTGTCCGGCATACTTGATATCAGCCAGTCCGATGGTTCCCCTATTATTCCTAACCTTGTGCCGTTCAGACGTTTGCGTGCAGCCTCCACTCTTGCCAGAATACCGATTCTTTCAGCGATATATCCGATACTTCCGTGGATTATCTCTCCGGAACGTCCCTGCTGATTCAGGAATGACAGGATTTCCATAGAAGCGGCGAGAGAATTGCTTTTTCCAGATGTGAGTATATGTATCTTTCCGTCAAGCTTGCCGTAAACTTCCTTGAACAGACCTTCAGTACCACCGGTGCGCACATAAATCAGTTCAAGATCATGGCTTCCGTAATCTTTAAAGTCAGCTCCCTTGAAATCGAAAGTGAATCCTGCTTCCGCCTCTATTGCGGAAACGAATGCTGCAGATGCCGCATTGACAGCCTCTTCATTGTGAAGAGGTGATGTAAGTGTATAAAGTCCTATTCTCATTTCAGGATTTCGTCAATTAAAGGATATATCTCATCTTCGTTCTCATATGGATGGATATGGAAGTATGAATTGCCGGTAAGCATGGCTGACAGCTGGGTCTTTGTCCTGTCATAGAAGATATGGCAAGGCTTTCCTATCTTTTCCGCATATGCAAGTTCATAGCCGACACCGAGTGACGGACATGTGCATTCTCCGATCAGAATGTCGCTTTCGCGAAGCCATCCCATATCCTGTTCATATATATCGATATCTCTTTTTCCCTGTTCCATAAGGTTGAGGTGGGGGCTGCCGATATGTTCGGTAAGAACAATGGCACTTTTCTGCATATATCTGATGATGCGGCCGTAAAGCTCTGCGTCAACCCTTCCTCCGCGGATGGAGCCTGCAAAATAAATCTTCTTTTCCATCGTGATGTTTGTTTGTCACAAATATAACGATTACTTTTGAGGAAACTTAAATATTACATTATGAAAACACGTCTTCTGACATTTGCACTTGTGCTGTCAGCGATGCTTCTTGCACCATTGTCGGCATATGCTACAAAGTTCCTGGATCTCAAGGTGATTGACAAGGACTATGTGATGGTTCATTTCCGTGACGGTGAAGTCCGCTACAGGGACAGCGGTACAGGCCCGAGTGCCTATCTGGGCCATACCTTCGTAGAAGGAGATGATACATTGAAGGTTTTCGGAACGAGGCTTGACCCTTCTGCGGCTGCGGTCGCTTCCGGCTGGATCATAACTTCTTCAGACGACAAGTCATTCGGAAAGAATACAGCCGTAGAGGCTTGGAGAAAGTCTAAACCAATGAATACGGACAATACTCTTACAAGCGAGCTTGACCACTGGATCTTCCTCAGACTGCCGAAGTCAATGAAGCAGGGATGCACTTATAAGGTAGAGATTCCGGCGGGTGTGAATTCGGATGCGGTTTCCGCTGAAGTGAAGTTCGACATATGGAACACGCAGTCAGAGTCTGTCCATGTCAATATATTGGGATATGTCCCTCAGGAACCTGTCAAGGCAGCAGATCTTTATCTCTGGCTTGGAGAAGGCGGCCAGCGTGACTATTCTTCGTTTGAAGGAAACAAGGTCTATCTGTACAATGTGGATACAAAGGAAAAGACCAAGGTCGGTAACGTGCGTTTCTGGATGAAGGCTTCTGAATATGAAAAAGAGGCCAATGGCAAGAATATGACAGGTTCAGACGTCTGGAATATCGATTTCAAGGCTTCGAAGCCGGGAAGATATCGCCTTGTTGTAGAGGGCGTCGGATGCAGCATGGACTTCGATATCGATAACGAAGTATATTTCGAACCATATCATTATTCCGTACGCGGCTATTATTATATGCGTCTGGGAGAGCCGATCGATCCGTCGATCACTCCGATTCCTCGTCAGCCTCGTTTCATTCCGGAAGTGGATCCGATCGGTCTTACCGTATATAAGACAGATATGCATCCTTGGCATCCTGATTGGCGCAAGCTGAGAGGTGACGTGTGGGATGAACCACATTTCAAGCCTGCCCTTGAATCCGAGTTCTGGAAACATCGCCTTCCTGGCAACCCTGTCAATACGGAGGTGTGTGGAGGACATTCCGATGCAATGGACTGGGACCGTCATCTTGCCCATGTCAGCAATATATATGACCTTCTTCTTCCGTTCATTCTTACAGACGGACGTATTGCAGAAGACAATCTGAGCATACGTGAAAGCGGAAACGGAATCCCTGACATCATCGATGAGGCTCGTAACGAGGTCGATTTCTTCCTCAGCATACGCGACGGCGAGGCATATTCACAGGGCGTCACCAATCCTTCGGTAGAGTGGAGCATAATGTTCCAGGCCGGCTGTACCACGATGGCTGCCTGGGCGAATGCGGCAAACTGCGCCATGATTGCAGAGGCTTTCCGTATTAATGGCAATGAAGAGCTCATGGCTTATTATCTTGCAGAAGCTGTAAAGGCTTTCAGATATGCTGAAAAGCAGGAGTGGACTCAACTTGATGACCTTCAGAATATCGGTACTTCAGGCATGAGGGGACGTGATTTCAAGCAGATGGCAGCTGCATTCTTGTATAATCTTACAGGTGATACCGAGTGGGAGGATATCATGGCTTCGGAAAGCGTGATCAAGGATGGCGTTGCGCCTGTATTCTCGAAGGGAAGAAACCAGTATTATCAGATATGGGGAACGGCTGCATACCTTACATGTCCACATGAGAGGCATTATCAGAAGCTATATGCCGACATAAAGGCAAGCGTGAACAAGCAGGCTGATGAGAATAATGTTGCACATATGAAGACCCGTCCGTCCCGCCGTACGGCAAATGATCCTCGCTGGCAGACCTCAGAGAACCTTCAGATGGTCATGCTCGCTCATTATATCGCAGACAATGCGAAGCGTCGTGCCGAACTCGAACAGGCGATGTATATCGAAGCCGGCTGGGGATTGGGCCGTAATCCATCCAACACAGTGGAAATGACAGGACTTGGCGAGCGTCATATCATCGATTGCTATACTACAGGCCGAAATGACGGCGTACCTGGCTCACATCCTGGTCAGACTCCGTTCAACGGTACTGAAACATGGTCTCCTGGAAACGGTGGTGATGCGCGTATCATTCTTGAAAGATGCTATCCGGACTGGTATGAAGGCGGCTGGCCGCATCAGGAGTCCTTCTTCAATATCCGTTACATGTGGGTGAACGGTGAATTCACTCCTCGTGAAACAATGCGCGGAAAGATGGCCCTTCTCGGCTACCTCTACGGCATCCGCAGATAGTATAGTATAAATCAGCAGAGCTGCATATTCTGAAACTAAATCCCTCCCACTCTGACGAGTGGGCCCCTCTCGTTCACAAGGCCACGGGCGGCCATGGTTTCAGAATATGCAGCTCTGCTGATTTTTTTATTATCCGCTATTTGAAAAGCAGCTGTGCAACGGCTGTGATATAATCACGGCAGTTCATCCATGTGTGGCCTCCGCCAGGATACATCGTCTTGTGCTCGATACCGCGATCCTTGAGGTTCTTCTCGAGCTGGAGAGAAGACTGGTAAAGGAAGTCTGAAGTACCGCAGCTGAGCCAGAGAAGATCAAGCTTCTCATTAAGCTCTGCTGCCGGAGCATATGTTCCGTTCTCGAAATTTGCAGAGATCTCCGGACCGAAGATCGCAGGAGCGAATGCACATACATAGTTGAAGAGGTCAGGATTGCCGAGACCGCATGCAAGAGTCTGTCTTCCTCCAAGTGAGAAGCCGGCTATTGCCCTGTTTGCAGCATCTGTATATACATTATAGTTCGCCTCGATGAAAGGTATCACAGACTCAGTGAACTCCTTGGTCGTAAGCTTTGTATCCATTGCGTCATATCTGTCTGCAAGACCTCTGAGCATCATCTCAGGATATGGATTCGCATATGGCATAACAACGATCATAGGCTCTGCCTTGCCCTGAGCGATGAGATTGTCAAGGATGTTGTTTACCTTACCTACCTTGAACCATGTCTCATATGTATCGGTCATACCATGGATCAGATAGAGTACAGGATACTTCTTGTCAGATGCAGGGTCATATCCCGGTGGAGTGTAGATACACATAGGACGGTCGAATCCTACTGCATTTGATGTGTACCATGTATAGCTTACCTTGCCGTGAGGGACATTCTGGAGATCCTGAGGATCAGGCTCTGCTCCTCTTACGTCTGCAAGACTGTATTTGAAGCCCTCGTTAGGGAAGATGAACATGTTGTTAGGGTCAGCGATCTTCGTACCGTCGATAACGAATGCGTATGGATAAATGTCCGGCTGGTCCGGAGTAACGGTTATGGCCCATACGCCTCTGTCACCCTTTGTCATAGCCTTTGTGCCTTCGAACATCTGGCATTCAAGTTCTACCTTCTGTGCCTTTGGAGCCAGTACGCGGAATGTAACGCTTCCGTCCTTGTTGTAGTCTGGGGAAACGACTCCCGGAGGGAAGAGAGCGGCCATTACCTCTGGAGTAAGCCTCTGCTCGCCACGTGCTGGTGCGGCAGGTCTTGGAGCCGGAGCGACAGGAGCCTGCTTGCCCTTAGGCTCTACAGCTGTCGATGTGCTCATTGCCGCTGCAGATGCTTCCTTGTTGAAGAGGAGAGGGAAGGTCTTGCTGAGGAAATATCTCGCGTTCATCCATGTATGTCCGAACATGCCTGTAGTATATTCCTGAACATTCCTGATACCTCTCTGATCGAGGAATTCAGCATATTCCTTTGCATTTCCGTAAAGGAAGTCATCTGTACCCACGCCAAGCCAGAAGAGGTTGATCATCTTGTTTGTCTTCTTCGCATTGTCATAGACCTTTGGAAGACTCATGCTTGTGAATGAACTGTAAGAGCAGAGATATGAAAATTTGTCAAGGTTGGTGAGACCGAATGCAAGTCCCTGATTTCCACCGCGTGAGAAACCTCCGATGGCTCTGTTCTCCCTGTCGTTGAGAGTTCTGTAGTTAGCCTCGACGTATGGCATGAGGTCGTTGAGAAGATCCTTGCTGAAAAGGTCACCCATGGCAAATGTGTTTGTGCCGGCAGGGTAGTACTTCGATGGATTTCCGTATGGAAGCACGATGATCATCTCCTTTGCCTTGCCCTCTGCGATGAGGTTGTCAAGGATGAGATTCATCTTACCGACCTTGAAATATACCTCTTCTGTATCAGTTGTTCCGCTGATGAGATAGAATACAGGATATTTCTTGTCCGGATTCTTGTCATATGTAGGAGGAGTATAAACTATGGCATTGCCATGCAGACCTAAGGTCTCGGAATAATAATTCACATAATCTACCTTTCCATGAGGAACAGACTTGACATCGTGATCCATGCCTGCAGCTGTCCTTACGTCCACCATCGAGTTCTTGAAGCCCTCGTTAGGGAACCAGTCAGGGTTCTGTGGGTCCATGACAGCTACGCCGTCAACTTCGAAACAATATGGATAGATGTCCGGAACGACAGGGCCGAGTGTTATTGTCCATGTTCCGTCAGCCCTTCTGTACATTTCAGTCTTAGGTGCGAACTGAGCGCTGATCTTCACTGACTTAGCCTGTGGAGCGCTCAGATTGAATGTAACGGTATTGTCAGGATTCACGATAGGAGAAGCATACTGTGCAGGTCTGCGGCTGTACTCTGTGGTAACGACAACCTTTCCGCAGGTCTCGCCGGTTACAACCTTCATCCTGAGCATTCCAGTCTGATTCTTGCCAACACCAAGCTCTGTAAGGTCCGCAGTGACTGTTACGGAGCCATTACCGATGAGCTCAGCCTCGCCGAGTTCTCCAGCCCAGAGAACAGGACCATATGAATGTCTGAGGATATAGTTTCCTGGAGTTATGTTGTCGAAGACATACTCGTTCTTGCCCTCGTGGATCATCACTCTTGGAACTTCCGCACCGCCCCAGCCTGACATACGCTGTCCAGGGATAACCTTCTGGAGCTCGATCTCGGCTCCTGTACCGTTCACAACCTCTGACTTTTCCTTGTAGTAGTCAAGTCCTGTGTCGAATGCCTCTACTGAATAATGATATTCATATTCACTGTTGAGGCTGTGGATGTTGAGCTTGTTGCCTTCATAGACAGTGTAGCTGTTGTATAGTTTTCCAGGCTCGACGCCGTAACGGACGATATATCCGTCTGCTCCGTCAACAGGGGTCCAGAGAAGATCAGCCTCTCGGCGATCCTGAGGATTACGTACAGCCTTGAAGTCATTTACCTTCACAGTCTTGGTCATATCGGTCTTTCCGAAAACTCTCAGATCCTGCATGGAGAACTTCGCACCGTCATGTACAGATACATTAGTCACCTTTACATATCTTGCATTTACAGGTTTGTCAAGCTCTGTGTAATCGTGGCGGAAATCATAAGTGTTTCTTGTCTTGTCGATTACCTTTGTCCATGTGGCATTGTCCTGAGATACTTCCACGATGTAGCACTGATATGTCTCAGGAGCAGCTGAAGGGCCGGCACCGCGACCTACTCTTACAGCAGAGCCGAGATGATCGAAGTTGCACTGTATCGCATAGATGTCTGCAGGTCTTCCGAGATCCACGGTGATGTACTCTCCGGCATTGCCTGTCTCGGCGCACCAGCTTGTCATGAAGTCCTCGTCAACGGCATTCTTAGCGGCATTGCCCTCGAAAGTGGAAGAAACCTCTACACGCTTCTTGTTTGAAAGGAGATACCAGCCTGTGAAATTGTTGTCGATTGCATCTGTTCTTGTACCTGGCCAGAACTGCGGATAATCTCCATATGCAACATTAGAGTACATGAAGCCTTCCTCGTCAACGGCAGTAGGGAAGATCGCGAGCTCAGCGCCTCCGTTTCCGCCATAGTGAGCCGGAATCATGCAGATGGTCCACAACTGTCCGTTCTTGTCGTGGAATGTGCTTCCGTGTCCTCCGCCGACAGCATATCCTGTGGTCTTGTATGTCAGAGGATTATGCTTCGAATATGTGTAAGGGCCCATAGGATTGTCGGCAACATAAACTCCGTGCGAGTAAGTGAGTAGCTCGAGACCGATCGCTGCATACTGGAGGTAATACTTTCCTTCATGCTTGGTTACCCAAGGTCCTTCGATCCAAGGATATTCCTCTTCGTAGTACGGACGGCGGCCGTTGAAGATAGAGAAGATCACGTCGTCATCTCTTCTGTTCTCGAAACCGTGGTTCTTGTAGTCGCCCCAGAAAAGGATCTGTGGCTCGGAAATCTCCTTGAATGTGACAGGATCAAGCTCAACTACCTTGAACGGCATGAGCTGTGACCATCCGTAGAACATGTATAGCCTTCCGTCGTCATCAAGGAACATGTTGGCATCGCCATAACGGTCGCTGTCGAATGTACCGGCCTGAACCCATTCGCCTGACTTAGGGTCTTCGGACTTGTAAACATTCCTGTTGTTCATCGAACATGCGTACAGAATGCCGTCTTTCTCGATCACCGAAACGACTCCTCCAGGGAATCCCGGTGCATCGACATATGTCCAGTTCTTGAAGTCCGGACCATACCAATATCCTCTGCGTCCGGTTACGAAAAGATAATAATCGTCCTCATATATCAGGACGACAGGCTCACCTCCGCGACTTGCCCTGTCATGCTCCGGAAGAAGATCCAGAGGATTACAGAACGTGTTCATCTGAGTCTGAGCAAAGGCCGTCACGGCAAGAAGCACAGCGGCCATGAATGAAATCACTCGTTTAAACATATGGCTTTAATTTTAGTGTTTTGACTTTTTATCAGTACAATTTAGTGTAAATCCGGCAAACGGACAAATAAAAGGATGCGAATGCATGAATATGATGTTTTTCTGTATCTTTGTGAACCATTAATGAAATTTCCACGAGAATATTTTTGAGGTCAGCCTTCTTCAAGAACGCATTTTGCATACCTCATCCGTGGTATTATAAATATAATGTATATGTTGAAAATCGGAGACAGAATGCCGGATTTCGTGGTCATGGATCAGGACGGCAGAGAGGTCAGCTCGAAAGACCTCATCGGAAAGAAGACGATAATCTATTTCTATCCCAAGGACAATACGAGCGGATGTACAGCTGAAGCCTGCAACCTCAGGGACAATCATGAGATGCTTGTCGCAAAGGGCTATAATGTAATAGGAGTCAGCAAGGACAGCGTGGCATCACACAGGAAATTCAAGGAAAAATACGAACTTCCTTTCACTCTGCTGGCAGATACATCCACAGAAATGCTTCAGGCATTCGGAGCATGGGGTGAAAAGAAGATGTACGGAAAGACTGTAATGGGAACATTGCGACGTACTTTCATCTTTGATGAGCAGGGTATCCTGACCGAAATCATCGAGAATGTAGATACAAAGAATCATGCGGCTCAGATCCTCGGATAGACAGGTGCGGAAGACCGGTTTGAAAAATTTTTGCTGAAAAAATCGAGTTTTACACCAAATTTGTATAAGGCGTTTCATGACACATTTAATTATAGTGGTTATGAAACGTCTGAATTTTATTTTAGGAGCTGCGGCTCTTGCAGCTGTCGCATTGACAGCATCTCCTGCAGTTAATGCACAGGAGAATGGAAACAGGGATGAGAACGGAAAGGTGGTTCGAGGCCCTTATGAAACCAACAGGTTCGGTGACAACTGGTTCATCGGTGCCGGTGGCGGTGTTAACGTATTCCTTCATGATGGCTACAAGGTCAATATCGGTCCTAGTATAGACGCCGGTTTCGGAAAATGGTTCACTCCTGCAGTCGGTATGAGGGTGGGTTATTCAGGATTTGCAACAAGATTCTGGGCTGACAACCCTTCTGTCCTGGGAAACACTCTTGATCAAGAGGAAAATCAGTACCTCCAGAAAATGGGATATATGTATGTCCATGGAGATTTCCTCTGGAACATGTCGAATGCTATCGGAGGATATAAAGAGACCCGTTTCTGGAATCTTGTACCATATCTCCATGCAGGATTTTACCGTGGATATGGCATGGATGGAGCCGACTATGCAAACAACGAGCTTGCTGTAGGTGCCGGTCTTCTCCACAATCTACGACTCACTGAAAGACTTGATCTTGTGGTGGATATGAAGGCGATTGTAGTGAACGGAAGAGTCATCGGTGCAGACGATCCTTCAATCCAGCCATCTGTAACAATGGGCCTTGCTGTCGATCTCGGATACCCTGGCTTCGTAAGGACATCTTCAGTGATGGGAGCCATGGAACTTGCAGCAGCTGATCAGATTGCTGCTCTTCAGGCTGCAGCAGTCGCGCTTGAACTTGCAAATGCGACTTTGGAAGAGGATGTGATCGCCCTTGAAAACAGGAACAAGCAGCTTGACAAAATGGTAGTTGACTTGAAGAAGAACCAGAATACGACAGATGATATGTCGGACATGCTCAAGGATATGTCTCCTGTAGCGGTATATTTCAATATCGGCAAGGCTACTCTCTCTGTAGATGAAATGCAGCATCTTGAATATATCGCAAAGAATATTCTTGCAAAGGCTGACAAGCAGTCCAAGGTTTATCTTACAGTGGTGGGTTCTGCAGACAGCAACACAGGAACTGCAAAGCGCAACAAGGATCTGAGTGAGGCCAGAAGCAAATATGTATCAGACCTCCTTACATCTAAGTTCGGTATCGCAAAAGATCGTCTCGTAGTAAAATCAGAGGTTGTGAATGCCAAGTCTGACCCTGAACTTGAGAGGGCAGTGACCATAAGCTTCTAAGCTTTATCCCGGAAATATCATATAGAGATGTTCCATATTTCGGAACATCTCTATTTTTTATTATATTTGCAAGATAATGACTTTAACAAAAGAGAGAGGTATGACAAAAATTGGAACAACATTCACAAAGTCCGGCAAGAAGGCCGTTCTTTGCGGCTCGGGCGAACTTGGAAAGGAAGTGACTCTTGAACTTCAGCGTTATGGAGTAGAGGTGGTTGCACTTGACAAATATGCAAATGCTCCTGCAATGCATGTGGCACATAGGAATCATGTGCTTTCTATGCTCGACGGAGATGCTCTTGAAAGAGTGATCAAGGAGGAAAACCCTGATTACATAATTCCTGAAATCGAGGCGATTGCGACCGACAGACTTGTAAAGCTGGAAGAAGAAGGATTCAACGTCATACCGACAGCCAAGGCTACACGTCTTACAATGAACCGCGAAGGTATCCGCCGTCTCGCTGCCGAGACATTGGGCCTTCCTACGTCTCCTTACCGTTTTGCCGAGACACGTGAGGAATTTGATCAGGCTGTTGCCGAAATCGGAATTCCATGTGTCGTGAAGCCGGTGATGAGTTCTTCAGGTCATGGACAGAGCACCGTAAAATGTCAGGAAGATGTTGACAGGGCGTGGAAGATCTCTCAGGAAGGAGGCCGAGCAGGCAGCGGTAAGGTCATAGTCGAAGGCTTTGTGAAGTTTGACTATGAGATAACCCTCCTCACTGTTCGTCATTGTGCCGGAACGACTTTCCTGAAACCTGTAGGACATCATCAGGTGGATGGAGATTACCGTGAATCATGGCAGCCTCAGGCGATGTCACCTGCAGCGATCGAGAAGGCGGAATATATAGCAAAGGCCATTACTGATGCTTTGGGAGGATATGGAATATTCGGTGTCGAGCTCTTCATCAAGGGCGAGGATGTGATCTTCAGCGAGGTGTCGCCAAGACCGCACGATACGGGTATGGTGACGATGATATCTCAGGATATGTCTGAGTTCGCTCTCCATGCTCGCGCAATTCTCGGTCTTCCTGTGCCTGGCATCCAGTTCTACGGACCGTCAGCATCAAAAGCTATCGTTGTGGAAGGCAACACCAAGGAATATGAATTCTGCAACCTTGAAAAGGTGCTTGAAGAGCCAGGAGTACAGATCCGCATCTTCGGCAAGCCTGAAATCATAGGCCACCGTCGTGTAGGAGTGATTCTCGCAACAGCCGACACGGTGGAAGAAGCCCTCGCAAAAGCCGAGCGTGCTTACGCCAAACTTGAAGTGAAGGTTTACTGATCTTGAACAGATAATCAGATGACATCAGCCCCCCGAAGCATTTCCCTTTCTTTTCTGCTTCGGGGGGCTGATGTCATCTGATGTGTCTTATTTAGAACGTGCCAGCTTGGCCAGGTCGAAATCCGCCTTGATCTTGTCGATTATCGCACAAACGACCTCATAAGTCCTGCTGTCCTTTGTATATCTGGCCGGGGTTATGAAGTTCACTCTCTTCTGGCGCAGCAGCTTCCTGGCTACATTGACCTTCTTCTTGATCTCAGGATTATATACTGCTATCGAATTTCCCCCGAACATCTTGACGATCTTCATGCATGGAACGTCAGTCTCTCCGTCGCCGAAATATATCATATGAGGGAAGGGAATTCTCTTGTTTTCCTCTTCCTTGCTCTCGTTCACCTTCTTGTTGTCCCTGATACTGAGGATACCCTTGTTTATCTTGAATATGAACTGTGTCTTTGCAGTATAGTCAACTGCTACTCCCGGCCACTCTGCTTCTCCATCCTTATTATATAGGAACGAGCATGCGAATATCCTTTTGAACTCATGAGCGATTGCAGTGCCTTCGATCATCTCGGCCAAGCCTGATGAATTTATGTAGTGCTCTATCTTCACACCTTTGGCCTTGCCGTATTCATTGATAAGACCGAACCACTCCTTCACTCCTTCGAACAGTTCGACAGATTCTCCGAATCGCTTGAAATCTTCCTTGCGCAGCTTGATGCCTGCCTTTTTTGCCTCATCGAACATAAGCTTCATATAGCTGAGGATATTGCTCGCATCCTGGCCTAATGCAATCTCGTCGCTTTCCTGCCAGAACTCCTGCGGCTTCTTTCCTATTGCCTGAATAAAGCCGAACTCCTGCATGTTGCCCGGCGACAATGTGCCGTCGAAGTCATAGATAAGCGCTACAATTGGACGATTTCTCATGATCTGAATCAAAATTAACAGTTTTCTCGCCACAAAAACGGGCGTTTCGCCACAAATATAATAAATTATACATGCGCGTGTGTGCTTTTTGCTACTTTTGCGACCAGAAAATTCTAAAATCTAAATCCAGATTAATAACGATGAAACATTATTTCACTAGACTTGAGGAGGCCATGAAGGCCAATTGGAATCGTCCGGCATTGGGAAATTATCGTGGTGAGCTCTTTACATTCGGAGAGGTCGCTTCCAATATCGCCAAGCTTCATGTTCTCTATGAAGCTGTCGGCCTTAAGAAAGGAGACAAGGTCGCTCTCTGTGCCAAGAACTCTGCACGATGGGGTATTGCCTTCTTCTCAGCAAATACATACGAGGCTGTTGTAGTACCTATCCTTGCAGATTTCCATCCGGAAAGTGTCAATTCCCTTGTTGACCATTCTGAGAGTACTTTGCTCTTCACGGATTCAGATATATGGAACAAGCTTGACATCGCAAAGATGCCGACAGTGAAAGCAGTTGTCTCTACTGCAGACTTCAAGCTTCTTTACGCAGCTGACGAGAAGATCCAGAAGGCAAATGACGATCTTCAGGCCTTGTTCGATGCTAAATATCCGAACGGTTTTTCTGCATCAGACGTGTCATATCCGACAGACAATGCAAAGGAACTTGCTATCATCAATTATACATCAGGAACAACCAGTGCTCCTAAGGGTGTGATGCTCCGTTATGAGTGTATTTCTGCAAATGTGGCATTCGGTCAGAAGAGACTTCCTTCATATCCGGAGGACAAGATCGTCTCTATGCTCCCGATGGCTCATATGTACGGTATGATGTTCGAGCTTATTTATCCTCTCTGCGGAGGTTCTTCGATCTATTATCTCGGAAAGACTCCGACTCCGGCACTCCTTCTCGGAGCGATGGCGGAAGTGAAGCCATATCTCGTGATCACAGTTCCGCTTGTCATGGAGAAGATCTTCAAGAGCAAGGTGGCTCCTATCGTGAACAAGCCTGTCATGAAGGTTGTGACAGCTATACCAGGTATCAATCAGATTATCTTCAAGAAGGTGCGCACAACCCTTCTTAATGCATTTGGCGGCAATATACGTGAGATCGTTATGGGCGGTGCGGCTCTCAATCCGGATGTGGAGAAATGGTTCAGGAAGTTCAAGCTTCCTTTCACTGTTGGTTACGGTATGACCGAGGCTGCTCCTCTCATGGCATATGAAGACTGGTGGGAGTTCGCACCGAAGTCTTGCGGAAAGGCAGTCGATACCGTTGAGGTCCGCATTGATTCTGAGGATCCATATAACAAGGTAGGAGAGATCCAGGCACGCGGTATGAACATCATGAGCGGTTATTATAAGAATGAGGAGGCTACAAAGGCTGCCTTTACAGAGGACGGCTGGATGCGTACAGGTGACCTCGGACTTCTTGACGAGAAGGGCAACATCTTCATCAAAGGCCGCAGCAAGAACATGATCCTTTCAGCAAACGGTCAGAATATCTATCCGGAGGAGATTGAGGCTGCCGTTAATAACCAGCCTTATGTGATAGAGTCTGTCGTAGTTGACAGGGGAGCAAGGCTCGTAGCGCTTATCTATATGGATTCAGAGAAGGCCAAGGCTGAGGGAGTCGATCTTGAGGAGTACAAGAAGACCATCATGGCAGAAGTCAACAAGTCGATGCCTTCGTACAGCAAGATCAATGTCGTAGAGTATATGGCAGAGCCTTTCGAGAAGACTCCTAAGATGAGTATCAAGAGATTCATGTACAAATAGTCAGTCATGACTGACAAATAGTCAGAAATTTCTGATTGGAATATAATTTGACTATATGAGGTCATCCTTCGGGATGACCTTTTATTGTAAAGATTAAATATATAGATATGGCAACAACAGGAAAAATTGGAGTTACTACCGAGAATATATTTCCGGTGATCAAGAAGTTTCTTTATTCTGACCATGAGATCTTCCTCAGGGAGCTTGTGGCAAATGCGGTTGATGCGACTCAGAAGATGAAGGCTCTGGCTGCATCAGGAGAGTATAAGGCTGAACTTGGCGAGCTTTCAGTGCGTATCGAGCTTGATGAAAAGAACAAGACTCTCAAGATTGTCGATAACGGTATCGGTATGACAGAGGAAGAAGTCGATAAATATATCAACCAGATAGCTTTTTCAAGTGCCGGTGAGTTCCTTGAGAAGTATAAGGATCAGCTCAGCAGCATCATAGGACATTTCGGACTCGGTTTCTACTCTGCTTTTATGGTTGCTGAGAAGGTGACTATCGAGACTCTTTCATGGAAGGACGGTGCAAAGGCTGTCAAGTGGACATGCGACGGATCTCCTGAGTATGACATGGAGTCATGTGACAAGGCTGACAGAGGTACTGTAATTACACTCTATATCGCAGATGACGAAAAGGAATTTGCAGAGAAGAAGCGTATCGAGGGCCTTCTGAACAAGTATTGCAAGTTCATGCCGGTTCCTGTCGTATTCGGTAAGGAACAGGAATGGAAGGATGGCAAGTATGTCGATACTGACAAGGATAATGTCATCAACAAGGTAGAACCGCTCTGGGCACGCAAGCCTGCTGATCTCAAGGATGAGGATTACAATGAGTTCTACAGGACTCTTTATCCTATGGCTGAGGAACCTCTGTTCCATATTCACCTTAATGTGGATTATCCTTTCAATCTTACCGGTATCCTTTATTTCCCTAAGATCAAGAACAATGTAGAGATTTCTCGCAACAAGATCCAGCTCTATTGCAATCAGATGTTTGTTACAGACTCTGTTGACAACATCGTTCCTGACTTCCTTACATTGCTTCACGGTGTCATCGACTCTCCGGATATTCCACTGAACGTGTCCAGAAGCTATCTTCAGAGCGATGCCAATGTGAAGAAGATATCTACATACATCACCAAGAAGGTGGCAGACCGTCTTGATGAGATCTTTAGAAACGAGCGTCAGCAGCTCGAAGAGAAATGGGACAACCTCAAGCTTTTCATCGAGTATGGAATGCTGTCAGAAGAGAAATTCTGCGACAGGGCCATGAAGTTCTGCCTCTTCAAGAACACTGAAGACAAATATTTCAGCATCGAGGATTACAGGAAGGCGATAGAAGGAGGCCAGACTGACAAGGACAAGAAAGTCGTATTCCTCTATGCTACAGACAAGGAAGGTCAGTATTCGTTCATCGAGGCAGCTAAGAACAAAGGATATGACGTATTGATCATGGACTGCCAGCTTGACAGTCACTTCGTGAATCTTCTTGAGACAAAGGTCGAGAATGCACGATTCGCACGCGTTGACTCTGACAGCATTGATAATCTCATCCCTAAAGAGGACAAGATCAAACCAGAAATGTCAGAGGCGGAGCAGAACGATCTTTCTGTAATTTTCCAGAGCGTTCTTCCGAAGGATAACCAGTATTATGTCCAGGCAGACAATCTTGGTGCGGATGCAGCTCCTATCCTCATCACGCAGAGCGAGTTCATGCGTCGTTACCGCGAGATGTCGGCAATGGGTGGCGGAATGAACTTCTATGGCGAGATGCCGGCGATGTATAATATCACTGTCAATATGGAGAATCCTCTCGTGGCACGTATCATGGAGGCTAAGGCGGCGGATGTGGCTCCGGCTCAGGTGATTCCGGATGCAGCAGATGATGCTTCAGAGGACGTGAAGAAGACCGTAACCGATGCCAAGGAAGCAGCTGCGGCAGCTCATAAGTCTGATCTCGAGGCATTTGCCGGTGATAACGCGATCCTCAAGCAGATCACGGACCTCGCGCTCCTTGCCAACGGAATGCTTAAAGGAAAAGACCTCAGCGACTTCATCTCGAGAAGTGCCAAGGTCGTAGAAGATGCTTATCTGAAGTAATGCCAACCCGAGCGAAGTGACCTGTCATCCCGAGCGAAGTGACTTGTCATCCCGAGCGAAGCGACTTGTCATCCCGAGCGAAGTGACTTGTCATCCCGAGCGAAGTCGAGGGATCTATCTGATAAGGTTCAGAAACTCATTTCGGGTACGCTCATCTTTGAGGAAGATACCGCTGAAGGCCGATGTGGTAGTCACTGCATTGGCCTTCTGCACTCCTCTGAGGGTCATGCATGTGTGTGATGCTTCTATTACGACAGCGACACCAAGCGGATTCAGAGTATCCTGGATGCAGTCGCGGATCTGAGTGGTGAGCCTTTCCTGCACCTGAAGACGGCGTGCGAATGTTTCCACGACACGCGCGATCTTGCTGAGGCCTGTGATCGTACCGTTAGGTATATATGCCACGTGAGCCTTTCCTATGAATGGCATCACATGATGCTCGCATGTCGAGTACAGTTCGATATCCTTTACAAGGACCATCTGCTGATATTCTTCATTGAACATCGCGCTCCGCAGGATTTCCGCCCCGTCCTGCTGTGAGCCATGGGTGAGGAACTGGAGCGCCTTGGCGACTCTTTCCGGAGTCTTGACCAGGCCTTCACGTTCAGGATCTTCACCCAGAAGTCTGAGGATTTCCTTGTAATGGGCCGCGATTGCAGCAGTAGTCTGCTCGTCGTATCTTTCTTCTTTGATGTATGCCATTATGATGGTTTTTATGTCAAAATAATGTAGTTTATGTCCTGTTACCATAAGTGGTATGGAACTTGTGCCATAGCTCATTATCAGGACTTTGAAATTTTTTATGCAAAAATAGTAAAAAGAATATCATCATTAAGTTTTTTTATCTATATTTGCGCCCCCTTAATGAAAAGGGGAAACTAAAAATGCTGATAATTAATAATTTAAACTTTATAGACTATGTATTGGACACTTGAACTTGCATACCGACTGGAGGATGCCCCATGGCCAGCAACAAAGGAGGAGCTTATCGATTACGCAACCCGTTCAGGCGCACCGCTTGAGGTTGTAGAGAACCTTGAGGAACTTGAGGATGACGGCGAGATCTACGAGAGCATCGAAGATATCTGGCCAGACTATCCTACAAAGGACGATTTCTTCTTCAACGAGGAGGAGTATTAATAGACAATCTTATTGAAAAATAAGTTGAGCGATGAAATCGGACAGCCATTTGGCTGTCCGATTTCGTTTTAGGGGGGTATGATAATCGATTATCTTCACATGTAACGCCATGAATACGCTTGCTGTAAGAAGCGATGTACCAAGTTTCTGCTGATTTTTGGTACATCACCCCCGAAAATAAGATCAAATGCCTTCAAAACCGTAGTGATGTACCAAGAATTCGCGTTTTCGTGGTACATCACTTAGCTTGAGTGCGTCACAGATTGCTGAACCTGCCGGAAAAATCATTATATTTGACAGGAATCGCAAACTATAAACTTACGCATATGAAATTCAAGACTATCCTAAGTGCATTTCTGGCATTTGCCGGTACAATCGCTCTTTCGGCACAGCAGTCGTCGCAGGTTATCAGTTATCTGGAGATATATGATATGGAGACAGGGACTCATCAGGTGGTGAAGGAGTTCCCGTTTCTGATAGAGGCTCCGAACTGGACTCCGGACGGGAAATGGCTTGTGGTCAATAAGGACGGCCGTCTATACAGGATTGCTCCGGATGGTTCAGGCGAGCTGACGGAGATAAATACCGGAGCAATAAATCAGTGCAATAATGATCATGTGATCTCTGCTGATGGAAAGTGGATTGCGTTGAGCAGCAATGATCCTGCGCAGAAGGGATGGAATTCATTCGTTTATACTGTCCCGTTCGAGGGCGGCGAGCCGAAGAAGATCACTCCGGTCGGGCCGAGCTATCTTCACGGCATCAGCCCTGACGGGAAGATGATTGCATATTGTGCTTTCCGTGGTCCGGAGAATGAGCCGGACGTATATGTCATGCCGGTCAAAGGGGGCAGGGAGGTGCGCCTGACAGATGCGCCTGGTCTGGATGACGGTCCGGAATACAGCATGGACGGAAAATACATATGGTTCAACAGCGTCAGAAGCGGAAGGATGCAGGTATGGCGAATGAAGGCAAACGGAAAGGATCAGAAGCAGATGACTTTCGACAAGGATATGAATTCCTGGTTTCCGCATATTTCTCCTGACGGAAAGAAGGTGGTCTATATCGCATATCACGATTATGAAGTCGCCCCCGGAGATCATACCGCCAACCAGAATGTACAGCTCAGGATGATTCCGGCTGAGGGCGGAGAGCCGAAGATTCTTGTCAAACTGTTTGGTGGCCAGGGCTCTATAAATGTGAATTCATGGAGTCCGGACAGCAGGAAATTTGCATATGTAAGCTATCGTATGGCAGAGGAATTGACTGCTCCTGCAAAAGAAATGGCAGTACAGCTTTATTCAGCGCGCGATCTTATCGGTACTCCGGAACTCTTTGCTGAGAACCATGAGTATGTGCTTGAACGTCTTTCGCAGATGGGCTATACAGGAGCAGAAGCGGCAAGTTATGCTGACGGAAGATTTTCCGGAATGGAACCGGAGGATTTCAAAGCTGTCTTGAATAAGGCCGGCCTGGATCTGGTTTCATCTCACGCTACGCGCATGCTTTCAAAGAATGAATTGACATCAGGTGATCTGAGGGCAGCCCTTGAATGGTGGGATGAGTGCATCGAGGCCCATAAGAAGGCAGGAATCCCGAGACTTGTGATGTCATATTCTCAGAAGCTGGACAGCGAGGCGGAACTCAAGGTCATGTCTGATTATCTTAATGCCATCGGAAGCAGATGCAATGCTGCAGGAATCCGTTTCGGCTATCACAATCATGCCCATGAGTTCGAAAGGATCGGCAATACGACGATGATGGATTATTTCATCACTCATACAGACCCGGAGAATGTGTTCATCGAAATGGATGTGTATTGGGCGGTTGTCGGTGGCGCTGCACCTGTGGAATATATGCGTAAATATCCGGGACGCTTCGAGATTCTGCATATCAAGGACAAGAGGGAAGTAGGGCAGAGCGGAATGGTCGGCTTCGACGCGATATTCCGCAATTTCGACATTGCCGGGACAAAGGGCTTTGTCGTGGAAATGGAGGAGGCAAGCACTCCGAACATCCTGAAAGGCCTTCGTGAAAGCGCACTTTACCTTAGGAATAATATACGATAAATAATCAGATTCTTTTAAATAAGGCCCAATAACGTGGTTCATACATGAATCGGATATGAATATTTGTGAATATATCTTATATTTACGAATAAGAAATAACCATAACCACATAACATATGAAAATCAAAGCCATTCTTTCAGCGCTTGCGGTGCTGGCAGCTGTTGCGGCGTGCAACACGACCCCGCAGCAGTCTCATGAGGATCTGAACATGCCTATCATTCAGACCAAATATACTGCTGACCCGTCACCAATCGTCATCGGTGACACCCTCTTTCTTTACACCAGCCACGATGATGACCACGGTGAGAACTTCATCATGAAGGACTGGCTTCTTTATACGACCACAGATATGGTCAACTGGCAGGACAGAGGTGCTGTAGCCAGTCTGAGGGACTTCAAGTGGTATAAAAACAATAACGGAGCATGGGCACAGCAGGTGGTCGAGCGTAACGGCAAGTTTTATATGTATTGTCCTATTCATGGAAACGGCATCAGCGTACTCGTAGCCGACTCACCATATGGCCCGTTCGTTGACCCTCTCGGAACGACTCTCGTATGGCAGAAGGAACATTGGTATGACATCGACCCTACCGTATGGATCGACGACGACGGGCAGGCATATATGTACTGGGGTAATCCGAATCTGTACTATGTGAAGCTGAATGAGGATATGATCTCTTATTCAGGAGATATCGTTGAAATGCCGCATATCGAGGACTATCAGGAAGGCCCTTGGTTCTATAAGAGGAACGGCCATTATTACCTCGCATTCGCTTCGACTTGCTGTCCTGAGGGTATCGGCTATGCTATGAGTGACAGCCCTACAGGTCCGTGGGAGTATAAGGGACATATCATGGATCATACCCACCGTGACCGTGGTAACCACCCGGGAATCATTGATTATAAGGGAAAGAGCTGGTGCTTCGGACAGAACTATGATGTTTTCCGTCTCGAGGAAAGCCGTCACGCGGAGCGTCGCTCCGTGGCTCTCGCAGAGATGCATTACAATGAGGACGGAACAATCCAGGAACTTCCATATTTTGTCGATCTCAAGATTGAGCAGGTAGAGTGGTTCAATCCTTATAAGAAGGTTCAGGCTGAGACAATGGCTTGGGGTTACGGTCTCAAGACAATTCCTAAGAACCAGTGGGGCAAGGACCGTTGGGATCAGCTCGTGACAAATATCGATGATGGCGAGTATATCAAGCTCAGAGGCGTTGACTTCGGCAGCGGAGCAAAGTCTTTCACTGTTTCGGCTTCAGCCCTTCTCTATGGTGGAACAATCGAGATCAGACTCGATGACTTCGACGGAAAGCTTATTGGTAAGGTGGATATCGGATGTACCAAGAACGAGCTTGTCGAGTTTACTACAAAGATCAGAGGTGCAAAGGGTGTTCATGATCTCTGCCTCGTATTCAAGGCAAGCAGATATCAGGAGCGCAACCTCTTCCAGCTTGACTGGTGGAGAATGGATCAGTAAATCCTCATTCTGTATAAATGAAAATGGTGACCTTCGATCGGGTCACCATTTTTCGTTTATTCCATCAGGTTGTTCTTTTCAACTGTCCAGCCTTCTCTCATTGCGAGTCCGCAGTCAGTTCCCTTGAACATCTTTGCTGCTTCCTCGTCGCCCTGAAGCTGCCACTGGAGCCATGCGAGAGCAGGAATCGTGAATTCTCCGCCGTGTGGCTCGCGGTATGTTCCGCCGTGTCCTACCGGATAGTTGGCTGCTACTGCAGGAACCTTTGTCAGACGATAGAAGTCATCCATTCCGTTTCCGTAAGCGATATCTTCAGGACCGCCAAGGATATAGATTACAGGAACAGTGATCTTCTGAAGCTTCTCCTTCTCCGGCATAGGCATTCCAGGAACAGCACCTGCCGGATTCACGAAGAGACCGCTGTTCATGATCATGAGGGTCTTGAAACGTGGGTCAGCGCTGTTGTCAAGTGTCTGGAGACCGCCGCATGACATACCTGCTGCTGCAATCGCGTCAACATCTATTCTTCCGTAGAACGGGCTTTCCTTGTCTGCATTCTGTGCGATAGCCCAATCAACAGACTGGAGCTGCTGCTCTGATGTAGATCTCTCGCCATGATAAGGCTCTTCCACCATAGGGATATGTCCTGTAGCGATTACAAGGAATCCATGTGATGCGATCTCGTTGAGGAACTTGAAGTGTTCCCAAGGTGAGTTCGTGCATGCGCCGTTACCCCATACGAGTACCGGAAGCTTGTTGTCCTTTCCGAATGCAGAAAGATCCTGCGGAGCAAATACTGTGTGGGCTTCGAAGTCCGGAGCCTCGAACATGAGTGCCTTGTAAGGACCTGTTCCACCCTCTTCTACGATTAATGACTGAACTGCGACAGGCGCTATCGGGCCTGAAGCACAGCCTGCGAGCATGATAGCCGCGGCAATGAAGATGATACGTTTCATTTTGTTGTGTTATTATGTTATAAGTGGTTTACTGAACAGATTGCATTCTGCAAATTTAGTCATTATATATCGATAAACTGTAAATTAAGTGTCTGCATTTATCAATTACAGTTCAATCGTTAAATAAATAATTTCAAAGGATTCCGCATTTGGTCTGCACTTTGCTTTTCTACTTTTGAAAAATTAAAAATAGAAAGTATATGAAACGAATCTTGCTGACCTTGATGGTCGTTGTCGCAGGGCTTTCGACGATTGCCCCCGACGCGTCTGCTCAGACAGACAATAGCAATACCGGTGCCGGCAAACGGCAGAAGCTCATGAATGACTGGCATAGGGATATGGCCGAATTCAGGGCACGTTCTGCAGAAGACCGCCAGCTGCGTGAATTGGCGGACTCTCTGGCTTCGGTACAGGCACGGGCCGCTCTTCGCAATCAGGACTTCGTTCTTGAAGCTGATAACGTCCAGTTCCGTAACGGCAGTACCGTATTTGTGAACTCAAGTACAAACTTCATTTCCGTAAAGGGCAACAGGGCGGTGGTGCAGATCTCCCCAAGCAACTTCGCTTCCGGCCCGAACGGACTCGGTGGAGTGACAGTTGACGGAATCATTTCCGGCCAGGAGGTGCGTACTGACAGTAAAGGACGTACGACATTCTCCATGAATGTGACGGGAATCGGTGTGAACGCACAGGTGGAAATCTATATGTTCCCTGGGTCAAACCGTGCTTCCGCTACAGTATATCCTAACTTCAATTCAAACACAGTATGGCTTGAAGGCAGTATAGTGCCTTATGAAAATGCCAATGTAATCGAAGGAAGTTCATTGTAAAACGAATTTAATATAAACATAATTATGAAGAAGATTCTACTTTTCTCGGCAGCTGTAGTTCTGCTCGCAGCCTGCCACAAGGAGCCTTATCCACAGGATAATGATAATGAGTACCTTGTATATACCTCACCTGGCAAGGATGTGAATTTCTCCCAGTTCAGGACTTTTGATATCGCTGACAGCCTTCTTGTCATCGGTCAGGGTGACAAGCCGGTTTACTCGCAGACTCAAGGTGCCCTTGCCCTGATTCAGGCCTACAGGACCAACATGGAGAAACTCGGCTATATATATACTCCTTCAAATCCTGATGCGGACCTCGGCATTCAGCTCACATATATCATCAAGACCGAGAGATATGTGCAGTATTATGACAATCCATACTGGTGGCTTGATTATCCGGGATACTGGCCTGCAGGATATTGGGGAAGCTGGCACGGATTCTATTATCCTCGCCCTGTAGTATATACTTATACGACAAACGCACTCATTGCCGATATGGTCAACCTTACAGCAGAAATCGAGGAGGACAAGCCTCTTGAAGTTCTTTGGACTTCATATATCGGCGGCCCTGCCGGCTCATCTTACCAGAACGATGTTGACAGGATGAAGGCTGCAATCGATCAGGCTTTCGCACAGTCTCCATACCTGAAACCGTCACAGACGAAGTAACAATTTAAAAATGAAACAGATATGAAAAGAATCATATGCGTAATGCTGGCAACTGCCGCACTTGCTTTCGCTGCAAGTGAAGCCAGCGCCCAGATGGGTAAGAGAGATTATATCAATGGAGGATGGCAGTTCAACAGTACCGTCGGAAATGACTTCGTCAAATCTGCACAGGGATATGGAGCATATTTCGAAGGTGGCTACTATCTCACACCGATGTTCGCTGTAGGTGGATTTGCAAGCTTCAATACCAATAACGAATATATTCCTAAGCAGACATATACATTTGACGATAAGTCTGCCATCACAACTGACCTTAACAGATCGGTATATCAGGTTCCTTTCGGAGCAACATTCCGTTTCAGGTTCATGAGGGATATGGTACAGCCTTATGTCGAGGCAAAGGTAGGAACCGAGTATTCCGTTCAGAGCACATACATGTCAACGTTCGTCAACAGACATGACAACTGGGGTTTCTATGTGTCTCCGGAAGTGGGTATGACTATCTTCCCGTTCCAGAAGACGGATCTTGGATTCCAGGTAGCTGCATTCTACAGCTATTCGACAAACAGGAACAAGACTTATGGTCTGAATGGCCTCAATAATGTCGGATTCAAGCTCGGTATAGCATTCTGATAGAAAAAAAAGATTACCTTTACATTCCGTACCGTACGTGGGCGGGTCAGTGTATCCTGAAGGCAGTCGCAGGAGACAACGGAATGTAAAGGTTTTTATCATGGACATGAAGGAAAGAAAGGCATACAGGACGGTCGTCCTTTCGGATATTCATCTTGGATCAAAGTATTCCAAGGTTGTCGAAGCGGGCGATTTCCTTTCATCTGTCGATTGTGACAGGCTTATTCTTAATGGTGATACTATTGACGGTTGGCAGCTTCAGAAGAATGACAATGCATTCTGGGGAGCTGACCAGTCCCGTTTTTTCCGTATAATCATGAAGATGGTGGAAAGACATGGAACTGAGGTCAACTTCCTCAGAGGAAACCATGATGATTTTCTTGACAAGATCATCCCGATGACGATGGGCAAGCTGAACATCCTGAAGGATATGATTCTTGAGACCGGAGGAAAGAAGTTCTTCGTGACTCACGGAGATGTATTCGACAGCATTACTTCCAATATGAAATGGGTGGCAAAGCTCGGAGATGTCATGTATAATTTCCTGTTGAAGATCAATGTCATGTATAACAGGATCCAGTCATGGAGAGGCCGGCCTTACTATTCCTTTTCACAGGCTATCAAGAACAAGGTCAAGAAGGCTGTCTCAAATGCATCCGATTTCGATACGATGCTTACGGATATGGCACGCACGAAAGGCTGTCAGGGAGTGATATGCGGACATATCCACCGTCCGGAGGATAGAATAATTGATGGCATAAGGTATCTGAATTCCGGAGACTGGGTTGAAACCATGTCAGCTCTTGTCGAGGACTTTGACGGATCATGGAAGATCCTCTATTACAAGGATATGCAGTTCCCCGAGTCCGGATTCTGAACTTATCTTCAAAATTGAAATCAGATGAAATATTTATTCATAGTTCAGGGAGAGGGCAGGGGACACATGACACAGGCTCTTACTCTTGCCGGTCTTCTCCGTACTAACGGACATCAGATTGTAAAGGTGCTTGTCGGAAAGAGTCCGAGCAGAAAACTCCCGGATTTCTTCACGAAAGGAATCAGTGCTCCCGTCGTACAGTTCGAAAGCATGAATTTCATGCCTTCGGCTGACAACCGCAAGCCGAGCATGGTTACTACCGTGCTTTTCAATTCCTTCAACATGCATAGGTTCTATCCGTCCATGCAGCTCATCAAGGCTGAAATCCATTCTTCTGATGCCGACGTCGTGGTGAATTTCTATGAACTGCTGGCGGGAATGACATATTTCTTTTACGAACTTCATATACCGATGGTAAGCATCGGGCATCAGTATCTTTTCCTCCACAAGGATTTCGGTCTGCCGCGCCATAAATATCCCGGCAGTGTTGCTCTTGATTTCTTTACAAGAATGACTTCTGTAGGCTCTGTAAAGCATCTGGCACTATCTTTTCGTCATATGGAGCCGGATCAGGAACATAACATTGTCGTTGTCCCTCCTCTTCTTCGTCCTGAAGTAATGGATCTCCATCCCTCTGATGGAGATTACATACATGGTTATATGCTCAATTCAGGATTCGCAAAGGATGTCATGGAGTGGCATGAGTCGCATCCGGAAATTCCGCTCCGCTTCTTCTGGGATAATTGGGAAGCGGGGAAGGTGCAAGTGATAGATGATACGTTGAGTTTCTATCTTATAGATGATCATGAATTCCTTCGCCAGATGGCAGGATGCAGGGCTTACGCAAGCACCGCTGGCTTCGAGTCCATATGCGAGGCTATGTATCTTGGCAAGCCGGTACTGATGGTTCCGTCCCATATCGAACAGGAAATAAATGCCTTTGATGCTACGAGGAATGGCGCAGGAGTGGCTTGTGACAGATTTGATCTGAGCCGTCTTGTGGAATTTACAGATCATTTCAAACCGGAATCTGGTTTTGTGGAATGGGCTCGTTCCGCTTCCGACTTGATAATCAGAGAATTGGAAAATGTGGTCTGAGTCGAGTGCCTTTCCCGAGTGAAAAAAGTCAAAAAAGTTTTGCATACTAAGAAAAAAAATGTACCTTTGCAATCCCAATTCGAAAGGAACTCACTAGAGACCCAAGAATGACCTCGGATTGATTCGCTAGCTCAGTAGGTAGAGCACAACACTTTTAATGTTGGGGTCATGGGTTCGAGCCCCATGCGAATCACGGAAAAAATTATGCTTCCCTAGCTCAGTTGGTAGAGCACGACACTCTTAATGTTGGGGTCCAGGGTTCGAGCCCCTGGGGGAGCACCACACAAGTTCTTTAAATATTTATTGCTTCCCTAGCTCAGTTGGTAGAGCACGACACTCTTAATGTTGGGGTCCAGGGTTCGAGCCCCTGGGGGAGCACAAAGGCGGTTTTTTAACCGCCTTTTTTGTTTGAATCAAGAAGATAGCAGATAGTATTGAGATGCCACGGATAAAACCTCATCGAGAGTATGAGGTGGATGAAATGTGGACATTCCTGGGTAATAAGCACAAGCCGTTATGGATCGGTTACGCTCTTGACAGAAAGTCTAAGGAAGTCGTAGCCTTTAATGTAGGTGGCAGGTCCATTGAAATGTTATCCACGATTTTCAAGACTGTCAACAGTTCTGCGCCGTCAAAAGTCTATACGGATTATCTGGTACATTACCTGTCGTTGGTTCCATGTGAAGTACATGTCCGAGGAAAACGGGGAACAACTCATATAGAACGCCACAACCTGAACCTCCGAACCCACTTGAAGCGGCTAAACCGCAAGACAATCTGTTTCACCCGCAGTGCAGTCATACTATATGCAATCCTGAAGATTTATTTCTGGGGATAGATTTAAGTTGTAGTTTTGTCGCGTGTGACCATCACTTTTTAAGAAAAGTGTTGTTTTGGCGCAACACTTTTCTTATATTTGGCTCATAAATTTTGATGATATGGATGCTTTATATAGAAAACACGACAGGCTTTTGGCCAATACATCAATGAAGATCATCCGTGAAAAGATGGATCAGATTCATTGGAATGCGCAAATAATAAGTATTATGGGCCCAAAAGGAGTCGGTAAATCCACGCTTATCAAACAGCATATCAAGCAGAACTACCAGCCAGGAGACCGAAGCGTTCTATATTGTTCAGCAGACACGGTTGACTTTTCTACGAGAACATTGGTAGGGCTTGCAGAGGAGTTCCATATTCACGGTGGAGAACTGCTTGTCATTGATGAGATCCATAAATACAAGCCCGGGACAATGGACTGGAGCAAGGAAGTCAAAGAGATATATGAACTTTTCCCATCTCTCAAGCTCATTGTAAGCGGTTCGTCTCTTCTCCAACTCAGAGAAGGTGATGCGGATCTTTCACGTCGTGCTATCAAGTATACTATGCCAGGACTTTCATTCCGCGAGGCCCTGAAGTTCTATCATGCTTTGGATTTTCCTAAATGGACGTTAGAGGATATCTTGTCACGCCCATACGAATTGTGGGAGATGGTGACATCAAAGTGTAAACCGATAGTCCTATTCAAAGAATACCTCGAAAAAGGCTACTATCCATTCCTTCTTGAAGGTGAGAACGAATACTACACTCGTATAGAGCAAGTCGTGAACTACATCATAGAGACAGAGTTGCCACAAATATGTAATGTTGATGTCTCAAACATACGAAAGATTCAGGCACTGGTGAAACTCATTGCTGAAGAAGTTCCATTTGAGTTGAACGCTAACAAATTAGCTGGCTCATTGGAGATAGGACGTGATACTGTGGTCGAATATCTTAAGTACCTTGGAGATGCCAAAGTGTTTAACCTTCTCTACTCTGATAAAAAGAAGATGGGCAAACTATCCAAACCGGATAAAGTATATATGGAGAATCCTAACCTCCTTCACGCTCTCGCTCCAGGTAAAGTTGATATAGGAACGGCTCGCGAATGTTTTGCCATCAATAGTTTGGCAGAATGTCATCGTGTAGAATATGGAAAGACACAAGGAGACTTCAAGGTAGATGGCAGATACACTTTTGAAATTGGCGGCCGAAGTAAAGACTTCTCTCAGATCGCCGGTCTCAAAGACTCATACGTATTTGCCGACGATTGGGATATGCCAGATGGCGCAAAACTACCACTCTGGATGTTAGGATTTCTATACTAGTTATATATGTTTTGACGATGAAGGTTAAGAAGACCATGATACTAACAATTTAATAATCTATTACTATGAAAGTCGCTATTTTACATCTTTCGGATTTACATATTGATAGTAGTAATTATCAATGGCTCATAAATAAAACGAATCATATAGTTTCCGCTATATGGAATGATTTCTCGGAATGTAATAAGATTATTATAGCTGTTTCTGGCGATGTTGTCTATTCCGGAAAAGAAGAGTAGTATGGTTATGCAAAACTTTTCTTTAAGGCTTTATTAAGGTCCTTTGCAGAAAGAAATCTGAGAGAAACCGAACTGGAGAATAAAATTATCTGCGTACCAGGTAATCATGATTGTAATTTTGACAATGATACAAAAGCAAGGACTATGCTGCTTAATGGTGTGCGCTCGAATTTGGAAACAGTTGACAAAAGCGTATATGACATGGTCTCCGCTATTCAAAAAGAGTATCAATCCTTTGCTCGAGACATTATGATTGATAAGGAATATGTACTCTCGATCAATAATGATCTACCTATAAGAGTTGGAGATAAGACTATTCTTTTCAGACTATATAATACTGCATGGATGTCCACTATGAATGAAAGTCAGAATAGTCTTGTTGTGCCAATGAATATGCTGGTACAAGAGACTTGTAATGCAGACTTGGTGATTTCTTTGTTTCATCATCATTATTCATGGTTGACTCCCGCCTGTGACAATAATAAGAACAACTTTAGAAAGCGCATAATGCAGACTTCGAATATAGTGTTGTTTGGTCATGAGCATACACCATCATCTTCACAAATTGTGGATCACTATGAAGGAGAGGTTGTTAATGAATTTGAAGGAGGTACTTTGTATTCTGGTCAAACTGGTGGTACAAGAGAGTCTACTTTTAATAGCTTTGTAATAGATTTGGACTCATTCGATTGTACCGTTAGATCTTTTGAATATTCGAGTGGTATATATTCTAAGAAGAAGGAAGAATCTGTGGATTTGAACAATGAAAGGAAAACTGATGAGTTTCGTCATAATGACGTTTTTCTGAAGTCACTGAAAAAGATGTCAATTCCTATTCACAATAGTGAGAATGCGAAGATGACACTTGATGAGTTTTTTGTGTTTCCAGATCTTGAACGTATAAACACAAAACATATTAAAGTAGATGAAGATTTTACTGATAGTTCGACCATTATAGATGATGTTCAGTTTAATCTAGTTATGCTTGAAGGTGATGATCAGAGCGGAAAGACGAGTTTGCTAAATATGTTTTATCTTCGCTTTGTTGATAGGTATATGTATCCGGTTCTGATAAAGGGTAAAAATATTACAAATGATAAGCTTGACAAACTTATTGAGAATGCTTTTTCGGAACAGTATAATAGTGATGAAAAGGAGAAATATGGTCAATATGATAAAGCCCGTAAAGTGTTACTTATTGACAATTTTGATGAGTGTACGTTAAATGATACAGCAAAGAAGAATATTATAGACAGACTTGTCGATCGCTTTCATAAGGTAGTTCTTACTACTAGAGAGAATGAGAATGTAGCTTCGTCTTATTATCTTATGGAAAAGAAAGATGCACTGTTGGCTCGCATTAAACCTCTCGGTCACCTGAAACGGAATGAACTGGTGAAAAAATTTTATTCCACATATAATGTTAATGCATCAACAATACAGCAACAGGTGTTGTTGGAACAAGTGAAAGCGGGGTTTGATATGGTTGAGAATTTCCTGGGTAAGGAATATATGCCATCATATCCGATTTATATATTATCTATACTATTGTCTAATACTAAGATTCAAGGTACCTCGCTGGAGCAAACGTCTTATGGATATTGTTATGAAGCGCTGATAACATGTGCCTTGATGACATGTGTGGAAGATAAAACGAAGATTGATAGATACTATAATGTCTTGATGAATCTAGCATACTTTATATATACTAAAAATGGTAAATCTATATCTGAGGCAGAATTTTCGGATTTCTATACAAAATATCAACATACTTATTTTACACAAGGATACAAAGAGACAAAGAATAATCTCCTTAAATGCAATCTACTTAAATGTACAGATGATTATTACTATAGGTTCTCCTATAACTATATCTATTATTTTTTAGTTGCAAAATATATGGCAGGTAATATTCACTCTGAAGAGGGGGTGAACGATATCTTGGATTTGTGTATAAATATTCATGATGAGCAGAAATCTAATATCCTTGTTTTTATTGCTCACCACATCAAAAATCCACAATTTATTGAAGCGACTCAATTAGCATTGACTTCTGCTCTTGAAAGACAGGAGCCAGTAACGTTAAAAAGAGATGATAAATATTACACTTTGTTAAACGAACTTTGTGAGAGTCTTAAGAAAGAAATAGTTGCTCCTGAAGAGAAAATCGATCCAGAGAAAGAGCGTGAGAATATGTTGAGGAAAATGGACGAAAGGGATAAATATTTGTCTAAAGATAAGGTTAATCCTAATGCTCTTCCTGTTGAGATACAGAACATGAACAAGGCATTGCGCTCTATAGAGGTCGTAGGACAGATTGTTAAAAATCGCCAGGGATCTTTGCCTAAAACAGATATCAAAGCAATGGTTATGCAGATGTATGAAACAGCATTCCGTACTATTAGTTATTTTGGAACTATCGTAGAAACAGATAAAGCTCAGGTGATAGATGATATTATTAAGAATAAGAAAGAGGGTATTTCTAATGATGAGATAAAGAAGAAACTTGATGCTTTTTTCGAGATTACTTCATTGAACTTCTGTTTGTTCGTATTCTCAAAAATGATAAATTCTGTTGGTACTAAAGAGTTGAGAGCAATATTTACTCAAGTTGCAGAGGAAATAGGTAGTCCGGCTGCCAAGTTGGTCTCCTTCTCAATAATCAGCTGTTTCTCTAAGATCGCTATCCCTGAGCTAAAGGATTTGGTAGAGGAATTGAACGATAATCCTGTCGCGATGAGTATTATACGAGCTAGAGTGAGATCATATTTATATAATAACCATGTTACCTTCTCGGATAGACAGAAGATAATACAGGCAGTAAGTCTGAATCCAAGAGATAGCCAAATTACAACAAACCGACGTGCCATCAGATTTAAAAAATGACATGTAGTAATATTCAGAGCAAATGACAAATTAACTACTATACCGTATGCTTGTAGTTTGAATGAATATTGTATATCTTTGTGGCCCCAACGGAAATATACGTTCTTTAAAATAAATGCTTGTTAAGTTTGGTTCTGAAACTGTATCATACTTTATCAAACTATAACTCAAAGCTACCGAGAATTTGAAGTTGATAATCGAACTATAATAGACCCTAAAGGACTATAAAACGGTAATCGAAAATAACTGTTTGTTAATCTGTTGTTCATTTTTGAGACCGTGTTTGAGAATCAATGAGTTGCAAATCATACTATAGCCCCTGGGGGAGCACGAAAACCCCTCTACAGGTATCTGTGGAGGGGTTTGTTATTGTAAATGTTCCTATTTCTGCTGTAGTCTATCAATCAACATTCTTTTTACTAGTTCGTATCCACTGACAGGATCAAATTTTTCATCGGGTCTGAGCAATTGTTGGGTGTCGCCAAGGAATTCGTCATCCTGCATCTTGTCTTCCATATTGATGAGGAACTCTTTGTAGGTAGGTGGGTAGAACTTGTTGTATGAACAGGGTTTTCTCAGGACCCCAGGACAATTATTCTTCCTCATCCTCCGGACAAGGAGTCAGAATCAAATCCTTTGAAATTACGATACTGTATGGAACATTCCTGAATTTTCCTTCCTGAGGTATAAGAATCCCGGCTTCAGTAAGTTGCTTGATGTCTCTGGCCGCCGTGTCAGGAGATGTCTTCGCCAGTTTCGCCCATTTCTTCGTGGTCAGTTTACCGATATAGCCGTCAAGATAGATATTGAGGACATTCTTCTGACGGTCATTCAGTATTGTTTGTGAATGATTCTGCCAGAAGATGGCTTTGTTCAGGATAGATGACAGCATTTCCTCTGCTCCCTCAATGGATCTTAGCATACAATCAAGATACCATTCGATCCATACGGTAATGTCGCAGGAACCTTTCTGGCACCTTTCCAATGTGTCGTTGTATTTTCTCTTTTCTTTATTGATCTGACGGGATATGCTGAAGTACCTCAATGTCGAGTTGTCAGCCTGACTTAATGCCATATCTGCAATCGCCCTGCTTATTCTTCCGTTTCCGTCATCGAAAGGGTGGATGCTCACAAACCAGAAATGTGCAATGGCTGACTTTACATAATCTTTCGCTGTCTCATCTGAATTGAACCAGGCAAGAAACCTCTGCATCTCTGCTGGCACATCCTCTGCTGCCGGAGCGTGATAATGTACCTTCTCTCTTCCCCAAGTACCTGACACCACATCCATCGGATCTACGCGATACTGTCCTACATTTATCGGCTCCATGCCACTCCTCCCGGTTGGAAACAGACAATTGTGCCATCCGAAAAGTCTGTCGTGTGTCAAAGGACTGGCAAAGTTGTTTACAGCATCAAGCATCATCTCCACCACTCCCTCTATGTAATGCGACGGCTCCGTCTCATTCGTGATATGCACTCCCATTCTTCTTGCCACAGAAGACCGCACCTGATCGGAATTCAGAAGCACCCCCTCAATCTCAGAAGATGATACGATATCGTGTGTCAATGCCTCCACAGCCGCCTGCTGCTGTACATCAAATCCGATAGCAGACAATCTTCCCTCAAGGTATCCTGCCGCTTTGCTTACTTTAATCAGCTTGGCATCTATCTGCTCCCTGTTCCAAGTAAAGTCAGGCCAGTTCTGTGTCTCGTGTATATACATATCCAATGAATTTTCAGCAAATATAGCAATTTGCGGACTATTAACCGCAAAAAATGCGGATAATTAACCGCAAGAAGATAAGATGTGAGTCTTTCAAACGGTCGAACCTAACTGTTTTTGATGCAAACCTTAGATTTGCAGCGTAGTTCTCTGCACCAAGGTTTGTATGACAAAAGTAGTAAATTTATGCCGATAAATAAAGTTTAACAAAGGACAATGGATCCGGGCGGTTCTCAAGTTTTGCAAATGGGTAAGACCCGT